>DVJE01000026.1 GCA_018716975.1 Candidatus Gallacutalibacter stercoravium | reverse complement strand
CGCTCATTGATGAATATATCGCTTTTTACAACCATGAACGCATTCAGCTTAACTCCAAGCTCTCTCCTGTCGAAAAACGTCGCTTCTTTGCGTAATCCTTCCCTATCCTACATATGGTGGTTTTATTTCTGGAACTGTTCACTCCCCTGTGGAAAATATAAACTATTTTATAAAAAGAGGTGTTTCACAATGCAGCTGGATCGAGAGCTAACGCTAGTGAGAGAACTTGCCAAAAAATATGCAGCGTTGGCGCATACTGATGAAAATCAGGAACATTACGATCGTTGTAAAGCAGTAAACGATTTAAAGCCGTCGCGCCCTCCCGTATGGATAGACGAAGTGCCGTGGCATGAAATGAATTTCGATAACCATTTAACGCTCTTTTGCGAAGATCCTCTTTTAAGGCAAATGGAGTGGTATTTTAAAGAAAAGCTGTTCCGCTGGAATTTTTTTCGCGCCGATATGTATTTGCTCCCCTACTATCCAATTATGAAAAGCAGCGCCTCTTCCGGTATCGGCGTATCCATCCAAGAAGAAACAAAAGCCATCGACAGCAAAAACAACATTGTTTCGCACCATTACATCGACGAATTGGATACAGAAGAAAAACTGGAACGCCTTCGCATCCCGGTTATAACGGCCGATCCCCAACAGGATGAAAACCAAAAGGCCCGCATACAAGAGGTGTTGGGCGATATCCTTCCTGTAAGATTGTGCGGCGGGTATATCGCCCATTCGCCGTGGGATACGATCTCTATGCTAAGAGGGGTTGAACCGGTGCTGATCGATATGATGGACCGGCCGGAATTTTTGCATAAGACGATGGAAAAGTTTACACAAATCGGCCTATCGGAAATAGAACAAAGAGAAAAACTCGGCCTTTTGGATCCCTGCATCGAAAGCCTTCATTGTACACCGCCCTTCACAGACGATCTGCCAAAACCGGACGCAAATTCGGGGCGTATTACCGCCAAAAACGTATGGTTCAGGGCCATGGCTCAGATGTTTTCCACCGTGTCGGCCGCTGCCTTTGAAGAATTTGAGTTTCAATATATGAAGCAGCTGGCAGAAAAATGCGGGCTTGTTTATTATGGATGCTGTGAACCGTTGGAGCGCTTTGTGCCGATATTAAAAAGGCTACCCAACCTGCGCAAGTTGGGCGTTAGCCCCTGGGCCAACATCCATAAAATGGCCGAAGAAATAGGCGGGGACTATGTTTATGCAAGAAAGCCCAATCCTGCAAATGTAGGGGCCGCCTTTGACGAAGACACTGTGAAAAAAGAAATCCGCGAAACCATAGAGGTTTGCGTCGCGCATCAGTGCCCCTATGAGTTTGTTTTAAAAGACATCAGCACAGTGGATTATAAGCCGCAAAATTTAATCCGCTGGAATCAGATTGTGCAAAGCACCATTGATGAGTACTATCGGTAATTTGCCGCGCTGCTGTTTCCTGTATCATTCTGGTTTCATGGCGTGCAGCCTCTGTGTACCTTTACCTATGCGTATTTTCTACAACAATCTACCACAAAGGAGCGTACATAAATGACCAGCAAAGAAAGATTTTTAAGAATGTATGCGCACCAAGAAGCGGATCGGGTTCCCATTATTGACTCGCCCTGGGCAGGCACGATTGCCCGCTGGAAGCAAGAAGGGATGCCTGCGGATGTTGACTGGCGGGACTTTTTTGATGTAGACAAGTGTGAGTCTATCGGTGTGGACATTACACCCCGCTATGAACAAAAAATTCTAGAGGAAACGGACCGTTATATCATTCACACAACCCCCTGGGGCGTTACCCTGAAACAGTTCAAAGAACTGGACTCTACCCCCGAATTTCTAGATTTTACCGTCACCACCGAAGAAGCCTGGGCGGAAGCCAAAAAACGAATGGATATTTCTCCCGACCGGGTAGACTGGGACTATTTAAAGCAAAACTACGGCAAGTGGGTTGCGGAAGGCCGGTTTATTCAGGCCGGCTTCTGGTTTGGCTTTGACGTCACCCATTCCTGGATGGTGGGAACGGAAACTCTGCTCATTGCCCTTATGGAGAATCCGGAGTGGGTAAAAGACATGATTGACACCTATCTGAACAGCTGTATGAAGCTATTTGACATGGTTTGGGATGCCGGCTACCGATTTGACGAGATTTTCTGGCCGGACGACATGGGCTACAAAGGCACCACCTTCTTTTCCCCAGCTACCTATCGAGAAGTTGTTAAACCTTTCCACAAAAAAGCCTGCGAATGGGCCCATAGCAAAGGGATTTACGCTCACCTCCATTCCTGCGGAGATATTATGACCTTGGTGCCGGATATCCTAGACGCCGGTGTAGACGCTCTCAATCCCCTGGAAGTCAAAGCAGGGGTAGACCCGCTGGAACTAAAGCAGAAATATGGGGACCGGCTGGTGCTGCACGGCGGAATCAATGCGGTTTTGTGGCCGGAAAAAGAAAAAATTATAGAAGAAATTCGCCAGATGGTTCCAAAGTTGAAAGAAAACGGCGGCTATATCTTCTCCTCAGACCATTCCATTCCCAATAATGTGTCTTTGGAAAATTTTCGCAGTATTGTGGCAACGGTAAAAGAAGTTGGCAAATATTAAGGATGGATTTCGATGAAACAGATTGGCATCGGCACTTGTGTTCCGGGAATTTATACGGAAAAATGGTTGCCGCACTTGGTAAATCAGGGTTTTGAATGTGTAGCCATCAACTTTCACATGACTTTGGAAGGAATTGACTTAAAAAAGCTGGCGGAATCCATTCTGCCGGTTTTGCGGGAGCATAACGTTCGGGTATCCTCCATCGGCTACTACTGCAACCCTATTGAGAACGCGGAACATGCCAAAACCCTGCGATATTGCATAGACTCCGCCCAGTATTTCGGCGCACCCATGGTCACCACTTTTGCCGGTGGATACGAAGGGCAGCCGGTGGAAAAATCCATTCCCAAATTCGGCCTTGTGTTTCGGGAACTCTCGGCTTACGCGGCGGATAAAGGCCTGCAAATAGCCATCGAAAACTGCCCCATGGGAGGAAACTGGCAAAAAGTCACATGCAACATCGGCTTTAACCCCAAAGCCTGGGAAATGATGTTTGAAGAAGTACCAAACAAAAACTTGGGGCTGGAGTGGGAACCCGGCCACCAGAACATCCAGCTGATTGACCCCATTGCCCAGCTGCGTGAATGGGCTCCCACCGGAAGGATTTTGCACCTTCACGGAAAGGATTGCAGCGTGGACCTGGATGCGGTGAAAAAATACGGTATATTGGGCGCTGTGGATTTTGCGCCCCAGCGTACACCAGGCTTTGGTGACGTTGACTGGCGGCAAATTTTCTCCATCCTGCACCAAAACGGCTATGAAAACGACATCTGCATCGAAGGGTATCATGACCCCATTTACAACGGCGAATGGGAAATGACAGCCCAGCTGCACGCTCTCCGGTATCTAAAATGGTGCCGCGGCGGCGATTTCATCCCCAATCCCTGGGATTGCTAAAAATTTTTGAGGGGAGGAACCAAGATGTATCCGCACGTCTACTTCGACTTATCGGAGGATTGGCATAACGACCGGTACGGCGTGGATTTTTCTGAAGATTTTTGGGTGGATCCCATCCGCCGGACAGAAGCATACCGTGAAATGTCTTACCAACGTGCTAAACGGTTTCCCGGTACAGAAATCGGCAGCCTGGAACCTAAGCCAAACCCTGTGGCATCCGATCAATACGGTCACCGGTTTATTCCGGCGCTTTTTGGCTGCAAAATACGATACACCTCTAATCAGGCCCCTTCTGCGGATCCCATCCGGGTGAATTTTGACCAGCTGGCTGCTTTGGATATGCCGGATCTGCGCCATAATGATGTGATCAAAAAAGCCATGGACGACGCCAAAAAGATGAAGCAAAAATATGGGTTTGCCTATGGATGGATCAACACCGGCAGCCCCTTAAACGCCGCCATTTCCATTTTTGGCGAGGATTTTATCGCCTGCTGCGCCATTGAACCCAAAATAGCGCAGCACGTCCTGATGGTTATGGCCAAAACCTTTATCCGGCTCTACTATGAGTTTGAGGACGTTATCTGCCCGCCCGAGCGGGTAGAACGTCAGAGCAGCGGATTAGGCAACTGCCCGGCTATTCTTTTTTCGCCCCAAATGTACCGGGCAGTGATCCTCCCGGTGGACTTATGGTTCCGGCAGCAATTTCGGCATTTTTCAATTCACCACTGCGGGATTTTCGACCGTTACGCCGGGCTTTATACAGAATTGACGCCAGACGCCTTGGATGTGGGCGGTGGCAGCGACTACAAGTTGTTGCGGCAGTATTTTCCTCACACCAAATGCACCTACATCCTGAACCCGGAATTTTTCGAGGGCCAAAGCCGAGAAACCATTGACCGGCTAATTAATGGCATTGTCACCGACGGCGGTCCTGTAGAATACATTGAGCACCTTCACACATACGGCGCCAGCCGTTTTGCCACCGATGACAACATCATGGATTTATACACCTCGATTGAACGGCAGGGGCTGTTATAAACAAAACGCGCTCACTAATTAGTG
The DNA here is from genome assembly GCA_018716975.1 of Candidatus Gallacutalibacter stercoravium. GTDB lineage: Bacteria > Bacillota > Clostridia > Oscillospirales > Acutalibacteraceae > Gallacutalibacter_A > Gallacutalibacter_A stercoravium. The sequence goes on along the minus strand of DVJE01000026.1, from coordinate 56,326 downwards.
GGCGCATTTTGTCGTTTTAGAATCTTTTGAGCGTTTTAGATAGTGTTGCACACGAGAGCGGATATAAGAAAACAACAGAAAAGCAAGGCGCCCATGGCAAACAAACACGTCATAATTATAAGCAATAAAGTGTAGCGTCTACCTAAAATCTCATTTACCTGGGCGGCGAGGGCGGTGAGGCGAAATTTCCCTGCTGTAGTTCTTATTCTTCTGGGGGATTGTTCTATCGTCCGTATTTTATGGTTTGGTTCCGTTTCACTTACCGGGAATTTATGGTATACTTAGTTTAACAACTAAATTTCGGGAGGGATTGCCGTGATAGAAAATAAAGAGGGAAAACCCTATCTCAGCCTGTGGTTCGGTAACTTTTTCGAACCGGCTTTTAACTCGAAAGAGTTTGTCAAAGAAGGGATTCACACCATCAAGGATCTTGGTTTTAACAATGTGCAGCTGGATTCCAAATCCTGGCAGGATTTCTTTGACCGCTACGCCGGCGGCGAAGCCAGCGACTACGTGCGTATGCAAGAATATATGATGGAGTGCATTAAGCAAGAGGGGCTCTCTCACAGCTTTTTGGCCATCTATTTAAATGGGGACAATCTGTATCCCAACATCCGTTTCAGCCCTCCCGTCATTGGTGAAAGCACCGTGCGGCTTAACGGGCGCTACGGCAATTATTATAAATACTGGTCGGATAAGGCCCAGCAGTCTATGCTGGATCATTTAAAGGGCCTTTACACCCTGTATGGCGGCAATGCGGCGCGCATCACGGTAAATGGGGAAGAAAAAAGCCCCGTGTGCACCATGTGGGATCCCATTGCCGAAATGAGCTTTGATCAAGATGGGATGAATCACTACCGCAATTGGTTAAAAAACCGGTACCGGGATATCAACGCCTTTAACAGCGCCTATCAAACCGGGTATGCTTCTTTTGACGACATCCAGCCGGAGTATTACTGGTTTAACCCCAGCCGTGAAGCGGAGCCCACCAAAGCGGACTACGACAACCGCACGCCTCTTTATTACCGCTTTACCGACAATCTGCGCTACAAAAACGACGTGGTAGTGCAATATTTTGCCACCATGCAGCGTAAAATAAAAGAGCAAGATGCCGGGTTATACCTAAGCCCCATTCTCTCTCAATGGGGGATGTTCCTAAACATCAACAGCGAAAACCTGTTGTGGGATACTTCACGGCGCGGCATTGATCCCTATCGCGTGGCGCCGTTTGTCGACAACTGCTCTTTTATGTCGGTGCCCTGCACCGACGAGGGGGACGCCGACGCTTACGCCTCCTCTTGCCAAAACAGCATGATCCGCTGCATGAACCCTGGCCGGGAGTTTTCGGTGGGCTTTTATCTGGGCCGCTACCTGTATCAGGATATCTATAGTGTGGTAACCCCCTGCGAAATCATCGGCACAGCGGCCGCCTCGGGCGCCTCCGGCCATTATGCCTACGGTTACTGCGGGTTGGATGACGGCGGCGTGATGCACAAGCTGGGGGATCCCTTCCAGAGCTCGCTGCGCGACGGCAACAACTGGGCCAAAGAAGTGTTGCCCCGCATCAAGGGCGCGCGTTTAAAGCAGGCCGCGTTGCTTTACCCGGCTGAAATGGCCCTGGTGGAACCCTACAGCATAGAGGGGAATCCCCAGCGCCGGCGGGATCTTTTGGGCTACTATCATTCGCTGTGCGACGCGGGTATCGCCTGCGATGTGATTCATCCCGCTCAAGCGGCCGACGGCGCCCTTGCCGATTACCAAGTGCTGGTGGTGCCCGCCGATTCCTGCTATGAAGCCGGCATAGAACCCGGGCTGGAAGAAGCGATTTACGCCTTTGCCCAACGGGGCGGCATTGTATTTTGCGACGTTGGGCACCCGCTCGCTTCTCGTCTGTTTGGCCTGAAAATGACGCCCCACGAGCACCAATGCGTGCGCTATGTAGAGGGCATCATCCCTACCGGAGAGGTGTTTGCCAGCATTGAGGGGGGCCAAGCTGTGGCCCACTATGAGGATGACGGCCTCACTGCCATCGCTGCACTACCTGTGGGCAAAGGTATGGTGTACGCTTTTGGTTTCCTGTACGGTACGGAATACATCGCCAAAAAAACCGGCGCAGTGCCCACCCAGTACCGCAATAGGGAATACTACCCCCTGTGCGTTGTAGAGCACGATCCCTTTAAGGAGCTGCTGCTTCAGCATGTCAACGCTCCCTTGCCCGCAGCCAAGGGAATAGAAACCGCTTGCTTTGACGGCTGCTATGTGGTTGTTAATCACACCTCTTACCCCTGGGATGTTTCCTACCTGCCGCAAAACCGCATCTTCCAGCAGCCTTGCGGCGGCTCTATCCTGATGCCGCATTCGGCGGTGTTCGCTTCAGAGGCATAAACCGGTTTTATTTTTACAAAAAGCGATATAATACCAAGCATGCTATCTCGTGCTGCCGGGCAAGAGGGCCTCGCCCCGGTGAAGACAAGAAGATAAGCTCAAAAAGAATGGAGGATACACATGAGTAAATTGCGCGTAACGGTTTGGAACGAATATGTACATGAGCAAAAATTTGAAGCTGTGGCCAAGCTGTATCCCAAAGGCATTCATGGGGCCATCGGCAGCTACCTGCAAGAGCAGGGCATTGCCGATGTAACCTGCGTCACCATGGATATGCCGGAAAACGGTCTGCCTCAAGAACTGCTGGATAACACCGATGTGCTGGTTTGGTGGGGGCACATCGCCCACCATAAGGTAGCTGACGAGGTGGTAGAGCGCGTCTTTCAGCGGGTACAGGCAGGCATGGGGCTTATTTTGCTTCATTCCGCCCATGGTTCTAAAATCTTCGCCCGGTTGATGGGCACCAACACGCCTAATCTAAAATGGCGTGAAGCCGGCGAAAAGGAAATTCTTTGGGTAGTAGAACCCGGCCACCCCATCGCAGAGGGCATAGACGAAAAAATTGTGCTGGAGCACGAAGAAACCTATGGGGAGCGTTTTGATATTCCCGCTCCCGACGAGCTGGTGTTTATCAGCTGGTTTTCCGGCGGCGAGGTGTTCCGCAGCGGTTGCTGTTACCGCCGGGGCAAGGGGCGCATTTTCTACTTTCAGCCGGGGCATGAAACCGTGCCCACTTATTACAACCCGCAGATTCTAAAGGTAATCGGCAACGCGGTGCGCTGGGCGGCGCCGGTTCAAGGCCCCCAGTGCGTACAGGGCAATGTGCCTCCGGTGGTGCAAACCGCCCAGGCGGAAGAGCACCCGAAAACCATTGGTGATATGTATCACGGCGATTAATCGGCAAAGCCGCTTTCCCCTCACGCGGGTATGCGCGGCCAATGCTGACAACCATAAACACGAAAGAACAAAAACGAGGAGAGATAAAAAATGGCACAACAATCCTTTGCATCCGTACAAGAGATGATAACTAAGGTAAAGGATATTTTAAAAGACGATCCCAAGCTGGGGCAGATGTTTGAAAATTGCTTTGCCAACACCCTGAACACCACGGTAAAGCCCATGGAAGACGGCACCACCTTCGTAATTACCGGCGACATCCCTGCTATGTGGTTGCGGGATTCCGTTTGCCAGCTGCGCCCCTATTTAATTTTAGCGCAAAACGATCCCGCAGTTGCCGACTTAATTCAGGGCCTCATCGAGCGGCAGTTCCGTTATATCGCCGCCGACTGCTACGCCAACGCTTTTAACGAAGAGGCCAACGGCCACGGCCATCAGCAAGACGCCACCGATATGAAACCCTTTGTGTGGGAGCGCAAATATGAGATAGACTCTTTGTGCTTCCCGCTGCAATTCAGCTACCTGTTTTGGAAGAATACCGGCCGCACCGCTCAGTTTAACGAAACCTGGCGCAAGGGCGTGGAAGAAATATTGCGCGTTTGGCGGGTGGAGCAGGCGCATGAAGAAAACTCCCCCTATCGGTTTGGCCGCGTGAACTGCCCCTATACCGATACCCTCTCCCGCGACGGCAAGGGCGCTTTGGTAAAATCCAACATCGGGCTCACCTGGTCTGGCTTCCGCCCCAGTGACGATGCTTGCGTATACGGCTATTTAGTCCCTTCCAATATGTTCGCCTGCGTGGTGTTGGGCTATTTGGAAGAAATCGCCCAAACCGTGCTGCACGACACCGATTTGGCCGCCCGCGCTGCCGCCTTGCGCAAAGAGATTGACGACGGTATCAGCCAGTACGCCGTGCTGGATCATGAAAAGTACGGCAAGGTGTACGCTTATGAGGTGGATGGCTTTGGCCAGTATAATGTGATGGATGACGCCAACCTGCCCAGCCTGCTTTCTATCCCCTACATTGGCTATCGCAGCGAGGACGATACGCTTTACCAGAACACGCGCAACATGATATTAAGCGACACTAATCCCTATTACTTTAGCGGTAAATGCGCCAAAGGCATCGGCAGCCCCCACACGCCGGAGCGCTATATTTGGCACATCTCTCTGGCTATGCAGGGCCTGACCACCAGCAGCAAAGAGGCAAAGCGTGAGCTGCTGGAAACCTTGAAAAACACCGACGGCGGCAAAGGCCTGATGCACGAGGGCTTTGACGTGGACGATCCCACCCGTTATACCCGCGAATGGTTCTCTTGGGCTAACGCTGTTTTCAGCGAACTGGTGCTGGATTACTGTGGCTATCGGGTAAAAACAAAATAAATCAAACGGCTTGCTTTTTTCTCTGTAGGTAAGGGCCGGCGCCGGATTTTCCGCGCGCCGGCCTTTCATTTTGAGCCATATGAGCCCAGCTGAACCGGAAGAATAACGAGGCCGCCAAACTCCGGCTGGTAAACCGTGGGGCAAGGAGCTATGATTCAAAATCAATTCGGCGTTGCGTACTGTTGGCATAATAACAGTGCTCCCACCTTTGTATCCACCTGCACGGCTGACGTGATAGTGCGCACGAGATCATTTCCCATACTATAAATAGCTCTTGTAAATTAGGTGCCATTTTTGTGCACAGTAATCTTCTGCTGCTCACTTGACTATTAATTGTCATGTGCGTTTTAAATGCGCAAGGGCTGTTGGTTTTTCTTTTTTACAAGTTTCTACATGTTTTCACAATTTGTGATTTACATTCTCTTTAATATGAGTTATTATTTCACTATAATCAAAGTGAGAGGATGATAAATCATGGTTGCATTTCTAGGTGTTTTCTCTTTCATTGCCGCTATTGTTTCGGTGGTTTTATTCATTCGTTGTCACAAACAAATGCGCCCCACTAAGCGACCAGCCATTGGCTTAGCCGTTAGCCTTGTGGTTTTGGTTGTTTGCTTGGCGCTCTCGCCGCAGCAACAGGCGCTGCCCACCGGCACCGCTTCTGCCCCTACTGCTGCACCATCTTTTTTCACATCTTCTGTATCCAGCAAAGAAAACAAAGACACCGCTTCCTCCACGCTCAGCAGTACAGAAGACAGCCAAGAAAGCTCCTCTGCCTCTCTTACGTCAGAAGAAAGCCAGGCTGCTCCCCCGGCCGGCAGCGAAGCAGCAGTGCAGCAACCTCAGCAGCAAGATCCCTCCCCCGTTTCCTCCGTTGCACCGGCGCCGGAAACCACCCCGCAACCCACACCTGAGCCCGATCCGCAGCCGGAAACACCGGTACAACCCCAAACGGTTGAACCGGTTGAACAAATCCCACAGCAAACGCCCCAAAGCCAAATGGTATGGATCAGCGGTTCCGGCGAAAAGTACCACAACAATCCCAATTGCAGCAATATGCAAAACCCGTGGCAGGTCACAAAAGAGCAGGCCGAGGCCGACGGTCGAACCCCCTGCAAAAAGTGTTATGGTTAAACCGGACGCAAGCGTAACAAGGCCCCGGATTGGCACAAGTACCAATCCGGGGCCTTTGTTTCATTGCTCTCTTGCGCGATGCCTCGCGATTAATCCAAAACGCCTTTCAAAGCGCCGTTCACCATGGGAGCTTGGCGCTCAAATTTAGACTCGATGGCGATTGTACGGCCTGCATCGCTGCTGCGCTGGAAGCCCGTCATTACTTCCAACACATGATAGGTTTGCTGGTAAGTGGTGCGGCAGGGGCGGCCTGTTTGCAACGACTTAGCCATGTCTGCCAAGCCTAACGCGCGGCTGTTGCCCGCATAGCCAAAGGTTAGGGGCATCTCATAATACTTGCCTTCTTCCGGCCGCAGCAGCTTGATGGGGCCGCCAAAGCCGTTGGGGTCGGGCACGATGAGGGTACCCTCGGAACCATACACCTCCAAACGGGCCTGAGAATCGTAATGCACGTCAAAGGTGGTAAAGATAGTGCCCACCGCGCCGCTTTCATATTGCATAATACCGGTTACATAGGTGGGAACATCCACGTCGATCACCGTGCCGTTTTTGGGTTGGCTGGTGATCATACGCTGGGCAAAGGACGTTTTGGTTACACCCGTTACGGCAGACACACCACCCAACAGGTTAATAAGAGCGGTAACATAATAGGGGCCCATATCCATCATGGGGCCGCCGCCGTGCTTATAATAAAACTCCGGATCCGGATGCCAGCTCTCGTGCCCGCGGCAGATCATAAAGGCCGCGCTGCCTACAGGGGTGCCGATAAAGCCGCTGTCAATCAGTTTGCGGCAGGTCTGTATGCCCGCACCCATAAAAGTATCAGGCGCACCGCCCAGCATCAGGCCTTTTTCTTGGGCCAAGCGCACCAGCTCTTTGCCCTCCTCCAATGTGGCGGCCAGGGGCTTTTCGGAATAAACATGCTTGCCCGCCTTGAGCGCCTCGGAAGATACGCCGAAATGCTCATAGGGCCGGGTTAGGTTAAGCACAATGTCCACCTCGGGATCGGCGAACACGTCGTACATGGTTTCATACAGCTTGGGGATGTTGTACTTTTCCACCGCCGCTTCCGCGCGTTCCCGAATCAGATCGCACACGCCCAGCACTTCAATCTCTTGAAACATATTGGTGATGTTTTCCAAATAGATGCCGCTGATGGCGCCTACGCCCACAATGCCGATTTTTACAGTTTTTCCCGTCTTCATGGGTATCGTTCCTTTCTTAATTGGGTTTGTTCGGCCCCAGCCGGGGCCGCCGAGCCGTAGCGCCCGGCTTAATACATCTTTGCCGTATTTTCAAAGCGCTCGGTGGTCAGGCCGTGCTCTTTGGCGTAAGCCTTGCCCTCGGCGGCCCACAGCATACCGCGCTTCATCAGCACCTGGGCGGTGGGAGACTTATCAAACACATCGTCGTGATGGCCCAAAGAGGTGTAAAACACGCGGCCGTTGCCCCAGAACTTGGTCCAGGCCACAGGCATATCCACCGGCTTGTTGGAAATGTGGTAATAAGTAACGCAGGGGAAGCGGGTAGTGGCCAGTACTTCAATGGCGGGATCCACATGCAGATAATAGTGCTCGCTGCACACCGGGAAGTCCTCCAGCCCCTCTACAATAGGGCTGGAACCCTTGCAAATGTTCACCATATACTCAATGCCATCGCCGCCGGGGTGGCTAACCCATTGACCACCGGTCATAAACTGCCATTCGGTATCTTGTCTAAAGGAGTCGCACATACCGCCATGGCAGCCCGCCAAGCCCATGCCTGCGCCCACGGCTTTGGCCACGTTTTTCGAGCATTCGCCTGGGATTTCGCCCATGGTCCAGCAGGCCACCATCAAGTCATAGGTCATCAGCTCGTCAAGATCCCGCAGGCATTCCAAGGTATCGCTAATCGTAACCGAAAAGCCTTCTTCTTCCAGCAACCCAGCAAAGCGCTTGCTGGTCAATTGAGGCTCATGGCCGTCCCATCCACCTTGCACAATCAATGCTTTTTTCATGATAGTTCCTCCTATCTGTGTTTGCTTTTCTATCATTTAGCCGGAGATCCGGCTCTTTTCTGCACACCGGCGCTTAGCAACCGGGGCGCTTGCCGTAATAACCGTCGAGCACCTCGCGCACCGTGCGCTCCCAAACAATGAGATTTTCCGGCCGGTAAGAAACTGTGCTGATATCCTTGAGCACAAATTCGTAGGGGCAGCCGTACTTTTCACAAGCCTCCACTGTTTCGCTGATTTCGGCCCGTATCACCTCGGGATCGGTTTGAATCGCTACATTGGCGGGATTGGGCTTGCGGGCGTAAACATAATTCTTGCCCATTTGCTCAGCGCTGCTTTGCACATTGGCCCAGGGGCTCACGCCGATTTTACGCAGGTTGGGGATCATCTCTTTGAGCAGGGCTATTTTATTATCCAGCGGTTCGCAGCAACCGTAGTACACCAGGCCAAACCGTTCATACAGGCGCTTAGAATAGTCCAGGTCAAACTCCTTTTGCATGGCCGGGGAAACAGTGGAAAACATCTGGGCCATGGTGCGGAACCACACATCCTTCGCCCTGGGTTTGCCGCCCTGATAATCGGGGGCCGGCAGATCGCTTACATAGGGCGGAGTGCAGTGCAAATCAGGAATATCCAGCTCCAGCAGGCCCAGCTTTTCATATTGATCCACCAGGCACAGCCCTTCTTGGGTGAATTTTTCAATAATGCGGTGCAAAAACTCCGGCCTATCCACCATATCCAACAAGATGGGCTCCACTCCACGGTAACGGGGGATCTGATCCCAGGGCGCATAATACACATAAAGCCCCCGCAGCTTAACGGGCAAAATACCGTCCAAAATCTCTTGTGCCGCTTGCAGCCGCCGGGCATCCCACTCCTCATCGGTGGTAATCACCGGCATGTGCATGCGCTCCAAATCGGCGTCGGTTGCCAACTGGTCATGATACTCGTGTGAAACGATGGTGTTTTTCTGATCCGTCACGTGAACTGTTTCGTCCACTTCTAGGCCGTTGCCTGTGGAATGCACGGTTTTAGAGAGGGCATAAACATCTTCCATCACCATATCGGCGGGAAAATACTCCCACGCAAACAGCCTACGGCGGAAAAACCATTCCATCTCGCGGGCAAACGGGGTAACGCAGCGCAACTGCAGCTTACCGTCTATGTCCATCTCGTGCCAAGGCACCTCGTCGATGAGCACCGGCGGGCGGCCCGGGTGCAAGTCGTTATTGTCACGCATCCGTTCCCGCCGCTGCGCTTGGGTATCCAGCGCGGCTATCTCGGCGTACCGCCGGGCCAACCGGCGCAATTGCTCGGTTTCCTCCTTGGTGGCAAAAAGCTGCTCCTTATCAGCCGGTTGCTGGGGCATAAAGATCCCTCCCTACCGTTTCTTTTCGCATGAAAATATGATAATTTTAAAGTTAAATATTGCAGGCGATACCGGCGCCAATACGCTGAGATTCAAAAGCCGTGTCCACTACCTTCATTACCCGCAACGCTTGCTCGGGCTTTACAATCAGCTCTGCGTTGTTATCCAGCACATCTACAATATTGTTGTAATAATCCGACCAGTCGGAGTTGACCTCGGGCAGCGACAGCTCCCGCGTCGTATGGGCCGGACGGGGCGCCATCGTGCGAGTGGGGCCAGCTTCCGTGTAAACGATGTCGTCGGCCCACTCCATGGCCTTATCGGTGGAAAGCTGCACCATTTTGCCTTGGCAGCTCCAATCCTCTATCACAGCGGTGCCGTCATCACAAGACACATGCCAACGAGGCAAATTGATAAAGCAGTTGGTAGACATTTCGCACAGAGCCGAAACGCCGTTTTCAAAGCGCAGCAGCACCTTGATGTTGTCATCCACCTCTTCGGTGAACACCGAGATCAAATGGGCGGTTACCGATACCACCTTAGAGGGGATCAGATCCAGCAGCTGATCCAGCAGATGCACGCCCCAATCCAGCAGCATGCCGCCGCCGTTTACCTTGTAGCCGCGCCAACCGTACATGGCGCCGCGGGAACCTTGCACACGGCTTTCAATAAAATACGGCTTGCCGATGGTGCCGTCTTGCAATAACTTTTTAATCATCACATAGTCCCTATCCCAGCGGCGGTTCTGGTGCACGGTAAACAGCTTGCCCGTCTCCTTAGACACAGCGATGATCTCTTCCAGCTCGGCGGCGTTTAGGGTAACCGGCTTTTCGCACACCACATTCTTCCCCGCCCGCAGGCAACGGATGGCATAATCTTTGTGAAAGTTATTCGGCACCGCAATGGTTACCAAATCCACTTCTTTGTCGTCCAGTAGCTGCTCCACAGTCTCATAAGCCACCAAGCCGTTGGCAACGGCCTTTTCGCGGGCCTCTTGCCGGATATCATAAGTGCCCTTCACCCGGATGGCCGGCACCTTTTCTGATATGCTTTGATGGTGCCAAGAGCCCATCCCACCGTAACCGATAATAGCCGAAGTATGTTGCATGGCAAATCCTCCTAAAAATTAACGTTTGTTTGTCTCATGATAGTTCAGCTTGCATTATAGCACAGCTTGTTGTAAAATACAGGACAGATCCTATTGGATTTTAGCCAAATATTGCGCTTCTTCCGGGCGTATTTTGCATGCGAAAAAGCCCGGCGCTTAGGCGAAAACACGTCCTATAGGGGGGCGGATAAATGATTCCTTTTTATGAAAAGCGTTCTGATGTGCCGCAAATTTTTCAAACATCCGATATGACCTTTGCTGCCCATTTGCACGCCCAGCTGGAGCTGCTCTATTGCGCCGGCGGCGTCGTTGAGGTCACGGTGGGGGCCAGCACCAGACTGTTGCATCCAGGAGAACTGGCGGTCATTTTTCCCGACAGTGTGCACAGCTACCGCACTCCGCCTCAGGTAGAAGGCAACCGTTTTTTGGTTTCTATCCTACCCACCCAACTGGCGGGACCTTATACCAATAGCTTGCTAAAGTCTCACCCCGCATATCCCTTCATCCTGTCGGAAAACCTCCACCGCGATGTTCCATACTGTATGCGGGCATTGCTGCGCCAAAGCAAGCAGAAAAACAACTTTGGCGGTAGAGAAACCGGCGCTCTTTCAGATAGCGCCGCCGAATGGGAACGAATTTACAGCATCTATACCCAGCTTATCTTGTGCCGCATTCTGCCCCAGCTTCAGCTGGTGGACAACACCGATGGAAACTTTTTTGATTTAACCTATCGCCTGGTTACCTATGTATCGCAAAATTTTCGCTCTCCTTTATCGCTGGCATCGCTGGCTCGGGCGCTTAATGTAAGCCCGTTTCATCTTTCTCATGTGTTTTCTGAGCGGCTGCACGTGGGTTTTAACGAATATTTAAACGCTTTGCGCGTGGCCCGCGCTCAGGAACTGCTGCGGGGCACAGACTTGCCCATAACCCAGCTGGCCTTTGATTGCGGGTTTGAAAGCCAGCGCACCTTTAACCGGGCCTTTAAAGAGCAAACCGGCCAAAGCCCCCGCCAATTTCGAAAAGGCCGCTAGCCTCCTTTATGGTAAAGCGAAGAAAATACAGTATATTCGCCGGTTATGGGCATGGACAAAAACCGCTTCGGCGTGTATAATTGAGAAGATAGGCCGCGTGCTGCCGCTCTGGCGGATAAAATGGAGGAGAAAGCGCGCGCTTGGTTTTGGCATTGCGGCATAGTGGCATTGCGCCATCCCGCAGACGCCAACAAAAAAGGATCACTATCAAAGCAACGGGAGGTTTTTCTTTTGATGAAACGGGTTAAAAAGCTGGCGGCGTTGCTTCTCGCCGCGGTTGTCGCGGTAAGCGCCACCGGTTGCGCAGATCAAAGCTGGTCGGTAAAAAGCGGCGATCAAACCTTGGCCATCGGCGTTTATATTTATTATGAGCTGACCAATTATCAAACCGCTTACTATCAATCTTCCGACAGCAGCACCCCGCTGCTGAGCCAAACCATAGAGGAACAAAGCGGTTACGATTGGGTAAAAAACACCGCTTTAGAAAATTGCCAAAGCTGGCTGGCCGTATATAACGAGTTGGCTAAGCTTAACTTGCTGCCCACACAAGAAGAAATTGCGCAGGCCGAGGCCGACGGCGGCGAATCTTGGTCTACCCAATATGAAGATTTTGGTATCTCGAAAGATTCTTATTTAAAGGCTACCTCTTTATATAATTTGTATAACGAAAAACTGTTTGACGCGGTTTATGGTGAAAACGGCACCCAGCCGGTAAGCGATGAAGAGCTGGAAGATTATTTTGTAGATAATTATGTTAACCTGCGGTACTTTACCAAGGGTTTGACCACTACGGACGAGGACGGCAACAGCCTTTCTTTATCCGATGAAGAAATCGCCGAGATTAAAGAGCAGTTTGAAGGCTACGCCCAGCAGCTTAACAACGGCGAAAAGAGCATTGAAGAAATTGCTGAGGAATATCAGACGTCCGAAGAGCTGGACAGTTCCCCTTTGCAGGAGATTACCAATCAGCTTGACAGCATCGGTTTTTCCGACACCATCACCAACGAATTGCAGGATTCAGGAAACAATCAGGCGGTTGCCGTGCAGTCCGGTTCGGTTTATTATTTGTTCTGGAAAGATGATATTGCCAGCAAGGCCGACGAATTGCAAGATGCAGAACAGAGAAACTCAATCCTCTATCAAATGAAATCGGATGAATACACGGCTTATGTTGAGGGGCTGGTGGCGCAAAACAGTTATACGGTAAATGACAGCGCCTTGAACAAATACGATCCCAATTATGTAGAGGGTAAGCTTTCTTAACGCCTAATAAGCTATTCTTGCTATCAGTTCACCGGTAAGATTCTTTGGTTTTAGCATTTTTATTGCGTTGTTACAGGCACAAAAAGCAGACGGAAATTTCCGTCTGCTTTTTTATTGCCTAAAAACCCGGCTTTCTTACATCTAAGTGTTAGTGGCTAACTATCATACAACAACACCCCGCAGGCAAGTATGCTGCGGGGTGTTTGCTTCGGCAAAAATAAACAAAGTCGCTTTTATTTATTTTTGAAAAGGTGTACTTTTTTAAATTATTGGGAAGTAAAGGAAAACGCCGGGTAATGTTTGCCCAAGGCTTGAAAATAAAGATTTTTTGTGGTATACTTTCGCTATATTAAAGAAAAGATTTGGTTTTAAAAAAGTACACTTTTTGGAAATTCTACAGCAAAGGAGTCGGGCTATGGTGCCAGCAAGCAACAGCAATCCCTTGCCATTATTAGATTACTTAGCGGTAAAATGCGGCTGTATGTATCTTTCCGACTTACGCCAGCCTCGCTACCTTTTTGCTATCCGGCACGCTTTAAGAAAGATTAACCCTGAAGATTTCAATCTTTGGGAGTGGAACGACGCATTGCAATACCTAACCGGGCAAGCATTGGCCTTTGAATCACAGCAACAGGCCATGCAATATTTAATGAAAGCAATTTTTTTAGAGAAGGAGACGGATGAGGAAAGCTAAACTACCGCGAAACCCGCAAACAAAAAAGAAGGAGGCTTTTATCTTGAAGACAAAAAACACATGGAGCAAATTCCTATCTGTGCTCCTAGCGCTAACCTTAGTGATTTGCGCTCTGCCCACCGTTGCACTGGCAGCTGACGAAGGCGAGATCATATCCATCTCGACCGAAGAACAGCTAAAATCGGCCATTCAAAACCAGGCGGACGGTCAGGTTTGGGAGATCTCCGCTGGCACATATGATATCGGTGATGCCGGCCTATCCGTGAATGTAACCATTAACGGCGAAACGGGGTTTGTGTTCCCTATCTACGCTAATAACCTAACCATCCGTGGCATCGGCGATGTCACCATTACCAGCTCCTACAACCCCGGTGCACAGCAAGGCGGCGTCTGGCACAATCAAAATTTTATCACCATCAGCGGCCAAGGCGTGGTTTTGGAAAACTTGTCTCTTAAGGGCAACCCTAACGATTACTACGACGGCGGCTGCAACAAGGTGATTGAGCTTGCCGGCACCGGACGAGATTTGACGCTAACCGGCATCACCTTGCTGCCCTATGAATATGATGACGGCACCCAAAACAGCGGCTCCATCTATATTGACGTAGCAGATGCCGGAACCACTGTGCTGGAAGACGTTACGCTTTATTCTTGGATTAACGCCCGCGCCGTTACCAACGGCACCGTTACCGCGCAAAACGTGGTGCAGGACTTCACCAACAACACGTATGCGGGCTATTCCTCCCCTGACTACGGCTACGCTTGGAACCCCGGCATCAGCGGCGATAACGTGGAGTTAAAGGGCTTTACCATCCTGGTAGACGACAAGAGCAATTTCGTGGAACAAATTTCGAAAAACCTTGTTTCGGGAACCACCGTGCGTCTGATGAGCGATATTCAGGTAGACAGCATGGTCGATCTCAGCAACCTAAGCAATGTTACGCTGGATCTCAATGGGCATACCCTCACTGCTTCCGATAGCTTTACCGGCACTTGGGCAAACAATAACGACCGCCATTTGGTTCAGGTGCTCAATTCCAGCAATATCACCATTAAAAACGGCACCTTAAAAACAACAGATGACAACAAACACACCTTGAATGTTTACACCTCTCAAGGCGTCGTACTAGAAAATGTTACTTTGGATCATGAAAACGCCATTACAGGCGCTCCGCTGGTGGTAAGCGGTTCTGATGTTTCCGTTAGCGGCCAATTGGGCGTAATCACCGGCGATACTTCTTGGTATGGGATTAATCTCGACAGCAAAAACGGCGATACCTCTCTTACTTTCGATAAATCGGCGGCTCTTACCTATACCGACAACAGCGCCGAGGGTACAAGAGATCTCATCTATACTGAAAACACCAGCGGCGGCGCCTACACAGATCCGGTTATCACCAATAAATCAGACAGCATCCTCTTGGATCAAGCAGAAGACGGCAGCTATAACCTCCATGAGCACAGCTTTGCCACAGAATGGAAATATGACGCAACGAATCACTGGCAGGAATGCTCCTGCGGAGAAATCAGCAATGTTGCGCCGCATTCCTTTGGCGAATGGAAAGTAACTAAGGAGGCCACCGAAACAGAAACCGGTATGCAAGAGAGAACTTGCTCGGTTTGCGGCTATACCGAAGAGCAAACCATCCCGGTTATTGTACCTGAGCAACCTGGCGACGGCAATACAGACAATGACGGTAACACTGACAACGACGGCAAGAATGAATCGAGTATTTCGGAACAGCCCGCCAGTTCTGCCAGCAGCGCTACCGGCGAATCGTCTGCGCAGAGCCAAAAGCCGGCTGAATCCGCCAGCTCAGGCAGCAACACCGGCGAGAGCGGCAACCTAATTGTGTGGTTTATTGTTATGTTGGTTGCAGCAACCGGGACTATGGTTGCCGCCTTGTTTGTAAAACGGCGGCAGACCCGGTAACCATTTGCACCGGCTCACTCCAGCAAAAGCACCTACACACAGCAAACAGGCAGCGCCCGCGCATCATTGTGTTGCGCGGGCGCTGCCTGTTTTACTGCGGCTCCTATAAATGGATCCGCAAAAAAGAGGAAATAAATGAGAAGGCAATGGATTGACACCAAGAGTTCTTGCCTCTTGTACGGAGCAGCGGAGACAGCGTAGACAGTCGCTGGTCAGGAGCAAGCGCGTCTCTCGTTCCCGGCGCGGGATTCCCGGGGCATATGAGCCAAACCGGATTGTTCCTCTTTTTCCCGTCGGCGAGGCAGATGCACCACCCGGCCGCGCCTGCGTGCATCTGCCTTGCGGGCAAAGTATGCAGCGCGCAGCTCTTGACGGCAACACACCAACACCATGGTAGGCAAGGCAACCTCTGCCGCTCCAACTAAGGGCGTAGAGGGATGAGCGCTCAGCAAGGCCACCAATCCGCAAAACAAACAAAGGCATAGCGTGGCAACCGGCAGCAAGCCGTGGGGCCGGTATTTGCAGGCCAGCGAAGCACTATACAATAAAATAAGCGACCCAAGCAAGAAGGGGAATAGCGTGGCGATCGTCATGGCATAACAGCTCCGTTCTTCTTAAACTGTAAATCCAGAATAAATGTTTGTAGATCGTATGTTCTTATTATAATAACTTTTTTTGCGTTTTGCAAGCGTTTTCGAACAAATATTTGCGAAATGTTTGTTCTTTCCCTAATTTAACGGATGCTTCGGCAATATGCCCCACATTGCTTTATTGCCTACAGAATAAAGAATCTTGAAAGCCGTTTATGCAACCAACCAATAATCAAACGACCCCGCAACGTTTTGCAACGTTGCGGGGCCAAATGATGGAATATAAGCGGCGGTAAGGCTTTGTAATAAACGCCCGCCAGCGCGCCGGTATAAACAAAGAGCTAAATGAAGCAAAAGATTTTTACAGCTCCCACAGCTCAGCGGCATATTGGGCAATTGTTCTATCGCTGCTAAAAGGCCCGGCAGCGGCGGTATTGCACAGGCACTTGCGGCCAAAGGCCAACCGATCGCCGTAGTCGGCGATCGCCCTCTGCTTAGTTTCTACGTAATCATGAAAATCCCGCAGTAAAAAATAATGGTCGGGCTTATGCCAAGAGGCCCCCTTGAGCAACGCAGCATGCAGCTCGGCAAAATCACCGCTGCCGCCGTCGCTGAAAGTTCCGTCCACCAGGGAGTCCACCACCCGGCGCAGCTCGGGATCTTTTCGGTAATATTCGTTTGGGTCATAACTTGGGCGGATCCGGTTGAGCTCTTCCACCCGTGCGCCAAAGATGTAATTGTTTTCTGCTCCGGCCTGCTCCACAATTTCAATATTGGCGCCATCGTAGGTGCCTAGGGTAACGGCGCCGTTGAGCATCAACTTCATGTTGCCGGTGCCGCTGGCCTCGGTGCCTGCGGTGGAAATCTGTTCAGAAATATCGGCGCTGGGCACGATGCGCTCGGCCAAAGAGCAATTATAGTTGGGGATGAAGTATACCTTTAGAAGGCCCTTCATAGATTCGTCGGCGTCTATCATGGCCGCCAGCTCATTGATATATTTGATAATCGCCTTTGCCCGGGCATAACTGGGGAACGCCTTGGCCCCAAACAAAAAGGCTGTGGGGTGCCAATCTTTTATTTCGCCCCGTTTCAGCCGATCATAAATGGCCAGGATAGAAAAGGCGTTAAGCAGTTGGCGCTTGTATTCATGCAACCGTTTAATCTGCACATCAAATACAAAACTCGGGTCAATTTCCACCCCATATGCACGCCGCAAATAAGCGCACAGCTGGTTCTTTTTTTCCTGCTTGACGGTGTTAAAGGCAGACACCGCGCTGTCATCCAGCTCCGGCGCCAAGCGGCGCAGCTGGGTGAGATCAGTCAGCCAGCCGTCGCCGATACGCTCGGTAATAAGACCGGCTAGCTCCGGGTTGCACAGCCCCAACCACCGCCGTTGGGTAACGCCGTTGGTCTTATTCTGAAATTTCTCAGGGTACAGCTCATACCACCCGTGCAGCACGTCTTTTTTGAGGATTTCGGTATGGATCTTTGCCACACCGTTGATGCGCCGGCAGGCAAAGCAAGCCAGCCGCGCCATGTGGATGTTGCCGCCGGACAAAATCGCCCGCTGGGCGATGGCGGGCCGGTTAAGGCCTTGCGCTTTGAGCTCTTGCGCCAAGCGCATATTAATGCGGGCGATAACCCGATACACGCCGGGTAATTCCCCCTTAAATAAGTCAATGCCCCACTGCTCTAGCGCTTCGGCCATGATGGTGTGGTTGGTATAATGGAACAATTCCCGCGCAATGGCAAAAGCTTCATCAAAACAAAGGCCTTCCTGTTCCAATAGGCGCACCAGCTCCGGGATGGCGGTTACGGGGTGGGTATCGTTTAGCTGCACAGCGCAAGACGCCGCCAAGCCGGTATATTTTTCATCCTCCGGGTGGGCGGCGCGGTAGCGGCGCAGCATATCTTGCAGCGAAGCGCTTACCAGCAGATATTGCTGCTTTAAGCGCAGCTGCTTGCCCGGCTGGGCGTCGTCGTTGGGGTACAGCACGCGGGTGATGGCTTCGGCCTGGTTTTTTTCCCGCACCGCCTGCTCATATTCCCAACGGTTAAAGCTGGCAAAATCAAACTCCTGCATAGGCTCGGCTTTCCATAGGCGCAGGGTGCACACATGATCGGTATGGTAACCGGTGACCGCCATATCATAGGGCACAGCCCGCACCTGCTGGCTAGCAAAGCTCACCGTAACCGCTTGGTCTTCCCGGCGCAGGCACCAGGGCTCGCCCCCTTGCCGCCAATTATCGGCCTCTTCGGTTTGAAAGCCGTTTTCAATTTTCTGGCGGAATAGGCCATCTTCATAAAGAAGCCCATAGCCGTCCATCGGCACGCCGTGGGTGGCGGCAGAATCCAAAAAGCAAGCGGCCAGGCGGCCCAAGCCGCCGTTGCCCAAGGCGGCATCCTCTATATCTTCCAATTCACGCAAACTGGTGTGATGGCGCTGCAACAGCTGCTCGGTTTCTTCCAGCAGCCCCAGGTTATATAAGTTGTTAAACACCAAGCGCCCCATTAAATATTCTGCAGAAAAATAGTAGGCCCGCCGCGCAGCGTTGTGCGCTTTTCTGCTTTGCTCCCACATCGGAGCCAAGCAGGCGGTTACCGCCCGGCCCACCGCTTGGTGAAGCTGCCCAGGGGTAAGCTCCTCCAATGGGCGGGCATATAAGGCGCTTGCCGCCATTGTAAGGGCGGCGCTATAGGTCTGGCGTTTTTCAGCATCAATCATCCTGCTCTTCCTCCTTCACAGGTGGTTCCGGGCACCGGCCATAAGTTTCACACAAAGTGCGCAGCTTTGCCGCCAATGCCGGTGTAGCCGCGCCGGGTAGCATACGCCAGCGCCAGTTATTCCCGCCTAAAGTGGAGGGAACATTCATCCGCGCCTGCTGCCCCAGGCCCAAAATATCCTGCATAGGCGCTATGGCCAGCTGGGCAACGCTCTGATAAGCGGTGCGTATCATGCCCCAGGCATAGCCTTCCCGCCGGTTCAGGCGGCAGTACCGCACAGCATAAGCCCTTTCTTGGGGCGCTGCTTCGGCCAGCCACCCTTCTATGGTATTGTTGTCATGAGTGCCCGTGTATACCACGCAGTTGGGAATATGGTTGTGAGGCAGGTAATCGTTGCCGCTGCCCGAACCAAAAGCGAAGCAAAGCACCTTCATACCCGGATAGCCGGTTTTTTTCAGCAGCTTACGCACCGCCGGCGTAATATCGCCCAAATCCTCCGCCACAATGGGGCTGAGGGCCTGCCGGCGCAAGGCGCGAAATAGATCCATCCCGGGCCCCTTTTTCCAACTGCCGTTAACGGCGGTTTTTTCGCCGTAGGGCACCGCATAATAGCTTTCAAAGCCCCGAAAGTGATCGATGCGGGTCATATCAAACAAAGCAGCAGCGCTTTTCATTCGGGCAACCCACCAAGCATAGCCCGTCTTTTTCAGCTGGGTCCAATCATACAGCGGGTTGCCCCACAGCTGGCCGGTTTCTGAAAAGTAATCCGGCGGGCATCCCGCCACGCACACCGGCCGGCGCTGCCTATCCAACCAAAACAACTCGGGGCGCGACCAGGCGTCGGCGCTGTCGGCCGCCACATAGATGGGCATATCCCCCAGTAGGCGCACGCCGCGGCTGTTGGCGTATTGTTTAAGCGCCTTCCACTGCCGGAAGAACATAAATTGCGTAAACTTCCAAAAGCCGGTTTCCTCTTCCAACTGAGCTTTACACGCTTGCAATGCCTTTTTCTTATGCAGGCGCAACGGTTCGTCGGGCCACTCGTGCCAGGGTGCGCCGCCAAACCGGCCTTTCAGCGCCATAAACAGGGCGTAATCTTCCAACCAATCTTTTTCGTTTTGGCAAAACGCTTCTATCGCCGTCACAATTTTGTGATTTTGACGTGCACGGCCCCAGGCCAAGCGCAATAGCTTCATGCGCCCCTGCTCCAATTTATCAAAATCCACCAAAGCGGCGTCTTTTCCCCAATCCACTTCTGCCGGCTCGTCAGGCGTCAACAAGCCCTCTTGGCACAGCAGGCCGGGATCAATCAGATACGGATTGCCCGCAAAGGCGGAGTAGGATTGATATGGCGAAGCGCCGTATCCCGTGGGACCCACAGGCAAAATCTGCCACCAGGTTTGCCCCGCCGCCTGCAAAAAATCCACAAAGCGGAAGGCCTCCTCCCCCAGAGTGCCCGCCCCCCAAGGAGAAGGCAACGAAGTAATGTGCATCAAAACGCCGGCACTGCGCGGCATAGTCACCCCTTCTTTCTCAGTTATTCCAACCGAAATTATCTAAGAATCGTCTTTAAAACTATAGCACCTTATCAATATTTTTCATTTTCTCCAGTGTAACATAAATCGGCGGGGCAAACAATAGAAACCGGCCGAATCTACGGGGAATTCTAGTAGAATCCCTAATAAAGTTTGTCTTGGACCCATATGATCCATATATAACATAACAAAGGCGGGCCCATAGGACCCGCCCGGCCAAGTAAATCATTTTGTCTTTTTCCAAATATCCGCCCGGTTGAATATATTTTAAAAATGGTCGGCCGCCCGCAACGCCAGATGCAGCGCGTGAGAAGCTGCCAAATGACGGATAAGCTCCCGCTCGTCGGGGTAGTTGCGGCTCAGGTGCAACTGCAATACCTGGCTGCCCTCGCCCCAGTCGGCCGCCACATAAACCAGGCCCACCGGCTTTTCTGCGCTGCCGCCGCCCGGCCCGGCAATGCCGGTGGTGGATACCCCCACCTGAGCTCCGGCAAGCTTCCGCACACCTCGGGCCATTTCTAACGCCGTCTGCTCCGACACTGCACCGTAGCGCTCTAAGGTTTCTTGCTGCACGCCCAGCACCTTGTGTTTGATCTCGTTGGCATAAGAGCAAACGCCGCAATCAAAAACCGCCGAGGAGCCTGCAATTTCCGTAATGCGCTTGCTAACAAGCCCGCCGGTGCAGCTTTCTGCCGTAGCCAGTTTTATTCCTTTGGCGGCATAGGCCTGCACCACCGCCCCTTGCAAGGTGCCCACATCCACGCCGTAAACCACATCCCCTAAGGTATCGCAAATGCGCTTTACCACCGGGTCGATCAGCGCTCTGGCCTGCTCTTGCGTGGCGGCGCCGGCGGTTACCCGCAGCTGAACCTCCCCTTCTTTTGCGTAGGGCGCCACCGTGGGGTTGCGCGACGCTTCCATCAAAGGCCGCAGCGTGGCCTCTACTTGAGATTCCCCCATGCCAAAAATGTGTATAGTGCGGGAGACCAGGGTGGAATGGGTCAGCTTGAGCAGATAGGGGGTTACCTGCTGGGTAAACATGGGCTGCATCTCCCGGGGCGGGCCGGGCAACATAACCACCATTTTGCCGGTATCCTGTTGGCGCACAATAACCCCCGGCGCCGTGCCGTTGCGGTTTTGCAGCGGATAGGCGCCTTTGGGCAGCAGAGCCTGCTTTTTGTTATTTTCCGTCATGGGGCGGCCCACTTTATCAAAAAAAGCCTGAATGGAGGATAAAGACTCCTCGTTTCGTTCCATGGGCAGCCCAAACAGCTGGGCCACGGTTTCTTTGGTCAAATCGTCATAGGTCGGGCCCAGGCCGCCGGTGGTCACTACCAAATCGCAGCGTTCCAGCGCGGCGCTCAGGGCCTCTTTTAAGCGGCCGGGGTTATCCCCCACCACCGACTGATGATAAACATTTACGCCAATACGGGCCAGCTCCCGGGCAATGAAGGCCGCATTGGTATTAACAATATCTCCCAGCAGCAACTCTGTGCCCACACAGAGTATCTCCGCCTTTATGGATCGAATCGATGTATCTGTTGCCTGTTCCATATTTTTCATCCTTTCTCACCCGCCCACACTGGAGCGCCGTTCTTGCTCCTTGCGCGAAAGAGCGGGCGCTATCTGGGCATGCTAAGCAAGACGTATCACCACACTGTTTTAGCCTAGCACAACCCACTGTAAATTTCAATGAGATTCTCAACTTAGGCTGGCTGGAATTTTACAAAACGCTGAAAGCTAGTTTTTTATATAAACATTCACAGTTTATTAACAAATACAATGCCCACTTGCATTACAATGCAATCGACAAGAAGGTTAGCCGGCTAAGTTTCTTTGGTATCCTATCAAAGAATACCGGTAAGGAGGGAAGCTGTATGTCGAAGGAACAAGCGCAAGGCTTGAGCGAATTGGCTCAAACGGTCTTTTCCGGTGTCACCAACGCCAGCCGTATGCAAGATAAAAAGCTACAGCAGGCCCTGAAAAAGTTGGGTATTCATCCCGCGCAATACGGGTGCCTTGCCGTGATTTGTGCGCAAGAGGGAATCACCCTAAGCCAGTTAGCGGAGCGGCTGCAAATTGAAAATTCCACCATGTCGGTATCGGTGCGCCGTATGGAAAAGGCGGGTCTCATACAACGCCGGGCCGATGAGACCGACAGCCGGGTGAGCCGGTTATTCGCCACTGCGTATGGCCGCGCACAGTTTGAAAAATCCAAAAAGCTCATCGACGCCTATGTGCAGCAGTGCTTCGGCGCTTTTTCAGAAAAGGAGCTTTCTACCTTTGAGCGGCTGCTGCGGCAGTTGGCCGCCCAGATGGAAGGATTCGCCCCGGCAATTTAATACGGCGCGGTATTTCTACCTAACTTTGTAACCGCTTATCTTGTCTATTGAATGAGAGGGGATTACATGAAATCGTTTTGGAACATTCTGTTGGTAAATGCCATTTTGATGATATTATGGCATTATTCTATGTTTTTAGCCTGCATCTCGCTGAAGAAGTCCTCTATGGATCCCAAGCGTCCCATGTTCCAGCCCAAGGAATGGGAAAAAGGCGGAAAATGGTATAGCAAATATTTAAAGATAAATCTTTGGAAGGATCTATTGCCGCAGCATGTGGGCAAGGGCGGTTTTTCCAAAGAACATCTTACCGACCTAACGGTGGAATATCTCGATGAATTTATTATGGAAACTTGCCGGGGCGAATGGGATCACCGCATGTGCTGTTTGTATTGCATTATCTCCTTTATTGTCAACCCGGTGTTGTATAATTTTCAAGTGGCGTTGATTTTCGCTTTGCTAGCGCTTATCATCAATTTGCCTTTTGTTGCAATTCAGCGTTACAACCGTTTTCGTTTGCAGGTTTTGCGCAAACGCCTGCTGCGTGAACAGGCCAGGAACCTCAGCGGCAATAAAGTGATGGTAAACGGCTGATAGTTCCATCTCGCATCTTTTCCGGGGCTGGCCCGCGCCGCCCCGGATTTTTATTTTGCTATAGATTCCATAAACAAATCCGCCCGGCTCGTTCATTTGCGCGCCGGACTGCAAGGAGTGTAGACATGCCCAGGTTTTTTGTTCCCCCCATATCGGGCGACAGTTATATCGTTACCGGCGGCGACGCCCAGCACATTGCCAAATCGCTGCGTATGCGCCCCGGTGAACAGTTAACCCTTTGCGACGGCGCCACCGATTACCGCTGCGTGGTTTCCTCGGTTTCGCCCCAAGCCGTAGAGCTGCAAGTAGAAGGCCGCGAGCCGTGCCGCAGCGAACCCAGCCTGCGGGTAACTTTGTATCAGGCGTTGCCCAAAGGGGACCGCATGGACTACGTGGTGCAAAAAGCGGTGGAATTGGGAGTTTATGAAATTGCCCCTATCCTCACCGAGCGGTGTGTTTCCCGTCCCGACCGGCAGGGTGCGCAAAAGAAAATTGCGCGCTGGCAAAAAATAGCCGCCGAAGCCGCCAAGCAAAGCGGCCGCGGCCTGGTGCCTCAAATCACGCCGCTGCTGGATTTTTCCCAAGCGTTGGAGCGCGCCGGGCAAGCCCAATGCCGGCTGCTCTTTTACGAGGGGGGCGGCGGCACGCTAAACGAATTAATGCCCGCCGGCACGCAAACCGCTGCGGTCTTTATTGGGCCAGAGGGCGGTTTTGCCTTGCAAGAGGTACAGCAAGCGTTGGACAGCGGCTTATCCCCCGCCACCCTGGGGCCGCGCATTTTGCGCACCGATACAGCCCCCTTGGCCGCTCTCACGGCATTGATGTTGCTTAGCGGAAATCTGCAATAGGCCAACACCGCCTCTTTGATAAAATGTTCGGCAGTTAGGAGGATGCCCCATGCCCTTTTCAAAACAAACCCTAGATTTTTTAATAGAAAACCGGCTGCACGACAGCCGTGAATGGTTTGGGCAACATAAAAATAGCTACAATCGTTTTGTCATCACGCCGTTTAAAGAGCTGGTGGCCGCCCTCACCCCCACGATGCTAAAGCTTGACGATCAGTTCACCACCGAGCCCCGGGTGGATCGCACCATCAGCCGGGTTTGGCGGGATACCCGTTATTCCCACGAT
This sequence comes from Candidatus Gallacutalibacter stercoravium, assembly GCA_018716975.1. GTDB lineage: Bacteria > Bacillota > Clostridia > Oscillospirales > Acutalibacteraceae > Gallacutalibacter_A > Gallacutalibacter_A stercoravium. Next base: position 32,223 of record DVJE01000026.1, on the reverse strand, counting down.
CCTGCTTTATACCGCGACAATATGTGGCTCATTTTTAAACGAGGAGATAGGATGCACGGCAGCGATTATCCCGGCTGCTACTTTGAAATCAGCGCCCAAGGGTTTGTTTATGGGTGCGGCTTTTACCACGCTTCCACCGGCTATATGAACACCCTCCGCTCCCTGGTGTTGGCGGAGGATCCCGCTTTTTCTGCGGCTCAAAAGGCTTTTTCACGGCAAAAAGTTTTTGTAATGGAGGGCGAGTGCTACAAGCGCCCCCACTTTGCCGATAAGCCGCCCGCTCAAAGCCAATGGCTGGAACGGCGCAATATCAGCTTTAACGCCCGCTGCACCGATTTTGATTTATTGTTTTCTGATCATCTAGCCGAGCATTTGATCGCCGGGTTTCAAAAGTTGGCCCCTATCTACCGCTTTTTGCTGCACGCTGCCACACAGGAATTACAAAACCAAGCGGCCCGCAATGCCCAGCAGGCCCGGGGTATCGATCCCCACGATATGGATTGGGATTAAATGCAGAGGTTTGCAAATATGCAAAAGAGTTTGGGCTGTAATCCATACGCCGCGCGCCATGTCACGCGCCATATATTTTTAAAACACATATGCGAAAACAGGAGGGCTGGAATATCCGGCCCTCCTGTTTTGATGTTACATACAACAACGCTTTATTTTTGCGCCACTAAAAAGGTGGCGCCCTGGATGCTATCTACTGCTGTGGGGCTGCCAAAACCGGCTTGCCGCAACAAATCCAGCTCGCACTCCAATGTCAACGGAATATCCAAATGGATAAACGCTTCCTCCGGCACGTGGTAACGCTGGCGCTTTTCCAGGTATACCTCTTGCAACATACGCTCCTCTTGCGGGCAGCAGGCGATATAATCCCCCAACAAAAACACGCCGCCACGGCGCAGGCCGGTGTATATCTTTTGATACAGCCGCCCTTTCTTTTCCGATAAAAAATGGTGCAGGCTTTCAAAGGAAATCACCGCATCCCACTGCTCCTGCCCCATATCATACTGAAAATAGTCTTGGCAAATAAGGGTAAGCGGCTTATCGGGATGCTTTTGCCGCAGCTGGCCCAGCATGTCCTTACAAAGATCCACGCCCGTTACCTGTACATCAGGCCGCAGGCGGTAGATTTCATCTAATTCCAGGCCTGTGCCGCAGCCTAAATCCAATACTTTCTCACATTCCGGCGGCAACAGCCGCGCAAATTTTTGATAGGCCTCCTTCCACAAGGCCATGTGCTGCTCATAGTCCCCCAGCCTAGCAGAGAAAAAGCCGCTCATATCTTCTACCGGGGCATCTTTGGTTTGCTCCAGCCATTGTTCTAATTCTTCTAAATATTGTTTGATATCTTGGCGAATTACCAGTTCCAAGCCGTCCCCTCCTTTTACTGTGGCGAAAATTTATCTATCTTTTTATTGATGCAGGTTGATGCCGGCGGTTTTATGATAGCACACCGCCCTTTGGCAAAGCAACAGGCCGAAAGATGCTTCTTTCGGCCTGTTGCTTATTTTTCTTGTTTTGCTGCTCCGTTTCGTGCTAAGACGTAAAGCCTTACTGGGTAATGCTGTTGAGCAGCCCGCCCTTTTGGATGATGTTTTGAATAAAGGGCGGGAAAGGCTCCGCCTGGTAGGTTTTCCCTGTGGTTAGGTTGGTAATCAGCCCGGTGTCGTAATCCACTTCCACCTCATCGCCGTCCTGGATGTCCTCCGCTGCCTCGTCGCATTCCATAATCGCCAACCCAATATTGATAGCGTTGCGGTAGAAGATGCGGGCAAAGGTGGAGGCGATCACGCAGGAGATCCCCGATGCCTGAATGGCAATGGGGGCGTGTTCCCGGGAGGAACCGCAGCCAAAATTCTTTTTGGCAACCATAATATCGCCGGGCTTTACCTTGTGAATGAACTCCTTGTCAATATCCTCCATGCAGTGGGCGGCCAACTCCTGATGAGAAGCGGTATTGAGATACCGCGCCGGGATAATCACATCGGTATCCACATTGTCGCCGTATTTATGAACTCTTCCATGTGCCTTCATTTTCTGTGCTCCCTTCATTCAGCTGTGTGCAATTTGCGTGCCGTCTATTTACAACTGTTCTTATTATTCCTCTTCGCCGCACCCGCAGGCGTTGGGGGCAACCTTTTCAGGATCGGTAATATAGCCGGTTACGGCGCTGGCGGCGGCTACTGCGGGGCTGGCCAGGTAAACCTCGGATTCCACGTGGCCCATACGCCCCACAAAGTTGCGGTTTGTGGTGGAAACCGCCCGCTCTCCTTTGCCCAAAATACCCATATGCCCGCCCAAGCAAGGGCCGCAAGTGGGGGTGGATACTACGGCGCCCGCCTGCACAAAAATATCAAACAGCCCTTCGTGCATGGCCTGCAGCCAAATCTCTTGGGTGCCGGGGATAATGATGCAGCGCACGCCTGGCGCCACCTTTTTGCCCTTCATCACAGCCGCTGCAATGCGCAAATCAGAAATACGGCCGTTGGTGCACGAACCGATCACCGCCTGATCGATCTTTACCTCGCCGGCGTTGTCAATGGTTTTGGTGTTTTCCGGCAGATGGGGAAAAGCCACCGTGGGGCGCAACTGGCTTAAATCAATCACATATTCCGCCTCATACTCCGCGTCGGGATCCGCTTGGTATTCTACCGCCTGGCCCTGGAAGCGCCCTTGGGTATAAGCGCGGGTGATGTCGTCCACCGGGAAGATCCCGTTCTTAGCTCCCGCCTCTATAGCCATGTTGGCGATGCACAGCCTATCGTCAATCGATAGGTAAGCCAGCCCGTCCCCGGCAAACTCCATAGAACGGTACAGTGCGCCGTCCACGCCAATCATGCCGATGATGTGTAAAATCACATCTTTACCGCTCACCCATTTTGCTGGCTTGCCTGTTAGCGTAAACTTAATAGCAGAGGGCACTTTAAACCACGCCTTGCCCGAGATCATACCGGCCGCCATATCGGTGGAACCAACGCCGGTGGAAAATGCCCCCAGCGCGCCATAGGTGCAGGTGTGGGAATCGGCGCCAATCACCAGGCTGCCGGGGCCCACCAAGCCCTTTTCGGGCAACAGGGCGTGCTCAATGCCCATCCGGCCTACATCGTAGCAATGCAGCAAATCATATTGATTGGCAAAATTGCGCAGCTGGCGGCAATTTTCGGCCGATTTGATATCTTTATTGGGGGTAAAATGATCCATCACAATGGCAATTTTGCTTTTATCAAACACCGAGCGGGCGCCGCATTTTTCAAACTCATTCACCGCCACGGGGGAGGTGATGTCGTTGCCCAGCACCATATCCAGCTTGGCTTCAATCAGCTGGCCGGGTTTTACCTCTTCCAGCCCGGCATGGGCCGCCAGGATTTTTTGCGACATGGTCATTCCCATAATAAAATCATCCTTTCTTACCTTATATCAGCTCCGCGGCTCTTGTGCGCAACCGGCTGCGGAGATATAGCGAATCTGTTGCGGATACCGTGTGTTTTGATTATGACGCAACTGGGCGAATAAGAATGTAAAGCATGCTACAATCTTACCAAACCGTCCGAAACGGCTCACTCTTTTTTCTGTCTATAACCGCTTGCACTGGCGCAAGTGCCCAGCATGTGGTACGATAAAGGTGTATCTTGCTCATAACCGTTTTAAAATCGCTTATTTCCTTTTATCAGGCGCTATTTGCACTTACCAAATAGGAGGTAATCAAAATGCCCGCTACTTCCCCTTCCGCCATAGGCGCATCCATGCAGCAAGCCGCCAACTTATTGGGGTGCTATCTTGCCCGCCGGGATATCCTCGCCCTAACGCAGCAGGCCCTGGGGCAAGCCGGCGTCGCCCCGGGAGAGGGTGTTCTTGTTGTGCTGTGCAGCGCTGTGCTGGATACCGTTCGCCTAGCCGCGCAAACCTGGCAGCGCGGCCTTTGGGGGCGTATTTTGCTCAGCGGTGGCGTGGGCCATTCCACCGCATTGCTGCGCCAGGCTGTGGCTTCTCATCCCATCTACGGACCAGCGGCCGCCGGGTTGCCCGACGCTTCCTGCACCGAAGCGGGAATCTTCGCCCATCTACTCACCCATTGCTGGAAGGTGCCCAGCGCCGCACTTTTGGTGGAAGACCGCTCCACCAACTGCGGAGAAAATGCCGCCTATTCCGCCCAACTGCTGCGCTCTGAGAATCGTTCCCCCTTGGTGCTGATGCAAGATCCCACCATGCAGCAGCGCACCCATTACAGTTTTCGCCAATTTCTGCCGCAAGCACGCCTTATCAGTTTCGCCCCCTTCATCCCTCAGGTGGACACTGCTCTAAACCCGCTGCCCTTTGGGCAAAGCCCCTGGAGCCGCGAGCGGTATCTTTCGCTATTGATGGGGGAAATTCCCCGCCTGCGCGACGATAAAGACGGCTACGGGCCAAAAGGCAAGGGATTTATCCCCCATGTGGATATTCCCCAGCCGGTGCTGCAAGCTTACCTTTTGTTAAAGCAGGAGCTCCCCTCCTCGGGCCGCGCAGCACTGGGATAATCAATAAGATAAAATAAAAATATTTTTCTGCATGTACCAAACGGAGATGCCACAAAAATTTGCGGCATCTCCGTTTTTCACTTGCGCGCCCTTATCAGGGATTGCTCTTGTATGGCTCAAAATATCGGCGCTGCCTAGAAAGCTATGCAACGGCTTACCGTTCGTCCAAAGGCTTATATTCCTGCAGCGGCAACACGTTTTTATAGGCGGGCCGTATAATCTTGCCGGCGTTAATCAGCTCCTCAATCCGGTGGGCGCTCCAACCGGAGATACGGGCAATGGCAAAGATGGGGGTGTACAGCTCCAGGGGCAAATCCAGCATACTGTAAACAAAGCCGCTGTAAAAGTCCACATTGGCGCTAACGCCCTTATAGATCTTGCGCTCTTCGCCGATGATCTTGGGGGCCAGCTGTTCCACCAAAGAGTAAAGCTGAAATTCCTCCTGCCGGCCTTTTTCTTCCGAAAGGCTCTTTACAAAGGAACGGAAAATATTGGCGCGGGGATCCGACAGGGAGTAAACCGCATGGCCCATACCGTAAATTAGGCCGGCCTTGTCAAACGCCTCTTTGTGCAGCAGCTTGCGCAGGTAGCAGCCAACCTCTTCCTCATCGGTATAATCGCGCACATTGTTTTTCATATCGTCAAACATCTTAACCACTTTGATGTTGGCGCCGCCGTGCTTGGGCCCTTTCAAAGAACCCAACGCCGCCGCCACAGTGGAATAAGTATCGGTGCCCGAAGAGGAAACCACATGGGTGGTGAAGGATGAGTTGTTACCGCCGCCGTGCTCGGCGTGCAGCACCAAAGCGATATCCAGAATCTTGGCCTCTAGCTCGGAATATTTGCTGTCGGCACGCAGGGTATATAAAATATTCTCGGCAGTGGAAAGCTCCGGCTGCGGCATATGGATAAACAGGCTTTGCCCGTCATGATAATGCCGATAGGCCTGGTAGCCGTACACTGAAAACAGCGGGAAGAGGGCAATAAGCTGCAGCGACTGGCGCAGCACATTGGGAATAGAAATATCGTCGGCCTTCTCATCGTAGGCATACAGCGTTAAAACGCCGCGCGCCAGAGTGTTCATCATATCACGGCTGGGAGCCTTCATGATAATATCCCGCACGAAGGCAGTGGGCAGGGTGCGGTAATAGGCAAGCTGCTCTTGAAAATCCTTTAGCTGCTGCTTGTTGGGCAGCTGGCCGAAAAGCAGCAAATAGGTGGTTTCTTCAAAGCCAAAACGGTTATCCTTTAAAAAACCCCGCACCAAATCTTCTACATTAATGCCGCGGTAATATAGCTTGCCCTCGCAGGGAACCTTTTCACCGTTGACGATTTTATGGGAACAAACCTCAGATATTTCGGTTAATCCCGCCAGCACGCCTTGGCCGTTGATATCGCGCAGGCCGCGTTTAACATCGTATTTGCCATACAGCGTGGGATCGATACTGCCGTTTTGGCAGCACAGATCGGCCATAGAAATAATTTCCGGCGTAATTTCGGAAAACTTAGAAAAAGGCATGTGCACGCTCCTGTTCTCCGCCGAACCATGATGATCAGGGGATGGCGGCCGTCCGTCGTCGGCGGGTGTCGGCGGCCGCGCAACGGGCTGCCGCAAACCCGTGCACACGATTCCCCAGCGTTGCCGGCCGGGCCAACGCCCGGCCTAATAGTATCGTCCTTCAAAGGGTAATTAACGTTATTATACACCATCCATTAGTAAACCGTCAATTACTATCTGCAAACTAAGAAAATCCGGCGTTTCCCTTGCCCTTATTCTCCTTTGAAAATATCCTCCGCATCCTTGAGCAGCTTGTACTCAATAGAGTCCACCAAAGCCACCCAGCTGGCCTCCACCACGTCGCTGGATACCCCCACTGTGCTCCAGGTGCGCTTGCCGTCGGTTGTGGTGATTAAAACACGCACTGTTGCGCGGGAGGCGCTTTTGGAATCCATAACGCGCACTTTATAATCGATCAGGTGTACCTTAGCAAGAGTGGGATAAAAAACCTCCAACGCGGCACGCAGGCCGTTGTCCAGCGCGTTAACTGGGCCGTTGCCCTCGGCGGCGGTGAGCTGCTCTTTGCCGTCCACCCGCACCTTTACCGTAGCGCTGGCGCTGGTGCCCGGTTGAGAGGGATAACCGGTGAGGATTTTATAATAGATAAGTTCAAAGAAGGGGCGGTAGGCTCCTGCGTTCTTTCGGATGAGCAGCTCAAAACTGCCGTCGGCCCCTTCAAACTGGTAGCCTTCCCGTTCCAGCTCTTTGAGCCGCTGCATAATGCGCAGCGTTTCGGGGGAATCTCGGTCTAGCTGGGGCAAGATGCGTTTTATCTTGCTTAGCACCGCTGCGCGCCCCGATATTTCAGACATTAAAAATCGACGCTCGTTGCCCACCTGCTCGGGGTGAATATGCTCAAAGGAGGAGGATAACTTTAGCACCCCGTCGGCGTGCATACCCGCCTTGTGGGCAAAGGCGCTGCCCCCCACGTAGGGCTCCCCTCCCGGCAAAGTCACGTTGGATACCTCGGCTATCGTTCGGGCGGTAGGGGTGAGCAGCGCCATATTTTCCGGCGGGATACAGCATTTTTGCAGCTTTAGTTGCAGGTTGGGAATAATAGTGGACAGATCGGCGTTGCCGCAGCGTTCCCCAAAACCCAAATAGGTGCCCTGCACATGGCTTGCGCCCGCCCGCACGGCCATAACTGTGTTGGCCACTGCCATTCCCCGGTCGTTGTGGGTGTGAATACCCACTTGCACCGAAGCCTCCCCCTCCGCATAGCGTTGCACAACCTGCCGGGTGATATCCGCTATCTCGTCCGGGAAGGTGGCCCCGTTTGTATCACAAAGCACCAAGCAAGCGGCGCCGCCGCGCACCGCTGCCTCCAGCGCCCCCATGGCAAAGGCCGGATCATCTCGGTAGCCGTCAAAAAAATGCTCGGCGTCAAAAAACACCGTTTTTCCCTGCTGGGTTAGATAGCGGCAGGTATCGGCTATCATATGGTAATTCTCTTCGCAAGTGGTGCCCAATATTTCGGTAACGTGCAGCTTCCAGCACTTGCCAAACACCGCCACATGGCTGGTGCCCGCCTGTAACAGCGCCTGCAAATTTGCGTCTTGCTCCGCCTTGATCCCCTTGCGCCTGGTGCTGCCAAAGGCCACCAGCCTGGCGTGGCGCAAGTCAAGTTTGGCCGCACGCTCAAAAAATTCCAAATCTTTGGGGTTTGAGCCGGGGTTGCCCGCTTCGATAAAGGCCACGCCCAGCCCGTCCAGCGCCTGCACAATGCTTAGCTTATCCTCCACCGAAAACGATATGCCTTCCCCTTGGGCCCCATCCCGCAAAGTGGAATCCAGAATATCCACTGCGCAAGCCTGACGATTCTTTTCCTCCATTTGCGCCGCACTCCTTTCTGTCAACCGGCCGGCTACCCTGCCGGGCCGTTTTAGCCGTTCTATTTTAAAACTCACAAACTCTCCTCTGCCCGCAAACAAGCATCCCCTGCCTGCAGGGCTGTTAACCCGGTGCGGGCCAGCTCCAGCACCCCGTCTTGCACAAAATGGCTCACCAGTTCGTCCAACTCTTCCGGTAGGGCGCAGGCCTGCAAGGTCATGGAATGGGGCCCGATATCCACCACAGCGGCGTGGTGAGCCAACGCCTTTTTCAGCAGTGCCGGGCGCTGCGGCGGCGCTGCGTTAATTTTTAGCAGCAGCAATTCCCCGCAAGAGGCCTGCTCCCGGGGCACTAACTCCACCCTTTTTACATCAGCTATCTTCTTCACCTGCCGGATTACCTGCACCACCGTTGCGCTATCTCCGCGTATCATAATGGTCATGCGGGAAAACGCCCCATCCTGAGAAGGACTCACCGTCAGGCTGTCAATATTAAATCCTCTGCGGGTGAACAGCCCCGTTATGCGCAACAGCACGCCGGGGTGGTTGTGCACCAGCAAAGAGAGGATTTGCTTTTGTTCCATAAGCGTACGCATCCTTTCTGAAAAGCATGGGTCAATCCATCTGGGTTATCATCTGCTCTGTGGTGCCCCCCGGTGGGATCATGGGTAAAACATTATCGTCGGGCGAAATGCGAAAATCCAAAATCACCGGGCGGCGGCTGTCAAACGCCCAACGCAGGGCGGGTTCCACTTGGCTATCTTGGGTGATGCACATCCCCTCTAAGCCGAAGGCATGGGCCAAAGCCACAAAATCCGTTTGCCTGTGCGGATCGGTCTGCGAAAACCGGCGCTCATAAAAAAGCTTTTGCCATTGCCGCACCATACCCAGCACCGTATTGTTCAGCAGCACAATAACCACCGGCAGGCGGTACGAAGACAAAGTAACCAGCTCGTTTAGGTTCATATGAAAGCTGCCGTCGCCGGTAACCAAAGCAACCCTTTTATCAGGAAAGGCCACCTGCGCGCCGATGGCCGCCCCCAAGCCGTAACCCATGGTGCCCAACCCACCCGAGGTTAACAGGGTGCGCGGGTGCAAAAAGCGATAGGTCTGGGCCGTCCACATCTGGTGCTGGCCCACATCGGTGGCGATGATGTCATACTCCCCGGTTAACCCCCGCAGGGTGCGCAGAATATGGGTAACCGACGGGGTATTTTGCCCTTGTTTTTCTTGCTTGGGCCAGCTGTCTCGCCAGGCGGCGATACGGGCAAGCCACTGCTTATGCTCCGCCTGCGGCACGCGCTGCTTCAGCGCCTGAAGCAGTTGCTTCAGATCCCCCACCAACGCATGGGTCACCGCCACATTTTTATCTACCTCCGCCTCGTCGATATCCAGCTGCAAAATGCGCGCCCCACTGCCAAAGCGCTTTCGATCCCCAGCTACCCGGTCGGAAAATCGCGCCCCAGCCACAATGAGCAGATCGCACTCATCCACCGCTTTGCCCGTTTCATAGGCGCCGTGCATGCCCACCATGCCCACAAAGAGCGGATGGTTGCCGGCAAAGCCGCCAAGCCCCATCAACGAAGTGCACACAGGGCACTGAATTTTTTCAGCAAATTCGGTCAGCTGTTGCGACGCCCCCGATGCTATCACCCCGCCGCCGGCATAAAGCAGCGGGCGGCGAGCGGCGCTGATCATTTGAACCGCCTGTTCCAGCCCGGCCTCATCGGGCAACTGGGGCTGCAGGGCAGAAACCGGGCGGCACGGCTCATATTCCCACCGGTCGGCTGTAACGTCTTTTGGAATATCCACCAGCACCGGGCCCGGCCGGCCGGAGCCCGCGATGCGAAAGGCCTTGCGCAACACCGGCGCCAAATCGGCCACATTCTTTACAATAAAATTATGCTTGGTCACCGGCATGGTAATGCCGGTGATATCCACCTCTTGAAAGCTATCCCGTCCCAGTAGATCGGTGGCCACGTTGCCTGTTATGGCCACCAGGGGAACCGAATCCATATAAGCTGTAGCGATCCCCGTCACCAGATTGGTGGCACCGGGCCCCGAGGTTGCAATAACCACCCCTGTTTTACCCGTAGCACGGGCATAACCGTCGGCTGCGTGGGCCGCGCCTTGTTCATGGGCGGTGAGCACGTGGCGGATCCTATCTTGATACTCGTACAGCGCATCGTAAATATTCAGCACCGCACCGCCCGGATATCCAAATACGGTGTCAACCCCCTGCTCCAGCAAGCATTCGGCCACAATTTGCGCCCCTGTTTTCAACATCACTGCATTCTCCGTTCCCGCCGGCATATTGGGCTGGCGCGGCGTCCATGCCCCCGTTTCCGGCGAAAAACGGAACAAAAAAGGACAACCTCGCTCTTTGAAAAGAGACGAAGGTTATCCTCCGCGGTACCACTCTTATTGCCCCTTTTCACCGTTACAGCTATGGGGCCTCTCATGCACATCGGGCTCATGGCCGAATGCGCTTCTCTGTAACGGGAGAACCCGTTCGCGCTTACTTCCCTTGCGGGGTTCAGCCGAAAGCTCAGGGGCGATTTTCCTCCGTACCGCGTCCGCCTCGCACCAACCGGCGGCTCTCTGACCAGCTTTTCCGAAGTACTCTTCCCCGTCTACGCTTTTTCTTCTTTGTAACCATTTTAGACACTGCTTTTTCTTTTGTCAACCTTTTTTTACATACGATTTGTTGTGTATAAAAGACAATACGGCGGAACATAATGAAAAGAGGCGATGCTTGTACGCTTGGTATTTACCCCAAAAGCCATTTACCGCACCAGCCTACCCTTGACTTTGACCTGTGCCTGCCTTATGATTACATCAGGGTTGTGCAGCTGCCTGTGGCAGCGTGGAACGCATCAAATCCCACAAATAAAAAGGAGCGATGAAAATGGACAAGTATGTTTGCGACACCTGCGGTTATGTATACGATCCCGCTGTTGGTGATCCCGACAACGGCATCGCGGCCGGAACTGCTTTTGCCGATCTGCCCGAGGATTGGGTATGCCCCTTGTGCGGCGTAGGCAAGGATATGTTCTCTAAGGAGTAAAAACAATTTCATCTCAACCACCGGCCCGGATATCTATCCGGGCCGGTTTGCTTTTATTGATTTCTGCCTTTCTTACTGTTTTAGTTACCGGCGGCTACTGATTCTAAAAAGAACCAGAAAAAAGATTGTCTTCTTTTCTGAGGTGTTGTATGGTTATGGTGAAACAAAACCGGGCCGCTCCAGCCCGCAATAAGGGAGGCGTTTTATTTGCCGCACGTTCCTATCCAAAAAGCACCCGAAACCATGACCGCCAAGGAACGGGTGCAACGCACCTTTGCCTTTGAAAAAACCGACAGGGTAACCATCGGCTACGAGTCCAACGCCGCTGTTCACAGGCGCCTTTGCAAAGCGCTGGGTTTGCCCGGCAATGATATGCTGGCGCTGTACCGGTTGCTGGGGGTGGATTATGCCGGCTGTTCGGCCCCTTATGTGGGCGCGCCGGTTTACCCCGAGCTGCCAGAGCGGGTCAGAAATCCAGAAAACGGCGCGGTGATGCGCTATGTTGCCAACGAATACGGCGCCTATTACGACTATTGCGATTTTCCCCTAAAAGGGGTAGATAGTGAAGTCATCGCCAATTACCCCTTTCCCTCCCCCGATGACTACGACTACGATGCCGCCTGCGCCCGGGCAGACGATTTAACAAAGCAAGGATTTGCCCTGCACGTAGGCAATCCTGGTTTGGCCGACATCATCAACACAGCCGGTATGCTGATGGGCGTGGAAGATGCGCTGATAAACCTGGCCATGGCCGACGAGGCCACGCTCCAAATGACCGACCGCCGCCTTGCTGTGCAGCTGGAAGTAACACAGCGCATCTTGGAGCGCTGCAAGGGCAAAATAGACTTTCTCTGGATGGGAGAGGATTTAGGCGCCCAGCACACGCCTCTTATCAGCATGGAGATGTACCGCAGCGTGCTAATGCCCCGGCATCAAAAATTTATTGATCTGGCCAAGGCTTACGGCATCCCTGTGCTGGTGCACACCTGCGGCAGTTCCAGTTGGGTGTATGAAACCTTTCTGCGCATGGGGGTAACCGGGGTAGACACCCTTCAGCCGGAAGCAGACAACATGGCGCCGGAATATTTAGCAAAGCATTTTGGGGGCAGGTTATCCCTGCGAGGATGTATCTCCACCGCCGGACCCCTAGCTTACGGCACATCCCAGCAGGTCACCCAAGTTTGCCGGGAAACGCTAGAAACCCTTATGCCCTGCCGGGGTTATCATTTTGCCCCCACGCACGCCATTCAAGATAACACGCCGGTGGAAAATATCATCGCCATGTACCAGGCAGCGCACACCTACGGCCGCTATTGAGGCAACCATTTACTCCCGCTGCATGACGAGCTGAAACGCTGCGAAAATCAAATGGTATGAGTTCAACGGCCCTTCCCACCTATTGATGGGAAGGGCCGTTATACTTTGTTGCGCTTCCTTTCTAAACGTATGTAGTATGGTATAAACTTCCATCTAATGTCACAAAATAACAAAATCATACTTGTGCAATGTTAACTCTTCATTTTGCTATAAACCAAACACATCTATGCGCAACAGGGAAAAATGCCGGTAGCATTGACGGGCATAGGTAAGCAATATATAATTGTTAATATTCTTAACTATTAAGTTACAAAAGCTTTATCACAGCCCGGCTGCTGCAAAGAGCCCGGCGCTGGAAAAGCCAAAAAGCAGGTGTAACAATGCAAAACAACCAAGAAACCCAACCGCAAAATGCCAACATGACCCCCGAAGAACTAACCGGCGAACTGTTGCGCTGCCTGTGGCGCATGAAAAAATGTATGGCAGCTGTGCACGCATCAATCCCTTTAAGCCACAGCGAGTATTCCATGCTCTATGCCCTAGAACAGCTCTCTTGCCAAGAGGAACCGGCGCCGGATGGCGCGCCGTGCGGCGTGCGCGTTTCTTCCCTAAGCCGTTATACCAAATCCTCCCTGCCCGGCGCTTCTCAAATATTGCGCGGGCTGGAAGAAAAAGGTCTAGTGGCTCGCACGGTGGATAAACGGGACCGGCGCTGTGTGTACGTGCATTTCACGCCGGAAGGAACGCGCTTGCGCCGCCTTGCGCAACGCGGCTTTCTGGAGCAGTTTAGTAAAATTGTGCAACAAATGGGGCAAAGCAACGCACAACAGTTTCTTCGATTGTTTCAGCAATTTACCGATGCGGTGCAGGCTGTAACACTGCACTGCTGCAACACCTCTCAACAAACCAACGGAAAGGACGGCGCTGCAACCCTATGAAAAAAATCCTACGCTTTTTAAAGCCGTATGCAGGCTGGGTGGCGGTCTGTTTTGTGCTGCTGTTCGCCCAAGCCATGTGCGATCTGAACTTGCCGAATCTGATGAGCGACATTATCAACATCGGCGTGCAGCAAAACGGTATTGAAGAGGAAGCGCCTGCCGCTTTAAGTGAAAACGCCATGCGGCTGATGCGCACCTTTTTAAACGAAACAGATCGGCAAACGTTAGACAATGGATATACTTTGGTGGAAACCGGCTCCCAGCAGGCTGCTGAGCTCACAGGGCAATACCCCCTGCTGGCCACCCAAAACATCTACCTGCGCAACGAAGACGCCGACCTTGAAAGCCTGGGCCATTGCTTTGGCAAAAGCAGCATGACCTTTTTAAACGTGGTGCAGCAAATGGCCGGCGAGCAAGGGCAGGCAACAAACGAAGAGGCATCTTTTTCCACCGATAGCTTACAAGATGTGGATTTTGCGCCCTTGTATGCCGCCCAGCCCCAGCTGGAGCAAATGGCCCAAGCAGGTTTGATGGACGACGCCCGCGCCACGGCCGAAGCCACCGATCCTTCTATGCTTTCGCAAATGAGCGTGGTTATGGTAAAGCAATTCTATCAGGAGCTGGGGATGGATGTGTCCGCCATCCAAACCAATTACATTTGGCGCACCGGTATCTTCATGCTGTTGCTCACCCTGCTGGGCACCGCTGCTACCATCGGCGTCAGCTTCTTTTCCACCCGGGTGGCCGCCAAGGTGGCCCGCGGGCTGCGCCACGATGTGTTTGCCAAGGTAGAAAGTTTCTCTAACGCGGAGTTCGACACCTTCTCTACCGCTTCATTGATTACGCGCACCACCAACGATGTTATGCAGGTGCAGATGGTGATCATCATGGGGATTCGCATGGTGTGCTACGCGCCTATCATGGGGATCGGCGGCGTTATTATGGCGGTTTCCAAAAGCACCTCTATGACCTGGATCATCGCTGTGGGGGTTGTGGTGCTTATCGGTTTGATGGTGCTGCTGTTTAACATCGTTATGCCCAAATTCAAAATTGTGCAAAAGCTTGTGGATAAGCTCAACCTGGTTACCCGCGAAAGCCTATCGGGCATGATGGTGATCCGCGCCTTTAACAATCAAAAATTTGAAGAAAAGCGTTTCGACGTGGCCAACCGGGATCTGACCGACACCAACCTGTTTGTCAACCGGGTGCTCACCTTCTTGATGCCCGCCATGATGTTTATTATGAATATCATCACCCTGGCTATCGTATGGGTGGGGGCCCAGCAAATTGAAGCCTCCTCTATGCAGGTGGGCGATATGATGGCCTTTATGCAATACGCCATGCAGATTATCATGTCCTTTTTGATGATCTCTATGATGTTTATTATGGTGCCCCGCGCCGCTGTGGCCGCAGACCGTGTGGATGAGGTGCTGCAAACCAAGCCCTCTATTCAGGATCCCGACGCGCCCAAAACCTTAGGCGCTCATCCCAAAGGGGAAGTGGCTTTTCACGACGTTTCCTTCCGCTATACCAACGCAGAAGAGGATGTGCTGCAACACATTACCTTCACCGCAAAGCCGGGCCAAACCACAGCTTTTATCGGTTCCACCGGTTCGGGCAAATCCACCCTCATTAACCTGATCCCGCGGTTTTACGATGTTACCCAAGGCAGCATTACCATCGACGGGGTGGACATCCGGGATCTTACCCAAAAGGAACTGCGCAGCGCCATCGGCTATGTGCCCCAAAAGGGCAACCTATTTTCGGGGGACATTGCCTCTAACCTGCGCTATGGCAAGCAAGACGCCACCGACGAGCAAATCGCCCAAGCCGCCCAGGTGGCCCAGGCCGCTTCTTTTATTGAAGAAACCGAGGGCGGCTATCATAACCCCATCGCCCAAGGCGGCGGCAATGTGTCCGGCGGGCAGAAGCAGCGGCTTTCTATTGCCCGAGCCCTGGTTACCGGCGCGCCTATCTATATTTTTGATGATAGTTTTTCCGCTTTGGACTTTAAAACCGACGCTGCACTGCGCCGGGCGCTTAAAGAATATACCAGCGATGCCACCGTGTTGATCGTGGCCCAACGGGTAAGCACCATTATGAACGCCGAGCAAATTGTTGTGCTGGATGAAGGCCGCGTGGTTGGCATCGGCACGCACCGCCAGCTGTTGGAGAGCTGCCCTGTTTACCGTGAAATCGCCCAATCTCAAATGACAAAGGAGGAATTGCAATGAGCCAAACCAAACCCTCCTCCACACCCCGCCGCCATGGTCCAATGGGAGGCCACGGCCCCGGCCAGCCGGTGGAAAAGGCCAAGGATTTTAAAGGCACCCTGCGCCGGTTGTTGCGTTATATGTCGCAATATAAAGTGCAGGTTATCGCCGTGGGCCTGTTCGCTATCTGTTCCACTATTTTCACCATTGTGGGGCCGAAAATCTTAGGCCAGGCCACCAATGAAATGTTTACCGGCATCATGAATAAAATCGCCGGCACAGGCTCCGGCATTGATTTCGGCCGCGTGGGGCAAATTCTTCTGTTCCTGCTGGGGCTCTATTTGCTCAGCGCCCTGTTTTCTTACCTGCAGGGGTATATAATGACGGGTGTTTCCATGAAGGTCACCTACAACCTACGCACTGAAATTATCCAAAAAATCAACCGCATGCCCCTGGGTTACTTTGACCGGGTCAGCCACGGCGAGGTGCTGTCCCGCGTTACCAACGATGTGGATACCCTCAGCCAAAACCTCAACCAAAGCATTACCCAGATTATCACATCGGTCACCACCTTTGTCGGTATCCTGGCGATGATGTTTTCCATCAGCTGGCAGCTCACCCTGGTGGCGCTGTGCATTATTCCCTTATCGCTGCTGTTCATTTTATTGATTGTTAAGCATTCTCAAAAATATTTTAAGCAACAACAGGAATATCTGGGTCACGTCAACGGCCATATTGAAGAAATGTACGGCGGCCATGTGGTGGTAAAAGCTTTTAACGGCGAACAGCGCTCTGTAGAGGAATTTGACGAATACAACAACACCCTTTACCGTTCCGCTTGGAAGTCACAGTTTTTATCCGGTATGATGCAGCCGGTTATGAACTTTGTGGGTAACCTTGGGTGGGTGGCTGTGTGCATCTTGGGCTGCTGGATGGCGGCCCAAGGTAGAGTCAACATTGGCGATATCCAAGCCTTTATGCAGTATGTGCGCCAATTTACCCAGCCCATTACCCAAATCGCCAACATTTCTAATGTGCTGCAATCCACCATGGCGGCTGCCGAACGTGTCTTTGAATTTTTGGGCGAAGAAGAAGAGGTTGCCGAACGGCCCTTGGTTCGCCTGGGCGAAAATGGGCCCGGCGCCCCCGTGCAGATCGAAGGCAGCGTGCAGTTTGCCCATGTGCACTTCGGCTATCATCCTGATAAGATTATCATCAACGATTTCTCAGCCAACATCAAGGCGGGGCAAAAAATTGCCATCGTCGGCCCTACCGGAGCGGGCAAAACCACGATGGTTAAGCTGCTCATGCGCTTTTACGACGTCAACGAAGGCGCCATCCTCATAGACGGCTATGACATCCGCGATTTCTCCCGCGGGGAGCTGCGCAGTCTCTTCGGCATGGTGTTGCAAGACACCTGGCTATACAACGGAACTATTCGCGAAAACATCCGCTACGGCCGCTTAGACGCCACCGATGAAGAGGTGGTGGCCGCCGCCAAGGCCGCCCAGGTAGATCACTTTGTGCGCACCTTGCCGGAATCTTACAACATGGTGCTCAATGAAGAGGCAAGCAACGTTTCCCAAGGGCAAAAGCAGCTGCTTACCATTGCACGGGCCATTCTTTCGGATCCCAAAATATTGATTCTGGACGAAGCCACCAGCTCGGTGGATACCCGTACCGAGGTGCTTATCCAAAAGGCCATGGATAATTTAATGCAAGGGCGCACCAGCTTTATCATTGCCCACCGTCTTTCCACGATCCGTGACGCCGATTTAATCCTTTGCATGAAGGATGGCGACATTGTGGAGCAAGGCACCCACCAACAGCTAATGGAGCAAAACGGCTTTTATGCCAGCTTGTACAACAGCCAGTTTGAAAGCGTCGCAGACGACGCTAGCTAAATCAGCTCTACTGTTCGGCAGTTTTGGGCAACAGGCAAGGGCGCAACCTCCATGTAGAAGTTGCGCCCTTGCGCTTTTTCTTCTTATAAACTTCTTTTATAAAAAAACTGGCGATATCCTTCTTTGTTGATAGTTTTTTCATAATTTTATGGTATAATATAAAAAATGGCGAGACTTTTGCAATGGCTTTGAGGGAGCGTCTTGCTTTGAAACACAAAAGGCAAAACGGTATTCCTTTGCTGTTGCGCCGGACCTTTGGGCAATAAACTTTTGCGGGTAGGGGCCCACCGCCGCTGCACCGGCCCGCTCTGATGGCAACACAGGTAAATACAAAAGATATCATCACATTGATTGCGGCGGAGAAATGAGGGTAATCATGGCAAAGTGGGCAAAAATAATCGGTATTGCGGCTTTAGCCGCCGGTGTGGCTACCGTATGCGCGCGGTTTGTTTCTAAGCATGTAGAAATTGAGTTTAATCATGGGGACGACGGCGATCAAGACGGCTGCGGCTGCGATTGCTGCGACGATATCACCTTTGACGACGATGCTTGCGATTGCGACGCCGATATGCCTACCGAAGACAGCTGCTCCTGCTGCGAGCAGAAAGAACCGGATGAGCAGGAACCTGGGCAAAACAGCGATACACAGGCATAACAAAGCGGCGGCCGCAAGCCGCCGCTTTTTGCTTTTAAAGTAGCCGGAATAAAAACAAACGCTGTGTTCTATTCCGCAAAAAGGGGGTTGTTTTGATGGAATTAGCCGAAGAACTGAAAAAGGTGTTGCTGGCCGGTATTGGTGCAGCCGCCTACACCGCTGAAAAATCCAAAGCGGTAATCGATGCTTTTGTAGAAAAAGGGGCCCTAACCGTAGAACAGGGCAAGGTGATGAACGAAGAACTCAAACGCAACTTAAAGCAGGCCGGCCAATCCCAAACCCATCCGGCAGCAGGTAAAGGTTCCGCCTCGCCCACACCCCAACAGGTAGAGCAGGCGCTTTCCCATATGACAGCCCAGCAGCGCGCCGCCATCAAACAAAAAATAGAGCAAATGGAAAATAGCGCCGATGGTTGAAACACAAGAAAAAGTAGGCCCTTCCCGTCAAGCATCGCTGCCCCGGCTCAAAGAAATGCTGGCGGTACTGCGCCGCTATCATATCACCCGTGGCCTAACACCGAAAAAACTGCGCCGCATTTTAGAAGACATGGGCCCCACCTATATCAAGCTGGGGCAGCTTCTTTCTATGCGGGCCGATTTGTTGCCTGCGGCCTATTGTCAAGAGCTGGCCCGCCTGCGCACCGAGGTTAACCCCCTGCCGTATCAGGATATCAAACAGGTTATTGAAGCAGAATATGGTCAAAGTGTGCAAAGCATTTTTCTTTCCATCGATATCGTGCCGCTGGGGTCGGCCTCCATCGCGCAAGTTCACGCCGCCACTCTAAAGGATCACCGGCGGGTGGTGGTAAAGGTGCAGCGCCCCGGC
The DNA here is from genome assembly GCA_018716975.1 of Candidatus Gallacutalibacter stercoravium. Lineage (GTDB taxonomy): Bacteria > Bacillota > Clostridia > Oscillospirales > Acutalibacteraceae > Gallacutalibacter_A > Gallacutalibacter_A stercoravium. Next base: position 13,397 of record DVJE01000026.1, on the reverse strand, counting down.
ATCCGACAGGTGATGGCTCGGGATATTGTGCTAATGAAAAAGGCTATCCGGATCCTTAACGCCGTAAGCGATCTTTCCAGCACGGTGGATCTTTCGGCTGTGGTGGATGAAATGTGGGCCGCCGCCCAGCAAGAAATGGATTTTCTGCTGGAGGCCGCCCACATGCGGGAATTTGCCTTCCACCAATCCGGGGTGGCCTATGCGGGCTGCCCCCAGGTAGTGGATAGTTTGACCACCTCTCGGGTGCTGGTGATGGAATACATCGACGGTGTGCGCATTGACGAATTGGAGGAACTAAAGCGCCGGGGCTATGATCTCAACGAAATCGGCGCTAAGCTGGCCGAAAATTATTGCAAGCAGGTGCTGGACGACGCCTTTTTCCATGCCGATCCCCACCCCGGTAACTTATGGATTCGCGACGGCAAAATCATCTTTTTAGATTTGGGGATGATGGGGCGGCTTTCGGCACGGGATCGTGCCCTGCTGCGTGACGCTTTCGGCGCAGTGGCCAACCATGATATCTATACCCTAAAAGGTGTGGTTCTCGCCTTGGGAGAAGCCCGCCAAGAGGTGAATCACGCCCGCCTATACGCTGCTTTGGACGAGCTGGTAACCCGCTATGGCGATATGGACGTGGGCAGCATCAACCTGGGCTCTTTGTTACAAGAGCTGATGGAGATCGCCAAAACAAACGATATCTCTATGCCGGCGGGCATCAGTATGTTGGCCCGTGGAATTGTAACCATTGAAGGGGTACTGCGCTTTTGCTGCCCCGATATTAGCTTAATGCAAGTGATTACCAGCCATATGGTCAACGCCCGGCTGGAGGATTGGGACATCCCCCAAGAGGCCCGTAAAACCGCCCGATCCCTCTATACGCTTTTTACCAAAGGAGCACAGATCCCTGCGCAACTGTCGGATGTGCTGAAAATCGCCGCCAACGGGCAAGGGCGGGTTAATTTAGAGCTCACTGAATCTGCCGAATTCTTCTCGGGCGTTTCCTCTCTGCTCAACCGGCTCATCCTCTGCCTGATCATCATAGGGCTGCTTATCGCATCGGCCTTGCTGTGCGCTTACGGCGGCAATCTGGGCGGCCCGCAGGTTTTGGGGCTCCCCTGGACCGGGGCGTTGGGCTTTGCTTTAGCGTTCATTTTGTGCCTGCGCCTGGTGTTTATCTGCCGCCCGCACCGCAAAAAACACGGCGGCTGGTTCGGGCGTTTTTTCACGAAAAGCAGCAAAACAAAATAGGTTATGGTCTATATTATATATGGCAAAAGAAGGTAGGCACTTTGTGCCTACCTTCTTTTATGTTTACCTGAGTGATTTCATTCCCTGCCCTGCAAAACAATGGTATCCCGCCGATAGTTGCCAACAGCCACCTGATTGCAGGCGCAAAAATTAACGCACCGGCCTATCGTCCATCTTTGATTGTTCCTGTGTGGCCTCCAGTTTAAAAATCACCGGACGAAGCCCGTCATTGCAGCTACAAATGGCAACGCCCGGCTTACGGATCCAGTCCCCATAGTAAAACAATTCTTTACCCGATCCGTGGGCTAGGGCGAAAACATATTGGTAAATTGCTTTCCACGCTTCATCACAAAATCCCTCAGGCTTTGCATAATCCGCAGAAAAAACCTGCCCTTCTTTCAGCATGGGGCAGGCGCCCAGCCCGGCAACGCCGTATTCTTTTGCCAGTTCTTCATCCAAGGTTGTTTTTAACACCGTAATTTTTACCCGATTCATAATTCTTCCCCCTTCCTCTTTTGCCCCACTGCTTCTTTGTTTCACCATAACTGTTCAGGAAACGCTTCCGATCCGTTAACTAAGGTCTCACCATATACCGTACAGCATCGCATGGTATATAGATGTTTCATCGCTTTTATGAAAACCATCTCTGTGTGATAAAAAAAGCAGCCACCCTATTGGGTGACTGCTTTGTGTTGGCGTCTTCCTATTTTCCCAGGCCGTCGCCAGCCAAGTATCTTCGGCACCATTGAGCTTAACTTCCGTGTTCGGGATGGGAACGGGTGGACCCTCAACGTCATCAACACCAACTATTCATTTTTGCCTGTCTCTTGACGACTATTTAAGTATAGCACACCTCTTTTAAAAAAGCAAGAGGTTTTTCCTAATTTTTTGAATTTTTTTGTCGTCTGCCTGCTTTTTTGCATTTTTACAGGTGCTTATCGCCTGACATATGCGTAGTGCAGGTTGATACAGGCGAAAGGAGTACAGCATGCAGTAACCTGCCAGACGGATATGGCGGCAAACGATTTTAAGCCAAAGGCACAACACGATCGACGACGATGTGCGCAATTCCGCCGGAGGCGAGGGGCCAAGCAACACAGCAAACCGCGTAAGCAGCGGTAACTCATGTGACGGAGGCCGCAGAGTGAAGACACTGCGAAGCCATGGGATCGCCTATCTCAAATCGGGGAAACAGCACCGGGAAGCCGTCTAAAAAACCTCCAAACACCTAACTTGTCATCGCTTTTTCAGCGATTGAATGATTCATATGTTTATGATATATTGGGCTTTAAAGTACATAGAACTCACTAGGGTTTCACCCGCTTATTCTAATCATACGACTCACTCAGACGCTTGCGGTAAAGTGGTGTGGGCGTTTCCAAGCAGAAGAGATGTTTCATCACATACAGGGCGAACATTCTGACAGATAAGCTGCTGCGTGATCTGCACCATCTGTCGGCGTGTCGCTTCATCCTTGCATGATGGGGAACGTATGAGAGCAGATACGCGAGGACGAAAAATACTTTTATGATGGAAGTAGGTGTCGATTGCAACATATGCTAATAACTCTTAATGACGCAAGAACGTTAATTTTATCTGGGCAATGTCTGTTGGATAAAGATAAAAATAGTGTTGTACAGGTGGTGTCTGATCTATCGGGCATACAGTATGACCCCTGTCCTATTTTGCACTTGAATCACTACTTGGCTCTTTGGAGTAGAGTACCGGGTTTTAAGGTCACAGATTACGACAGAATCGCCTATGATGAAAGGAAACTTGTCGAAGCAAATCTTTTTAAACGAAATCTTTTTACTGTTCCCACTCGTGAATTGGATGTATATAATACCGCAACAGAAAGAATTGTGCGCTGGGGAAAATCTCGGGAGCAAGATAAGTTTGAACGTCAAAGCAATGAACTATTGGCAGAAGAGGAGAAGATAAGACACGCATTTTACGAAATGCACTCATGCACAAAATATCAATTATGGGAGTATCTTGGCCTAACTAAAGAGTGGGACGCATATACGGAGAGTCGAAGGCAAGGATTGCTCAACAATTTTCTTCCTATTTTTCAAGTCTTTTTTAACATGCGAATGACGAATGACATAGTCGTCTGCAATCGGTTGCCAGGGACGTTCAGAGAACCCGAATTTGCCTTAAAAGAGGACTTGTTGAAAGATAAATTTTCCGCGGCTGAAATAAGCTACGTTGATGCGGTTGAGACTATTTTGTATAAGCTCATTTGTTCGTTTGGAATCACCGACATAACTCATATGAAAGCGATAACCGGATTGAGCACAGAAGACATATCAATGGCGATTGCTTCTCTTCGGCATAAGGAACTGATTGCCAATATCAATATAGAGGGCTTAAAGAAAACCTATGTTGCTGCAAACAAGTCATTGGCAGTTTTACAACAACACAAGCCAGAGAGTACAAATGAAGTCTCCCTGTTATCCCCTATGGAAGGGATTATACGAGATAAGCGTTGGTTGAACACCTTCTTTTCTTACTCTTTTCGTTTCGAATATTTTAAGAAAAAGGGCATGAAATGGCCGCTATCTATTTTATCTAAAAATGAGTTAGTTGGGTTTATAGATTGTAACTTTGACAGAAAGAAGAAAAAGTTAATTGTTAAGGAGATAAATATACAAAAGGAAAAAGCGGTAGATAAGGTTGAGCTATATCGCACGCTTTGTTCTTTGGCAAGATTTCATGAAGCCGATGATTTGATTATTGGGGGAGAAAAATATCCCGATTATCATTAATTCTCCACAAAGCACAAAGAACTAAAACAGGTAAAAAAGCGGCTTGCAGAGGTTGACAAGCTAGTTGCCATCACCTTTGAAAAGCCGGCAACAGGTATTCTGTATAACCAACAGCTCAGCCTGTTAACCGGGCAGTATCTAGCACAGAGAACGAAACGGAACGGCAAGAGCGCGAACGGTCGGAGCTTACAAGAAAAAGTTTTACACACAAAAGATTGAAGTTCATTTCATGTAGTAACGGAATAGAGGACATATCTTCGGATATGCCCTCCACTTCAAATCTAACTCAGTTGAGCAAGTAAACTCCTACGTTTAAATAGGTTGCAAACAAAATCCACACTAGATAAGGCAGCATTAGCCAAGCGGCAGCCTGGCTAATATGGGCAAAACACAACAGCGTGGCGATAACCAAAAGATCCAGTATAACAATCACTGCAATGGCCCAGCCATACTGTCTCATGCCGAAAAAAACGATGCTCCACAAAAAGTTAACCGCCAATTGCACCGCATATAGGATAAGCGCCCGCCGTACTTGAACAAACGGCGCCGCCTTTTCTTCCCCCCGACGGTAAATAAAATAGGCTGCGGTTCCCATGCAGGCATACAGCGCCGTCCATACCACCGGAAACACCCAGCCCGGCGGCGACAGAGGCGGTTGATTTAGGCTTTGATAAACCGCAGAAGAATTTCCTGCGAAAAAGCCGGACAGCAGCCCTACCAGCTCCGCAATGGCAATGCTAATGAATAAATCTGTTTTTCTTATTTTATGCACAACGGCACCCCTCTTTTTTCCTTCGGCCAGATCCGTTTAGCGCCGGCAAGACCGAACCGCTTACCAGCCTTTTGCTATAAGGGTATGCCGCGTTAAACCGTACTATACCTAGGTTTCTAAGAGATCTGCTTTTTCAATCGCGTGCTGCCTCGTTCGATATACGGGCCGCTACCATTGCGCTTAAAAAAGGGGCGGCTATAACACCTCCATATCGTGCAGCGTATTTTTGCATAGCACATAAATACCCAGCCCTACCGCCAGGTTCCAGAGGATAACCGGCACCCCCATGGCCACCGCGGGAATATGCAGCGTGAGGTATAAGGCTACGCCGATTGCCACGCCGGGCGCCACAATCAGTAAAAGCAGCAACATATAAAGCACCAGCATCAATCCCTTGTTGGCCATGGTTCCCAACACTCTTTGCGAAAGCAGGTTGCTGGCTGTAAAAATAACGCCAAAGCTTGCATATATCAGAGCACAAACAGCCATTGTGGTAACTTTTGCCTGCAAAAATAATCCTGTGGCCACAAATATCACCGCTCCGTCTACCAATGGCTTTAACAAGCTGGTCATGCTGGCCCATATCAACTTACGCAAGGGTGGTTCGGGCACGAGATAAAGATAGGGCTTCATAATCTCTTTGCCCCATTCCCCCGCAGCGTTGATGAACAGCAAAAAGTATACGGCCACTATCGTGCAGATCATCATCACCAAGTTGGCGCTCATTGTGTCTTCGCCGTCGGTACGCGTCATTAAAAACGCCATAAAAACACATACAACCACCGCCATCAGGGTGGTTTTGTTCAGCAAAAAGAAAGGCGACTGGCGCTTAAGCTCCCTTACTTGTTTGTAAAAAAAGGCGTTGGCGCCCCATCCGCCGCCTAGACCCGTGTCCTTCACCTTGGGGGCGCGGGTGTTTACGGTAGAGGCCGCCACCCGTCCCTCTTTCATTGCCTGCCGCATGGCAAAAGTGGTTTCGGTGTTTTGCAACACATCTTCATAATAATCGGCATTACTGCGCAAAAACAGCCAAAGCGCCGCTCCTGTGCCCGCAAGCAGCAAAGCCAAAAACAGCAGCGCTCTGCCAACGTCGCCGTCAATCCAGCCAAATAAAGCCCCTTTCATCCAACCGATAAAGGGAATCATCTCCAACCAGGGGGAATCCGCTGCAGCCAATACATTGGCCATAGAAAACCCCTGCTGTGCCACCGGAACAGCCATAGCAACCGCCACGGCGCCTAAAATCAAATAAAGAATCGCTCGTATGGCGCGGATACGTTTATCGTTACCATTGGCATAGCTGTATAGCACCAAGGTCAGCAGCTGCATGATAAAGCACAATATGGCAAAGCCCAGCAGCAAGCCCACCCCTTGCAGCGGGGATATTGCAAAATAGTTTACCGCCATGCCGCCATAGGCCAACAAAAAGAAGGCCATCAGCACAACGGTGCCCATTTGTTTGCAAAGGCCGTATACCAAAATCTTTTTGGGCGATATGGGAGCCACAAACAGCAGCGCCACATCCGACATGGTAAAAAAGGTTGCGCCCGAATGCAAACCCTGAAATAGCTGTATATACGAAATTAACAACAAGGCGGCCAGATAAATGGCCTTTAAAACGGATAGATCCGCAGCCTGGGCCGCTGGGTCGGCGTCCAACATGTTGACTAGGCCAGAGAATAGAATAAGCCCGCCCACAACTAAATATAGAATAAGCTTGGCGGGATGCCGTAGCATTTCAAAAAAACCGTTTTTTATCCTACAACGCAACATAAAAGCCACTGCGCTCATTGTTTGCCGCCGTCCTTTCCGCCCAGGAAGCCGGCGCCTTTTTCTGTGTTACCGGCATGGCCATTGTACGCTTCTGCTGTTTGTTGCCCAGCGCCCTCTGTTATAGCGAAAAACAGTTGTTCCAAGTTTTCTCCGGTTCGCTCAATTTCTTCCCTGGTGCGGGCTGCCACAATACGGCCGTTCATCATAATCAGGGCTTTATCCCAAAAATCGCTGACGCTATCCAACATGTGGGTGCTAATCAATACTGCACAGCCCTCGTTGCGCATTTCAATAATCATATTTTTTAGTTCTTTAATCGCATGGGGATCCAACCCGATGAGCGGTTCGTCAAACAGCACTACCTTGGGAGATGGCAAAAGCGCGCAGCAAATGCTCAGCTTCTGCTGCATGCCTTTCGACAGTTCCTTGCCCAGCTTCTTTGTTTTATCTTCCAATTCCATGCGGCGCAGCAGCATATCTGCCCGCTGCTCCCATCCCTCCACCCGGTAGGCGCGGGCCACAAACTCCATGTGTTCCCCGATGGTTAGCATATCAAAGGGCGCCGGTATCTCCGGGATATATCCAAAATATCGTTTTGCCTGGGCCGTTTTGTTGGGATAACCGCAAATATTGATTTCGCCCTGAAACCGCAACAGCCCCGCGATACATTTAATCGCGGTCGATTTCCCTGCGCCGTTGGGCCCTACCAACAGGGTAACAGCGCCGTCTTCCGCCCGAAAACATAAATTATCGTTGGCCAGAAGTTTGCGGTAGCTCTTTGTTAAATTTTTAACTTCTAACATTACAATTCGTCCTTTCACTCAAATCGAAGACCCAGACCCCTCTGGTCGCGCTCAGGCTTTCTACCGCCTGAGGCGCCAGTCAGGCCCCCCGGCAAGCCGAGGGTGTCCTTTCGCTGAAACCCAAAGCAGTTAAGCCGGCCCAATGATGGCCGCATAGCCCGCTTTCGCCCACATTATAGCATAGCCGCTCTTTTGTGCAAAGAGGAGCCGCTATCATTTTTTGCCACTAGGCAAAGAAATTCCTCGCCGGTGTGAATTATTCTGCAAATCTTAAATCGTTTTAACAAAAATATCACGTAAATTTAATTTGACTTTTATACATATTTTCATAAGATCAGCCGGCATGTAAATGTTAAACACCGCCCAAAGCAGCCTTCCTCTCCCTTACCGAAGGCGCTGCTTTCTTAAATTCCAGTTCGTTTTTCGAGCAGAAAGGCCCACTTATGAGCGATATTATTCTTTACGGCAGCAAATACGGCAGTACGCGCCGGTACGCCATAGCGTTATCGGAACAAACCGGTATCCCTGCGATTGAATATAGCCACGCGCCCGCCCTTTCTGACAAAAGGGTTATCGTCTATTTAGGCGGGCTATACGCCGGCGGTGTTTTAGGGCTGGCAAAAACCTTGCGGGGCCTGGCCCTTAGAGAGGAACAGAAATTAATTTTGGTTACCGTTGGGCTGGCAGACCCCAACGAGGTGGAAAACAAAAACAACATCCGGGTTGCCATGCAACGGCAATTGCCAGCAACGCTGTTTGATCGGGCAAAAATCTATCATTTGCGGGGCTGTATCGATTATCAAAAGCTCTCGCACAGCCACCGGATCGTCATGGCTCTGTTATACCAATCCTTGCGCAAAGCACCCGCTAAAAGGCAAACAGCAGAGAACCGCGCGCTGATAGAAACCTATGGAAAACAAGTGGATTTTACAGATTTGAACGCATTAGAGCCCATCATCCAAGAAATACAGGGAAAGGCAACAGGAACACAACTGTGAAAAACCTTTTAAAACTACTATTTATCGGCGTTATTACCACAGTTGTTCGTGTGATTGGGCAACTGTCGATACCGGCCGGGGAACAAACTGTTTTGCAGCCTAGCGTTTTTGCGCAGAACGGCACCATGCCGTTGGCATTTACCGTTTATGGCGTGCTTGCTTATTCTTTCATTGCCGCTTTGTTTCTGCTCATCCGAAACCAAATGGGAGGAAATCGAATTTTGCAGGGGCTAAAATACGGCATTGCCTGCTGCGTTATCTGGATCGCTTATTTGTGGGAGCCTCTCCCCCATGTGGCGCCCCTAGATCGGGTTACTTATCCCATTGCAGACAGTCTGGCGTTGCTTGTTATGGGCCTGCTTTTGGGGTGGCTTTTAGCAAAACCAGGGCGGTCGGCGAACCGGCCAATAAAACGAAAAAAACAGAATTTTTTCCTCCCGATATTTGCTATTACCGGCTGCTTCCTGGCCGCACGGTTGGTACAATATCTCTATTTTGATATCTACTCTGCTTTTGACTATACCACAACGCAAACTTTGTTGTGGGCCCTATTGACCGGTTTTGCCGTTGCCTGCGTTACCGCATGGCTTTATCAATATATTGGCAGCATTAGCCGGATAAAAACGGCACTTGTCTTGGGGGGCTTGCTGTTTGGCGTAGATTTGGCGCTCTTTAACTTTTTTATGCCGCTGGTTTTTGATGCCGATATTCCCGATCTCATCTTGCGCACCGTGATCGATATTTTGGCTGTAACATTGGGCTGCTTGACTTTTTCAAACAAACAAGGCGCCCCAGAAAGGGGCTGAACACATGCCGAACAAGCGAAGCAAGCGCCTTGGCAAACGGCTGCTCAAGGTTTTAGCCTTTTATGCGGTATTTCTCTTGCTCGGCTTGTTGCTGTCTTTTATACCTGCGCGGCAACTGGGCCTCTTAGAAGAAAGCTATTTTAACCTAAAAATATTCTTCATTTTGTTGGGGCCTATTTATTCTATCCTTATCGCCAAAATCGTCTTAACCTTTATAGGCGTCTCTCATTTGCGCAACGCCGATAATACGCAGACAATTTCCGGCCCTACCGGCGATACACCGCGCAAAGGGTTAAGACGCTTAGAGCAAAGCAAGCGCTACCTTATAAAAAGCAACCGTTTTTTAGCAAAATTTATACCAGTTTGCTTTTATTTACTGATTTTGGAGTTGATGACTCTTTTCGTTTCTATCGTCTCATTTGCCCCGCTTTCTTTAACCGCCAGTAACCTCTTTATCTTTCTCATTGCGCTTACGGCTTTGCTGTTGCTTCTGGTTCCCCTGACGCTCTCTTTGGGTTCCGGCTATCAAGAGGATAAGGCCCGGCAAAAAATAAAATTAGCGCGAGAAATGCAGAAGGCTACGCAATCGGAATATCTGGTGTTGGAAACCGATCCCGTTCGCAGAAAGCAATATCTGCGGCTCCCTAAGCTGTTGTTTTTGCTGATTTGCCCGGGATGTTTTCTTATATCCGGGTTTGTGCTTTATCTTACAAAAAATTTTCAGTATCTTTTTGCAATCCAAGTGCTGCGCCAGCCGTTTATCGTGTGCGCGGCGGCCAGTTTTTTCTTATTTCTACCGCTCCTGATGTATTGGCTTAACTGCTCGGGCACTTCAAAGGTACAGCGGATTTATCTCGCCCAAAACCAGCTGTATTACACCGGTTACAGCGGCAGCATGGAGGAACGGGTGGAATTTACTTTTGCTTTGATACATCTGAAATCCTGCCGCGTTAAAAAAAGAACCATCTGCATCCAAGGGCAGTTTACCAAAATAACACACGACGCTTATGGCTCCCGCCAAAAAGATTTGCTGCTTAAAACGCTTTGGATTCCCCGAACCTTTCCATTGCAGCAAGAGCAAATCTTACTGGATTTTTTACACCGCGCGACAACCGTGCAATAAAGTAAAAAAGCGCTAGGGTCCTCCTAAGCGCTTTTTTGCTCTATCTTTTTTCGCGCAGCATCTTGCCGCTCTTTTGCGGATTGCAAATCCTCAAAATCGCCCAAATTTTCCAGCTGAACAGCAGAGGCATCCACACCGGCGTCCGGATTCTCCTGCCTCCCGCTCAGGGTAGCAGGAAAAGCGCCTTGGAGCTGCCCGCGGATGCTTTGCGCCCGAAGCCGGCATACCTGGCTTAAAGTGTCCACCGCCAACTGGTGATCTTCGTAAGAACAAAACGCTGTGGGATCTTTTTGCACATAAGGGGCAATCAGAGCTTCCGTCTGCCGCAAGGTGGTTTCGAACCTACCGTTTTCAAAATATTCCGAAAGAAGCTTATCAAAATATGCGTGATATTGGGCAAAATAGGCGTCGTTCTTCATCAGATTGTGATACAACGGCCTGTTGCGCATATATTTCCCTTCTGCGGGGGTATTGATTGGGTAATTGATGAGAATATTGGGATCCCTAATGGGATCGGTCATCCCCAGGGCATAGGTGCCAAACGCAAGGTTATAATCCCATGGCAGAATGCTGAGCACGCCGTCTTCTTCATACAAAAAATAGTTATGTCCCGTATGGCCTAGGTAGCTATCCCAGTTCATTACAAAAACCTGCACCGTAAAATACCGCAGCACCTCATCCACATTGACGGCTGTTTCTAGATTCTCTCCAGTGGATAAAACCCGCAGTGCTTCAATCAGCCGCTCCTGGTCCGCCCTAGACGTTTTAAATTTGGCGTTTTCAAAAATACCGGGGTAGTTGTCTGGATTATCGTCGATATACTTTAACGCTATGTCGGCATTTTCCGCCTTTAAAGAACGGTAATCCGGCTTATACAATTTGCCATAGTTGTTCCCAAAGTTTCGGCGCGCAAAAGCCTCCTCCGGTTCCTCTACCGCCAAAAACAGCCCCCAATCCTGCCCGTTCACCGTTACCCAAACATAGCTGCAAAGAGGCGTGGGCACCCCCATAAACGCCATCATATCATAGGTCATATATGTCTTTAAATAGCTGTTATCTTGAAAAGAGGCGTCTAGTGAAAATTTATCTAACCCATAATAGTTGCCGCCGTCTGTAAACTGATCAAATTCCAACTTTAGGCTATAACGAGAAAGGACGTATTCTTCCGTCAGCCGCAGAGAATTGTTCCCCTTGGCCCGCAGCCCTACATGATAGAATTCCTCTCCGTCAATTTTTGCCGTGCAAGAAACATATTCTTCCCGCTCCGCATTTTCAATAAAAGCGCCCCAGTCTTCTATTTGAATATCAACGGTATGCACCCGGTTATCGTCAAATAGCCGGGTCATATATCCGGGATTGGCGCTGGCCTTGGCAATCCCCAGCTGTTCGCCGAACATCAGCAACACAGTGACAGCAGCGGCCAATACCGCCGCTGCAATACAAATCAGATCGATATGTTTATGTTTTATCATGCTTTTATCCCATATAGTCGCCGTTATAAGACACCAGCACCACACGTGTAACACCCGGCATCGCCTCTAACTCATTGACAAAGGCGCTGCTGTCATCCTTTAAGCGCACTTCATAGTTGAGCTCCACACAGCCGTTGTCTACGCCCTTGCTCTTTAGATTAAGCCGCTTTACCTGGGACTTTACAAAAATCCTTGTCTGTTCCTCAACCTCACTGTTTTCGCAGTGCACCACCAGAATATAGGGGGAATCTACCGTTTTCTTTTTAGAGAAAATCAACAACACAGCGCCGATAAAGATGCTGCCAAATACTGCCAGCGGAATGAGACCGGCTGCTAATACAATCCCCACCGCAATGGCCCAAAACAAAAAAGCAATGTCCATTGGTTCTTTGATAGCGGTACGGAAACGAACGATGGATAGTGCACCCACCATGCCGAGAGACAATACAATGTTGCTCACCACCGTCATAATCAGCAAAGTGGTAATCAATGCTAAGGCAATTAATGTAACGCCAAAGCTCATGGAATACATAACGCCGCTGTAACTCTTTTTGTAGACGAAAAAGATAAATAGCCCCAACAAAAAAGCCAATGCAAGTGCAATTACCATATCCAGCATAGAAATACTGGATATATTCTCTAAGAAGCTGGATTTAAAAATATCCTGAAAGGTCATTGCGGCTGTTCCTCCTCAATTTTTTCAATCAAACCGCCGGCAAGCAGCGTATTTAGAGCAGGCCGCCGCCTGCCGCCCGGGCACCTGTACCGCCATGCGAACAAGATCCGGAAGAAAAGCGTCGTACTTTACCTCCAGCACGGTACTCTGCTCTAATACGCGCAGATGAAAATTTTTTAAATTAAAAAAGTCTACACTGCCTAAACCTGTGCGTATGTTCCTATCCAACGTAATCCGCACATTGCCGGGCGCATAGAGAAAGGCTTCCCGGTCGTAACGCACAATGGTTTTGGGCCGCAAGCCTTTGCCCTGCAGCTTGCTGTAAAATTCTATAAGCAAAGGTTCGCCACAATTCAACAGAAAACCAAAATCTCCACACAGCACCCGTTGCGCTTGTTCTTGCGTTATCCGGGCGCTACGCTTGCCGCACAGCCCATTGACCTTAAACTTCTTTTCAAGGCGGATAAAGGAAAGGTCGCCCCCATAGTAGCGCAAACGGAACTTTTCCCGCCGGTTTACCCCATCGATCTTTTCCCGCAGGGCGCCGTCATAGGGTGTGTCAAAATACAGGCTAGTCACTCGGTATGTACCATCCGGCCCGGCATTCTTATCATGGAGAAACAGTTTTTTGAGCCTTTGGGAAAGCACCAGATCTTCCCTGAGGTTGATCTGGTGCTTAAACTCGTGCCGCAGAGGATGCTGTTGAAACAGCGGCTCCGGCTTAGTCGTCATATCCGGAATCTCCGTCGTCATCATCGTCATCGCTGTAGTCGCTGCCGCCGTCATCATAGTTGGTATCGTTATAATCGGTAACGCCATCGTTATTCGGGCCGTAATCTGTGTCGTTGTAATCGGTTACACCGTCGTTGTTCGGGCCATAGTCTGTGTCATTGTAGTCGGTTACGCCGTCGTTGTTCGGGCCGTAGTCCGTGTCGTTGTAATCGGTTACGCCGTCGTT
>DVJE01000025.1 GCA_018716975.1 Candidatus Gallacutalibacter stercoravium | reverse complement strand
CGCTCATTGATGAATATATCGCTTTTTACAACCATGAACGCATTCAGCTTAACTCCAAGCTCTCTCCTGTCGAAAAACGTCGCTTCTTTGCGTAATCCTTCCCTATCCTACATATGGTGGTTTTATTTCTGTCTTTTTCTTCTGGAACAGTTCATTTGCCAGGGGGCACCTTTCTCACAGAGTAAAACCCGCTCCCAGCGGCGCCGGGGGCGGGTTTGTTCTGTGCCTATTCATGGTTGCTGTTAAAGCTGTTAAAGCTGTTAGGGCTGTTAACAGCACGCAGCCTTACTGCTGTTGCGACTGGGCTTTATCTCCGAAATAGATCTCATACCACACCAAAAAGATATAGATGGTCCACACTTTGCGGCTATTGTCCCACTTGCCGTTGAAGTGATCGTCCAAATATTTCATGATAACGTCGGTGTTAAAAAACTGTTTGGCGGTCTCGGAATGGAAGGCCTCGCTTACCACGTCGTAATATTTTTTATCCTTCAGCCACACCCGGGTAGGCACCGGGAAGCCCAGCTTCTTCTTTTGGGCGGTGGCCGGAGGCAGGTGGCGCAGCGCCGCCTGGCGCATGGCGTATTTCGTGTTTTTCTTATTTACGCGCAAGCGGGTGGGCAGCTTGCGGGCTACGGCGAACACCTCTTTATCCAAGAAGGGCACCCGCAGCTCCAAAGAATTGGCCATGCTCATGCGGTCGGCTTTGAGCAGGATATCGCCCACCATCCACAAATTGATGTCTAGATACTGCATTTTTGTTTCCCCATCGTAGCCGCGCACATGATCGTAATAGGGCTTGCACAGCGCCTGGGGCGCAGTGGCGATAGAGGGATCCTTGAGCAGCTTCTTTTTATCCTCCAACGAATACATAAAAGCGTTGCCGATAAACTTATCCTCGGTTTCGCGGGATCCGCGTATCACAAAGCTTTGACCCCGGAAGAAGAAAGGCACCGCGCTTACCAGCCGGGCCATGCCGCGGCGCACGCAGCCGGGGATGAGACGTTGATACCATTTAAACACCCTGGGCTCGTTGTAAACCGGGTAGCCGCCAAACAGCTCATCGGCCCCCTCGCCCGAAAGCACCACCTTCACATGCTCGCTGGCCAGCTTAGACACAAAGTACAGCGCAATGCAAGAGGGATCGGCCAGCGGTTGATCCATGTGATACTGCACCTTGGGGATGCTGCTCCAAAATTCTTCAGAGGAGATGAGCTTGGTGTAGTGATCCACGCCTATCTGTTCCGACAGATTCTTAGCCCAGCTAATTTCATTGTACCGCTCGCCAAAATCAAAGCCCACGGTAAAGGTTTTTTGGCCCGGAAAGTAGGACGCCACATAGCTGGAATCCACCCCGCTGGAAAGAAAACAGCCTACCTCTACGTCGCTTATCTTGTGGGCGTTTACCGAATCTTCAAAAACACGTTCAATGTCGTCTATCGCCTGCTCTTCGGTGATGGAATCATCCGGCGCATAGGTGGGGTCAAAGTAACGGGTGGTGGTCACCTTGCCGTCGCGGTACCACAGGTAATGGCCGGGTAACAGGCAATATACCCCCTCAAAAAAGGTTTCGGGGGGCACAGCGTATTGAAAAGACAAATAATTATCCAGCGCGCGGCGGTTAAACTTCTTTTCAAACCCCGGAAAAGGCAAAATGCTCTTAATTTCCGACGCGTACACAAAGCTTTGCCCCACTTGGGTGTAGTGCATAGGCTTAATGCCGAAAAAGTCCCGCGCCAAAAAGAGGGACTGATCCTTTGTATTCCAAATGGCAAAGGCAAACATACCCCGCAGGCGGTTGAGCAGCTGCTCGCCCCACTCTTCAAAGCCGTGCACCAACACCTCTGAGTCGGTTTCGGTGGCAAAACGGTGCCCTTTTTGCACCAACTGCTCGCGAAGCTGGCGGTAATTGTAAATTTCGCCGTTAAACATCAGCACCAGGGTCTTATCCTCGTTAAAAATAGGCTGGCTGCCCTGCTCCAAATCGATAATGCTCAAACGGCGAAAGCCCATAGAAATCCCGCTGTCGGTAAAAAATCCCCGGCTGTCGGGCCCCCGGTGGGTGATAAGTTCGGTCATGGTTTCCAGCACCTGGTCGCGGTCTACCACCTCGCCGGTGAATCCGCACAATCCACACATGGGCAACGCTCCTTACTTTCGTGATACTTTCAAATTCTTCTCAGCCGCTTCTACCGCCCCAAACAGAAACCGGCGGCAAAATAAGCGGCAAAATAGCTGCCGCCGCAGGGCCCAACACACAGCTGGCCCTGCGGCGGCCGTTTTTACAGCTTTACCGCAACCAAATTACTGGGCAAAGGCCTCGTCGTAATTTTCATAGCGGAACTCCACCACATCGCCCTCAACGACCGCCGAGTCGTTGGCGCCCACCTGGGCCTGCTCGCCGTTGATATACAGCAGCCAGCCGTCGGTCTCGGTGGACATTTCGCCGCCAAATCCGTCGTACATACCGTTGCTTTCGGTAAAGGCGAAGTTTTTGCTCTGGCAGGCGGTTTTTACCGCTTGGCCCGCATTGGCCTGATCTTGGGCTATCGTAACGGTTTCTTCCAGCACAACTGTGGGCTCAGCGTTGGTGATCTTTACCGTAACCGATATGCCGTTTTCCACCGATGCTGTTTGGCCGTTATCACAACCGGCAAAAAAGGCCGCCGTAACAAACAACAAAGAGGCCAGCAACCACGCGCCCGCGCGTTTTTTCAAATTTTTCATTATCAACACTCCCCAAAATTCTCATTTTGATTATTCCCGATTATACGGCCTTTTACCCAGCGCTGTCAAATTCTGCAATTTAGCAAAGCAGATCAGCGCAACCTAAAAGCCATATCCATTATTTTAGCAGAAAGCCCCGCTGCTTGCAACCGTCCGGGCCGCTTTTCCCGGGGCAATTCACCCCGGGTTGCGTTTAGCCCTCCTCCCGTCCAAATCCGTGGCCCGTGCGCAGCAGCGCCTCTATGGAAAGCACCCGGTTGGCCCACGGCCTATAAAATGCCGCGTCATGCGAAACCAGCACCACCGCGCCGGGGTAATCCTGCAAGGCCATAAGCAACGCCTGTTTTGCGGCATTATCCAGGTGATTGGTGGGTTCGTCCAACAGCAGCAAGTCATACGGGGCTAAGGTCAGCTGGCAAAGCTTCACCTTGGCCTGTTCTCCGCCGCTTAAAGTGCCCACCGGCTGTATGGCCTGCCGGGCCGTCAACCCGCACCGGGCCAGAGCGCGGCGGGCTTCTCTGTCGTTTAGGCGAAAGCCTTCCTTTATCATCTGTAAGGGGGTAGCGTCTTTGTCCGGCCAGCGGGGATCCTGCTCATAATAGCCCAAGCGCAGCCCGGGCGCCCGCTCTACCGCGCCGGAAAGCGGCGCCAGCAGCCCCGCCAGGGTTTTAAGCAGCGTGGATTTGCCAATGCCGTTAAAACCGGTAACAGCCAGGCGCTGCCCGGCTTTAAGCAGCAAATCCAGAGGCGGCAGCAAGGGCCTTTTATAGCCTATCACCAATCCCTGCGTTTGCAGCAGTTCCTGCCCGGGCCGGGCCCCCGCCGCCGGAAAAACAAAATGAGGCGGCGGGCTTTCTATGGGTTTTTCCAGCCGCTTTATCTTGTCCAGCTTCTTTTGCCGGCTTTTCGCCATGTTGGCGGTGGAAGCGCGCGCCCTGTTTCGTTGGATGTAATCCTCCGTTTTGCGAATGAGCTCCTGCTGGGCGGCGTATTGCCGGCGGTATTCCTCCTGCCGTTGCCCCTTTTGCCGGGCGTATGCCTCATAGCTGCCGGTATATTTATGAAAGGTATTTGCCTCTATTTCGCAAATGCAAGTGGTCACCCGGTTTAAAAAGGTAAAATCATGAGATACCACCACAAATGCTCCTCGAAAACCCGCCAGGAACTTGGCCAGCCAATCGATGTGGGCCTTGTCTAAAAAATTGGTGGGTTCGTCCAGCAGCAAAACCTGGGGTTCCTCCAGCAGCAGCTTGGCCAAGATAACCTTAGCCCGCTGCCCGCCGCTGAGGTTTTGCAGCGGGGTGCCGAACCCCAGCGCATCCAACCCTAGGCCATAGCCTACCTTATGGATGCGGGCATCCAAAGAATAAAAATCCCCGCTTTCCAGCAACTGCTGGCAGTCCGCTGCCTCTTGCAGCAGCGGTGCGTCGTGCTCTTCTTCCCCGTTGAGGCCGCTCAATAACGCCTCGTAGCGCTCCTGAGCCTGATACAGCGGTGCAAAAGCGCTGCGCAAGCAATCCATCACCGACAAAGTGGGATCTAAGCTGGCGTACTGATCCAGGTGCCCCACCCGGATCCCCGGCTGCCAGCGGATATCGCCGGCGTCGGGGGTCAGGCTGCCGATCAGGGTTTTGATAAGGGTGCTTTTGCCCGACCCGTTTTGTCCCACCAGCCCCATGTGCTCTCCTTTATATAAGCAAACAGAGGCGTCGCGGTATAATAAATGCTCCCCAAAGGAATGGGTAAGCCCGGTTACTTCTAATAAACTCATTGTTCTCATCCTTTTGCAAAAATCGCTGCCCGGGGGTGGTTTTCCCGCCTTCGGCGGGCCCGTCTTTCGCCGGACCGGCGAGAAAAGCCAAGCCGGCCGCCGCGCAGGTTTCTTCTTTAGCGTTCTTCGCATTGCCATCGCAGCGAACAAAACAGCTGATAGAACAGCTGATAAAACGGCTGGCAAAACAGCGGCAAAAAGATAAAGAAGCATACAAAAAACTGCGGACAGACCCTGCCCGCAGCTCTTCTATCAAAACCGGTACCGGCCGGTAGGCACAACCACACAAAGCTTTGCACAAAAAGCGCGCTGCCAACCAGGCCCGCCTTGCTGTAATGTGAAAAGCTTTACATAGCAAACCAAAGCCCGCCGCAAAGGCCGGCTCTGCTTTCGCCTATCTGCCGATGAACCTCAAGGGCTGTTTGCCTAATCGGCCATGCCGCCCTCTGATTTCGCTCCGTACAACGTCTCATCGCTATTCCATTGTGCGGAGCAACTTATGGTGCATAATCTTACCGGTTGCATAACTTTTTCCTTTCAGGGATACTTTTATTTTGGAGCCATTATAGCGCGCTGGGGATAAAATGTCAAACAAAACCTTACTGTTTTGTCACAATGGTTACAGCGCTGTATTTGACTTTTTTTCTTCTCCGTACTATTATGCAAACAGAAACTTTCCTCTTAGGAAGGCCATCATCCTGGAAAGGGGCCCGAACCAATGAATTTTATGACCCCGGATCTTTTGCTATCCGCCGGCATCTTTTTGCTGAGGGTATTGCAACCGTTTTTGGCTTTGCTGATTTTATACCACTGCTTTACCTCTTTGCGCAACCACCGGCGCGGCGAGCAACCGCTGGTGGAGCTAAAAGACACCATAAGCGGTGCGCGTATCCCCGTGGTTTATTGGGAAAATACCATTGGGCGCAGCAAGAGCTCCGATATCTTGCTGCCCGACCCCGCGGTATCGCGGGATCATGCCGTGCTGTACCGGCGGGAGGAGGGTTGGATGATCTCCGACACCCACTCCAAAGCCGGCACCAAGTGCAACGGCGCCACAATACAGGCGCCCACGCAGGTGCGGGTGGGCGACGTAATCACCCTGGGGAGCACGTCGCTTTCGCTGGAGCGCGCCGATCGCACGGGCAACATCCACCGTTCTTGGTTTTTTAACCGCAGCAAGCCCTGCATCCGCCCCGCCCGCTTGATGGTGCTGGTATCCTTTTTTCATGCCCTGCTGGCGGCCCAGCTTTGCCTGCCGGACGAGGGCTTTGCCTGGCAACCGCTGGCCCTTTGGGGGGCTTTCACCCTGGTTGGCTGGCTGTTTTTGCTTATCAGCCGCAGGGGCTTTCACCGTTCGGGTTTTGAGCTGGAAACCTTGGCCTTTTTCCTTTCGGGCTTGGGCATCTTATTGATTTACAGCGTAGATGAACGGCAGGCCTACATCCAAACGGCCGCCATGGCGCTGGGAATGGTGCTGTTTTGCTGCGTGCTGTGGTTTATGGAGGATCCCGACCGGGTGATGCGCTGGCGGCTGCCCATGTCTATTTTGGCTGTATTGCTGCTGGCGGGCACCTTGGTGCTGGGCACCGAGGTGTATGGCGCTAAAAACTGGATTCTGATCGGGCCGGTTTCCATCCAGCCCTCTGAGCTGGTGAAAATCTGCTTTATTTTTGTGGGCACCTCCACCCTGAACCAGCTGCAAACCGCCAAAAACTTAACCGAGTTTTTGGTGTTCACCGCGCTTTGTATCGGCGCGCTGGGACTCATGGGGGATTTCGGCACAGCCTGCATCTTCTTTGTAACCTTTTTAATTATCGCTTTTATCCGCTCAGGCAACCTGCGCACCATTATTTTTATTTGCGCCGGCGCGGCCTTGGGCGCCTTTGTTATTTTACAGCGCAAACCCTATATTCTGGATCGCTTTGCCGCCTGGGGGCATGTGTGGGAATATGCCGACACCACAGGTTACCAGCAAACCCACGTGCTCTCTTACGCCGCTTCTGGCGGCATGTTTGGCGTGGGCATCGGCAACGGTAATCTAAAGTACGTGGCGGCGGCCTCCAGCGACCTGGTATTCGGCATGATGTGCGAAGAGCTGGGCGTGCTGCTGGCGTTGGTGGTGGCTCTGGCTGTGGCTGCGCTGGCGGTTTATGCGCGCATGTCCAGCGCCACCACCCGCTCCACCGTTTATTCCATTGCGGCATGCGCGGCAGGCGGCATGCTGGTTTTTCAGTCTTGCTTAAATATCTTTGGCGCCACCGATATTTTGCCCTTAACGGGCGTCACCTTGCCTTTTGTTAGCATGGGCGGTTCCAGTATGATGGCTGTTTGGGGGTTGCTGGCCTTTATTAAGGCCTCAGATGAGCGCACCTATGCGGTGCGCCGGGCAAACCGCTCTAGAGGATAAGCCGCCGGCTGATTGTTCATTCCGCTTTTTCGGCGCCCGCCTGGGGCGGGGGATGGGAGGTTTTATGAAAAGCACACGCGCGCGCTCCATTGTTGTGTATATTTTGGCCGCCGCCTTTTTGGCGGGCTTGATATTTTTTGTGGTGCGCCTGTTTCTCTCTGGCCAAGATTGGGCCACCAGCTCCATCAACGATCACCTCTCCCACGCGGGGCAGCTGTCTGCGGCGGGCAAGGTGCTGGATAGAGACGGCGAAATCTTGGCCCAAACCGTGGACGGCCAACGGGTATATCACGAGGATGAAACCGTGCGCCGGGCCCTAATGCAAACGGTGGGAGACAGCACCACCTACATTTCTACCGCAGTGCAAACCGCCTTTCGCAGCGATCTGGTGGGGTATAACCCCATCACCGGCATCAGCCTGTCGCAGCTGTTTCAAACCGGCAACGATATGACCCTGACGGTGGATGCCGACGTCAGCGCCGCAGCGCTGCAGGCCTTGGGCAACCGCAACGGCGCCGTGGCCGTATACAACTATGAAACCGGCGAAATTTTATGTATGGTGAGCACCCCCACCTATGATCCCGCCAACCGGCCCGATGTAGAAAACGACACCACCGGCCAATACGAAGGGGTTTATCTCAACAAGGCCCTATCGGGCACCTTTACCCCAGGCTCTACCTTTAAGGTAATCACCAGCGCCGCCGCCATTGAAAACCTGCCGGATCTTTACAGCCGCACCTTTACCTGCAACGGCAGCGTGGTGATTAACGGCGAGCAAATCACCTGCCATTCGGTTCATGGGCAGCTTACCTTTCAAGATGCGCTGGCGCAATCCTGCAACGTGGCCTTTGCCGAACTTGCCGTAGAGCTGGGTAAGGATAAATTAACCGAAACAGCCCAGCGGTTGGGCTGCAACCAGAGCTTTTCGATTGACGGGCTGCCCACCGCCGCCAGTTCCTACGATGTATCCGACGCTACAGAAAACAGCCTTGCCTGGTCGGGCGTTGGGCAGTATACCGACCTGGTCAACCCCATGCACATGATGATCCTGATGGGCGCCATCGCCCGGGGCGGCACCCCGGTTAACCCCTATCTCATCAGCCAGGTGAGCACCCCGTTGGGTTTTGGCGGGCGCACCGGCCAAACCACTTTGGGCGAAACCATGCTGGAGGAATCCACCGCCACCCAGCTGCGCGACGTTATGCGCTACGCTGTGCAAACCAGCTACGGCGACGGCATGTTCCCCAACCTAACGGTGTGCGCCAAAACCGGCACCGGAGAGGTGGGCGAAGGCAAACAGCCCAACGGTTGGATGGTGGGCTTTACCCTAGACGCCGACTGCCCCTTGGCCTTTGCCGTGGTGGTAGAAAACGGCGGCTCCGGCATTTCGTCGGCGGGGCCGGTGGCTTCTTCGGTGCTGCAAGCGGCGGCGGCCGCTGTGCGTGGGCAATAGCGGGCAACTTAGTGCGCCGGGTTATCTTAAATTTTAACCCTGGCAACACATATGCGCACATTTAAAAGCCGTTTTCAAACCGCTGCCATCTTAAATAGGCTATCTGCCCGGTTTTTTTACTTGCTATTCTCTTGACAAGAAAAATCAACCGTGCTATAGTCAAAACAGATTTGACGAATAAAGGTGGGGTAACTTAATGTCGGCTGTTCGCTAAAATAGGGCAATAACGATTTGGAATTCTCATCTCGTGATGGGTTCCTTCGTTGCGCTTATTTTGCGAATAGACGGTTAAAGCCACCTTTGTTTTATGATATTCTGAAAAACGGCACATACTTTTGCGCGTTCGGTTTGCGGGGGCTGCATCCGGCGTGTAAAGGATGCCTTTGTTGTGTTGCTGTTTTGTGGTTTTATAGGCTTTATATTGTTTGCAAAATAAACGGACGGATAACCCATCGGCTTGGGTTATCCGTTTTTTATTGTCCTAAATTTTGATAACCAATCCGCCAACCAACTGATGAATTGATGAATTTAGGATGAGGAGCATTACATGAACCGAGAAAACAAACGCAAGCAATACGAAAAAGGCTATTACAAAACCCATGCCTGTAACGACAGCTTTACTTGTAAGGTATGCGGCCGCCCGGTGGTGCCCGCCGGGGCGGGCAGCGATCACCGCAACCACTGCCCCAACTGTTTATCCAGCCTGCATGTGGATATTGAGCCCGGCGACCGGGCGTCGGATTGCGGCGGCATTATGGATCCGGTGGCTGTTTGGGTGCGCAAAAACGGCGAGTGGGCAATTATCCACCGCTGCCGGCGCTGCGGCGCTTTCAGCTCCAACCGCGTGGCTGCCGACGACAACCCCATGAAGTTAATGTCTATCGCCATGAAACCGCTGTGCCTGCCGCCCTTCCCACTAGAGCGCATTGAAGAAATGACCCGGCTGATGGGCGGAGACGGGAGCCTGCCAAAAGAGTAAGGCCCCGTCAACCTGCCAAAGTTTGACGCAAAATGCGGTAAAAGCCCTCCCGATCCACCCAGCGGGCGATCTCCACATTGCCCGCCGGATCGGGCTGGAAGACAGTGGCGCCCATGGTTTGCTCTTGCTGGGTTTCCACCGTTACAAATCCTCTTTCAAACCGGCACACCTCGGGGTAAAAGGCGCACACCGCCGCCAACGGATCGTGCAAGGTTAGCACCTGGGCGCTTTGCAGCCAAGCGGAGCCGAAATCCAGCACCGCCCGGGCCAGCCGGGAGGTTTGAGGGAGCAGCGTTTGCGCCTGCTCCGGCTTTAGGGTAAGCTGCCCGGTAATCTCTATAGGAACCGCCCGGTGCACCGCTGTATGGGCCGCGAAAACAATGTGCGAAGCCAACGGATCCGCCCAAGCATTCCAGTTATACCAGGGCTGGGGCAACGGTTGAGCGCCAAAATAACCGTTCATCACAAAAAGGCCTTTCAGCAAAGCGGGCGCGTCGGGGTAACGGCGAAAGAGGCTGGCGACGTTGGTCATGTTGCCAATGGCTATCAAAATAACCTCTAACGGATGCGCCCGGATGATTTGATATAGAAAACCCGGCGCGTCGCCCTTGGCATATTGGCCGTGTTCCCAGCGCGCCAAAGCCCCGGCGCCCTCCGGCGTAGGATAAGCCGGGATGGGCTGCAACGGGGTATCCATACCCGCCACAATGGGGATGTTTTTGCCCGCCGCCCGGCAAAGGGCGTCGGCTACGGCGGCGCGTTTTTCCGCCTCACCGCAAACGGTGGTAACGCCCATCAGGCGGCACCGGGGCTCTTGCAGCAGATATGCCAGGCACACCGCGTCGTCGATATCACCGCCAATATCGGTATCCAGCAGCACCATTTGTTTCTTTTCCATCTTTATCCTCCTTTTGTTCTTTGTGTTGGCCGCTTGACAAGCCCAGTGGCGGCCGCTAAACTGAAAAAAATAAACCGAGAAAGAAGGATCCGCCATGCAGTGCCACACCTATCCGCTGGGAACGCTAAAGCAATATAAATACGTCGTTGTGCTTTCGCAATATAACGGCAAATTGTTGCTCAGCCGCCACAAAGAGCGCGCCACCTGGGAAACCCAGGGCGGGCACATCGAGGCGGGCGAAACGCCCCTTGCCGCCGCCCGGCGGGAACTATATGAAGAATCGGGCGCGCTTGCTTATCAAATAGAGCCGGCTTTTGACTACCGGGCCGGCGACGATCAGTCGGGGGCCAACGGCATGGTGTTTGTGGCCAGCATCAGCAGCCTTGGGCAAATGCCCCAAAGCGAAATGGCGCAAACCGCCCTGTTTGATAAGCTGCCGCCCCAACTAACTTACCCGGCCATTACCCCCATTCTGTTTGACGAAGCGGCCCGGCTGGATCTGCTGCAAAAGGCCGGCGCAACAACGGATGACAAAGGAGGCAACGCCCTATGAAGGTTACCCTGCGGCAAGTTACGCTACAAGAAAAGGAGATCTTGCGCAACCTGCTGGAAAAATACGACTATGAGTTTTCACAATATGACCGCCGGGATGTAAACGCCCTGGGTCTTTACGGCTATGACTATTTAGACAACTACTGGACGGAGGAGAACCGCTGGGCCTATTTTATATTGGTGCAGCCCAACCCGCAAGAAAGCCCCCAATTGGCGGGCTTTGTAATGGTAAACAACTTGCCCGAAGTAGAGGGCCGTGAAACCGACTTTCAGATGGCTGAATTTTTTGTGCTGTATAAATACCGCCGCGCCGGGGTGGGACGGCAGGCTTTTTTGCAAACCATGGCGCTGCACAAAGGCCAGTGGCAATTAAAACGGCACCCCAAAAACCTAGCCTCGGTGCGGTTTTGGGATAGGGTTATCGCCGAATATACCCACGGCAACTACGAGCTGGCCGCCGCCTGCCCCAGCACCGCTTACGATGACGACACGCTGGGGGATGTGTTCTTCTTCCGCTCTTAACACCACGCCGCCCGGCCGGTTTTGCCTTCTTTTTGCTGCATCACCCAAAAATCCTCCTGCTTGCCGGAGTAGGCCACTTCATCTTGCACCGCTTTTAAAAAGGTAAAACCTGCTTTTTGATAAGCTTTAACGGCACGCTGGTTACTTGCCGCCACCCGCAACAGGCAGGGGCCGGAATACCCCTTTTGTTTTCGAATCTCTTTTACGCACTTTTGCACAAACAGATGGCCCTTCCTCTGCGAGCAGTGCTCCGGCGCCAACGCCCAGCCCACCCAAAGGGCTCCCTCCTCCATTTGGCAAGAAACCTGCCCCACTACCCGGCCGTTGTCAACCAAGCAAAACTGTTCTTTACCCCAGGTATCCCGGTTGCCCAAATAGCCGTTGGGCCGGCCCCGAAAGCTATACATGTCATACGGCGGATCGTATTTCCATTGGCTGATAACGGCAAATGCTTCTTCCGTCATGTCCTGCAATTTCATCGTTTCGTATTCCACAAACTTGCCCCTTTCTGTTGAAAACCGGGCGCACACGCCGGCTCTGCCTTAATTGTAGCCCGGGGGGATAGGCTGTCAAGATGTTTGCTTTTTCGGCATATCATCATTTGTGCTTTTTCGCCTGCCGCGAAACAGCAGGATCGCTATGCAGCCGGGCGCTAATGCCACAGAATTTATCTTGCAATCCCCCGGCGGTTTTACTAAGATAATAGCATAATCCTTTATATGGCGATAAAATGCGCCATCAAACGAATCAAACGGAAATGAGGTCGTATTAAATGGGTCGATATGCGATTGGATTGGATTACGGCACCCTCTCCGGCCGGGCGGTGCTTATCGACGTGGCCACCGGCGAGGAGCTGGCGTCTTCGGTTTACGAGTACCCCCATGGCGTGATGGATGAGGCTTTGCCAAACGGCGCCAAGCTGCCCCCCGATTGGGCGTTGCAGCATCCGTCGGATTACATCGGCGTGCTGGCCAACACCATCCCCGCCGTGCTCAAGGAATCGGGCGTCAACCCCTGCGATGTTATCGGCGTAGGCGCCGATTTTACCGCCTGCACGGTGTTGCCCGTAAAGGCCGACGGCACCCCCTTGTGTTTTCTGCCTGAATTTGAAGGCGAGCCCAACGCCTATGTAAAGCTGTGGAAACACCACGCCGCCCAGGATAAAGCCACCCGGCTCAACGAAATTGCTGCCAGCCGGGGCGAAAAGTGGCTGGGCAACTACGGCGGAAAAATTTCCTCCGAGTGGGCCATTCCCAAGCTGTGGCAGGTGTTGGACGAAGCTCCGCAAGTATATGCCGCCGCCGACCGCTGGATAGAGGCCGCCGACTGGATCATCTGGCAATTAACCGGCGTGGAAACGCGTAACTCCTGCACAGCGGGTTACAAAGCCATTTGGAACAAAAACGCCGGTTACCCCGACGACGCCTTTTTCAAGGCCTTGGATCCCCGCATGGAGCATGTGGTGGATGAAAAACTTTCCCGCACCATTCTGCCCCTGGGCAGCCGCGCGGGGGTTATAACCGAAGCCGCCGCCAGTTTAACTGGGCTGTGCCCCGGCACCCCTGTGGCGGTGGGCAATGTAGACGCCCACGTGTGCGTGCCTGCGGTGGGCATTGACGGCCCCGGCAAAATGCTGGCCATTATGGGCACCTCCACTTGCCATATTATGGTAGACGAAAAGGAGCTGCAGGTGCCCGGCATGTGCGGCGTGGTGGCCGACGGCGTATTGCCGGGCTACTACGGTTACGAAGCGGGCCAGTCCTGCGTGGGGGATCACTTTGCTTGGTTTATCGATAATTGCCTGCCCGCCTCTTATTACGAGCAAGCCAAAGCTCAAGGGATAAATATTCATCAATTCCTGCGGCAAAAGGCCCAAGTGCAGCGCCCCGGCGAAAGCGGGCTTTTGGCGCTGGATTGGTGGAACGGCAACCGTTCGGTGCTGGTGGATGCCGATCTGTCCGGCGTGATGCTGGGCATGACGTTGCAAACCAAGCCGGAGGAAATTTACCGCGCCCTCATTGAGGCCACCGCCTACGGTACCCGTATGATTATTGAAAATTATCGGGAGCACGGCTTGGCTGTAGAGGAATTTTACGCATCGGGCGGCATTTCGCAGAAAGACCCCATGACCATGCAAATTTATGCCGACGTTATCAATATGCCCGTGCGCATCGCCGGTTCCGCCCAAGGCCCCGCCTACGGTTCGGCTATGTTCGGCGCCGTGGCGGCGGGAAAAGCCGCCGGCGGATTCGACACCATTTTTGACGCCGCCCGCGCCCTGGGCCGGGTAAAAGATACGGTTTATACCCCCAACCCGGAAAACGCCGCTATTTACGACAAGCTGTTTGCCGAATACCGCACGCTGCATGATTATTTCGGCCGCGGCGAAAACAACGTGCTCAAACGCCTGAAGGCGCTGAAAGCGCAAAGCAAAGGCAACGCCTGATATCTTGCCAATAGAGCACACAAGCCGATATCAACAGCTGATAAAAAGAAATGAACAATAGAAAAGGTGTGTATCACTCATGCTGGAACAACTAAAAGCCGAAGTTTGCAAGGCCAACTTGGAACTGCCCCGCCACGGCCTGGTGGTGTTTACCTGGGGCAATGTTTCGGGCATCGACCGGGAAAAGGGCCTGTTTGTCATCAAGCCCTCCGGTGTGCCCTATGAGGAACTCACTCCCGACGATATGGTGGTAATCAACCTGCAGGGCGAAAAGGTGGAGGGCAAGCTCAATCCCTCTTCCGACACGCCCACCCACTGCGTGTTATACAATGCGTTCCCCAACCTGGGGGGCATTGTGCACACCCACTCCCGTTGGGCCACCATTTGGGCCCAGGCAGGCATGGGGATCCCCGCCCTGGGCACCACCCACGGGGATTACTTTTACGGCGAAATCCCCTGCACCCGTCCCATGACCCCTGCTGAAATCGGCGGGGCCTATGAAAAAGAGACCGGCAATGTGATTGTAGAGCGCTTTGCAGGCAAAAATCCCGACCATATCCCCGCCGTGTTGGTGCACAGCCACGGTCCCTTTACCTGGGGCAAAGACGCCATGGAGGCCGTGCACAACGCCGTGGTGTTAGAGGAGCTGGCCATGATGGCTTGGCACACCCAAGCCTTAACCGGCTCGCCCGCAGTGCCCATGCAGCAGGAGCTGCTGGATAAACACTTTTTGCGCAAGCACGGCGCCGGCGCCTATTACGGGCAAAACACGAAATAGCGCTTATTGCCGGGCAGTTTGGCTGCCAGCTGCCCAGCTGCCCCACGGAGGCACCCTTTTAAAGCTGCAAACGTAAAGTTTACCACAGGTATTTCGTCCCGCCCGCTCCCGTTTGGGGGCGGGCGGGGCTTTTTCTCTTGCAGATATACGCTATGCTCTGCGTTCGTTTGGCTCCCAGCGCATATTAGGTGCAAAAACCGCATAGGCTGCCACAGAGCGGCGGCAATTGGGCGGATACTGTTTTTTCCCAAGGATATTTGCGCTATCCTGCGCGGCCGCTTATCCTCGCTATTTTACCGGCACCCCTTACAGAGGAACGGGTTATTTTCTTTTGAAAACACTTTCGCTTTCTATTGTTAACCGGGCGCGTATTATTCTTCTAATGCGGGCGGTTTTGTGGTATAATAGGGGATGCTGCTCATGACGGGCGCCTTTTGTTTTACCCAAACCGCGGCGTCATGAGATGATAAAGAAGGGGGCATTATGTGAACGCCGACGATATACGCAGTTTATGCGATACCGATGAAATATATCAGCGCGGCCTGCGCAGCTACCACGCCAATTTGGTGCGCATTACCGAAAACCGCACCGCGCCCGATCAAACGACTGACAACATAGGGAACTGCCGCGTTACCGCCACAGTGCGCAGCAAAAGCGGCGAAGGCCACTATGGGGTGCGCCTGACCATGCGCGGCGGCGTTCTGCTGGAGGGCGTGTGCACCTGCTCGGATTACAGCCGCAGAGACGGCATATGCAGCCACATTGCGGCGGCTTTGCTGCAGCTGAACCTAGGCGCGCCCCGCCCTATGGACGCCCCGCCCGCTGCCGAGCAGACCTCCCCTCTGCTGCGCGCTGTGATAAACAGCTATACCGCACGGGCCATTGCCAACAGCCTAAGCCGGGAACAGGGCGCCAATATCGGCCTGGAACCCCGGCTGCTGATAAACGCCGGGGCCGCCGATGTGGAATTTCGCGTGGTGGCGTCGCGCAAATACGTGGTGCGCAACATCACCACCTTTGCGCAGGCGGTGCAGAACCGTGAACGCGCCGACTACGGCAAGAATTTTTCTTTTGTGCACGATATTTCTTCCTTCGACGAAGCCTCTCGCCCGCTGGTGGAATTTGTGTTGGCAAAAACCGCTGAGGATAAGGCCATTGAGCGCAATTTTAACCCATACTCTTTTTTGCACAAGGTCAACGACCGCACCCTCACCCTTACCCCCTCCAGCTTAGACGGCTTTTTCGACTTGATGGCCGGCGGCGAGTTAGAGGTGCAGCTGCCAAACAGTGAGCCTTTTTCGGTGCGGTTGGTTGAGAAAAACCCTCATTTAACCGTTCAGGTAACGGCGGCTCCGGCCGGCGCATTGGTGCAAACGCCGGTTTTCGCAGCGTTGGAAGGTCAGCGGCACTGCTATGTGTTGCTGCCGCATGAGGGCTTTTTTTACCGCTGCGATGAGGAATACACCTATGAAATGAAGGCGTTTCTCACCCAAGTTTCTCGTGCCGGGCGGCCGGAAGGTCTGTTTATCAGCGAAACCGATCTGCCCGCCTTTTGCGCCAGCGTTTTGCCGGTGCTACATCGTTACGCCCAAGTGTGCGCCGAAGGCATCGCGCTGGAGGATTTTTCGCCTCCTCCGGCTAAAATCAGCTTTTATTTGGATGCACCCCGGCGGGGAGCCGTTACCTGTTTGCCGCAAATTTCTTATGGGGGCGACACGGTCAATCCCCTAAGCCGCGCCAATCGGGAGGGATTATACCGCGACGCCGCCGCAGAATACCGGCTGATGGCGGTGTTGCGCCGGTATTTTAGCCAGGTAGATCCCAAAGAAAGCTGCGCGGTAGCCCGCCACGACGACGCCATTTTCCGCCTGCTGCGCAGCGGTGTGCAGGAGTTGATGGCCCTAGGCGAGGTTTACACCTCCGACGGATTCCGCCGACTGCGGCTTGCTCCGGCGCCGCGGCTATCGGTGGGCGTATCGCTACGCCAGGATCTGTTGCAGTTGGATGTAACCGCCGCCGGCGTTCCGCAAGAAGAGCTGCCCGCCTTGTTGGAAAGCCACCGCCTGCGCAAAAAGTACCACCGGCTGAAAGACGGACGTTTTCTCTCGCTGGAGGACGGCGGCTTAGACGCCTTTCGCGAGTTGACCGAGCAGCTGGGCGTTGAGCAAATCCGGCTGCAAAACGGCAAGTTGCAGTTGCCGCAAAACCGCGCTTTTCTTGTGGATACCTTGCTGGCCGGTTCCCCCAGCATCCAACTGCAACGCGACAGCCGCTTTCTGGCCCTGGTGGATTCCGTGCGCCAAGCGCGTCAGCAGGGCGAGGAGCCGCCAAAAGCCCTAAAGGGCGTTTTGCGGCCTTATCAAGAGGCGGGCTTTCACTGGCTTTCCACACTGGATCGCTGCGGGTTGGCAGGCATCTTAGCCGATGACATGGGCTTGGGTAAAACTTTGCAGGTGATAGCGCTTTTGCTGGCAAACAAAGGCGCAAGCGATAAGCCCTCCCTCATCGTGTGCCCGGCTTCTTTAATTTATAACTGGGAGGAAGAGATTTCTCGTTTTGCCCCTACTCTAACCACCGCCGTGGTGGCGGGCACAGCGGAGGCCCGGCGCCTCATTTTAGAGCAATGCGCCCACCGCGACGTGCTCATCACCTCTTATGATTTGTTAAAACGGGATCTGGACTGCTATAAGGCCTTTACCTTCCGTTTTTTGGTAATAGACGAAGCCCAGTTTATTAAAAACCACGCCACCCAAAGCGCCCGGGCTGTCAAACAGATAGCCGCTGTCACCCGCTTTGCCCTCACCGGCACGCCCATTGAAAACCGGTTAAGCGAGCTATGGAGCATCTTTGACTTTTTGATGCCGGGGCTGCTGGGGGGTTACAGCCGCTTTCACAACGAATTTGAGCTGCCCATTGTGCGCCAGGAGGATACCGGCGCTTTGCAACGCTTACACCGCATCACCGCCCCCTTTGTGCTGCGGCGGTTGAAACGAGATGTGCTCAAGGAGCTGCCCGCTAAAATTGAAAAAACGGTGTTTGCCCGCCTGCAGGGTGAACAGCTGGCCCTTTACCAGGCGGCGGCCAAACGGCTGCAAAATCAAATTAGCGGCCAAAGCGGCGAAGATTACCGCGCCGGCAAAATCCAAATTCTAGCCCAGCTTACCCGCTTGCGGCAAATTTGCTGCGATCCCACCCTATGCTTTACCGATTACCTAGGCGAGTCGGCTAAGCTGGAAACCTGCTTGGAGCTCGTGCGCAATGCCGTCGGCGGCGGGCACAAGGTGCTGCTGTTTTCTCAGTTCACCTCTATGCTGGCCATCATCCAACAACGTCTGCGGGAGGAAGGCATCCCCTATTACCTGCTTACCGGCGACACGCCCAAAAGCGAGCGGGTTTCTATGGCGGAGCGCTTTAACCACGACGGTACGCCGCTGTTTTTGATATCCCTTAAAGCCGGCGGCACCGGCTTGAACCTACCCGCGGCGGATATCGTCATCCACTACGATCCTTGGTGGAACTTGGCCGCACAAAACCAGGCTACCGACCGGGCCCACCGCATCGGGCAGCAAAACGTAGTTACTGTTTACAAGCTGATTGCCCGCGGCACCATTGAAGAAAAAATTATGGCGCTGCAAGAAAGCAAGCGCAGCCTAGCCGACAGCGTAGTAACCGAAGGCGCCGTCTCCATCTCTTCTCTTTCGCAAGAGGAGCTGCTGGCCATATTGGGCTAGCGGCCAACAAACAGCCAAACGGGCAGTATCTTTCTTAACCAATCTACCGTATTATCAGCATACAAAAACCCGGCGTTCTTTCAAACGCCGGGTTTTTTGCGAAATGATGTTTGTCAGCTGTTTGGCAGCCGTTCCTTAACCGTATATAAACTGCTGCAAGCCCTCTCTATTGGCTTCGATATCGGGCACCAGCACCGACATCCCACGAATGGATACCGACTCCGACTCGCCGTCCATCGGCAGCCGGAACTGAGATAGGGTATAGTTCATAATGGTGGGCGACTCTGTGGCCAGGCTTAACAGTTTGCCGCTATCCATATCGGTTTGCACCTCGGGCAGCATAGCGTTGAGAAAGCCTATCATCGTGGTGGGGCTGGAGTTTTTAAACTGCTGAATCAGTGCCTCTATCACGTTACGCTGACGCTGGGTACGTCCAAAGTCGCTGTCCAGCTTACGAATGCGGGAGTAGCTCAACGCGGCCGCACCGGTGAGGTGCTGGCTACCGGCAGTGTAGGCGGTGCCGCATTCCTGGTTAATAATCGCCGCTTCGTCGGCCGTTATGGTTACCGTCACGCCGCCCAGCATATCAATCATATGGGTAAAGGCGGCAAAGTCCACCCGCACGTAACGGTCTATTTGCACCCGAAAGTTTTGCTCAATGGTTTCAATCAGCAGCGGCGGGCCGCCCCAAGCATAGGCTGCGTTAATGCGGTTATCTTCCTGCCCCGGTATTTTTACATACATATCGCGCATAAGAGAAGACATCTTTAGCGTTCCCTCAGCCCGATTGATAGAGAGGATAATCATGGTATCAGCCCGGCCGTACACTTCGCCGCGGGTATCGCTGCCGATGAGCAAAATATTCTCCACATCCGGGCTACTCATAATATCGCCCGTACCGAATTGCATGGCGTCGGGATCGGTTACAATGGGCACATCAGAGGGCACTTCCTCCGGTTCTTCCACAATGGAGTCCACCAGCGAAAAAGAATCCAAAGGCTGGTAATCCACACGGTTTAATAAATAGGCCACGCCCAGCACAGCCGCTAGAAGAATAACTACCACCACGCTGGCGGCAATAATGCCCGCTTTTGCCCCTTTGGAAAGCTTACGTTTTTTCTTGTTTGCACCGGCCGCACCCTGCTTCCCTCGGGAATCTGCATAGCGCGCGGCTGCGTGCTTTTTACGCACTACCTTCTTTTTTTCCTGCATAAATCTCATATCCTTTTCCGTGTAAAAAATAGATACCCCGGCGCCTTACCTCCATCAAGACGCCTTCTTGCGCGGCGAGCCCTGCATACGCACAGATGGTGCCTGCACGGTTTGACCGCCCTCGGCATAATGGCGATGGGTAACCACCACTACTACAGTGGCCGCCAGAACCCGAAAATCCATCGCTAAACTGACGCGCTGGACGTATAACCTGTCCCACCGGATCTTTTGCCAATCGGAAAGGTTGTCTCTCCCCTTCACCTGGGCAAGCCCGGTTATTCCGGGGCGCACCGCATACACGCCGTATTGCCGCCGCCATGTATGCACACGCTCTTCGGCGGGAATCAGCGGCCGCGGACCCACCAGGCTCATATCGCCGGCCAGCACATTCAGCAGCTGAGGCAGCTCGTCCAAACTGGCGCGCCGCAACACCCGGCCCACGCGGGTAATATAACGGCGAGAATCGGTCATTTGGGCGGTGGCAAGGTTGGCAGGCGCCTGCACATACATGGTGCGAAACTTATAAACCCAAAACAACTTGCCTTTTCGCCCCACCCGCTGTTGACGAAACAGCACCGGACCCTTGGAATCCAGCCGGACTGCCGCAGCGCAAACAAGCAAAACCGGGCTGAGCGCTAACAGCAAAACCCCGCCCAGCAGCACGTCTAAAAAGCGCTTTACGCCCAAATAGCCGCATGGGCCCGCGCATATTGGTTTTTTCCGCATTCTGGTACCCTCTTTTCGTTCCACCCCGCGCTCTGCCGCGCCGGCATTGCTGCACAGCCGCACGGCGGCGCTTCTCTATAGACTTTAATGCTTTTTGCAAAGAAAGTCAAATTTTCTCGCCGTCTCTTCTTAAATTGACACAACTTTTTTACAACTTGATTCAGATACAACAGACGCAAAAGATTTTTTATTCATTTATGCAGGTACCAAATTGGTTTCACCGCAAAACTCCGGTTAAGGGCGTGCCTTGCGCATAATGGCAAAGATTAGCATGCCCACTCCCAGCGCCAATAAAATATCGCCCACGCTAAAAAATCCCTGCACCACCGGCCAGGGACAGTAAAAAATATCCCCCAAAAACAGCAAGGGGGTATCCGGCTGCGCGATAAAATAATTGAGTTTCTCCACCTGGCCGCCGGTGGCGGCCATAAAATCCTCCACTTGCAACACGCTGGGAGATACCGGCATACGAAAACCGTTCACCGCCATCACCAGCAGGTTACACAACAAACCCGCGCCGCCCACACATGCGCCGGCGCGATACTTTCGGTTAAAAAGAAAAAACAGCCCGGTCAGGCCATAGGTTAAAATGCCGGAAACTACCACCAGCCACCCGTCGGGGATCCACCCCGACAGCGGGCGCAACGCCAGCTTTGCCCCAAACGCCGCCACGGGCAGCCAGATCCCGTGCACAGCGCCCTCTACGGCAAAACCGGAAAGCCGGCCCTTGCCAATGTAACCTGCCAAAATACCCAGCACAACACCAAACAGCAATATCATTCCAACGCCACCAATTCCTTCTGCGCATCCTGGCGCACGCTGTTCATCACCGCTTCACCCTCGCGCGCCATCAAATCTAGAAAAGCCTGGGCCACTGTGGGATGAAATTGCTTGCCGGAGCCCTTGCGGATCTCTTCCAGCGCCTGCTCCAACGGCATGCCAGCCCGGTAGGGGCGATCGCTGGTCATTGCGTCAAAAGCGTCGGCAACCCCCAGCACATAGGCAAACATAGAAACCTCGTCTCCCTTGGTGCCATCGGGGTAGCCCTTGCCGTCATATCGCTCATGGTGATGCAAAATAGCCTCTTTTACCTCGCTGGGAAAGTTTACCTCACGCAAAATATGTAGCCCAATCACAGGATGTTCCCGAATCTTGACAAACTCCTCTTGGGTCAGCGCCCCTGTTTTGGTTAGGATCATATCCCCTACACCGATTTTGCCAATGTCGTGCAACATAGCAGCCATGCGCACCTGATCGATCTGCTCAGCCGAAAATTTCAGCTGAGCGGCAATTTTGCCTGCATAAAGCTCCACCCGGCGCGAATGGCCTTCGGTATACTGATCCTTTGCCTCAATCGCCGCCGTCAGGGTGCGAATCATCACATAATAATTGCGTTTGCTGTTTAAATACAGCTTAAACGAATAGCGTGCCAGCAGCAGCGGCATCAGAAATAAAGGCGCCAAATACACGCCGCTGCCGCTCATCATCAGCACCCCCATAAAAATACCAATGGGGGCGCAGGCCAGCATACTGGGGAAATATTCTTTAATTTGGGCCAGCAACATGCGAAAAAAGGATTGATGCGCCATCAGGGCAAACAGCCCCGTTATCAGTATCAGGTTGACCACAACGCTGGAAATAATAAAGACGATAGAAGCCCACAATGTATCGGGCAAAATCCAAACGCCGCTAGCACCGCCCGAAACCTCATACAGCCGGCCGCCAACAACAATAGAGAGCACCAAAATACTGGTGTTAAACAGGGTTTTTATGGGCTCCTCGTGCAGCATCAGCAGCCGAAAGCCCCCCTTTTGCCCAGCTTCCTTCTCTGTGGTAAAGATAAAGGGCGTGCTCAGCAGCACCATGGCACCGCCGGCATAAGCGCCCATAGAGAGGATAACCGCGCAATTGATGATAAACGACATATCAATGGCGTAATCCTCCCGGATATACAAAAACAGCGAGCGGCACAAAACATACATGACCAGCAGCACAAAAAACTTGACGAAATAAAAGCTGATATCGGGCGCCAACAAAGCGTTTTGGATGAGCCTCCATAGGCAATATACACCCAGCGGTATTCCCAACGCAGAAACTACGCCCGCATACGCCATCACTTTTTTTGTCACGCTACTGCACACCCCGCTCTTTGACAACCCCGCCGTTTTTACAGCTTATAAACACAGGCACGGGCTGTTGAACCCAGCCCGTTGCCACCTACTTCTCTTTTTCTATCGGAACAGATCCATCCGGCGCTTTGCGCAGCCTACCGTGCCGCGCAGCATCCATTGGTTTTGGTCGAGTACGGGCTACCGCCCGGGCGACTTAAAACATAGGGTTATGCCATGTAAAGCTGGCGCCGCTGGCCAGCAGCAAAGACACCAAAGAAATTAGCGCCGCGATTAAGGACGTCTTCTTCTTCAACGGAATAGCCTCCTCTGTTCTGAGGCTCTGTTCTTCGCTATTCAAACAGGCTATTTCCGCTCCGCTGAGCGCCGGATGAATCCCATTCCTTCAAATAATCACTCAGCTTTTAGCGCCGCGCCGGCCACCCGGTTTACTGCCGAAAGCACGGCTTTTACCGCTGCACGGTAAGGGTCCTCTCCCTCCATAGCGCACCCGCACAGCAAAACAGGATCGCTGCCGCGCAGGTAAGACACACAAACCAGTACGGCGTTTTGCGATGCCAGCGGCGTCCTGCGCACCTCCACCAGCTGAAACACATCCTGCCGATGCAAATATAAGTGCACCGCGTCTATGGTGGCCTGCGCCATAGCTCGCAGCTGCCCTGGAGGCGCGCTGGGCGCCGTAGCCGAGCCCTGGTAATTTTCCTCCCGGTAAGAGAGGGTAACCTTGGCCTCCGCCCGGCTTTTATCTGTGGCTAAGCTGGTACCTTCCAATACCAGCCTTCCAGCAATCCCTTGGGCCGAATTTTCAGGATCGGGTATCTGCGCCACGCTGATCACCCGATGATCTAACGGTACCCCATACCGGGCCAACATAAGCGACTGAATGTCTCTCACCACTTGTTTTGGGGAACGCCGCGTTGTTGCCAGTATGTGTAGCTCCTGAACGCCACCGTCCTCCGCCACAACAAACATGGCATTTAGCACCCCCGGCAATTCAGAGATCAGCCTTTGGTATTCCCCCGCCTGATCTGCCTGAAAGCCGTTATGAGATGGCTGCAACAACATCGCCTCCAAAACCATAATTTTGCGCCGCCTTACAGCGCGCTCTATTTTTGATTATAGCGGAAGTTTCTTCCACTTTCCAGCATTTATTTTTATTTTTCGCCGTTTTCCTTATTTTTCCTGTACTTTCGTGCTTTGCCATCACTGAACGTCGATTTCTTGCAACAAAAGCCGTCTTTCATGCGTCAATTTGTGCAATTTCACAGCATTTTCTTGACATAAATTGCATGCCTAAATCGGCGTTTTCGAAAGGCAACTATCGCAATATTCCAATGTCGCATTACAAAAGCCCGCTGTCATAATTTGCAGCGGGCCAGCAAGACGTATGGTTTTACGGCAGCTGAGACCGTTCGGCGGTAGACGCGGTAGACAAAGAAAATCTGGTTTATCCATCCCTTTCAAATCCTTGCTGAAACCGGCGTTATGAACGGTAATCTCTCAATTGATAGGTTACAACATCAAACGGCTCCCCGAACGGATCTGTTTGCGCCGGAGCAATCCGATACCGTCCTCATCTATCAAGCGGCAGCGATCATAATTCTCAGTTCCCCGCCCGTTTCTTCAGCAAACGGCACAACAGCTGATCGTAAATCGGCTGGGCGCCCAACAGATCCGCCGTCAAATAGGCCGTAAGCGACACCAAGGCCACCGCCGGCAGCGGGCATACCCAGCCGGTCATTTCTCCAATGAGAATCGTGCCCGTAATAGGGGAGCGCACAATGGCGGCAAAGGCGCCCGCCATGCCTAGGATAACACAGTTTTGCACCGCCAGATCCCCTCCCAAAGCCTGAATGCCTTGGCAAAAAAGGCCCCCCGCCAGGGCTCCCAGCACCAGCAGCGGCAAAAAGATACCGCCCGGCGCGCCGGATCCAAAGCTCAGCATAGAAAAAACAAATTTTACCGCAAACAATGCCAGCAGCACAAGCCAAGCCGTACCCCCAACCTTGCCAATGAGCTGATGGCCGCTGCCCAGCACATCGGCCCACAAAAAAACCAAGGCTCCTGCCAGCAAAAACGCGATGGCCAAACGCACAAACATCCACGGTATCTTATCATAAAGAGCTTGCACCCAGGACACACAGGCGTTGTAAAACACCCCCAGCAACCCCAGCACAACGCCCAACAACAGCACTGCCCAATACTGCTGTAAAGGCAGTTCTTGCGCCATGGGGAAAGAGAACACCGGCGCCAGACCGAAAACGCAGCGCGAAATCCAATCTGCTGTGATAGCGGACGCCATGGTGGCCAGCAGCATCTCTAAGCAAAAGCGTTTATGCAGCTCTTCCAACACAAACAGCACGCCGGCCAGCGGGGCATTAAACGCCGCAGCCAGGCCCGC
The DNA here is from genome assembly GCA_018716975.1 of Candidatus Gallacutalibacter stercoravium. GTDB lineage: Bacteria > Bacillota > Clostridia > Oscillospirales > Acutalibacteraceae > Gallacutalibacter_A > Gallacutalibacter_A stercoravium. The sequence continues at coordinate 60,364 of DVJE01000025.1, read as the reverse complement.
GCCCGCACCGCAGGTGATGAGCAGGCGTTCTTCCTCTTTTTCCCTAAGGGTAAATTTGCCCGTTAGGCGAGCAAAGCCCTTGCCGGCCATGGCCCCCAACTGGATGGACGGCCCTTCCCGGCCCAACGACAGGCCCGCGCCGATGCAAAGTAGGCCGCCGGCCAGCTTTGCCAACAGCACCCGCCACCATTTTTGTTCCAGCTCTCCTTCCAGTTCTCCCTCCACCTGCGGGATGCCGGAGCCTGAAATCAACGGCTCCCAGCGTAGCAGCAGGGCAACCAGCTTTGCTGCGGCCAACAAAACGGCAAACCAAACCGGGATAAACCACGGATGGCGCGCGCCGAAATCCACAGCCTCCTGCAGCAGTACGCCGGCCTGCTGTAAGATATATCGAAATAGCACCGCCACCAGACCGGCAGCCGCCCCTACCACAATCCCTTGGGCCACCAGCCGGTAGCGAAAGCAGCCCAGCCGTTGCCCAATTTGCGCCGTTTTTCCTCGCGTTTTCTTTTGCCGCACAAAGATCCCCTCCATTCTTCCTTATTATAGCCCACAACGGTTGCACTGTCACTATGTTGGGCAAGCTGCCTCTTTCCCAGCAAGCCAGCCTTACCCATAACAGAATAAAAACCGCTTTCTTAGGATACGGGACGCGAACGCTGTAAAAGCAAAGCCCTATTTTCTGCGTGCAAGTTTTTAGGAGGGGCGCGCTGCTTCCTACTTGAGCAAAATGGCAAACGCCCTTATCAAAGCGCCGGTGAACTGATAGGCTGCCCCTACCCGGGCTCTTTACCCCTAACCTGACGATGGGCAGGGCATTGCTTTGTGTATAAGCTGTATTTTCCCTTGTGGTTTGGCTAAGAGATCTGGTCGAAAGCCGAGAAAAACGGCCACAACCTCTCGGTTGCGGCCGTTGACGTTCTGGATTAATAAATTGCTTTTTGCTCTAACCCGCAAGCGGACAAAAGGCTTTAGAAGGAGCCGCGCGCCGCCGGAATGCGCAGCACCGTAACCGAGCAAGCCGGGAAGGTGTGGGCAAAGCTGTTGCCGTCAATGGGCACCACTGCCCGCCGGGCGCAAACCGCCTGGGGATCGTCCAGCGTGTTGGTGTCTTCACCGCAGCCGCCGGCCACGGTATACTGCTCCGCCTCGCCGCCCAAAGAGAAGCCTTCCACGCAGATTTGGGCCGTGATATCCGCTTGCCCGTAGCAGGCCGCTTTGATAATCATATCGCCGTCTTGCCCAATGCCTGCGGTTACAAACAAACGAGAGTCGTTGCTGCCGCAGGTGGGCGTAGCCTGCACCACGGTCTGCGGGCGGTGCAGGGCAAACAGCTGCTGCACGTAATAAGAAGGCAGGCCGAACACCCGGCGGTTGTCAAAGTTTATCAGGTTCACCGGCCAGGTGCGATCGTTCACATTACAAAACAGAGGCGCGTAAGAAGCAATGCGAACTTTATCACAATTGCGCTCCATCCCCACCATAAAAGCCGCTTCCGACACGGCGGAGAGCAGGTTGCCGTAGCCCACATCCTGGTTGCAGGCGTATTCTCCCACATAGATAGATCCCACGCCTGGCTCCTGTTCGTCGTACCGGTCAAACAGCTGCGGGAACTGCTGGGGCTTGGTGTAATAATGATCGTCCACCATATCGTTGGGACCGCCGGCAACCCGGCAATTGGCAATAAGGGTCAGCTGCGGATATGCCGCATGGATGGCCTGATAAAACTTATGATAGCGTTCCTCGTACACCGGGCCGCTGTTTTCGTTGCCGATTTCTACATATTTTAAATCAAAGGGGGCCGGATGGCCGTTTTGCGCCCGCAAAGCGCCCCACTTGGTATCGGTGGAGCCAATGCAGTATTCAATGCCGTCCAGCGCGTCGCGCAACCATTGCTCCACTTCATCCGGCGTGCCGGGCTGCATGCTGCGCGCCTGGCAAGACATGCCGCAATTAACCACATACATAGCCTGGGCGCCCAAATCTTCGCACAGCTGCAAAAACTCGTGCATACCCAGCCCGTCGGTGCAGCGGTAATGCCACAAGTCCCAATGGCCGGGCCTATCCTCAATGGGGCCCACGGTGTTCTTCCAGTGTATGGCGTTTGGCAGGCTAATGCCTTCCACCACGCAACCGCCGGGAAAGCGCACAAATCCGGGGTGCAGCTGCTTGAGCATATCCATCAAATCCCGGCGCAGGCCATAGGGGCGCCCACCGTAGGTATCGTCGGGGAAAAGCGAAACAAAATCGATAAACAGCCGCCCCTCTTGACACACCTCGATGAAAAATTGCGCCTTGGCGCATTCCTCCGCGCACATCAGCCGGTATTCCTGTTTTGCAAAGTTGGATCCCACCGAAAGCTCTGTGCTGCACAGCACTTCGCCGCTGCGGCGGCGCAGGCCCAAACGCAGGGTGCCGATTCCCTCGCCCCGGGCGATCAAAAAGCCGTGGTAGCCTTTTTTACCGGCCGGGATTCCCCAATAGCCGTCGTTGGTGATAACCGCCCCCGCGCCGGATTTTACCACGGTAAGGGCCAGCTGCTGGGCAACGGCGGGGTTGCGGGGCGCCTCTTCGGTGCGCTCCATCACCGCCAGGCAGTTCTCGCCCCGGTGCAGCCGCCAGCCGGGCAGGGGATCGGAAATATCAAAGTTCTCCACATGCCCCTGGGCTGTTTGTACTTGGCCGTTGTAGTAGCTGGTGCCTTCTGGCAGGTTGCATTCGGCAAAATTGCGGTTGCGTATCAGCTCGGCGTACAGGCCGCCGTCGCCTGCGTGGTTAATTTCTTCATAAAAGATGCCCCACATGTTGGGGTTAGGCGTGCCGATGGGCTTTGTTGCTTGTATTTCGATGTTATAACGCATAAGTTCTATCCCTTCTATTTTTAATATTGCGGTATCTTACAGCTGAATTTCTTCGCCCGGCTCCACAATCATCCGGTTGGGCGCGTGGAACGACTCGGCCATCACACGGTCAAACAACGCGCCGGGTTTCATATGAATGGGGATCACCTTTTTGGCCTTAATGAGCTCGGCGCAGCGCACTGCTTCAGTGGCGTTCATATTGTAAATCCCGTCGATGGGCAGCAAAGCATAATCTAGGCAATAGCCCGGCAGCTGGGTTTCCATCTCTTGAGTGGTGGAGGTGTCGCCCGACGCATACAGGCGCACATCGCCCAAATCCAACACATAGCCCACGCACTCGCTCTTTTTGTGATGGGAATTGTAAGCGGGCACCGCATCAATTTTTACGCCGGCTACAGAAAAGCTATGGTAAACCCCATCCGCTAAGGCCTCCTTTTGGGTGATGACCGTGCAGCCTTCCTTTGGCGGTACCAGCGATATCACATTGTGATCGTGATGATCGTGGGTAACCAAAACCAGATCGGCGGGCAAATCGTAACCTTCTCCGGCATATGGATCCACATAGATAACCGCCCCCGCGCTGGTGGTGATGCGGTAACTGCCGTGCCCCTGATACAACAATTTTGCCATGGCTTTCCTTCCCTTCTTACAATTATCACAGTCTTTGCGGCGCGCCGCCGCTTTTTTTGTATTGTAACACATAGCCGGGCTGCAGCCTATAAGCAATCTTGCTTTCCGGCCGGGATTGGCACTTTTTGTTGGACGGTTGCACAGAATTAATTGACGTTACTGTGAAACTATTTTATAATAATATGGCCTCATATTTTGACAAAAAAACACCCAGCCAGGGCGGAAACACAAGAAAGGTAGGGGATTTTGTTATGGAAAGATTGGTAGGAACCGTCTCCCGCGGGATCCGCGCACCCATTATTCGAGAGGGCGACGACATCGCCCAAATTGTGGCCGACAGCGTAATAAACGCGGCGCAAAGCGAAGGCTTTTCGCTGCGGGATAGAGATGTGATCGCCGTCACCGAAGCGGTGGTGGCACGGGCGCAGGGCAACTACGCCACCGTGGATCAAATTGCGGCGGATGTGCGCGCCAAGTTCGGCGGCGGCACCTTGGGGGTTGTGTTCCCCATCACCAGCCGCAACCGGTTTTCTATTTGCTTAAAGGGCATCGCTATGGGGGCCGATAAAATCGTGCTGGTGCTGAGCTACCCCGCCGACGAGGTGGGCAACCACTTAATAGACGAAGACGAGGTGGAACAAAAGGGCGTGCATCCCGACACCGACGTGCTTACCGAGGAGCGCTACCGTTCCCTCTTCGGCTACCGCAAGCATGTATTTACCGGCGTGGATTATATCTCTTATTTCCGCGAGCTCATAGAGGGCTGCGGCTGCCAGTGTGAAATTTTGTTGGCCAACGATTGCACCGCTGTGCTGCCCTATGCGCAAAATGTGCTGTGTTGCGACATTCACACCCGCGCCAGAACCAAGCGCAAACTCCTGGCCGCCGGCGCGCAAAAGGTGCTGGGGTTGGATGAGATTTTAAACGCGCCGGTAGACGGCAGCGGCTGCAACGAGCAGTACGGCCTGTTGGGCAGCAACAAGGCCACCGAGGATAAAGTTAAGCTGTTCCCCCGCGATTGCATGCCGGTGGTGCAGCGCATTCAGCAGCTTATTTGGGAGCGCACAGGCAACCATGTGGAAGTTATGGTATACGGCGACGGGGCCTTTAAAGATCCGGTGGGCAAAATTTGGGAGCTGGCCGATCCGGTGGTTTCCCCCGCTTACACCGATGGGCTGGAGGGTACTCCCAACGAGATAAAGCTCAAATACCTGGCCGACAACGACTTTGCCGCTCTCTCCGGCAACGAGCTAAAAGAGGCTGTTTCCGAATATATTCGCAACAAGACCGACGACAGCCTGGTTGGCAATATGGTATCACAGGGCACCACCCCCCGGCGGTTGACCGATCTCATCGGTTCACTGTGCGATTTGACCTCGGGCAGCGGCGACAAGGGCACCCCCATCGTGCTGGTGCAGGGCTATTTTGATAACTACACCAACTAAATTGATATTTTTCTATTAAGCATGGAAGCGCCGCCGGCCCCGCTCCTGCCCTATCAAGGGCCGGCTTCCGATTTGCTTATCTATTCAACGTGCCGGGCGCGAAACCAGGCATCTAAAAAGTTATCTGCTAGAGGGGAGATCGGATGAAAATTTGGACGCCGGAACAGCCAAGCAGACATTATGCGGCAAGTATCCTGCTGCCGCTGATTGGCAGCGTGCTGCTGGCCGTTGTTTTGGCAGGGGGGGCTGCTTTGTTGGCGCTGCGCCAGGGCTGGCCGGTGGCGCCAATCTCCCTGGCCGGGTGCGCTTTGGCTGTCTTTTTCGCCCTGTGGGCGGCGTTGGCAGTCGGTAGACGGGCCCAGCAAGGCGCGTTGATTTTTTGCCAAGACGGCCAAGGCCGCCTTTTTGCCGTGGATGCGCGCAAGTTTATCTCTTATCATAAAAGCCTTTGGGGTTACCTGCAAACGCAAAAAGTAGTGCGCCGCCTGGTGGAAGGCGGTGTTCTGGCCCGGTATCTGGGCGAAGAAAAAGGTCTTGTAGGCCTAGAAAACCAAATTCTGGCCGTGGAAAATATCAAAGAAAACCGCAACGCCTATGCGTTGACGTGCCGTGTCCGGCACCCCAGCGGCAGCTTCGGCAGGCATACCTATCTGCTGGTAAAAGGGTACACCCGGCAAGAGGAATTGCTGTATGCCCTAGAACGCCTGCGCACAGCAGAAAACCTGGTGGAGCTCCCCTCTAACCGCAAGCCGCTTTTTATTCTGCTGTGCTCGGTGGCGCTTGCTGTGTGCATCGCTCTGTGCGTTTGCAGCCACCCGGCGGTGGGCGTGCTTTCTCAAGAGATTTATTTCCCCTGTTTGGGCTTGGCGTTTGCCCTTTTGTTCCCCTTATTGTATTTCATCATCCGGCAGCACCGGGGGGAATAACCATTTGCCGTCTTTTTTTCCCGGCCTATACAAATAAATAAAATAGCTGCATGAACAGCATGAACAGCATTGCAAAACCGCCCATGGTGTAGTGAACACCATGGGCGGTTTTATTTGCCGGCGCTAACAACCAATTTTGTATGTAAAAGGTTTAAACTTCTTCCAACACGGCTATTTCATAAGGGGCTAGGCGCAGTTTGCCCGAGCAGAGCTCGCCGGTTAAAAGGTTTTTCATGGGGGTTTGCAGGGTATAGGCTGCCGGGGCATAACCGTACTCAATAAGGATCACACCGTTTCTTTCTCCTTTGCGGGGCGATACAAACAGGCTGCCCTCGCAATCGGGCAAGGTTATCCCCGCATCATCGCAGGCTAGGGCGATAATCCGCTTCATATCCTGGGCCGACGGAATCGTGCCCAAAATAATCACCCGGCCCTTGCCCACCTGCCGGCTCACCACCGCCGCCTTACCCACCAAAGCGCTGTGGCCCTTGGTGTAAACAGCTAGGGTGTTCTCCGGCGTTTCTTCAAATACGTCGTACCATTGGTCGCCCGCAAACGCCTCGCCGTTTTGCCACTGCACGCCCACCCGGTGCTCCCGATCGGGCACGCCGTAAAGCCATTTTGTGCCCGTCAGCTTTTCTAGCATGCCGAAGTAATCCTCGGTGTAACGGGTGCCGTTGCCGGTGCGGATGTCGGAAAAGGGCCCCACCACCCAAACGCCGCCGTTTTGCACCCATTGGGCAATCCGTTCAGGCAGGCCCTGCTCTTGCAACGTCATGGCCAAAGGCGAAAAGATCAGCTTATAAGCCGAAAGTTCCTGCCCGGCGTCAATCACATCCGGGCGCAGGCCGCTGTCGTTTACCGGCTTGTAAAAGCTGCGGTCGAATACTTCGGGATAATGAAAATCATCCAAAACCGACTGTGACAAAAACATATTCCAATTGAGAGGAGAAAAGTGCATAGCCACCTGGGTGGACACTTTGGAATCCCGAAGGAACGCCCCCGCCTTTTGAAAGGATTGGGCCACCTGCTGCACCTCGCCAAAGGTGAGCATGGGGCGGCCGGTGGAATCCAGCACCGCGCCGTGCATCAACTCATGCCCCGCCCAATGGGTGCGCCATAGCCAATACATATTGGCCTCGCCCCCCAATGCGATGGGCAACCAGGAATTGATGCAGTTGTAGCCCTCCGGCTTGATAGATTGACCGATAGACACCGAGCCGTTCCAACAGGTGGCGGTTTCGGTGTTCCAAAAAGGCCGCTGCTTAAAGGTGCGCAGGTAGTCAAACCACAACCCTGCGGAATAAACGTTTTGCGGGGTATTGTAGTGATTAAACTGGGCGATATCCAGGTGAGAAAACAGCTCTCGGTAATTGATGCCGTTTAGGGGCATCGTGTCGGTGCCCACCGGCGCCGTGGTATATTGGTGCAAAATACCGGCCTGCATTTTTACAAATTCTACATGGCTTTCGTTCTGGCGGATGAGCCACTCCATCTTTAAATGCGGGTTGTGCCAAGCGTGCCGGGGGGCGGGCACATCCTCAAAGGAATCATACCACTGGCTGAAAAGGTTCAAATTCCAGCTTTGGTTCAGGTTTTCAATGGTGCCGAACTTTTCTTTTAATTTGTTGTGAAAGTCCTCTAGGCAGTGGGGGCAAAAACAACCGTCCTCCACGCAATAAATTTCATTGTCGATTTGCCAGCCGATGATATTGGGATCCTGCCCAAACTCCTGGGCCATAGCCCGCACGATCCGCATGCTGTATTCTTGGTAATGGGGATTGTTAGAGCAGCAATGCCGCCGCCCGCCGTGGCTGGTTTTAACCCCCTCGGCATTCTGCCGGGCCGCGTCTGGGTGCTGCTTTAGCAGCCAGATGGGCGGCGTAGCGGTGGGGGTGCCCATTACCACGGCGATGCCCGCATCCCCCAAGCGGTTTACCACCTGGTGTAGCCAGTCAAAATGAAATTCCCCCGGCCGGGGTTCCATTTTGTGCCAGGCAAATTCCCCAATACGAGCCACCGTTATGCCCGCCTTCTGCATCATGGCGATGTCATAGTCCATTTGGCTTTCGGGCCAATCCTCAGGATAGTAGGCAACCCCCAAATAGGGCGGCTGCACGTGAGCGGCGTGAGCTTTCAATGCGCTTCCCCCTTTTATGTTTGATAGTTGATAGATTTAGCAAAAGTATAGCGCACCCGGCGCCAAAGGACAAGGGCGCGGCCCGAACCCAGGCTAAAAAAGTTTGTAAGCAACCCGCTATATCACTCATCTGTTTTTTACAAAAAGCACATAATACCTATTGCGTTTTTTATTTTCATCTTCTATAATGATGAAACTGAAAAAAGGACGTGACTTTTACCCAAAGAAAGCACCCCTTGGATACATTTTATCAAGCCGTCAAGCCGTCGAAACAAAAAGACCGAAAAGAAGGTGCCGTGATGACCAGCAAAGAACGCTTTGACAAACTGCTTCATTTTTCACCCGACTTAGATCGCGCCCCAGTGGTGGAGTGGGCCACCTGGTGGACCCTAACCATTGACCGCTGGAAGCAGGAGGGCCTGCCCCAGCAGCTAAGCGGCGACGAAATCAACGCCTATTGGGGGCAGGATAAACTGCACCAATTCTGGCAATCCCCCCGAGACGAAGGCTGCCCCGTAGCCCCTGGCCACGGCCTGCCTATCATTCACAATGAGGAAGAATATGAAGCCATTCATCCCCATCTGTACACCGATCAACTGCTGGATAGAATGGAAAAGACTATCCGCACCCATTTGCGCGAGCATGGAGACGAGGGGTTTGCATATTGGTTTACCTTAGAAGGGTTTTTCTGGTATCCGCGCACCTTGTTCGGCATTGAGGATCACCTTTATGCCTTTTACGACTATCCTGAACTCATGCACCGCATGAACCAGGAATTGGCCGACTTCCATAAGCGCACGCTGGAGGTCATTTATTCATTGGTTACCCCCAGCTTTATGACCTTTGCCGAAGATATGTCTTACAATCACGGGCCCATGCTTTCAAAAGAGCAGTTTGACGAATTTATGCTGCCCTATTACCAGCAGGTGGTGCCCATCATCCGCAGCCACGGCACCAAGGTGTTTATCGATACCGACGGCTTTGTAGAGCCGTTAATTCCTTGGTTTTTGCAAGCAGGCATCGAGGGCGTGCTGCCCTTAGAGCGCATGGCTGGGGTGGACGTTAACCGTATACGCCAAACCTACCCGGACTTTCTGATGATTGGCGGTTTTGACAAAACCGTGATGCACAAAGGCGAGGCCGCCATGCGGGCTGAATTTGAACGGCTGTTGCCCGTTATCCGCTCGGGCGGCTACATTCCTTCGGTGGATCACCAAACGCCGCCGGATGTGGATATGGATACCTACCGCGTGTTTATGAAGTTGCTGCGCGAATACACCGAACAGGCGGGCAAGGATCGGGCGTAAATTTCAGTAACCAACACAGAACGTAAAAAAGCAGGATTGCTCATGTCAATCCTGCTTTTTGCCTTTTTTACGTTTTTACGGCAGGCACAGCGCCGCTAAGGCAGTGTTTTGCATCATTCTTTTACATACCAACCACTCTTTTCAGGAGGGGAATTCTATGGAAAACGTTCTGCAAACAGGACTTGATCGGTCGTTGCCCCATATCGGCGTTATTATGCAAAAGTTCGACACCGGCCGTTACCCCAAATTCACTTTACCCGGCGGCTTTTCTTTTTGCTCCTTTCGCCCCGGCCTAGAAGAACAATGGGCCCGGCTACAGCACCAGGTGGGCGGTATCGACTCCTTGCAAGAAGCGAGAACCATTTTTTACCAAGAATTTTTGCTGGGCAAGGGTTACAACTGGTTAGGGGAAACCCCGCCTGCCCCCGCGCATACCAACCCGGCTTCTTTCCCCTGTTATGAACAGATGTGCAAACGGATGGTGTTTATTACCGATTCGCAAAGCCAACTGGCGGGCACAGCTGCCCTTTGGCAAGGAACGCTCTTCGGCCGGCCGCTTCAGCGCATCCACTGGGTAGCCGTTCGGGCCGGTTGCCAGGGGCTGGGTTTGGCCAAAGCGCTGCTGACCAGGGCGCTGGATCTGTATTGGGAGCTGGATTGCTGCGGCCCCATTTACCTAACTTCACAAACCTGGAGCTACCGCGCTTTGCATCTGTACCGCCGGTTCGGCTTTATGCCCTATTTCGGCGAAAAGCCCCCGGAATGGCTTTCGGCGGATATTAGCTCCGATGGGCAGCCGTGGGATTATGCCGCCAAAAACCAAGAAGCCTGGCGGCTTATTTTTGAAAAATGGGCAGCTTATGACAGCGCAGCGGCCGCAAAGCCGCATTGACAGATGGGGGCGCTTTGTACTATGATGAAAGCGCCGGGCGGCCTGTTACCAAACCGGTGCAACAGGGGTTGTGTCTCCCCCTTTTGCGCCGATGGGTAAGGCGCCTATTTTCAAAGCTTTTTAAAGCGTAGGCGCGCATATTTTGTCCCCCGGCGTGCAGGATACTTCTATTCGTTTTGATTAACCCCGCAGGCAACAGATCACGCGCAAGCCCGCACTTGCTTCCTCTCGGCAGGCGTGCTGTTCGGGTGCTGTTCAGCCGGAAAGGCGGAATGATTGATGACAGAATTATATGAAAACGAAACGCGCCCCGAACGGGCGCTGCTGGTGTCGGTCGACACCGGCGAATACGACGCCCAGGCCTCTATGCAAGAGCTGTGGGAGCTCACCGCCAGCGCCGGGGCGCAGCCCATCGCCGAATTAACCCAAAAGCGCGAAAAGCCCGACGCCGCCACTTATGTGGGCCCGGGCAGGCTGGCCGAAATAAAAGATTTTAGCAAAGAGCAGGAAATTGATCTGCTCATCGTCGACGGCGAGCTCTCCCCCATCCAGCTGCGCAACCTAGAGGAACAAACCGGTGTGCGGGTGGTGGACCGCACCATGCTTATCCTAGATATTTTTGCCCGGCGGGCCAGTACCAGCGCCGGCAAACTGCAAGTGGAGCTGGCCCAGCTGCAATATATGCTGCCCCGTCTAACAGGCAAGGGTACGGCTTTATCCCGCCTAGGCGGCGGTATCGGTACCCGGGGCCCCGGTGAAAGCCAGCTGGAAACCGACCGCCGGCACATCCGCAGGCGCATAGAATCCCTGCGGGGTAAGCTGCGGGATTTGGAGCGCCAGCGCGCCCAGCTGCGCCGCAGGAGAAAAAAGGATGCGGTTATCACCGTGGCTATTGTGGGCTACACCAACGCGGGCAAATCCACATTGATGAACCTGCTCACCGACGCGGGGGTGCTGGTAAAGGATCAGGTATTCGCCACGCTGGATCCCACCTCGCGGGCGCTGCGCCTGCCCAACGGCGTAACGGTTATGCTGATTGACACCGTGGGCCTGGTGCGCCGTTTGCCCCACCAACTGGTGGAGGCCTTTCATTCCACGTTGGAGGAGGCCGCCCAAGCGGATATTATCCTCAATGTGTGCGACGCCTCCAGCGACGAAGCACAGCTACACCTGGATGTAACCCGCCGCCTGCTGGGAGAACTGGGTTGCACCGGGGCTGTGATCCCTGTGCTCAATAAGTGCGATTTAGCCCCCGAGCTGGGGGATATCCCCTTAATCGGCGGCGCTGTGCGCATTTCGGCCAAAACTGGAGAAGGCATTGATCAGCTGTTGCACGCCGTGGAGGAAAATTTGCCCCGGCGGGTGCAGCGGGTAAAGCTGCTGCTCCCCTTTGACAAGGCGGGCATCGCCGCCGAGGTGCGCAAAAACGGCACGGTGCTTTCTGAGGAATACTGTGAGGACGGCCTGCTGCTAGAGGCCCTGGCCGACGAACTGCTCTACGGCCGTGTGCGCGACTATGTGCAGCCGTAAAACACCTACAAACGCCCCCTGGTCCAAAGGGATCAGGGGGCATTTTTGCGCCCTTTTCGCCGTTGCAAAAACAGGTGAAAGCGGTTTTGCGGCCGGCGCGCGCAAACCAATCAAGCGTTTCATTTATTTTGATTTTTTTGCCCTTTTGTATATTCCTCTTTTCACCCGGCAAAAATAGAGGCAAACGCATCCGTAAACCATAGGTAAACAGAAAGAGCATCCGCCGTAGCGGCCGGCTGCGGCATAAGGGGATCTGGTACGGAGCCACCCATCCACCGCCGCAGATGGGCGCACCTTACAAAACAAAGGCTAAGGCGGCGGAGAAGGAGCAGATATGAATCAGTTAAAAATTAAAAAATCCGGAAAAAGAGGCCCTTCTAAAGGAAGAGGTTTTTACGTGGCCCTGGCCGTATGTTTGGTGGCAGTGGGCGCCGCTGCCTGGACTACCTACGACGGCGTACAAAAATATATGGCCATTGAGGATCCCACCTCGCAGCAATCCTCGCAAGCCCCGGAGCAAGAGGCCGGCAACACCCTAAGCGGCATAAAAGAAGAGGTTTCTTCACAATCCTCCCGTCAATCTTCCAGCCAGCCTTCCAACCAGCAGCCGTCCTCCTCCAACGCCTCTTCAGAAGAAACTTCGCAGGCAGCCGATCCCGTATCGGAGCCCGCCTCCAGCGCCCCGGAGGAGCCCGTATCCAGCGCCGAGCAAGAAACCTTTGCCAACCAGCCCGGGGCCTGCATCTATCCCTCCGGCAGCACGGTGACCAAGGAATTTAGCAACGGCAACCCTGTTTATTCCCTTACCATGGGGGATTGGCGCGCCCATGATGGCACCGATTTTCGCGCCGAGGCGGGCAGCATGGTAAAAGCCGTAACCAACGGCACAGTAAAAGATGTGTACGACGATCCGCTGCTGGGCCGCACCGTGGTTATCGATCATTATGGGTTTGAGGCCTATTACTGCGGCCTGGGTGAAACCACTTTGGTAAAAACCGGCGATCAGGTAGAGCGCGGTCAAGAGATCGGCTCTATCCAGATCGTCCCCTGTGAAATGAACGAAGAAAGCCACCTGCATTTTGCCGTTCAAAAGGATGGGGCTTGGGTCAACCCTATGGATATTATCAACGGCACCAACTGAGTTATTCCGCCTGCTCCCGTTAAGGGCAACCGCGTTTAGGAGCAGTTATCAAACCGGCGGTGGGAATCCAGTCCCCCGCAACAACCAAAAGCCCCGACGCGCAAGTCGCGTTCGGGGCTTTTACCTTATTACGGCTTCGCGCCTACGTTTATAGCGGGTATCTATTTTGTAACAATGAGCCAAACCTGCGGCTAGCAATTCGCGACCGCGGTTTTTTATATTTTAAAGTTTTGTGCCCGCGCTTGTGACGGATATCTATTTTGTAACAGTCACACACCTGCGGTGAGCAAGTCGCGCACCGCAGGTTTTTCTTTTCTCACCGAGAGGCCCGCGACGAAGTTGGGTATCTTTTTTGTAACCCAAACACAGGCTCGGTCTTTAGCAAAGGCCGGTTGGTTGCCTTCTCATGCTTGTGCACCTGCTGTAGCCGCTAATCCTCCACATATTCCAACACCTTATCAGTAAACACCACGCCGTCTAAATGATCGATCTCATGGCACAGGCATACCGCCATCAGATCTTCCCCTTCTATTTCAATCGGGCGGCCCCACCCGTTCAGGGCCCGCACCTTGACCCAAGCGGGCCGGCGTACCTTACCCCAAAGATCGGGGAAGCTCAGGCACCCCTCTATTGCAATCTGCTCGCCGCTGCTTTCCACAATCTGCGGATTCACCAGCTTTATCAGTTCGTCATCCACATCTATCACCACCAGCCGCAGCGGCACGCCGATTTGGCAGGCCGCCAATCCGCAACCGTTGGATGCGTGATACATGGTGTCGGCCATATCCCGCAGCAAAGCCCTCACCCGGCCGTTTACACGTTTTACCGGCTGGCAAATGCTGCGCAACGCCTCATCAGGGTATTTTCTAATTCGCCTCACTGCCACAGCGCTTCCTCCTAGCCACACGCCTTACCGGCATGTTTTTTTGTTTTTATGATTTCTTTGTCTTTTATACAAATGCACACCCCTATATTCGGTATAACATAAAATAGCAGGAGCATTCAGCCTTGTCAACCTTTCACTCTTCTAAACCGGTTTTGCAAAAAGGCTTTCATACCCTTTGCTGTTCGGGTGGAGCCAGCAAGGCGCTAACACATAGCATAGCTGAACGCCGCTGCGTTTTGCTTTTACAAAAATAGGGTTGCCATTGGCCCGCATGCCGGCCTAAACTTCTTTAAAGGTGTATGCGCCGGTTTTCGCCAATAGACGTTTTAGATAAAATCAACAAATTATTGGCAATTGAATGACAATGACGCAACCATATGCTATAATAGGGACGGGTGGATTTCCTTTCAATAGCCTGAAAACAGCGCATCCTCCTTGCCCCACAAAAAGCCCTGTTTTCTTGGCAAATTGGTGCCAGTGCACACCCCCAAAAATTTGACGTTTTAAGTGTTTCAGGAGGCGTTATGATAAATTTAGCCGTAATTGGAACCAACTTTATCACCGATCGGTTGCTGGAGGGGGTAGCGCTTTGCCCCGGTATCCAGGCAACGGCGGTATATTCCCGCACTATGGAGCGCGCCCGGGAATATGCGGCGGCTCACAGCCTGCCGCTAACCTTTAACAGCCTAGATCAGTTGGCGGCATGCCAGGATATTGACGCAGTGTACATCGCCAGCCCCACCTGCTGCCATGCCGCTCAGGGCGTGCAGATGCTGCAAGCCGGCAAACACGTGCTGTGTGAAAAGCCCATTGCCTCCAACCAGCGGGAGTTAAATCAAATGTTGCAGGCTGCTGATGAGCAGGGCGTGGTGCTGCTGGAGGCAATCCGCGCGGTGTTCACCCCGGCTTACCGCTGGCTGCAAGAGCGTTTGGAACGAATCGGGCCGGTGCGCCGAGTGTCCCTTTCCTTTTGCCAATATTCCTCACGGTATGACAAATTTAAAAACGGCGTCATCGAAAACGCCTTTCGCCCGGAACTTTCGAATGGGGCTATTATGGATATCGGCGTTTACCCGCTGCATCTGATGGTAAGCCTTTTCGGCCCGCCCCAATCGGTAACGGCCCAGGGCGTGGTGTTGCCGGGCAGTATCGATGGCGAAGGCACCGTTCTTGCCCGCTATCCCGGCATGCTGGCGCAGGTAGCCTACTCCAAAATAAGCGATTCCACCTTACCCAACGAAATACAGGGAGAAGGCGGCTGCTTGCTGTTTGGCCCCGGCGGCGTGCCCCGCTGGGCAAAGGCGGTCTACCGTGGCGGGGCTTCGGAGCAAGCTCCCGCAGACAGTTGCCCACAGGATATGTATTATGAGGTGCGCCAATTTGTTCATCTGATCCATGCCTGCTCCGGCGCGTCCGTGCCGGAGGGCAGACAATACCGGCAAGCGTCTTTGCATACCATGCAGGTGTTGGATGAGGCACGGCGGCAAATCGGCATTCGCTTTCCCGCAGACTAATCAGGCGCATTCGACAAACTTTTGCACTTATCCTCTCTGTTGTTCATATAAAATTTATAATTCATACATGCAATGTCTCAATCTGAGCCATAAAGCCCGCATATACTAGATATGCCGCTGTTGATCCGGCCGGGGTAACCCGGCAGCATGTTTTCTCTCCAGCGGCGGGAAAGGAGGTTTTTCCGTGAAGGGCAAATCTAAGCCTTCCGTGCTGGTATGCGTTACCGGCCAAAGGGACTGCGACAGGCTTATCCGCGTGGGGAAGCAAATGGCCGAAGAAAGCGGCGCATGCTTGCAGGTTCTTTGTGTGCAGCCCACTGCAAACGGATTTCACGTGGGCGGGCAAGAAATCGAATACCTGTATCAAACCACTCGCGAGGCCGGGGCTGAAATGACCATTTACTTTCACGACGACGCAGCGCTGATAGCGGCCGGGTTTGTTAAACAGGTAAACGCGCACCGTGTGGTAACCGGCATGCCGGACGGAAGGGCAAACGGCTTTGTGGAAACAATCCATCAGCTGGTGCCCAAGGTTACAATTTCAATGGTGTCTAAAGACGAAACGGTCTACAACATGATGCCGCAACAAGAACCGGCGCGCCGTAAGCCCGCCTTGGCTTAATCGAAACGCTTGGAAAATAGGGTTGTTACATAAGGCGCTGGGGTTAAAAGACGCAAAAATGCAAAAAGAAAATTTCATATAGCAGCCGGGCCTGTCCAGTCGTGCTGGGCCGGCCCCATAAGCTGGGGCGGCGAAGGAGTTATTCCTCGCCGCCCTTTTTATCTTATTTTATTTCGATTTAATGATTCGATTGTCTGCCCTATTTGCCGCAAGGCGCTAACGGCCGCCGCAAAAAGCAGGTTACTTTTTGCGCTGGTTTTGCTCCCGGTACTTTTGCCGGGTTGCCAAGCCGCCCCGAATATGCCGCTGGGCCTTGTTCACTTCTAGCACCAGCTTTACTTCTTTATATAATTGCGGATCTACATATTTTAAACGCTCCGCCACATCCTTATGTACGGTGCTTTTGCTTACCCCGAATTTTTTTGCCGCCTTTCGCACCGTGGCTTTGCTTTCAATAATATACTCCCCCAGTTCCACGGCGCGCTCCTCAACAATGCCCTTCACATCGTCACCCTCTCCGTCTTTCAATGCTTCATGTATATGTCATCCCGGCGGCAAATATGTGCGGCGCCGTGTTTTCCCGCTTTTTCGGGTTAATCGGATTCAATTAGGGGAAAACTGTGCTAAAATGGTATATAATAAAGTAAACAACAAAACCCCAGGCGCTAAAAAGGAGGCCGCATTACAATGGAGCAGGGAAAAATTTATCAAAATGTTGCGCAGCTGATTGGCAATACACCTTTGCTGGAACTCAACCGATACCGGGCAGAGCAAAAGTTAAAGGCGCGCATACTGGCAAAGCTAGAGTATTTTAATCCAGCGGGCAGCGTTAAAGATCGCGTGGCGCTGGCTATGATAGAAGACGCAGAGCAGCAGGGCATTCTCACAAAGGATTCTGTCATCATTGAACCCACCAGCGGCAACACCGGTATTGGGCTGGCAGCCGTGGCCGCTGCCAGAGGATACCGGGTGCTAATCACCATGCCCGAAACCATGAGCGAAGAACGCCGTAAGTTGATGAAGGCCTACGGTGCTCAGTTGGTGCTTACTCCAGGCGCTTTAGGGATGCAAGGGGCCATCGATAAGGCCCAAGAGTTGGCCCGCGAGATCCCCGGGGGATTTGTAGCCGGCCAGTTTACCAACATGGCCAACCCAGCGGCCCACAAAGCCACCACCGGCCCCGAAATTTGGCGGGATACCCAAGGGGATATCGACTTTTTGGTGGCGGGCGTGGGAACCGGCGGCACCCTTTCCGGGGCCGGCGGGTACCTAAAGGAGCAAAAACCAGATCTGCGTGTGGTCGCCGTGGAACCGGCCGATTCCCCTGTGCTCTCTCAGGGGCGGGCAGGCGCCCATCCTTTGCAGGGCATCGGCGCAGGGTTTGTGCCCCAAACGCTAAACACCGCCGTATACGATGAAATTATCACGGTGCAGGGGCCGGACGCTTTCGACGCCAGCCGCCGCTTGGCTGCTTTAGAAGGCGTGTTAACCGGCATTTCCTCCGGCGCGGCATTGTGGGCCGCCACGCAGATAGCGCTGCGTGAAGAAAGCCAGGGCAAAACCATCGTGGTAGTTTTACCCGATACCGGCGAGCGCTATCTTTCTACCTCGCTCTTTCCATCTTAAGGCCCGCTTGACATAAAGGGCACGAACCTAGGGCAAAAGCTCTTTTCTTTCCAATACAGTCAGGCCCCGGCTTTCATACAAAGCCGGGGCCTTTGTAAATCCTGAAAGCGTTTCATATCTACAAACTTTTCAAGAGGCGCCAAAATCCTTTTGCATTACTTGCCCCGCTACTCGCAAACGGTAATAAATATTTCCGTACAGCGCGGTTATTTTCTCGTTTTTCTTTGGAATAATGCACTGCGCTTCTTGTTTGAGACAAAGCCTTTTATTCTCTCCCGCAAAACCGAGGAATTTATTCTGTTAAACATACAAAAGAGGAGGATCTTTTTTAGATCCTCCTCTTTTTGCACAGGAACCGACTCATGAACCGTCATCCGGAAAAATAAAAACCGTAGTTATGCCTACCGGCAGATATTGATTCATCCGCCTCTTGGCCAGCTCTTGCGACGTATATGGGTACTGCATCTGGGTTACCGTCACTTGTAAAGATCCGTCCGTCAACTCTGCCAGCTGCGCCTCTACCCCACATGCCCGCAACGCCTTGCCAACACTTTGCAAATCGATGTCCTTGCGCTGGATCGTCCCCATCGCCAACAACATATCCCGCCTAGTTTGGGTATCTGCTTCTTCCCCCGGCAGCGCGCCGGCGGCCTGCTCGCGCAAAAGCAACCCATCCTCTTGGGCAGTGGCAATAAAGCACTCTTGTTCCAGCACTTCCAGCTGTTGCCACAACCAATCCAGCCCCGCGGCGTATGCTGCCAGCTCGCCCAGCACCAAATCCCCCTGTTGCAAGCGGTAAAGCCCCGTTGCCTCTAGCCGTGCTTGCATTGCCGCTTTACTATCCCTTGTGCCCGCCATTCGGCGCCCCCTTTCTTGTTTTATGATGATAAGGCAGTGGTTTACGTTGCGTTTAGCACGCTTATTGTTCCTTTCGCCGCCACTTTTCCATCCGCTATGGGGGTATCCCAGCAAAGCTCCTTCTGAAATTCATAATTCTGTACCCCCGGCACGTGGTAAAGCGCCTCGCCGGCATCTATCAGCAGCATATCCTGACCCACTTCTAAGCGGTTTAGATAGTCCTGCAATGCTTGCTCGCAGGCCGGTCTTAAAGAATTCATCTCATACCCATCCTGCGGCGTCACCGTTACATATAGGTTAACCTGTACCTGCTGGGCTTCCAGTACCCGAACACTGGTGCCAATCTCCCGCATACTCTGTATTTCTTGCTGTAGAGCGGTTAAAAATTCCGTGTCCAGATCTTCCCCATAGCCCGCCACGTACAGATCCACGCTGTGCGGGCCATTGCCTTGGGCCACCGCCTGTACCGAGCGGATCTCTTCATGCGCCAGCGCTATTTCGCGGTAAAAGGCGGCGTTTACACCGTTAGCCCGGTCGCGGCACCGTTCCAGCAGCCGGGCGCGCAGCTGCTCGTCTGTTTCCGCCTCTCTACCACCGGTAAAAGGAGATGCGTTTGTCACGTTTGTCACCCCTGCGGGGGGATTCAGCATTGCCACAATCACGCCTGCCGCCGCGTTGCCTGCCATACCTGCTGATAGCGCCTGGGCCGGCACCTTAACCGACGGCAGCCCTTGGGCAATCACCGCCTGTTGGGTAGTCTGTACCCGAACCGCTTCGCTGCCTGCGGCGGCGCATACCGTACCGGCCGGAATCACCGCTTCTTGTTCAGTGCTGCCTGTGCGCGAAAAAGTCAGCTCACCCTGGGCGGTAGCGGCGGGGATCCGTTCACAGCCCCATTGTTGGGCGTGCAGATCCAACTGCTGCCCTGTGGCTGTTTGTAAAAACATCTGCCTGTGCAGCCATTCGGCATAAGCCGACAGATCAAAAATTTCTCCTGCCAGCACCTTTAGCCGAATGCCAATATCCGACGCGTCGTCCGCTTCATAGCCCGCTTGAGCGGCAAAGGTTTCCTTCATCCTGTTTAGGATTTCTTGGTATTTGGGCTGCTTCGCGTAACTATCCTCTTGTGTCGTAGACGGCATACTATATCATCCCTCCTCTTGGGGAGCCGCGCCCACAATTTGCAACTGATACGGCCGGCCTTCGATTTGCAGCTGCACGGTTATTTCCGTATTTTGCGCCCCTTGCACCACCTGAGCGCCGGTCACTTGCGCTAACCCGCCCAATGCTTGCCGTGCCAAGATTATCGCCTGCTGATCCGCTCCGTTTTCTGCCGAAATCAGATACAAATCGCTTCCCAGCTCCCTGTCGTACACAAATTGCCCCCTGTGGCCCTGCAACCGGATATAGGCCCGCTGCAACAACTCCTGGTCCCCTTGCAGCAAATAGGGCAGGCCCCGCTCATCTCGGGCAATATCTCCTTGCACTAACGCCACATCCATCTTTATTCCTCCTCCAGCATAGGAGCCCGGCCGTTAATCAACACCCGGCCGTCGTTGGTTAGCCGTACCGAGGCCCCACCTGATGAATACAGCAAAAGCTCCCCCTCCTGTAGCCCAGTCAGTTTTTCTGCCTCCATACGCACGCCTAAATAAACTACTCCGTTTTGCGCCGGTATCAGCACCGCCTGGGTGCCGGCAGGCGGGCGGTAACAAATTCCCCAAGGCGCCGTTACCGTTGGGGCACGGTATTCCGCAGCGCCCGTTACGGCAAAAGTTCCGCCCAAATCCAGCATTTGGCCGCTAAAAGGAGCATACCCCCCAGATGTGCCCGCCACTTGTTTGCCCAACCACAAAAAGCCTTCTCTCCTTCCTGTTCTCTACCCGGCAAGCCTTAGCAGCAGCCGGGTGCGCTCCTCCCCGCCTGTTCCTCCATCCAGCCGGTATTGCACGCCCCACAGCAGCCATTCCTTATCCGTGGGGATCCCCCAGCCCAGCCGCTGAAAAGAACGGTCAAGAATCACCCTGCTTTTCAGCTGCCAGTCCAGCAACGCTCCAGGATACACCAGCTCCAACTCCACGGCGCTTTGCTTTGCCTGGCGCAACATACGGCCCGCGTCTTGTTCTGCCGGCAATAGATCGTCGCCGGTATTCAGTAGCCTCCGCCTTACAATGCCCAACCGGCGTGCCTGATCATCTTCCACTGCTGACGTATACCCCTGCTGCCCTTTGGCATGCACCAACACCTGCGAAATACGTTGGCACGGCAGTTGCCGGTAACAGATCTGTAAGCACAAATCCCCCGCGCCCCCCAATCTAAGGGCCGGTTTCTCAGATGCCGCAGATCCCGAAGCATCCAGCAGCTTGCCCCGGGCTATCAAATCGGCGCCCAGGTAGCGCCGGCAAAAGTTTGCCAGCGCTTCCCATTCGCTTTTGCCCTGCGAAACCACATATTCCCCTGCGAACTGCCTTTTGTTTCCTAGTATCCCTGTAAAACCGTAAGGACGGGCGTGTTGTTCAAACAGCGCCTCCAAACACGGGGAACGATAGGTTTGCGGCTCGGCTTCATTATCCAACAGCAAAGCGGCTCGGCTGCGTGCAACAATATCCACCCATTCGCCGCCGCCCAACACCGCTTCCTGCTCATCTACGATTCCCCAGAACGCCGTTTGCCCGCCGGGCAACTGTCCCTGCACCGTTCGCAAAAGCGGCAGATATCCTTGCCGCGCTACCCGCAGCTGTACCTCGTCGGCTGGAGCATCCGCATCCCAGCGCAACTGCACCTGCACCACGTTGCTTAGATCTATCCTGTCGCCTTGGGCAGTTGTTCCCATCCACTTCACAGCAAAACCCCCTGTCCGGGCTCCACATCGCCGGAGTGCCGTATTTGTGGATTCCGCCGCAGCAGCTGTTCCACCGTTCTCTCTACCCGTGCGGCTA
Organism: Candidatus Gallacutalibacter stercoravium; assembly: GCA_018716975.1. Lineage (GTDB taxonomy): Bacteria > Bacillota > Clostridia > Oscillospirales > Acutalibacteraceae > Gallacutalibacter_A > Gallacutalibacter_A stercoravium. Next base: position 39,047 of record DVJE01000025.1, on the reverse strand, counting down.
TTTCCCACAGGCTTTCCCCCTCTTGCACCACCGCTGCCTGCGTTCTGGGCGGATGGAAATGGCGGCCCGGCTGTTCCCGAAAAACAAAACGGTACCGCAGGTGGGCGGGGCCCGGTTCCTCCATGAGCTGCACAGAGCACAGCATTGCATCAAACGGCACGCGGCCCGGCAAGGTCAGCCGGCCCAAAGGCCGCTGCCGCAGCAGCTGTTCCAACGCTTGGTATTGCGCGAGGCACCTCTCCCCTAACAGGACGCCCTCGCCCGTTACCTCCCTACCGGCAAAACCCATATCTTGCAACAAAACCCCGCCTTTAGGCACCTTGTATGAAACAACTTGCCTCTCTTGCCGCACTTGCAGTGTTTCCGGGTTAATGGGCCACGTATATCCGCCAAATTGCATCGCTTCCATCTGCTGCCCCCTTCTCTCTTACGAAAAAGCACCCGGGTAGCGGCGCGCATCCCTTTGCAATAGCAAAGAAAGCCTCTCCGCCAAGCCGGACGAATCCTGCAAAGTAGCCCCCTCCGGCCGCTGTGTCTCCTGCTCAATTTGATTCATGAAGTTTTCTCCTCTCTTTGGCAGCCAGACGCCCACAATTTCATGGTTTCTATCACAACGCCGGCCGGTTCCACCCGGCGGGTCACCTCGCTCCATTGGCAGCCGGTATACCGCACAGTGCCGCCGTTACCCTCTACCTTTAGTTCAAAATCACAGAGATCCTCCAACGGATCGTTTTGCGCAGCCGGATTTAAGCGCAGCCTGGTAATTTCCACCTGGTAATAGGTCGCCCCCAGCACCATTCCCTGGGCCAATTCGCTTCCCACACCTGCCGCCGGCTTGCAGCTGCGCTGCGCTGTTGAACGGTAACTCTGCGCTAAACCCATGCGCCTGCCGTTGAGCAATATTTTATACGGGTAAGCTGCCGGATTGCTCTTCTCCATCCGTTTCCTCCTCCTGCGCGCCTATTATCCGATATCGGGTTAATTTTTTGGTGCATAGCGCGGTGTATGCACCGTGATCCGCGTCATATTGGGTTTCGTGGCAGGTTACGCCTCCTGCGCTCCCCAAAGCCGGATACAGCGTCGCGCACAGTTTCCCCGCCGCTTTCCGGCAAGCCGGAGCTCCCCACGAGCGAGGGGAAAACACGCGCAACCGCAAAACAACTTCCAAGCACACCGCCTCTTGTGCTTCGTCCGCTTCTGCACCAACATCCAAGCCACCGTCGATACAGCTGTCTAAAGAACTGTCCAAATATCCGTCCAAAAAAATATGAGGGAGGTTTATCTCACCGGTTTCCACCGTCACGGTTACTTTTTTTAGCGGCTTAGCATACGGCTGCGCGTTTCCTTCCCGCACAAAACAAATTTCTGCAAGCTCCGGGCATTCCGTTAGGTAGTCTAAAAGTTCTTGTTCTATCTCTTCCGTCCAGCACACAGCTGCCACCTCATTCCTGCAAAGGGCCGCTTTCTTCCAGCACCGCCCAGCAATACAAGGGTTTCTCCCGTAGATAATATTGTTCCGCCCGCCGGAGTAAATACCGTTTCCCTTCTGCGCACAGCTCGCCGTCTACCTGCAGCAATGTCACGGCACTGTCTGCTGGGCCAAAATAAAGATAATGCCCGCCGCCGCTATATCCCAGCGGCAACCAATCCCCGCTTAAATAACGCCTGTCTTTATAAAGCAGAGGGTGCAAAATCCCCTTTTCCCGGTGTATTACCGTTCCCCCTTGGGAATCCGGCACAAAGATCTGCACCGCGCGGCCCCAGCGGCGCAGCGCGGCTTCAACCCTGCGCGCCTCGGTGCCCCGCTTCACAGGCGCACCCCCTTAAACCAAAAGTCCTCCTGCTTAACAAACCCGGCAAGGGAGGCTTTCGCCTCCCGCCAGAGCTGCTGTGCTATCGCCACAGAGTTTCGTTGATCCGCTGTTATTCTAACATCCCCCGCCTGAAACGAGCTCACGCCTTCCCCGCAGGCGCGGCATAGTGCGTAGCGGTAGTAGGTGAGTGCGGCACAGGCGGTGCACAGGCGATCGCCCAGCAAGGCTGCGCACTCCGGGGCGCGCAGCATCTCTTCCACCTCCGCTGTCGCTTGGCGGCAGATAGGCAGCCAATCAGCCGCTTCCTCGCTGGTTAAACCCGCTATCAGGGCGAATCTGTCCATTACCTGCTGTACTTCCACAAAGCTGCCTCCTTCGGTTTTCATCCACCGCGCTGTTTTTAAGAAACAGTCAGCTTCTTAGCCGCATCCACAAAAATTTTAGCAAACCCCGCAATACAGCTTACAGCTGCTCGCTCCAGTTGCCGATCAATTAGCTTGTCATAATCCACCAGCACGTCCCCTGCCTGCACCTTTTCCAGCGCGCAGGTCTTGTCCAGGCCGATGATGGTTTTATCCGCCATGCCGGGCGCATGTAACAGCGACGCCCCCACCGGCGTTACCAACTTGCCGGTCGCCTGAAAGTTCAGTCCCGCCTGGGCGTCCTTCATCTCGGTCATATCCAATATCTGTTGCACCATATTGGTTCCCGCCAACAAGGTGTTCAGCTCATAAGGCGCCAGCTGCGCCCAAAGTTTAACGATATCGGCGTAGGCCAAACTGGTGCCGGCCGCGCTCACCTGTGCGGCCGCGTTGGAGTTGCCGTCTCCATTTAGCAGCACATCTATGGCGTCTTTCAGTTGGGCGCGAGCGATATAGGCGCCTATTTGCCGCAAGGTTACGGTAAACAGATCCAAACGCTGAAAACGCAACGCCTCATAAGAGCTCACCAGCATTCTGCCGCGTTTGTGCAAGTGCACCAGGTTATCCTGGGTTTTTACAACTGTTTGCGGCAACACAGCGCCCTCCGCCACCGGTTTGAGTTGCTTGTCCTCTTCCTCGGGAACCGATGTGATGGTGCGGTAATCCATGCCCTCTATCCGGGTGGTGGTGGCTATAATGTCCGGTAGCAAATCGGCGTTTTCCATGCCTTGGCGCACCGCCCTGGCTACATACTCCGGAAAAAGCACGGAGGAATCGGCGGTGGAGAAGAATTTTTCCACCATATCGCTGTTTTGGCCGCCTACGCGGATGTCAAACCGTTTTAATTGCCGCTGAAACGCATCCAGTCCCTTTAACGGCCCTCTGTCATACTGCGCTGATGGATCCAGTCGTTCCAGCTGCGCGGTAAAGCCCTCCTTGGTCTGATACATGCCTTTTTCCAAACGAATGGTGTCATAATAGCTCATAAAATAGCCGCTCCTTTCTTTTTATCAGCGTCTGTTGGGCTAAACGGATCACAGCAAGATGCCAGCTGTTCCGGCGCTTGTGTCAACATCCAACACCAAAATCTCCCGGCTCGCCGCCGTACTGCCCGATGTGCCGCCCGACGTGCTGGCCACCGCCTTTATCTGTGTGGCGCTTGCCGCCGCCATCTTTTGATAGCCCACCGCACTGATGTCCGCGTTGCCCACGGTGATATAGCCGGCAAGCTGCACGCTGGCCAACCCCTCTCTTACGCCCACAGCCACGCCGCAGAACAGATCCCCCGCCGCGCAGGGGGCCACCTGGCCATTGGCGCTCATTTTAACCAAATTGCCCTTTTTCACATCTTCCGTAGCCTCAAATGTTACAATCTGCTCGCCATAACCCTGAAACGATACTTCCATGGTTCTCCTCCTTACTATTTTGGTTCATCCGATCTTCAGCCTGCTTTTTCAAATGAGAAAGGCGTCGTCTTTTTCGGCGTTGCTTGCTTGCGCCGTTTGCAGCCCGGGCATTTCTTTGGGGGCAAAAGCCTTGCAAAAAGCCTGTAGCTCCTCCAAATCCATCCTCGCCGTAACCCGTTCCAAAACAGGTCCGGGCAGTTCCGGCTTTTCCAGCGCGCATAAGCGCAGCACCTCGCCTTGCAGCTGTTCCCGGTAGGCCCGCCCTTGCGCGGCCTCTTGCTCCAGGTTTGCCAGGTAATCCCCCAGCTTGCGGGCTTGCTCCGCCGTCAACCGGGTTTCTTCTCCGGCACGCAACTGCTTTACCAATTCACGCATAAACACATCCTCCCCGTTGTTTATTGCCCTTTGGCTCTTTATTTTTTCCCGGCTCTCCGGGCCAAAGGCCTTAATAACGCCGGCCCGCCGCTGGGCCGGTACCGCTACAAAAGACCACTCGTAAGCGTCGGTGGCTTCATCCAGAATATTGTGGCACACCACCGGGCTTTGCGGATATTGCTTGCCCTTTTGGTGGGCGCAACCTTCCTTTCGCGGTGTGCCGCATACCGAGCAGGTTACGCTTCCCACCGCGCAGCCTACGCTTACCTCTTTTTTGATGCCCGCATCCAGCTGTTCTATCAGGGCCTGGTTTTCCTTTGTGCGCGGCAAATAGGCCCGGGCCATCAGCCTTTGATACGCTTCTCCCACTTGTGTGGTTTCTCCTGGGGCCGTGTCCACCCAAGCGGCATAAATCCGCGCTGTTTGCCCGCTGCTTTTGGGGTCGTGATCAAAAATACCTGTTTTTCCCACATATAGCTGCGCCAACTGTTCCAGCGCGCCGGGGGTAAATCGTTCATAGTCCCTGTCAATGTCGTTGTCGCACAGCACCACCGTAAAAACGTATACTTCCTGCTCTGTCAGCTCCCTGCGGGTAAAACGGTTAATAAGCTCCATTTCCTGCGGGGTTGGGGTTCCGGTTTGCCCCGCCGGTGTAGCCCCGCTTTTTTGCACCCGGATGGATGTTTCTTGGTCTTGCGTCACGCTTCCTCCTCTCCTTTTTCTTCACCGCTGCTTTGTTCCTGTTCCAGCGCCCGAGCGCGGGCTACTAGCAGCCGCGCGTTGGCGTGCTCTACCTCATCCTGCAAGTTAATATCATCCCATACAATTTCATGCCGGCTGTCCATTCCCTGCATGCGCAACCACAAGGAGCAAATCCGGCTGATCACCGGCTCAAGCAGCCTACGGTAGTACTCCAGCTCGCTGGTAAGTAAGTCTGCCTGCTGCGCCGACATACGTTCGGTGGTGGACCAAGAAAGCCCCAGCAAAAAGGGCGGTACCCCCAGCTTTGCCACAATCTGTTCCAGCATCTGCCGCACCGGCACCTGGCTATCCAATACCTGGTTATCGGCTCCAATCACCTTAATGCCCACGTCGCCCACCGATACAAAATCGCTGGGCCGCCCGCCGGCGCGCATGGCTTTGCCCCATTCCCTGGCGATGGCTTCGGCCCGCTCCCGGGCGCCGGCCCTGTCCACCGGATCGCTGCCCGGCTTATAGGTTACTGCAAACCGCACGTTACCAACCCGTTCCCAATTTAAGCCGATGCTGTTGTAGATTTTCAGCAAGATCTCGCTGACAAATGGTAGGCCTTTGAGCAACGATTGCCCGTAAATCCCGCCCGGCCGGGGGTTAAGCACCGATACCAAAATCCTCTCCTGGCCCTGGGCACGGCACAGGCCGCCATCAGCCGTTTTTACATATACGGCCGTGGCCAGCGGCCCATCGCGGCGCAGTTCCAAATGATCCAAATCGGCGTTATACAACCCCCATATACCGGTGCGGTCGGCGGCAATTTCCCCCACAGCGGTGCCGTAGGTCAACAACTGATCCAAATAGCTGGATAAAAAACTATCCAGTCCCATCCCGCAGGCGTTCACCCGCACGGTTTTCAAAAAGCTGTCTAACTTCTCTTCCCCACCGGCGGGGAGGCGCACGCGAAACCCGCCCGTCAAGCGCACAATTTTGCCAATCGCCGCGTCCACAATGGGAATCGCTTCACGAAGCGTGCGATACAGCTCCCGTTCCCGCTGGGGGCAGCATTCCTCCGCGCACCGGCTAAAGGGTCCCAAATCGGCCTGAGCGGTTTGTACCGCCACAGCGCTTACGGCTGGTTCTTGTTTCTCCATTCGGCTGCGCGTTTTTTTCCAAATCGGCATTTCTTCTCTCCCTTCGTCATCGCTGGGCGGCGATTACGTAAAAAGCATCTTCCCGACGCAGTAGTGTAGACACAAAATAGCGCACGTCGTCCATTGCGTGGTCATACTCCTTTACCGGTGCGTCCTTCACCGCGTTATCCGCCCAGCGATATAACCCGAACTCCCGCATGCAATCGGTGCAGGTGTTGCAAATACGGATTTCTCCGCCGCGCAGCGCGTCGGATACGTTGCGAATTCCATCCAACACCTGGTTCACCGCCGGTACCACATGATATTCCCCATGCCGGCGGATCACCTCTATAAAGCTGGCCGCCGAAGGATCTACCACCACCCGCTCCACAGCCCTACCCGCCGTCAATCTTTTTAGCGCCGCGTAATGTTCTTCGTCCGTCCGGCTGGCGCCCTCTTTTCTTGCGTCGTAGTAATATTCCTCCACCCGGTACCATACTCCGCCGCACAACCCCCATAAACCAAAGGAGGCGGGGTTTACCGTCCCATAATCGCAGGAAACCGCCCATTGCTCAAAGGGTCCGCTGGGCGGCGGGCAAAATGCGTTTGGCTCCGCCATGTTAGGGTAAACCAGACCTTCGGCCGCCACCCACTCTCCCAGCACAAACCGCCGGTAAAATACGCCGGAATAAAGGTTGCGGTAACGAGCCAATGTCTGTGGAGAAAGCGCGGGGTTATCCTCCATAGAAAAGTGCAAATAAAGGGCGTTTTTCTGCGCAGCCTTCAATATCCATTCCTGATAGAACCAGTGCATGGGGTGCTCGGGATTGCAGTTAAACCAAAATTTGGCCTTTTGCACCGAACAGCGCGCTAGCGCTTGTTCCACAAAGGAACGGGGCATCAAGGCGGCCTCGTCAAACAGAACTCCCGCTAGCGTTACACCCTGTATCAGGGCGGCTGAGGATTCATCCTTCCCGCCAAACAAATAAAACTCCCGCTGTGCTTTTCCTGTTTCCACTGTCAGCCGGTTTTCCGACAGATGCAGCTTGCAAACAAACCCCAGCTCTTGCAATACCGGCAGCAGCGGCGTCACCACATTACGCCGTAAAGATCGAATGGTTTTCCCGCAAAAGGCAAACGGGTACCCGCCGTTGCTGTGAAACGCCCATAAGATAAAGGATAAACTCATGCACAGCGTTTTTCCGCTGCGCACAGCGCCGTCGCAGATAATCGCATCCTTCTCCCGCCACGGGCTACCGTCGCACCACCAACACAGCGCCTGCATTTGCTTTGGGGAAAAACAGCGGATCATCATACCGTAAACCCGGCATCCTGCGATGCCTGTTGCGTCCCCAGCGCTTCTGCTCCCTTCTGCAACGCCGATAGCAACGGGCTGAATTGTTTTTGATCCTCTTCACAAACATGCTGTAACTTTTCCAATGCCTGCATCCGATCAAAAAATTTAATTTCCATGGCGCCGTCTTTCAGCTTTCGAATCTCCGATACTGCAAACAAATCCATTTTCTGCAGCTGTCCGGGCTGGGGTTTCTCCAAATAAAGCAGTTCCACAGCATCCGCCACGCCGCCAAAAGCCAAACGCTCATAGCCCTGTTCCGCCTTGCGTGCCAGCAATCTGTGCCTCTTGGCGCTTAGCCGGTTCACCTCCTGCGCAATATCTTCTCGCGCAAGCAAGCGCTCGCCCCGCCAGCTGCTTTTTCCCCGGTAACCGGCCGCGCCGCTGGCCTGATCCACGTCGCCTGTGGCGGCATATACGGTACAGAAGATTTTTTCCCGTTCCGTCAGCTGTTTCGCGCTATTGGATCGAGCGCCGCATTCTTCCTGTTCCATCGGCATACCCCTTTCTGTTCTTTCTGAAAAGGCCTTTCACTATACCGCGCTTTTTCCGTATTTTTTGCCCCCCAAAGTGCAAAAAGCAAAAAATAAATTTTTATCCTGCATTTTTGCAGCATAACACCGCAGCATATTTTCGTTCTTCCGTGCATCCCCCACACAGGTCAAACGCTCCATATCGCGGCATAAACTTTTTATTCAGCTTTATTCAGCATCCTCCAAAAGAACGCCTTCCCGGTCAACCAGTCAACTGGTCACCATGTAATATCAAATGAAATTACCTCTTCCCCTGTGAAACACAGCTGACCCAAGCATTTCCATATGCACAACCGTACCGCTTAAAACGATCAACAAATCGATTTGCCACTCTGGGTTCAGCCTAAAACAAGGGCAGTTTTTTAAATTTAGAAATATTAGAAAACAGCCATTGCACTTTTAGCGCACATTGTGTAAACTGTATCTGTTTTGATTTTTCCGGCCTTTTGAGGCTGTCTTCGCGAGGTGAAAATATTTTATGACCAAGGATATGACAGTGGGGTCGCCTATGAAATTGCTGCTAAGCTTCGTGGTACCGCTCTTCTTCGGCAACCTGTTTCAGCAGTTTTACTCTATGGTAGACACCATCATTGTAGGAAAATTCCTAGGCACCGGCCCCCTGGCTGCGGTGGGCTCCACCGGTTCCATTACATTTTTGATTTTGGGGTTTTGTATCGGCGTCTGTTCGGGATTTGCCATTCCGGTATCACAACGCTTCGGTTCTAAAAACATTGTGGAACTCAAAAAATTTGTGGGCAATATCGTTTGGTTGGCCGCCGGAATCTCTCTGGTGTTTGCGGTTGTAACCGCCGTTTTATGCAGGCCTATCCTACAGCTCATGTCCACCCCGGCGGATATTATTGATGACGCTTACAACTATCTGTTTCCCATCCTGGTGGGCATCCCTGCCACTATGCTGTACAATACCCTAGCCAGTCTCTTGCGAGCCTTGGGGGATAGTAAAACACCTGTTATTTTCCTGGTTATAGCCTCTATTCTCAATATCGGCCTCGATCTCTTTCTCATTTTGGTTATCCCTATGGGGGTGGCTGGGGCAGCATGGGCTACCATCATTTCTCAGGGGCTGTCGGGGCTTTTTTGCCTGCTGTTTATTTGGAAGAAATTCCCTTTACTTCATATCAGCAAAGAAGACCTAACACCCAAATTATGTTACATACGCACCCTGCTGGGTATGGGCCTCCCCATGGGCCTGCAAACCTCCATCACCGCCATTGGCAGCATTCTTCTACAAGCCTCGGTGAACGGTCTTGGCTCCATAGCTGTGGCCTCCGTCACCACGGCCAGCAAAATCTATATGTTTTTTAGCTGCGCCTACGACGCTTTGGGGGTCGCTATCTCCACCTATGGCGGGCAAAACATCGGCGCCAATAAACCCAAGCGGATCGGGCAAGGCCTAAAGTCCTGCATGATTGTGGGCACTGTGTATTCAATAGCCGCTTTTATCATCCTATTCTTTTTAGGCAAACCTCTCACGCTGTTGTTTGTGGATGCCAGTGAAACCGCCATTATCAACCAGTCCTATCAATATCTGCTCATCAGCGCGGCGTTCTTTATTCCCCTTACCGCGGTCAATGTGTTCCGCCTGCTCATCCAAGGCATGGGCTATAGCAAACTGGCCATGTTTGCCGGGGTATTTGAAATGGTAGCCCGGGGTGCCACCGGCTTGTTCCTAGTGCCAGCTTTCGGCTTCACCGCCGCCTGTTTCGCCGGTCCCATTGCTTGGATCATGGCGGATTGCTTCCTCATTCCGGCCTACTTCAAAGTGATAAAGCACGTAAAGCAATACGGTTACTAAACAGCCCGGCGGTTGCCAACAAAGGGGCTGTACAAAAGGAGCATTTCTCAATGATTGTATAACACCCTACTTGTTGGCGTGTATACCGCTTAACAAGTAGGGTGTTGTATTCAGTGCCGGTGCGCACCGGTTTCATCCATGTCGCACTTTGCATGTTTCCAATTCACAATTGGGTGCCCTGTTTCTATAGAATAGATGCTTGCCCCCCTTACAGCTATAAAGACGTTGTATCGAAAGATTTCCCGTTTTCTCTCCAAAAAACTTGCTTCACTGCGCGTGATATGGTTTAAAATCTTACCTGGCGCATATAGAGCAAATGCTGTGCGCGTTCCAATCGAGCATTTATTATGTTGTTAATAAAAAATAGCAGCAAAAAACGCAGGGCCGCCAAATCAGCCCTGCGTTTTTAAATTCCACTCAATTCCTGTGGCACTCTTTAATCGTTTGCGGGCAGCGCCTTTTCAATGTCATCCGCTGCTTGCTCCAGCCAATCGCCCTCAAACAGCTCGATTACACCGCTGTCGCAGGCCTTTGCCAAACCGGGGTCAATGGGCAGTTTACCCAACACCTTGAGTCCCTGCTCTTTCGCGATCTCCTCGATGTGGCTCTCGCCGAAAATGGCGTACTTTTTGCCGCAGTCGGGGCATTGAAAATAGCTCATATTCTCTACAATGCCCAAAATAGGGATGTTCATCATCTGAGCCATCTTCACCGCTTTCGCCACGATCATCGAAACCAGCTCCTGTGGGGAGGTTACCACCACAATGCCGTCCACCGGCAAGGATTGAAACACCGTCAGCGGCACGTCGCCCGTTCCGGGAGGCATATCCACAAATAGGTAGTCCACATCTTTCCACACCACGTCGGTCCAAAATTGCTTTACTGTTCCCGCGATGATGGGGCCGCGCCAAACCACCGGATCGGTCTCGTTGGGCAATAACAGATTTACCGACATAATGTCAATCCCGGTTTTGCTGCGCGCTGGCAATATGCCAAAATCACTGCCCATGGCCTTTTCTGTAATACCGAACGCCTTGGGGATAGAAGGCCCCGTTACATCGGCGTCCAAAATAGCTGCATGGCAACCGCGGCGTTGAAAAGTTGTGGCCAACAGCGACGTCACCAAGGATTTACCCACGCCGCCCTTGCCGCTCACCACACCGATTACCCGTTTTACCCGGCTGGCCGCGTTGAGCTGTTCTTTGGGGATACCGCCCTGGCGGGAGGGGCAATTCTCTCCGCAGGATTCGCAATTATGGCTGCAATCGCTCATTTTTCCATCTCCTTATCCTTTTTACCAATAACAGTCCGCATCCCTCATTATACCCTCGCAACCTTGTCAAGTCAATGTGCGAAGCGCCTGGGCGATGGCTGCAAAATGAATCGTTGTTTTTTTATTTTTTAATCATATTCGGGTAAATCACCTGCATCAAATCATCCGGGTAGTACCTATCAATCCATTCTTGCACATTGGTTTCAGCCGGTATTCCCTCCTGCCGGGCAGAGTAGCGAGATACTGCCATGCCTGATAGCGCAATATCTATCACCATTAACAGAACACACACCCAGGTAAGCGTTTTGCCCACATGATTTGGGATCCGTTCAATGAGCCTGGACATGCGCGGATATAGCTCCTTCACCCAAAGCAATCCCAATATTCCCCAAAAGAAGCAATACATCAAACTAGTGCGCCCCCCAAAGCTAAAAGGGCTGCCTGTATAGTCCCAAGATACTGTGCCGAACACCAACTCTTGCACTAAGCTGCACAAATATTCAAATCCGCCGCCCAGCACCATGCCGCCCAAAAAGATCCATAAATCCCGCTTTTTCTCCAGCCAGTGCAGGCATACGGTCATCACCACCGCCCCAAAGCCATACACCGGGTTAAACGGACCATACAATAGCCCTTTCCTGCTTTCTATCCGAAACTGGGTCGCCAGGCAAAATAGTGTTTCCACAATTACGCCAATGATACTGCCAATAAAAAACACCCAAAACAATTTATAAAAGTTAAGCCCTTTGGCAAAGGATTCTTCCTTCTGCCTTCCGTTAACAGAACCGCCCCGCTCCACCTGATAAATTTTCTCCATTTTTAAACCCTTCAAAGCCGCCCTCCTTTTTTGCCTTTGCTATGTTTCTCGTTCTCAGGAATTACCATGTATCACTACAGCTGTTCCCATTCTCTGGCAGAAAACCGTAAAAATGGGCTATCTCCATATCTTGCGGCATATCCAACCCGTGGCTCCCCAAGCCGCCGTCTATTTCATGGCAGCCGTGATCGGTACAAAATCCCACCATAGCCCGGCGGCCACGCCACACCTGCACTGCCGTATCCCAAAGGGCGGCAAAAGCACGCGCGTTTGCTGCCAGGGCCTGCAAAGCTTCGGCCCCCTCGGGGGAATACCGATGCATGGCCGCGTCATAATCCCCGTTGTACACTGCGATAAAATCGTGCTCATCCCGCCGTATCAAATCCTGTGCTTTTTCATTGCACTCCTCCACTGTGGGGCAAATGATATAGTCCATATCTCTTTGTAAAAACAACAACGACATGCTGTCGTTTTGCGTAGATACAATGGCCGGCTTCTTCCCCGCCCGCAGCAGCACGTCAAACAGCGTGTCGGTTTGCACCACCGGTTTTGTGTATGTGGTCACGCCGTGCACCTGCGGCGCCGCACCAGTATACATAGAAGAAAAGCACACAGGCGTTACCGGCGGCAACACCGAGCGAAGCGGCGCAAAAAACTTTGCCCGATCGGATACTGCAGAAAGCATCTGCGGATAGCGCTGGTAAAGCCACAAGGCTACGGCGTCGGGATGATACAACAGCACACGCTGGGCACAGTGCCCACCAAACGGCGCAGCCTCCTCTAGCGCTGTTAACGGCTCCTGGGCTTGCAAGGGCGGGGCAATCCCCATAATATGGGCAACGGCCGCTGCCAAGTTCGTAATACAGCCAACTGTTTTCATCGCTTTCTGATCTTCCTGCGTCATCGTTCACCCTCCTCGCCCATCAAAAATAATAAAAAAGCCGTCTTTCGGGTTAGTATAACATACCGGGCATTTTCTGTCCATATTAAGCCGCCGCTCTCTCAAGCATTCGCATCTCGGCTAATTTCAACAAAATACCTCACATAAATTCTCAATTCTCATCAACCAAACCTGCAATAAATACATGCCAAACCCTGCAAGAGCACTTTACCGGCCTATTTTGAAACATATATCAATTTTGGCTTTGCGCTATTCGCCCTACATCCAAAATGAATCACCGTAAGGCCTTCTTTCTGCTGGTTGTCGCTTGCCATTCGCGCGCTGGGGCGATCCTGGAACCAATGTCTTTTTATCCCCGCCTCCCGATAATTGCCCTTAGATAAAAACATGGACGTATGCAATAGCAGCATACGTCCGGCTAGCCTTTGTTATTCCGCTTTATCCTTCAACGGGCCCTCTTGCCCCTCTGGCCGTGCAGTCAGCAGGAGTGGGAGGCGCACCGTGAAGGTACTGCCGCGCCCAACAATGCTTTCTACGCTTACGTCTCCGCCGTACAAGCCCGCCAGATGCTTCACAATAGATAAGCCCAGCCCCGTTCCTCCAATCTCGCGGGAACGGCTGGAATCCACCCGGTAAAAACGTTCAAATACACGGCCTAGGTGCTCCGGCGCAATGCCAATACCGGTATCCTTCACGCGAACTACCGCCATTCCTTTTTGTCCTTGGGCCGTTACCGTCACCTTTCCGCCAGGTTTATTGTACTTTATGGCATTTTCCACCAAGTTGCCAAACATCTGCTGCAAGCGCATCGGCGTGCAGTTAACCAGCAAGCCTTCGTCCATACGTCCGGTCTCCAACGTAACTTTTTGCTTGTCTGCCTCCGGCTCCAACCTATGCACGGTTTGCAAAAGCTCTCGCCGTAAATCGCATTGAATCGCCGAATCGTCCCCTTTTGCGTTTTCAATGCGCGAGAGAACCAGCATATCTTCTATTAAATGCTGTAACCGCTCCGCTTCAATATCCAACACGTCATAGAAATACTTTCTGGTTTCTTCATCCCGGTCACCGGACTTCAACAGCTCGATAAAACCGCGAATCGAGGTCAAGGGCGTTTTTAACTCATGAGTCACATTTGCCACAAATTCGCTGCGCAGCCGCTGCAAGCGGCGCATTTCAGTCACATCTGCCACCACGGCCAAAGCGCCTTCGCTAATCTCCCCCGCATTCAGCGGAGCGGCATATACCGTCAGCTCCCGGCTGGGGGATACCATATTGATCTCCCCGTGCACCACGCCGTCTTCGTCCCGGGCTTGAGCAATTAGGCCGCCCAGTTGGGTCAAGGCCAGGCTGCCCTCCAGGCGTCCTCCCTCTTGCAAATCGGGCGTATCCAATAGCTCCTTGGCGCGTTCGTTAAACACCAGAACGCCTCCGTCGCTATCCACTGCCAACACTCCGTCGTCCATTCCTTGTAAAACGCCTTCCAGCAAGCGGCGTTCACTATCCATTTCACCGATGGCCTTTTGTGTGGTATCCACCATCTGATTAAACGCCTGCGCCAGTTCCCCAATTTCATCGGCGCCGCCCTCATCCACACGGCTGCCCAGGTCACCGTCGGCGATATGGCGTGCCGCTTCTGTCAACAAGGTCAACGGCTGGCTCAATCCGCGGGAAGCCAGCATAGAAAACACCAGCGCCACCGCTGCCCCCACCAGTACGCCCACCAACATACAAACCCGCATACTGGCCAGAACCTCATCCAGCTCATCCATCGGCATGGCTGCACGTATGTACAACCCGCCGCCATCCCATTGCGCATAAGAAGCCGCATAATAATAACGAATCCCCACAGAATCACTGACGCGGATATCATAGCCAATACCGCCCTGCCGGGCCTGCTGCACCTCAGGGCGCTGCAAGTGGTTCTCCTCAATCTGCGGGGTATCCACTTTGGCCTGCGCTTCTCCCAACACCGTTCCGTCTTGGCCAATAATAGTCACCCGCACATCTTGCCCAGCCTCTAGCAACATTTCGCTTTCCTGTTGGGCAAACTCCTGTGGATCCTCCCGAATAGAAGCCAAATCCGACGCCATAAGCGTCAGCAGGGTATCCATCCGTTTACTGAATTCTTCCCGGTACAGACTTTCCACCAAGGGCATAGCCAACAAAAAAGATACCACCAGCGCAACGGTCACCACCCCTATGCTAACCAGCGTTATCCGTTTGCGCATTTCTTCACCTCCGCACGCGAAAATGCCCCGGCAGCTTCCCGGGCCTAATACAAAAGGCGCCCATCAATGGGCGCCGTCTTCAGAGGCAAAGCGGTATCCCACTCCGCGCACTGTCTGTACATAGCGTGGTTTTTCCGGCTCATCCTCTATTTTTTGGCGCAAATAGCGCACATGTACGTCCACCGTGCGAGCGTCTCCATAATATTCCACGCCCCACACCTTGTCAAGCAAAGCGTCTCGGGTTAAAACCCGCCCGCTGTTGCGCATCAGCATGGTGAGCAAGTCAAATTCCTTCATGGTCAGCTCCACCGGTTCTCCATTTTTGGTCACTGTGCGGCGCGCCACATCCACCGTCAGCCCGCCGCTCCTCAAAATTTCGTCTCCGCTTGCAGACAAATACTCCTTGCGGCGTATCACTGCGCGCACCCGGGCACACAGTTCTTTAACGCTAAAGGGTTTTGTAATATAATCGTCCGCCCCCAATTCCAGGCCCAGCACCCTATCCACCTCTTCAGACCGGGCAGTGAGCATCAGCACGGGAACCGGCCGGGTCGCCTCGTCGGAACGCAGCTTGGCGCATACTGCAAGCCCGTCGGGCGGCGGCATCATCCAATCCAGCACAATGGCGTCTGGCACCCGGTGGCGCACTGCTGCCAGCAAAGATGCCCCGTCGGCAAATTCCTGGGTTTCAAAACCGGAATCCTTTAACGCCAACGCCGCCAGCTTGCGGATATTGGGTTCGTCATCCGCAATATAAACCATAGCAGCCATTTTTCTTCGGCCTTTCTATCATATATTTTGCAGCTTTATCCCTTCGCCTTACAGCGCGCTCAGGCCGCTGTTCAAATCAGGATGCACGCCGGTCTCCCTGTATATCACCCATTCGGCAATATTTGTGGCGTGATCCGCCATGCGCTCAATATACTTGGTGATAAAAATCAAATCCACTTCCCGCATAACCGACTGCGGGTTATTGGTAATTGCGCCGCACACTTCCAAAATAATTTTAGAAAACAGGCTGTCAACCTCGTCGTCGTCGCTGCATACCTTTTTCGCCTGCTCTACGCTGTGGTTGTTAAACACTTCCATAGCGCGCACAAACATGCTGCGGGCGCTTTCCATCATTTGCAGCACATGGTTAACCCCCAGGCTGTTGCTGCCCAATTCCCCCACCAGGATGATATCGCAAATATCGGCGCATTGGTCGGCCACCCGCTCCATATCCGTAATGATCTTTAAGCACGAGGCGATAACCCGCAGATCGCTGGCGATGGGCTGCTGCAAGGCCAACAAGTTCATGCAAACCTGCTCAATCCGGTGCTCCGCTTGGTCGATGCGGCTGTCACCCTCTACCACTTGTTGGGCCAAATCTCTGTCCAAGGTGCGCAATGCCTCCAGCGTGCGGCCAATCACCGCATCCACCTCGGCACCCAGCTCCGTCATATCGTGGTTTAGAGCATCCAACTTTTGATCAAAATATTTTCTGGGCATTCCCCTTGTCCTCCTATTGTCCTGCTATTGTCCACCCCTATTATACTTGGGCGTGCTGAAAAAAGAAAGACCTTGCTTTCCGTAAATCATCCAAAACGGCCGGTGATGTATTCCTCGGTGCGTTTATCATTGGGGTTGTTGAACATCACCTGCGTGTCATCAAACTCCACAATCTCTCCCAGCAGGAAAAAGGCGGTTTTATCGGCAATACGGGCCGCTTGCTGCATATTGTGGGTCACAATGATAACCGTGTACCGTTCTTTTAGTTCCTCCATGAGATCTTCTATTTTTAATGTAGAAATCGGGTCCAACGCGCTGGTGGGTTCGTCCATCAGCAAAATGTCCGGTTCCACCGCCAAAGCGCGGGCGATGCAAAGGCGCTGTTGCTGACCGCCCGATAAACCCAGGGCCGACTTTTTCAAGCGATCCTTTACCTCTTCCCAAAGCGCCGCATCCTGTAAAGATCGCTCCACGATTTCATCAAGATCCTGACGGTTCTTCACCCCGTGGACGCGGGGACCGTAGGCGATGTTGTCATATATGCTCATCGGGAAGGGATTCGGCTTTTGAAACACCATGCCTGCGCGCTTGCGCAACAGCGTTACATCGGTGCGCGGATCGTAAATGTCCTCTCCGTCAATTAAAATCTTTCCGGTAATGCGGCAGCCATCCACCAAATCATTCATACGGTTGATGCTCTTGATACAAGTGGATTTTCCGCAGCCCGAAGGGCCGATAAAGGCGGTTACCTGGTTACCCGGTATCTCCATATTAATATTTTTCAGCGCGTGAAAGCTGCCGTAATACAGGTTAAGCTCCTGCAGCGATACTTTACCCGTGCCCACGGGCTGCCCTTTTGCTTGCACAGCGGCGTCAGCATTCACAGCGGTTGCACTGGTGGTCATATTCTGTATCTCCTTTCCAATCCGGCCCCTAGCGGTTCCGGTATACCTGTAATCCCCGTTTATCCTTTTTTCAGCACCTTAGAAATCGCCGCAGCCAGCAGGTTCAGCACAAAAATCAGTACCAACAGCACGGCAGCTGTGGCAAAAGCTATTTGAAACGAATCCGGACGTGTGGACTCCATAGCGGTCTGATACAGATGCAGCGTTAAGGTGCGGCCTGATTCGGTGATGTGCTGAATCGCGCCTTCCACACCCTCTTTGGGCATGTAATAAGAAAGGCCCGCGGTATACAGCAGCGCCGCCGATTCGCCTACAATACGGCCCATGGCAAGAATCACCGAAGTAAGCACGCCCGGCATGGCGCAGGGCAACACAATGCCCAACACCACTCTCAGCTTGCCGGCGCCCAGCGCCATAGCCCCTTCTTTATACGAGGAGGGAACCGCCAGCAGGGATTCTTCTGTGGTGCGCACAATCGTAGGCAAGATGCAAATGGTCATGGTGAGGCACCCGGCCAAAATCGAGGTATTTAGGCGGAACAAAATGCAAAACACCGAATAACCAAACAAGCCGAAAATAATAGAAGGAATACCGGAAAGCACCTCTGTGGTAAAACGAATGGTTTTTACCAAGCGGCCCTGTTTGGCATACTGTGTCAAATAGATCGCCGAGCAGATACCAATCGGCGTGGCAATCAGCAGGGTAATCAGCACAATATAAAGGGTGTTGATCAGCATGGGCAGAATTCCCCGCTCGGTTTCACTGCTCTGGCTGAAGGTGGAAGTCAGAAAATCCCAGCTAATGGCCGGCAATCCGTTTGCCAAGATGTAAATCAAAATACCGGCTAAAATAACCACCGTAATAACGGCTGCGCCATAAATGGCAATCTTTAACAGCAAATCCGACGGTCTTTTCTTTTTGGTATATAACGAAAACACAACCGGCTGGCTGTCTTGCCCTTGCGCCGGCATAGCGGAACGGGGCAAGGTTTCGGCATTATTCGGCATCCATCTGCACCCCTTTCTTAGAAATAACGGTAAAGGCGATATTCACAATCATAATGAACACAAACAGCACCAATCCTATGGCGAACAGTGCCTGGCGGTGTAAGCCGGAGGAATACGACATCTCCATAGCGATACCTGTGGTCAGCAGCTTTACGGTGCCCAACAGCGACGGCATATTGGCCACATTGCCCGCCACCATAATAACCGCCATGGTCTCGCCGATGGCGCGGCCTACGCCCAGGATAACGCCGGCCAAGATGCCGGACTTTGCCGCAGGTATGGTTACCTTAAATATGGTTTTTACCGGGGTGGTTCCCAACGCCAGCGCCGCCTCTCGGTAAGAAACCGGAACCGCGCGCAAGGCTGTTTCTGAAACGCTCACGATGGTGGGCAACACCATAATGGCCAAAATCAAAATAACCGCCAGCAAGCTTTCGCCAATCGCACCGGGGAACACCGCACGAATAGCAGGCAAAATAACCAGCATACCAAAAAAGCCGTACACCACCGAAGGGATACCCGCCAGCAACTGCACAGCGGGGCGCACCACGCTGGCCAAGCGCCGGGGCGCTGTTTCAGACAGAAACACCGCAGTCAAAATACCAATCGGTACGCCCAGCAAAACCGCTCCGAACGTACCCGCGATAGAAGACAGGATAAAGGGCAAGATGCCGTATTGGTCGTTGCCCGGCTTCCAAGTGGTGCCAAACAAGAAATTGCCCAAGCCAATTTCCGCCATGGCAGGCGCGCCGGCAGATATCATATAAACGGTGAGGATCACCACAGAGCCCACCGATACGCAAGAAAACACCAAGAAAATAGACTGGGCCAGCTGCTCTGTGCCTTTCGTCCACACCGCCAAAACAGCAGCGCACAGGCCCAACACCAAGGTTAAGGTAAAGGGCAATTGATAAGCCACCACAATTTGGCTGATGTTCAGGCTGGTCAACGCCGTTTGCACCGAAGAGCTAGTCAGCAACACCAGCAGCGGCGTTAGGGCCGACAGCAAAAAGCCCACTCCCGCCCAAACAGCCTTTTTGCAAAGCAGCAGCACAATGGCCGCCAACGGTAACACAGCGCCTATCACCACCGAAATCTGCGCCAGCAGCGGAAAGTGTACCACCGCGCCGTTTACCTCCAGCCCAGGTGCGGTAAGCAGCTGCCATGCACTTACCTGGTAAATAGTATCGTTAAAAGAATAGGTAACATAAGGCATAAAGAAGGTAGCGGCAGGCACCAATCCCATGACGATAGCAATGATCCCTTTGGCCAAATCCTTTTTACGCTGATGTGCCCGTTGCGCTTCGTCGCTCATATCTACATTTTTAAGCCCCTGGGCGCTGCGCGCATAACCTCTTGCCCGCCAGGCCAGCAAAGCCGCCACCAGGGCCAGCACCCAATAAATGTAATAAAGAGGTGTGTAAGAGATGAGCATTTCCGGGTCGCTTTGGTTTCCAAGCGCCTCAATAATAGCGCTACCCGGCTGGGCAATCACCAGGGAACATACCGGCCCCAGTAACAAGCACAGTGCCGCTAACCCTTTTTTGCCAAGCACAAGCAGCACCAAACCAGCCAAGGGCATCAACAAACACAGCGCCGCAGCGATTCTGGCCAACCACCAAAAGCCAGCTGTTTGTCCGCCCAACACAAGCCCTGGGGCGGTTAAAATTTGCCAGGCAGAAACTTCAAACCGCATTCCGCCTGTTTCATATTGAACAATAGGAAAAAGAAACAAAACAAACGCCGCCAATACAAAAAGGCAAGCCACCTTTTCCCCCACCGAGCCTGCCGAAAACAGGCGGTGTGATACTTGCTGCTGCCCCATGGCTTTGGGAGTTGTCCCTTTCTCCTTTTCCGGCTTTTTTTGAACCGTCATGTTATATCCGTCCTTTCCAGCTTTTGCAGCCGATCCGGCGCGCTGCCGGCCAACTACGCACCAAGAGGGCCTCGGCGCATGAACGCCGGGACCCACCGGGCATAAAGAAGGATTTTAATGAATCTGTAACTTTTGCCTTTTTCTAACAAGGCATTTCTTTCCCCTCAATTATTGAATATTGATTTCCTGGGGAACCAGGCCCTCTTCTTCAATAATTTGCTGGCCTTCGTCAGAAGCCAAGAAGTCAAACCAAGCCATTACCAGCTCATCGGTGCTGCCCTTCTTGAAGATTTGAACGAAGGGGCGCTGCAACACATAGCTACCATCGGCAACCGTATCCACAGAGGGAGCAACGTCGTCTACCGAAACAGCCTTAATGTTTTCCTGGGTGTTCTCTACGTTCGCCAGAGATACATAACCGATAGCGGTCGGATCAGAAGCAACCGCAGAAATCACAGCGCCAGTGGCATTTTGCTCTACGCTATACACGGTCTCGTCTTCAATGCCAAGGATGGACTCAAAACCGTCGCGGGTACCAGAAGCAGCTTCACGGCCGATAACTTTAATAGTACCGTCGGCGCCGCCAACCTCAGACCAATTGGTGATTTCACCAGTAAAGATTTGCTTAATTTGATCCTGGGTCAGGTTTTCCACCTGGCTGTCTTTATTAACAATTACAGCAATACCGTCCAAGGCAATGGTTACTGCGGTAAACTGATCGGGGTTTTCATCGTCTTTCAATTCACGAGAAAGGTCACCGATGTTGGCCGTGCCTTCTGTAACCGCTGTGGGAGCCTCACCGGAACCGGCGCCACCCTTTTCAAAGGTTACATCAGGATATTTTGCCATGAAGGCTTCGCCCAGTTTCTCGCACACTTCCTGCATAGAGGTAGAACCGGTCAAACGCAAGGAACCGCTCAAGTCGGTGTACTCTTCGCTAGAAGAGGCGGCCTCGCTCTCATCAGCGGTGCTTTCAGCAGCCGAAGATTCTTGCTCAGAAGCTGCGCTAGAAGCATCCGACGAAGTGCTAGAACCTGTTACCGCCGAATTGCAGCCTGCAAACATCGAGCAGCTCAGGGCCAACGCCAAAAACAATGATACTGCTTTTTTCATTTGGATTTTCCTCCTAATCCACTTTCTTTTCTTCTCTTTCGGACCGAGATAAATACTACGGATGTTTTGTTAAATTTAGGTTAAGCTTCATTTATTGTCCCCTTAAATAGCGGGGAAATTACAAAATGTGTACCAAGCATCTTGGCACTTTCGACAAAATTCTTCTTTTCACTTAACCGTTTTCTAACCAAATCAGGTTTTGCTGCGTCTTTATTATTGCCGGGCTTGGTTCTGTTATAGCCGTCACTCGCCAAATATCAGGCAAAACACAGGCAAATTTTAAATACCGTCTTAACATAATAAAAAACACCGCTTGAGCGCAAAACTCCACGCCTTAACAAAAAAGAAAGCCCCAACACGCACTTCGCGTATCGGAGCCCTCCATTGATAAAACTGTTCAAGCTGTTATCGCAGTTAAAAATTGTTCAAAGCGGCACAACACCGCCATCTGCTATTGATTGCCATCCATTTCGTTCATCACCAGGCCGGTAATCAGCTTAGGATAAAAATAGGTGGATTTCTGCGGCATCTTTTCCCCTGCGGCCGCCACATCACGGATTTCCGTGACCCTGGTGGGATTGAGCAGAAAAGCACACTGGCTTTCACCGCTGCGTACCGAGGCCACTGCCTCATCAGCGTCCCGAGTATACCGCAGATTAATCTGCTTGGCCATATTTTCTTTATCAATACCAAACAGTTTTTCCAACACCAAGGTATGCAGTACGGTAACATCCAGCCCCCTAAGGGCTTCGCTGGCCTGGGGCAGCAGCTCTCGAACCGGAGCCAAATCCCGCAGTACCAACAAAGTCCAAGTATCGCCGCCGCAATAGCAGGCAAATGCCTTTTTGCCTTGTTCATACAAACGATCCAGCTCTGCTTCAGCCGTGCTGATATCCTGTTTTTCCACCACGTCAAAATAAGGTTCGCACTGGCGCAAAGCGTTGGCGCAGTCAAAGCCAGGCAAATCGTGCAGCAGCCGGTGGGTGGGGAACACGACTAATCCGTCGTTTTCCATATCCACCAGCATCATCATCACATAGTCGCAATCGTCGCCGGGGGCCGCTGTCCCTTGCTGCCTGCGCCAATTGCGGTAGTTCAGCGCGGTTTCATAACGATGGTGCCCGTCGGCAATATACAGCTTGCGTCCGGCAAAATCCCCGCACACCTGCGCAATGGCCGCTGGGTCGGTCACAACCCAAAGGCGGTGAATAACCCCCTGTCCGTCGTCCATTTCCACCTGGGGCTTATCCTGCGACAATGCATCCAGCCGGTTGCGGGTGGTGTGGGTTTCATCCATATAAAGAGAATAGATCTGGCTAAAATTGCATGCGGTGGCTTTCATGAGATTCAGCCGATCTTCTTTCGCCTTAGACAAGGTCTCTTCATGAGGCAGCACAACACCCTTAGAAAATTCCTCTAGCTTCACCCGGCAAATAACGCCCTTTACCCGTTTGGTTTCACCGCGCGCCGTAAACTCTTCTTCATAAATATACAGCGCATCTTTGTCGTCGCGGCGCAATACACCGCTTTCTTCCCAACGGCGCAGCCACTCGCCGGCCTCCTCATACGGTCTTTCTCCGCGAGGCAATTCTAACCGGATTACATTATTTGCATTCGCAGCCAAATAGGCCTGCCTTTGTTCCTCGCTAATAATGTCATATGGCGGGCAGGTTAGAGTTTCAATAGCCCCAGCAGTTTCGGTATTATACCGCAGGGCGCGAAAAGCTTTGATTTCAGCCATAAGCGGCTCCCTTCTCCTCCGGCTAGAAGGCATAAAAGCCCAAATTCGGGCGCCTTGTGCCTTTGGATAATTTTTCATTACCGTTTTCATTTTATAAAAAGGTAAAGTAAATGTCAATAAACCCCCTCTACCGGCTTTCGGCAAACAGGATACAGATAGCAAAATTCCCGCTTGGCAGGTTTTCAGGTATTGAAAACCTGCCAAGTAAACGGTATATTTTTATAGTGAGGTATATTTATACGGGTTTTTGTAGCCCACCGGATGCCCCAAAGAAAGGAAGGACCCAAACATGCATCCTTTTTTGCAACAAGTAACCCCTGATCAAATCGTGGATTTCCACGCCCATATTTACCCCGAGAAAATCGCCCAAAAAGCATCGCAAAGCATCGGCGATTTTTACGGGCTTACAATGAATAACTGCGGCACAGTTGAACGGCTGCTTTCCAGCGCCCGCGAAGGCGGCGTCGGCCGCGTGGTGGTTCAATCTGTGGCAACTACGCCGCACCAAGTGCAAAGCATTAACAATTTTATTTCAGAGCAGTGCAAATTGCATCCCGGTGAATTAATCGGCCTGGGTACCATCCATCCGGATATGGAAGATCCCATCGCTGAGCTAAAGCGCTTTCCCTCTCTTGGATTGCACGGGGTGAAAATACATCCTGACGTGCAGCGTTTTGATATGGATTGCCCCAAGATGATGCCCCTATACCGCTGGCTGCAAGGCAAAATGCCCTTGCTGATTCACTGCGGCGATTACCGCTATGGCTATTCCCATCCAGCCCGCTTGGCCCATATTTTAGACGAGTTTCCCCAGCTTGTGGTAGTGGGCGCCCATTTTGGCGGTTGGTCTTTATGGGATCTGGCTTTAGAATATCTCAAGGATCGCCAGTGCTATCTGGATACCTCCAGTTCCTTTGCCTTTTTGGGCAAAACGCGCTCTAAAGAGTTAATTCGCGCTTATGGCGCTCAGCGCATCGTATTTGGCGTAGATTTTCCCATGTGGAACCACAAACAAGAGCTCGAAACTTTATTTAGCCTGGGGTTAGAAGAAAACGAATACCGTCTCATTTTAAAAGGCAATGCGGAAAAAATACTGGGTTTATCCCTATGATTTTTCTGCCTGCCGCCTGTGTTTGGGAATAATTCCCAAACACAGGCGGCATTTTTTGGCAATCATTTTATGAGAAATTCATATTAGAATGTAGATTTCGTTCAAGAAATATGGTATCATAATATAAATAAAGCAAATATTGTTCACAAACAATTATTTTGGGAATATTTGGTTTCTATTAGACCATACTACCATAAAGAGAATTACACTTTACCGTAGAGGGAGGGATTACCTGGCTTTATGGAAAACAACCATCTTATTATCACCATCAGCCGCGAGTACGGGAGCGGGGGCCGGGAAATCGGCCGTCAACTAGCCTCCCGTTTGGGCATCGCCTATTATGACAAAAAGCTTATCATTCAAGCGGCGCAAAAAAGCGGTATTGATGAAAATTTATTTGACAATGTAGAGGAACGGGCCAACGATAGTCTCATTTATTCCCTTGCAATGGGGCTGTATGCTTCCGCCAACCATACGGTAAACATTGCCGATCTCACCATGAACGATCGCATCTATAAAGTGCAGTCGGATGTTATCAAGCAAGTGGCTAGCGAGGGCCCCTGCGTTATTGTGGGGCGATGTGCCGATCACATTCTTCGCGGGCTGCCCAATTGCGTAAATTTATTTATCCACGCATCTATGGAAAATCGGGCGCGCAGAGCCATAGAAGTTTACAAGCAGCCAGAAGACGGCATCTTAGATCTTTTGGTTCGCATGGATAAACGGCGGCGAAGCTATCATAATTATTATTCCGATGAAAAGTGGGGCGACGCCCACTCCTATCATATCTCCCTGGACAGTGGCGTCATCGGCATCGAAGCGGCGGTAGAGGTGATCCTGTGCTATCTATCGCACCGCGACGAAACCTAAAAACCCCTTTTTCATAAATCTCTTCTCCTTTTTTCCCTCCTTTACTTAAGTAGCAGAGGCCGCGCGGGCAAAACCCGCGCGGCCTCTGCTACTTTTTATCGATATCCATTTATTTCCTGCTGTTTTCACTCGAAGTAGTGCCTTTTGTTAAGCCTTCTGCTCTCTGTTCGCAATGTCTCTGGCCACCACCACGCCGGTAACCGATGCTTGCATCAGCCCCCGGGTGATGCCCGCTCCATCCCCTATGGCGTATAAATTGCCAATGGCGGTTTCAAAGTTGGCTCCCACCGCCACCTTAGAGGAATAAAATTTTACCTCCACACCATACAGCAAGGTATTCCTCGAATAAAGGCCCGGAGCCAGCTTATTAAAGGCACGCAGCGCCTCAACAATGCTGGTTAAATGCCGGTGCGGCAGTACGAACGATAAATCGCCCGGCACTGCGTTTTTTAAGGTGGGAACAGTTGTGGATTTTTTTAAACGCGTGGCATCGGTGCGGCGCCCTTGCAACAGATCCCCCAAACGCTGCACCATAATCCCCCCGCCGGTAAGCATATTGCCCAGCTGGGCAATATACCGTCCATACTCAATCGGTTGGCGAAAAGGTTCGGTAAAGCGGGTAGACACCAGCAAAGCAAAGTTGGTGTTTTCTGTGTGTTTATCTTCATCGGCATAGCTGTGCCCATTCACCACTGCAATACCGCCGGTAACGCCGCCTTCATAATGCTCCTCGCTGACAATGCCGCCCGGATTCATGCAAAAAGTGCGCACCTTATTCTCAAAGGTATCGGAATAATACACCAGCTTAGCTTCATAAAGGTTTTTGGTTAAATGATCCATCACAGCGTTGGGTACCTCTACCCGCACGCCGATATCCACCTCGTTGTTGGTGGTTTGCAGCCCGTTTTCTTGGGCAATCCGGCTCAGCCAGGCAGCGCCGCCGCGCCCCGGTGCCGCCACAACATATGCGCAGCGCACCAAAGTGCGCGCCCCATCGGAACCGGTAAGATACACGCCGCACACCTTTCCCTCTTGGCATAAAAGAGAATCCGCCGTTGTGCGCTCGCGAAATTCAAAGTTCGGCTGCTGTTGCAAAAAATGGTACATGGCGCTGAGCACCTGATAAGAGTACTCTGTTCCCATATGGCGCACCGGGCAATGGATAAGCTTAATATCGTGCTTGTGGGCCTCATAAGAAATTTGGTCGGCAAAGCGGTTGCTTTTGCCAAACACAATATCCGGCGCGCCATAATGCAGGTAAACCGAGTCTGCGTAGGCAATCAAACTGCGCACTTCCTCCACCGGCAGGTAATCTGTCAAATTACCGCCCACTTCCTCCGAAAGAGAAAGTTTGCCGTCTGAAAAGGCGCCTGCGCCCGCCCAGCCGTTCATAATGCTACAGGTTTTACAATGGGCGCAGGTACCCGAAGTGCGAGCCGGGCAAGCTCGTTTTTCAATGCTGCTGCCCGAATCCACCACCAGCACCTTTTTATCCGGTGCCAAGCGGGTTAGCTCCAAGGCCGTAAATATTCCGGCAGGGCCTGCGCCCACCACCACAACGTCATAATCTATTTTTGCCAAAACGTTTTTCCTCCTCCATACATGGGCTCAATCCCCCAGCCATACCGCTTCTCTAGCGTTAAAACTCTTGTGTACCCAGGTTCTAACAATAGCATAAGCAACAGCGGCTTCAATATGTGCCACCGGCGGCACCTAAGCGGTTTATTGGTTGTTTTGTCAAAGCTTTCATTGGGGGGGTACCATACATCAATAAAATCACTCCGTTTCCGCCAAGGCCTGGGCTGCTTCCACAGCCGCCTTTGCGCTGGAGCCCGGCGTCAACCCCTGATATATGCCGTCCAGCCGCACCGCATAGCGCCCACCTTCCCCTCCGGGGATTAGCTCCAGCGTATGCCCGCCCTGCCCGTCAAAACCAGAATAGGTTACGCACAGCGCTACCTCCCCTTCAGGGAATGCCCCGCCGTCCGGCCATCCCACCAGCGGTAATTCATTCAGCCTCTCCAGCAGATACGCATAGTCTTCGGCATCGGCTTGTTGCCCTTGCGGCGTTTGGGCCCACAAGGTATAGGTGTAATAGGTTTTGTCTTGGGTAGACCGAGAGGGATCTTCCTCTCGGGTGGCGGTAAAGGTTAAATATTGCCCCTGCACGGTTAGTTCTAAATCCGCTATTTTGTCTTGGCTTACCACCAGGGCCTGTTCGTTGCGCAACGAAAGCAGATCTGCTTGTGCCCAAGCTTTTACCCGATCAGCGCTAACCTGATAGACCACCGGCCGATCGGCTACTTGTAGATAATAGCTCGCCTCATCCTTCGGGCTGGCTTCTAAGCAAACCTCTTTGCCGTTATATTCACATTCTAGCACTGCTTGGGGTTGCGCCAAACCAAATTCTTCTAACTGTTCGCTATCAGGATGAACGGCAACCACATTTTGCGCCTTTAGCCCCGATAGGCTGGCTGCAATGTAATTCACCGCCTCCTGGTTGCCGGGGGCGGCCAAGGGCTGCTCTATCTGTAGGTTGCCCGCCGTGTCGTGCGTTATCAAAATATCCTGTTCAAAAGCGCCGCCCGACAGGCGCAGCCAATTCATCGCGCCAGATGCGCCGGTTTCTTCCCCTTCTTCCTGGCTCTCCTCTGATTCCTCTTCTAATATTTGCGTATCCACCAGAGCGCACACATCCCCCAACAAGCGGTTGTCTACACTGCCTATATAAACATAATTAGAATCCTCCGCTACCAGGTAGTATTGGGGCTCCTCATATTCCACCGGGGGCTGATCGCCAACATAATAGGTAAAGCTTTCCCCATCTTCATAGGTAAGCGTCACCGTTGCTTGGGGGGAAGCTAAACCAAACTGATCCAGGTCGTCGGTTTCCCCCACCTCTTCGGTGATGTTCATCTCTGCGCCATACTGCATCACTTGGCTTACTAAGGTTTCATTTTGGGGCAATCCTTCTAGTTCCTGAACTTGATAAACAATCGTTCCATCAGCCAAAACGCCGTCTTGCTGCATTTCGCCCGATGCTAAAACCTGCTCGGAATCATCGGTGTCAGATCCCGACGCCGTCACCGATAAGATGGTGTAGCTGCCTTGCTGGTTGGTCACTTTCATAGAAAGCAGATCTTCCCGCCGTTGGACGGAAATCTCCGCGCTTTGGCTAAGAGCAGTATCAACGCTAGAAGCGCCTGTTTCCTCTTGGGGCGGCCGGGCGCCTATGGTTAGCAAAGCCAGAGCAATGCACAAAATCACCAAAGCCACAAACAGCCCCAGCAACGTTCTGCCCGCTCTGCTTTTCATACGCCCCTTAACTCCTTTCGCCTAACTCTAAATCTTTATGCAAAGTATAACACACAGATGTAACCGGTTTTTTAATAAACAATGGCTCTTTTCCTAAATCTAAAATATACTCGTTTTTTCTTTGGCTTGGGTTGGCCTTTTTCCTTCAAAAAACGGCTTTAAGTGCATGTGCATTACACCGCCGGCCTATCCCAGTGCCGCTGTTTGGCCCCGCATCCATTCAGGCCATTTGCTATATCAAAATACCGCAAGCCCTTCTTTGCTTCTTACTACATATAAGCCCGTAAGGCCTTGGCAACATCTTTTCTTTCCACCCCATATTTTTAGCACACAGCACAAGAGCGGCCCCCGGTTGCACCGGTGACCGCTCTCTATCTTGCTATGGGCAGGGGAGGCGCACCGTTTGGCTAGCCCTCCACCACCATGCCGTCGTAAGAAACCAGCAATCCGTGCGGGCGCGCCGCCTCGCACATCTGCTCATACAGCATTCCGCTGTTGTGGCTAAAGTGATTCACCACACATTTTGTGGCGTCATCCACATTGCCCTGGCTGCGCAACCGCGCCAATACCTCCAAATTGTCGGGCAAACCCATATGGTTTGCACCGTCCTTTCCGGCGCAAGAGGTGCAATCCAAGCTAACAATGCCCAACCGACCGCCACACCGGGCTAAATAATCATAAACCTCGTCATAAAATAGACCCGTGTCGTGAGCATAAAGCAAACCCTTGCCGTCCTTTTGCACTAGATAGAAGTAGGCGTGCTCGTCCAACTTATGCCGGGCAGGCAAGGCTGTAACCCGGTAACCTCCCACGGTAACCGGCACAAAAGGCGCCAACTGGGCATAGGTCAAAAAGTCCACCGTGGTGCGTCCAAACTCCAAACGCTGGGCCTCAAAAAACAGCCGCCCCACCTCTTCGTTGCCGTAAACGTGCAGTACCTGCTCCCCCTCCGTAATATGGCAATAGCAGCCGGGCATGCGCATCATTAATTCTTGCCCATCGAAGTGATCGTTGTGGGAGTGGGTAATCAGCAAGTTTTTCACTTTAGCCAAATCTAGATTGTGCCGCAACACATGCAAGTAGATATCAGGGGGAAAATCGATCATCAGCACACCGTCGATAATAGCCCCCGAACGGCCGCGAATATCACGCCCGCCGTTGCGCCGTGCGGCGCGGCATATATCACATTGGCAAAATAAAGCCGGGATGGCCTCTGCTGCCGCCGTCCCCAAATATTGCAGCTTCACAACGTTTCCTCCTTTAACCTGTAACCTTTTTACAATTGCTTTCAGCATACAGAAAACAACTTCCGTTGTCAATCGCCTAAGGTAAGAAATCAAGAACAGCGGGCATTTTCCGCCTCTTTGGCCGTAACATCTTTTCTCATCCAGCGCAGCCTTGCACCCATTGCTTTAACGTGCTATGATGAGTTACAACAAAAAGGCAACTGGCAACAATGGGCCAATGGGCCTTACCCCACGCTGAAACAGCCTACCAACTCTCTCGGATGATTTTGATAAGCTGTAAACCGTTACAAGAAAGGATGAGGCGCAATGCCGCAAAAAAGCGGATGGAACAGCAAAAGCACCTATCGCTCCGATAAGAACCGCCATAAAAAAACGCCTTCTTCGCTCTTCCCCGAATTGATTGTGGGAATTATATTGGCCGCAGTGGGCGTGTTTTGGATATTACAGTCGGCAGAGGTTACTTTCAACTGGTACTTTTTACGCCTGGGGGGCTTCTTTTTGCCTACCGGCGTGGCTGCTTTGCCTCTTGTGGTGGGCATCGGCATGCTGGTGTATAACCCGCGGGCGCTTGCAAGCAAACTGGTTTTTACCATCGGCTTGGCCGTTCTCATCTTGGCGCTGGTGCTCAGCGTGCGCATTTATTTTCGCACCAGCAGCCTGTTTGAGTTTATTATGATGTTCGGCATGTTGGCCGGGGGCGTGGGCCTGATCCTTCGGGCACTGCTCAAAAAAGCGTAACAGCTCTATGTTACAGCAAAATAGCAACATCCTTTTATTTTGCCAAGATTAGAGGATATTTTTAAGCATATACAATGGCCGTCTGCAAAAGCAGACGGCCAAAATAATTGATGGATCTACGTGGAGCTACCGATCGTTAAAAGAAAAACGAAGGTTGCCGCTGGTTGCGTTCAACTCTAAAATCTTCTCTCCATTGCTTGAGCCCGGGGCCACATCATTGTTGCCGCTGGCTGTATAGCTGGTTATTGTGTAATTTTCCCTTCCGTCGGTTACGCTGCCGTCAATATTGCCCGCCGCGGCTTGCAGCCGGATGCTTTGCCCTTGCAGCTTCCACATTTGAATATCTCCCGATGTGGTTTCTGCGCGGATATCCTCGGCTCTTACGTCCGTAAAAGCCACGCCGCCGCTGTAAGCGGAAGCCGAAAAGTTACCTTCGCACACAATACCTGTGCCGCCAACCCAGCCGCTGGAACTGGTTGCCTGAATCCCCCGCAAAGCGCTGACACTGTTAAGCTCAACATTCCCGGCGGTTGTGCCCACCTCCAGCTCCGCTTCGCATTGCATATCGGTTAGGTAAACATTGCCGGCGGTGTTTTTCACCTGGGCGCCGCCTGCGCTGGCAACCTCCCGCAGCGTAATATTGCCCGCGGTTGCTGTTACCGTTAGGGCGCCGTTGCTGGTAACGCGCTCCAATGTAATTTCACCATAAGTGGAAGAAATTTGCGCCCCTTGGCAAACAATATCCTCCGCCTGCACGCTGCCTGCTGTGGATTGTATCTCTAAAGTGCCGGCAAAGTCCTCTGGCACGCCTATTTCCACATCATATTCCCTTCCCCCCAGCTGAAT
The DNA here is from genome assembly GCA_018716975.1 of Candidatus Gallacutalibacter stercoravium. GTDB lineage: Bacteria > Bacillota > Clostridia > Oscillospirales > Acutalibacteraceae > Gallacutalibacter_A > Gallacutalibacter_A stercoravium. The sequence goes on along the minus strand of DVJE01000025.1, from coordinate 8,022 downwards.
CCAACCGGCCGGGTCTTGATACCAAGGCAGGCTTTTTCTGGTGATCGCCAGCACGCCGTTTCGTTCCTCTACGGTAAAATAATGATTTTCATTGTCATAATACAGCACTTGGATTTCGTCGCTCTGGGTGCGGTAAAGCTTAACGTCCCCGCTGTCTAGTTCCGCGTGGATGGTTACAATATCCTGCTCAAAAGTTTCGCTGCGCGCTTCAAAATTCTCTTGGGTTATCCCAAGGCCGAAAACAGCGATACAGCCTAACACCAATCCCACGCCCACTGCGGCCACAGCCGACAGCAGCACAATCCTCATACGCTTGGTCATGGTTATTTTACCTCCTTTCCCGATACAAAAAGGGCTTTTATCCGCCTAGTCAGCGCCTTCGTGAGGCGGATCACCTGTTTGCTCAGCAATAAACAAGGCACAAACGACAGCACCGCCAGGCCCGCTCCCGTAAACAGCAGGGCAACAAACAGCAGCCCATTGCCAGCAAGACCCTGAGCAAAGCTAACCGCTGCTCCCACAACAGCTGCCACGCTCAAAACACCAAAAATCACAGGCACGCACCACAGGCATACTACAACGGCCCAAATGCACACATACAGTGCAAGCGCCACAGCGCAGGCCGCCAGCAACAACGGCAGCCAAATTGGAAAGCTGATAATATTTAAAATCATATGGAACCGCAGCCGTTTCAGCGGCTCGGCCTTTTTTTGATTTTCCTCTACCGGCACAGGAATTTTACGCTGCATATTCTCATAAACTGCACGGCAATCGGCACAACCCTCCAAATGGGCGGCTACGGCCCGCCCGGTGTCGGGGTTTACCATATTTTCCGCATAAAGCGGCAACAGATCGCGAACAACGGAACAATCCAAATCCTTCATGGCTTACCTCCCATTTTTGCCAGAATCTTTTGTTTGGCCCTGTGATAAGTAACGCAGGCCCAATGCTCGCTTTTTTCAAAAAGTTCCCCTATCTCGCGAAAGGAGAGCTCCCCAAACACCCGCAGCGAAAATACCTCTTTATAGGGCTCATCCATCCCGTGCAACAAACGGTGGATGCGCAAAGCCGCCTGTTTATCGCCCAGCTCTTCGGCAAAATCCTGTGTGTCCGGCACCTGTTCCAACACATCCTCACCAGGATGTAGGCGGGCATTCTTTTTCTGTTGGGTCAACCACAGGTTTTTCGCAATGCGGCACAGCCACACCTTAATATCGCAATCGCCGCGGAAGGAAGGCAGGGCGCGCAACGCGCGAAAAAAGGTCTCTTCCGTAAGCTCCTCTGCCGCCGGCTCGTCCATGGTCAAGCTTTTGGCATAGCGAAAAACTTCATTAAAGTACGATTCATAAACGTTTTCAAAATTGTATTTCGCGCCGTCCACTTTTCCACCTCCCATAAATAAGACGCACCGGCCGCCAGAATATCACAAAAAATTTTTATTTTTTCAAAAAAAGTCCACACAGGCCGATTGCCAGCAGCAAGCAAAGCCCCAACGGCCACAGGTTGGCAAGGCATAAACCGCCGTCTGCCAGCAACCGGTACCCCCAGTAGGCTGGAAAGAAAGCGCCCAGCTTTTCTAAGGCGTCCGGCAGCAGCTCCACCGGGAAGAAAACGCCAGACAGTAAAATAGACGGTAAAAATAAGATCTGTGAACCCATGGTAAGCTTGGCTTGATTTTTTACCGCTACCCCCAGAACGCCGCTCACAGCCAGCGAAACGGCGATAAAAACCACCAGCGCACCGAAATATGCCGCCGGGTTCTCCGGCAAGGCCGCCCCAAAAGCCAAAGGCGCGGCAAAATAGATAACGGCGCACATCAGCAGCAAATGGCAAAAAGACGATAAAGCCATAGCCGCCAAGCCAAAACATACAGGCGCGCCGTTTACCTGGTAAACCCGTTTGCTCTCACCGCTATACACCTCGTTTAAAGAGGGGGGCAATCCAATCAGAGCCCCCATAGAAACGCCCATCACCGTCATGGATTGTATCAACGTATCACCGGCCTGGGGCATCAAAGAGGTAAATATGCCGCCCATCAGGGCAAAAAATAACAGCGGCACTAGGTAACAGGTGATAAGCATTGTCTTGCTGCGTATGTCCAACCGCCACTGCAGGGCAACCCCATAGAAAAACGCCTTCATTGCGCGCGCCTCCCCGCTAATTTTATAAAATGCTGTTCCAACGTGCCGCGGCTTACGCTCAAATCTAATATGGCTTCATCCTGGCGCTGGTACTTTTGCAACAAGGCAAGCAGTGCCTCTTCCACATTCTCCACCTCTAGGCGCTCTTCCCCTTGCCCGGTTACCGCCCGTATGGTGTACTGCCTGCCCACCTTCTGGGTCAGCTGGGCCACGGTGCCGCAAAAGGATACCACGCCGCCGTTTAAGATACCGATGCGGCTGCATAGGCTTTCTACCTCAGCCATATCGTGGCTCGCCAGCACAATGGTTTTGCCCCGTGCCTGCAGCGCGCGGATCTGCCCGTGCAAGGAACGCCTGCCCTCCACATCCAAACCGGCGGTGGGCTCGTCGAGAAAGAGAATATCCGGGTCGCCGGTTAGCGCCAAAGCCAGGTGCAGCCGCCGTTTTTGCCCTGTGGACAATTGCCCGTATTGTTTTTTGCCCATTTGTGGAATCTCCAGGGCCTCCAGCATCTCTTGATCCACCAAGGCCTTGCGCCACTTGGCAAACAGCTTCACCGCTTCCATAGGCCTGATGTGAGCGGGCAGGGTCGCCGACTGCAACTGCACGCCTCTTCTGCCGTTTATAAAAACGCGGCCGCCGTCATAGCGGCGCAGCCCTTCCACACATTCCAGCACTGTGGTTTTTCCAGCGCCGTTTACTCCCAGCAGGGCGAATATTTCGCCTTGTTCCACGCAAAAACTAACGTCTTTTAACACGGTTCGGGAGCCATAACTTTTTTTAAGGCTCTCCACCTGAATGGCACAGCTCATTTCTTCCCCTCCTCAAAGGGATTTGTCCCCAGTTTTGTAAAATAAGCGTCCAGCGCCGGTTCAATGTAACGGTTCACAATCGCTTGTTTCTCCTTCCATTCACCGTCTGCTTGGGCAAAACGCCCGATGTCCATCAGCTTGGGCAGCATAGCCATATCACCGCCCGTAAAGTCCATCACCATGCCCCAAAACGCCTGGGCAAGCGCTTGGCCTTGTTCGCTTTCCGGCGGTACACCGGCTTTTTGCAAGCACAGCGCTTCTTCTTGCAGGTTGATAAACCTTTCTAAAAAGGCCAGCCCGCTTTCTTTATCAAAGCGGCCGCGAATATAATCCAGCGTCTGGTCGTCAAAATGCTTAATCAGCCAATAATAGTCGTTTTTCATTTGCAGGTTAACAATAATATCGGCATATTTTTTAAAGTTCACCGCCTGCATTTGCAGCACCTCGGCCCGCAGCACCTCAATCTGCTGCAAAGAAAGTGAAAGGGCTTGTATTTTTTTTCGTATATCGCCGGCCTGCTGCTCAAGCGCGGCCGCCACATCGGCGGGCGAATCCAAAGGCAGCAGCCTTTTCTTAATATCCTCCAGCGAAAAGCCCAGTTGCTTTAACGAAAGCAACTGGTGCAGCCGCACCACATCCTTGTCGGTATAAAGCCTGCGGCCCCCTTCGCTTTGCGCCGATGGGCAAAGCACCCCTTCTTTATCATAATATTGCAGGGCGCGCACCGTAACCCCCATTTTCTTGGCCACCTGGCCTACCGTCATATAATTGGATGGTATGGCTCTGTTTTTATTGATTTTATCGTCTTTTTCCATTTTACTCATGAATACGGCACCTCCTGTTTTCTAGTGTAACTTATTACGCCGCGTCACAAGCAAGCCTTTTGCTAAATTTTTACTCCGGCAACCGCCGCCATCCAAAAAGTTCCCCGCGCAAAACCGCCGTGGGGAAGTTCTCCCCACGGCGGTTTCTCTCGAGCCCTTTGGCCGTTACATTTTACTTATTCCAAATTGAGGCGTTTCTTGAAAATCTGATTGGTGATGATAAAGAATATTGCCGACAGGGCGATTTCTACACACAGCACAACCGGCAGCGCGAAGAACACCACAAACTGCATCGACTGTTGGGCCGTCCAATCCACAAAAGTGCTATCGTATTCCACACCGCTTATCATGCACACAGCCAACAACATTTGCAACATAAAGCTAATTACCAGGTAAGCCCCCACGCTGGCCAGCACCCGATGAGAACGAAATAGATGCCCAATGGCAATAGACGCATAAATTAACAGAATGAATAAAACCAGCGCCAGCAAAACGCCTAAAATGCCTTCGGCCATCAGCCAGCCCCCGTGTACGCCGTATTCTGCGCCAAAGCGATCCAATGCGCGGCCCAAATCAGAGAAAAAGCCGGTGTTGATCATCTGAGCTCCCGTACCAATGGAAAGAATACAGGCCGAAAGGTAAGTGGCCACGGCGGTTAGAAAGAGCCAGATAATCGAGGTTATCCCTTTGGCCACAATGTGAGCCCAGGGCCGCACCGGCAGCGTAAACATCAAATAGCCTTCGTCGCCCAACAGATTACGGTAAAACCGTTGGATCATAACTGTTACAGTTAGTACAAATGCAATTACAATAAACAATCCGTACAAAACCGTCATCAAAACGCTGAAGATGTTCATCAGCGAATTTACCGCTTCAATCGCCATCAACAAACGGTTGATGCCCGCCAACACCAATATGGCGCCATACATGGGCAAAAAGGTTCTAGCGGTAGCGCGGATTTCGTGCTTTATCAATTTACCTAGCATTTAAATACCTCCCTAAACAGGGCGTCTACCGATTTGCCCTGTCCCTCTCTAATTTCATCCACAGAGGAAACAAGCGCCACATGGCCGGTATTGATAAACACCACGTCGTCAAGATAGTTTTCCACATCCGCTATTAAGTGTGTGGAAATAAGCACGGTGGCGTTTTCGTTATAATTGCGGATGATGGTGTTGAGAATATAATCCCGCGCCGCCGGATCCACGCCGCCGATGGGCTCATCCAGCAGATAGAGCTGGGCATTGCGGCTCATCACCAAAATAAGCTGCACTTTCTCTTTGGTGCCTTTAGACATGGTTTTCAATCGATCTCGAGGGTTAATCCCCAGCCTATCCAGCATTTCAAAGGCCTTGGCCTTGTCAAAATCCTGGTAAAAGTCGGCAAAGAAATCCACAATATCAAATATGCGCATCCAAGCGCTGAGGTAGGTGCGCTCAGGCAGATAAGACACCAGCGCTTTGGTGGCCGGGCCCGGCTTCTTTCCTTCCACCAGCAGGCTGCCCGCCGTAGGGGTCAGCAGCCCCGCCGCAATTTTAATAAGGGTGCTTTTGCCGCTACCGTTGGGCCCCAGCAGCCCCACAATACGTCCCCGCTCCAGTGAAAAGCTAACGCCGTCCAGGGCGGTTTTTGATCCGTAGCTTTTGCTTAGATCTGTGCATTGCAGTAATGTTTCCATGTTAATCCCCCTTTTGCTGTTGCTCCTGGGCCGCTCGGTTGAGCATCTCCATCGTCTCTTCACGGGTAAAGCCCAACCGGCTCATGCCTTCAAAAAACGCCTGGATCCTATCTTGCGCCAGCTCGTTTCTCATTTTCACTATCATATTCTCATCCTCCGTAATAAACCGGCCAGCGGTGCGTTGGCTGTAAACCAAGCCGTCCCGTTCCAGTTCCGACAACGCTTTTTGCATCGTATTGGGGTTTACACCCGCCTGCGCCGCAATGTCCCGCACAGGAGGCAGCCGTTCCCCCGCCTGGTAAGCGCCCGACACAATTTGCAGCTTAATCGCTTCCATTAGCTGCAAATAAATAGGCCTGTCGGCGGTCAATTGCCATGTCATAGCTTTCCTCCGTTTCTCTTGTACTGTTGTATTAACTCTGTGGTACAATAATACAATAACACAATTATCTTGTCAAGCCCCTCCCGCACAATTTTTGCAAACAATTGATTCGCGCTCCTTTGCGCCGGATTGCAACCGGCGGTTATTGACAAAGAAACGTTGCACCAAGTATAATATGTTGGGTGGCAGAAATATATTGCTTGCCATATATCTCTTTGTATGGTTTGAAGCTCCGCGCGCTGTGTTATGTCGTCAGGAAGGCGGCCGCAGCCGATAATCGATTGTTTTGCCAGGGCACGAATGGGCAAATCGTTTTGCATTTCTTGCCTTTCAAAAAGTAACGGCTAATCTGCTTTTTGATTTGGTAGGCTTGGCACTGCGGTAATCATATTACATTTTGTATAATATACTGATATTTTACGCCAGGAAGGCGGTTTTTGCAGAAGCAAAATCCGGTTCCCTGGCGTTTTTGTGTTTTCGAGCATTTCTGTAACCGAAACTTTGCCAAAAGCAGCTTTGCTTTTCGGAACCAGTTAACGGCTGATGGCAGAAGCTAGATGAATAAAAATAATAAATGAGAAAGGTTGTCGTTTCACATGGAGAGAGTTCATTCCGCTACCAAAAATATGATTACCACGGCGCTTTGCATCGCGCTGGGCTTAGTGCTGCCCTCGGCCTTCCACTTAGTGGGGGCCGGTTCGGTGTTCTTGCCCATGCATATCCCTGTGCTGCTGTGCGGGCTGTTATGCGGCTGGCAATACGGCGCTGTCTGCGGCGGCATTGTGCCCTTGCTGTCTTCCGTCGTCACCGGCATGCCTCCTATCTTCCCCACGGCGCCGGCTATGATGCTGGAGTTGTGCGCTTATGGCTGTCTTACCGGGTTGCTTTACCGGCAGTTGCGCTGCCCGCTTTACCCCGCGCTATTGGGAGCTATGTTAGGCGGGCGTGTCGTATCCGGCCTGGCAAACGCCCTGTTTTTGGGTCTTGCAGGTCAGCCCTACGGCATTACCATGTTTTTAACCGCTGCTTTTGTCACAGGTTTACCGGGTATCGCCATCCAGATTTTATTTGTGCCCCTGTTCGTGTTGGCTTTGCAAAAAGCGGGGTTTTTCCCCCGTCCCGCTGGGCGGTAAATCGCCCCTTTCGCACCTTACAACCAAAGAAGGAAGGATACTATGAATCATAACCCCTCACACACATATCCCGCCGGGGGAAGCATCCGCACCGAGGAGGTGCAAGCCTACTTTGATGCGCGTGCCGCTCACTGGGATGAAAACTGCCGCCACGATCCCCAGAAACTGGCCGCTATTGTCACCTTGGCCCAGGTAAAAGAGGGCTGCCGCGTGCTGGATATTGCCTGCGGCACCGGCGCTATTACCGGGGAGCTGCTGGCCCGCCGCCCAGCCGAGGTAGTGGGAGTGGATTTATCCGCGAACATGATAGCCCAGGCGCGGCTAAAGTTTGCCGGCACCACCGCCCGTTTTGTAACCAGCGATATATTACAATTTACCGAAACCGGCTTTGACGTAGCCGTCGTCTATAGCGCTTACCCGCATTTTGGAGACAAAGCGGCTTTAGCCCGGCAGGTATATGGGCTGCTTCGCCCAGGCGGACGTTTTATCGTGGCCCACAGCGAAAGCCGGCAAACCATCAACGGGCGGCACAGTGGATCGGCTGGCGCCGTTTCCACCGGCCTGGGGCCCGCCTACCAGGAGGCCCAGGTCTGGCAAAAGCTCTTTGCGGTGGATCTGTTAGGGGATAACGACGACATCTATTTTTTCTCCGGCGTTAAACGGTAAACCAGCGGTTGCAAAAAGAGGCAGGCATCAAGCCTGTCTCTTTTCATCTGTAAATATTACAAGGTTACCGGTCCACCATACGCGCAACGGCCTTCACGCCATTCTTCGCTGTTTTTTCTAGAGAGGGCAGCTTTTGTGGTATAATATGCGTAAAGCTGCCTTCGCTCACTTCGTTCGCGCCCCTCTTCGAGGGTACGGGCTGTTTCCTCCTGGCGGAGTCAACTCTTCGCTCACTTCGTTCGCGCCACTCTGCGAGGGTACGGGCTGTTTCCTCCTGGCGGAGTCAACTCTTCGCTCACTTCGTTCGCGCCACTCTGCGAGGGTACGGGCTGTTTCCTCCTGGCGGAGTCAACTCTTCGCTCACTTCGTTCGCGCCCCTCTTCGAG
>DVJE01000024.1 GCA_018716975.1 Candidatus Gallacutalibacter stercoravium | reverse complement strand
AGGGGCTGTGGTTGGAACCTTTCAAGAACCATCTTGTGGTAGGAGGTTTGCACCGATCCACAGCATCCCTTACAGTGTAGCACACAGCCCTTGGAGAGGGGCTCTAATCACTACTACTCTATAATACAAGGAGGGAACGGCTTAATTGCCGCAATAATGGAACAGGTAAACGGCTTGCCGCAGGAGTTTTTGCTGCGTATGCGCCAAATGCTGGATGGGGAATATCCGGCCTTTTTAAACTGTATGAAGCAACAACCCTACCGCGCTTTGCGTATCAATACATTAAAGTGTGAGGAACCGGCCTTTCAGGCGATGTTCCCCGTGCCGCTTACGCCGTCGCCTTTTGCCGCGCACAGCTATTATTTGCCCTACGAGGCGCAAGGTTTGGGCAACAGCCCGTTGCATCATGCCGGCGCGTTTTATTTGCAGGAGCCCAGCGCCGCCAGCGCCGTAACCATGTTGGATCCGCAACCGGGCGAACGGATTCTGGATCTGTGCGCCGCGCCGGGCGGAAAAACCACCCAAATTGCGGCGCTGCTACAAGGCGAAGGGCTGGTTTGGGCCAACGAGGTGGTGGGCTCCAGAGCCCGCACTCTGCTTTCTAACGTTGAGCGTATGGGGGTGCGCAATGCGGTGGTATCCAGCTGCCACCCTCAAAAACTGTGTGAGCGTTTGGCGGGCTTTTTTGATCGCGTGTTGGTAGACGCCCCTTGCTCCGGCGAAGGGATGTTTCGCAAAAATCCGGAGGCGGCGCAGGAATGGAGCAGCGCGCACGTAGAAGCCTGCGCTCAACGGCAACAGATGATTTTGCAGTCAGCGGCCCAAGCGGTACGGCCGGGAGGCGTTTTGGTCTATTCCACCTGTACTTATGCGCCGCAGGAAAATGAACAGGTTATCAGCGCTTTTTTGCAGCATCATCCGGATTTTTCACTGGAACCGGGGCCGATGCAAAATGGGCGAACCGCTGTTCCCGCTTGGGGTGGCGGCGAAGAAGCGCTAAGCCTCGCCCGGCGTATTTTCCCAATGGATGGCGGCGAAGGGCATTTTGTTGCCCGGCTGCGGCGGCAGGGAGAAGGCGAAGCCGCCGGCTACACTGCATTTGTCCCCGATGCTCTGCGCGGCGATGAAAAGAAACAAACCGACGAATTGTTCGTTCAGCTATTCGGCGCTGCGGCGCCGCCTTGGGGAGAAGCGGGCCGCTTTCAAAACGCGGTTTTGCTTTTTCCGCATGGGTTGCCGGAACTAACAGGCCTTGGCGTGTTGCGCGCCGGCGTGCCGGCAGGAGAGCTGAAAAAAGGGCGCGTGGAACCGGAACACGCCCTATTTATGGCGGCCAAACCGGAGCAGCTGCGTCAGGTGTTGGCGCTTTACTTGAGCGATACAGACGCGCTGCAAGCTTTTCTGCATGGCGAAGAGTTATCTGTTCCCGAAAGTTGGAAGGGTTATGCTGGTGTAGCTGTGCAGGGGATGATACTGGGTTTCGGCAAATGCTCGGGAGGAAGGCTAAAAAACCGCTATCCAAAAGGGCTACGCCTGTAAGCAATTTGCAGGAAAAGACATTTGAAATTGCAGTTTTGCTTGACAATTCTAAGGGGCCGCTTTATAATAGCTACAGATTCATCTATATAGTGTAACGACGTGGATGGGGAGAAGTACGGCTCCCGCTTATGCGCAGAGAGAAGACGGAAGGTGTAAGTCTTCGTGAAGCGGGTGGTAACCAGAAGTGGCCCCGGAGTTTTGCAGCTGAATCAATAGTAGGCTGCGGCGGCTTTCCTCCGTTAACGGGAAACGGCGGTATCGCACCTTGCGTTTACCTGGCCGGTTGAGCCGCCGTAGGCGGAAATTTAGGTGGTACCACGGGCAATTAATTTTAGCTCGTCCTAAGCTTTGTGCTGGGGCGGGCTTTTTTTGTTGTAAAAGCGTATCCTTTGTGTTCATCCCTTGCGGCTATATGCTGCAGGTGTTATAATTTTATATAACAAAGCGGAAGGAAGGGTTTTCCATGCAGGAAATCAAAGTGGAGCTCACAAAGCATCCCAAAGAAAAGCCCCAAGATCAATCTAAGTTGGGGTTTGGCACCATTTTTACGGATCATATGTTTATCATGAATTATGATAAGGGTCAGGGTTGGCATGATGCAAGAATCGTACCCTATGGGCCTTTATCGTTGGATCCGGCGGCAATGTGCCTGCACTACGGGCAAGAGGTCTTTGAAGGAATGAAGGCCTATAAGGCGGCTGACGGCCGGGTGCTGCTGTTCCGCCCAGATAAGAACATGGCTCGTTTGAATGTTTCTAACGAGCGGCTGTGCATCCCGCTGATTGATGAGGACTTTTGCGTAAAAGCGATTGAAAAGCTGGTATCTGTGGATAAGGATTGGATCCCCACGGCGGAAGGCACCTCTTTGTATATTCGCCCCTTCATCATCGGTGTGGATCCCCATGTAGGCGTGCATCCCGCTTCCCATCTGCTGTTTATCGTTATTTGCTCCCCTGTGGGCGCTTATTATCCCGAAGGGCTTAACCCGGTTCGCATTTATGTAGAGCAAAATTATGTGCGCGCGGTGCGTGGCGGCATGGGCTTTACCAAAACAGCCGGCAACTATGCGGCTTCTTTGAAGGCACAGGATGAGGCGGAAAAGCAAAATTATACCCAGGTGCTTTGGTTGGATGGCGTAGAGCGCAAATACATCGAAGAAGTGGGCACGATGAACGTGTTCTTTGTTATCGATAATGAAATCATCACCCCTTCGCTGCAGGGCTCTATCCTGTCTGGTATTACCAGAATGTCTTCCATTGAGCTGCTGCGTTCCTGGGGCTATAAGGTAACAGAACGGCAGCTGTCTATTGAAGAAGTGGCTAAGGCGGCCGATGAGGGCAGGCTGAACGAAGCTTTTGGCACCGGTACGGCTGCAGTTATTTCGCCCATCGGCGAATTAAAGTGGGGCGATAAGGTTATGCCCATTAACAACGGCGAGATTGGGCCTATCTCTCAAAAGCTGTATGACAATCTTACCGGCATTCAATGGGGCCGCTTAGAGGATACCCACGGTTGGACTGTAGAAGTTAAATAAATAGAATCCTTAATTTTTTTGCAGGGTGGGAGCCTCCCACCCTGCGTTTTTGTGAACGGATAAATGGGGCGGCGGGCCGCGATACCCAGCAAGGATGGTGAAAATATGGATTGGAGAATCCCTCCCCAGTGGGACGGCGCAATGGTAAAAAGTTTTTTACGGCTATATTGCGGTGTTTCAGCCCGCACGTTGACGCGGCTAAAAAAAGCAGAAAATGGTATTTTATTAAACGGCAGGCCGGCTATTGCCACCACGCGTTTACAACAAGGTGATTTCCTAGAGATCCATCCCCCCGCCGGAGAAAACCATCTGCCCGGCTTGCAGGTAGATGTGCCCGTACTTTGGGAGGATGGCGATGTGATCGTATTTGATAAGCCGCCGGGGATGCCCGTTCATCCGTCGCCAGGCCATGATTGCGACTCTTTGGCTAACGCAGCGGCGGCCTATGCCGCGCGCAGAAAAGAAAGATGGGCTTTTCGTTGCGTGGGCAGGTTGGATAGCGGAACCTCAGGGGCCGTAATCGTAGCGAAAAATGCCCACGCGGCTTATTGTATTTCGAAGAGCATACAAAAGGAATATTTAGCCTTATGCGAAGGTACACTCACGGGTGAGGGCGTGATAGACGCCCCCATTCGTTTACAGGCGGGTAGTAAAATTCGCCGGGAAGTGGGCGCAGGCGGTCAAGAGGCTGTAACACAGTGGCGGGCACTGGAAGATCTTTCTTGCAATTCAACTGTTTTTACAGTTGTGCTGCTCACTTTGCAAACCGGGCGCACGCATCAGATACGGGTGCATATGGCCAACGCCGGGCATCCGTTGGTAGGGGATGATTTGTATGGGGGGAGCACGGCGCTGCTGCCTCGCCAAGCGTTACATTGCCGCCAGGTTGGCTTTTTTACTCCCAAAGGGGATAAGGTGACAATTCATAGCCCCTTGCCGCCGGATATTGCCCCATTGCTAGCCGGCGGGAACCGAAGCACCAATTAACAGAGAGACAACTGCGAAGAACGATTGCAGCATTTATGACACACTTGTAATTTTACTGTAATTGACAATTTATGAATAATGTATTATCATAATTACTGCACTAGAATAAAACGTTATGATTTTTCGATATAACATTGAAATTACCGGCCAATTTTTTTGCTTTTGTTATTTTAAAACAAAGAAGAAGATAGGCCTTTATATTTTGTCTAAAGAGCCCTGCATATATTGAGGCTGTTGCGGGGAGAGTAAGAGAAGAGCCGCACAATTATCGTGTGCTTGAAGAGAGCCTCAAAAGTTGAGATAGGAATTAGGAGTGTGCCGTGTGGATAAATTTATTGTAACCGGTGGTAACAGGCTGACGGGGGATGTGTATATAAGCGGCGCGAAAAACGCAGCCGATGCCATTATACCAGCAACGATTTTGTCCGATGGGGTATGTCGCATTGAAAATATCCCCAATATTAGCGATGTAGCAATTTTTGCCCGCATTTTAAAAGAAATGGGCGCTAAGGTGCGCATGGTGAATAAATCTACCATGGAAATTGATCCCAGACCAATTGCTTCTATGGTGGCGCCATATGAACCGGTACGCCAAATGCGGGCTTCTTCTTACTTATTAGGGGCTCTTTTGGGCAGGTTTTCTCGGGCTGTTGTGGCAATGCCCGGCGGCTGTGATTTTTGTGTGCGCCCCATTGATCAGCATTTAAAGGGCTTTTCTGCCTTAGGCGCCACCTATAGCTTAGAAGGCGGCATGGTGGATGTTTCGGCTAAGCAGCTAAAAGGCAATAATATCTATTTGGATATGGTAACGGTAGGCGCTACCATCAATATTATGTTGGCGGCGGTAAAAACGCCGGGCCTAACGGTGATTGAAAATGCTGCCAAAGAGCCGCATGTTGTAGATTTGGCCAACTTCTTAAATACGATGGGGGCCGATGTGCGTGGTGCAGGCACGGATGTGATTAAAATACACGGAGTTGATCATTTAGAAGGAGCTACCTATTCTATCATCCCCGATCAAATCGAGGCAGGCACTTATATGGTAGCTGCGGCCGCAACCAAGGGCGATGTTGTGGTGCATAACGTTATTCCCAAGCATTTGGAGTCTATTACCGCGAAGCTGGAAGAGATGGGTGTTACCGTAGAAGAATATGACGAGTCTGTGCGGGTGATCGGCTGCGATCATTTGAATAAATGCAATATTAAAACGATGCCGCATCCCGGTTTCCCCACCGATATGCAATCGCAGTTTGCGGTTTTACTTTCGATTGCGGATGGAACGAGTATCATCAATGAAAGCGTGTTTGATTCCCGTTACCGCTATGTAGAGGAACTGCGCCGTTTGGGTGCGAAAATTTCGGTGGACGGCAGGATCGCCGTGGTGGAAGGCGTAAAAGAGCTGGTGGGCGCGCCGGTAAAAGCAGTGGATCTGCGTGCGGGTGCCGCGATGATCATTGCAGGTTTGGTTGCGCGCGGTGTCACCCAAATTGATGAAGTGGAGCATATTGAGCGCGGATATGAAGCGGTGGTAGAAAAATTCCGCTCTTTGGGCGCCGATATTCGAGTTGCTTCGGTGCCGGAGAAGGTGCCTGCGAAAGCACTCTAAAGGCAAATGGCTGAATCATAAAAAGGTAGTAAATGCCGGCCTGCGAATGATTTGCAGGCCGGTGGATGAGTTGTGGCTTTATATCTGTGGGTTGGGAGAAGGCAAATGGCGAAGTTGTGCCCGCTTTTTAGCGGTAGCAGCGGCAACAGTTATTATATAGGCTCGGGTGGAGAAGGAATTTTGGTAGATGCAGGACGCAGCGCCAAACAGCTGGAGGGCGCTTTGCGAGAGAATGAGCTAGATATCAAATCCATCCGCGCTATTTTTGTGACGCATGAGCATTCGGATCATATTCAAGGCCTGCGGGTGCTCGCTTCCCGTTATCAGATCCCGGTGTATTCTTCTCAAGGCACGTTAGAAGCGCTGTGCGATATGGAGGTGCTCAACGGCAAATACCCGGCTTATGTGGCGGAAGAAAAGGGAATTTGTGTGGGCGGTATGTGCGTTGTACCATTTCGCACCTCTCATGATGCACGTGAAAGCGTGGGTTATTGTGTACATACAGCAGACGGGCGCAAAGCGGTGATCGCCACGGATTTAGGCTATATTACGCCTAATGTGCGCCAGGCGGTAAAGGGCGCCGATGTGGCTGTGCTGGAATCCAATCACGATGTGGGTATGCTGCAAAACGGCAGCTATCCGTATCCGCTAAAGAGACGGATTTTATCAAAAAGCGGCCATCTTTCCAATACGGCTTGTGCACAGGAGCTTTCGGGCTTTGTGCTGTCGGGGACGCGCCGGTTTGTGCTGGCGCATTTGAGCGATGAAAATAATTTGCCTCAGCTAGCATATCAGACCTCTTTGTGCTGTTTGACCCAGTGCGGCATGAAAGAAGGGGTGGATTTTAAATTGTTGGTGGCAAGTAGAGAATGCACAGGAATGGCGGTTGTTTATTAACCGCCTCTTTTTGCGTGTAAGAAATCAACGAATAGGACAGAACGGCAGACAACCAAGCCCGGTTCCTTGTAAAACAGGCTGTGCCTTTATAAAAGACAGAACCGCGGGTGGCGTTTCTTTTTTCTATCTGGCCACGCGCTGGTGTTGCTTATTGCGGTTAAAAAGTAAGTAAACGTTATGAAAATGCCGCCGGTTTATCCGGCGGCAGGTAGACGTAAGAGGAGAATGTGCGTGATAGCGGTTCAGATTATTTGTGTGGGCAAACTAAAAGAGGCGTATTGGCGCGCAGCCTGTGCCGAATATGCCAAGCGGTTGGGTGCATTTTGCCGTTTTACGATTGAAGAGGTGGAGGAAAGCCGTTTACCGGATAAACCATCTCAAGCACAGATAGCTGCCGCTTTAGAAAAAGAAGGGCAAAGGTTGCTGCAAAGGGCGCAAGAAGCCCAGATAATTGCCTTGTGTATTGAAGGGAAGGAGCTTTCATCCACCGCGCTGTCAGAATATATGCAACGAGAGGCAGTAAACGGCTGCGGAAAATTGGCGTTTATCATCGGCGGATCTTGGGGCCTTTCGCAACAGGTAAAGCAAGCGGCGGCCTTACGGCTTTCTATGTCCCCCATGACGTTTCCGCATCAGTTGGCGCGGGTTATGCTGTGCGAACAAGTTTATAGGGCGTTTCAAATTGCTTCAAACGGAAAGTATCACAAATAAAAAGTTAATCAGAAAAATATATTTAATATTTTTTATATGGTGAGCAAATGCGATACGAGCATGTATGTGTGGCGCGTTTTTTAGAACGGCCGAATCGATTTACCGCTTGGGTTGAAATCAATGGGAACAAAGAATTGTGCCATGTTAAAAATACCGGCCGCTGTAAAGAACTGCTGATGCCCGGGGCTAACGTAGTGTTAAGCAGGGCTTTAAAGTTGGCTACGAGAAAAACCCAATACGATCTCATTGCGGTTTACAAAAATAATCTACTGATTAATATCGATTCACAGGCGCCCAACGCAGCAGTAGGGGAATGGTTGATAAACGGCGGAATGGGAGAGGTTAGCGCTGTTAGACCGGAGTTTCGCTATGGCGATTCCCGTTTGGATTTTTATCTGGAACGCCCCAACGGCCCTTTGCTGATGGAGGTGAAAGGCGTTACCTTAGAAGAAAACGGCCAAGCCTATTTTCCCGACGCCCCAACAGAGCGAGGGATCAAGCATGTGCAAGAGTTATGCCAGGCGCAGCATGAGGGATATCAAGCCTATTTGCTGTTTGTAGTACAGATGAAAGGAGTGTGCTGTGTTAAGCCGAACTTGCGCACCCATCCAGCCTTTGCCCAAACGTTGGAGCAGGCACGAAAAGCAGGCGTGGTACTGCTGGCACGGGATTGTATCGTAACGCCGGATTCCATGACGCTGGACGCACCCTTGCCTGTGCTTTTGCCGGGCGACGATTGCAGGGTTACAAGGAGTAACTAAACTCGAACTCATGCTTCAATGGAATGCCTTCATTTCCAAACTGAGGAATCGACGGCTTTTGTTTTCTTGATTCATCAAGGGCATTGATATAAACCCCGGTTAGTTCAAACCCGAACTTTTGATAATATCGTATGGCGTGAACATTGTCGTTGGTCGTTATTAGCCAAACTCGTGTACAACTGCTGCTTTTTGCGATATTGATAACCGATTTTATTAAATTGGAACCTATGCCGTGATTTTCAACCAAACTTTGTAAGGCTAATATTTCGCATTGATGGTTTTGAATGGTGTAGAGGATATATCCGGTTAATACCCCGTTGTCAATAGAAACAAATCCGTCGGCGGTTGAGGTATCATGCGCAACGCCTTTTGTTACCACAATTGGCCCTGCCCATTCGTCTGCTATCAGCTGATTTACTTTTGGCCGTAGGTCGTTATTGATTGGTATAATCATAAATATTCCTCCTAAAATCGTTGAAATAGCGATTGTTGTATACCACCAACAGTCGCCCTCTCTAGAAAAATAGGCCGCACCCCGCAGGGAACACAAACAAAGTGCATGAAGTTTATTTTTTGGTGTGCGCAGGCCGTTTTCTCATTCGGGAAAACAGCCAGCCCTTGTATTCGAAGAGCTAGAAGAGCGAAAAGGAAGTGAGAGAAGCGTTCTTTCCGCTGGGAGGAGAATACCCCGCTTGTGGTATGCATCATTAACTTTTGCACACGTTGTGTCATATTTAGCTTGGTGTGTTTACATTCTAATTTCTCTAGCGTTGGTTATTGAGATTTTTGACGTGCTAAAATTAAATCCCCGGAGGCAAATCCGAGGGATGGGAAAAGCTCGAAGAAGGGCATTTTATACCGACAAACGAGGAACAAGCGGCGGTCTTACTACAACAGAAGGCTGCGCTTGATACATAAAGTTCTCTATTTATGGTGTGGGATAAGCGATATAAGTGGCGAAATTATTGATACCCGTTCCAGCTTTTTACTTCCCTTGGCCTAGTTAGAGGGAGCCTTTTCGCTAAAATATATGAATGACAACAGCCGTGCGACTCAATTGAATCGCACGGCTGTTTGCTTGTGAACGATTAGGGATTGCTGAGCTTGGAGGGGTTTTGCTGATGCGCGAAGACATCCACGCTGTACATCATCAACACATCGTCGTATTGCGACACATCGATATACTCGCTGTAGCCGCCGTTGATATAACGCAAATCCACCAAGGTGATTTGATCGTAGCTTTCTGTCAGCATGGGGGCCAAGCTGTGCGCATAGGAGTCTTTAAAGACTAACAACTTTTTCCCCGTGCCGGCGTTGCTGTTTAAGGTAACAATAGGCTGGTTTTCACCCAAGAAGTAGGAGTATTTATCCTTTACATCCAGCTTTTCGGCAAAATAAGGGGAATCGTATTCTTTGGTTTCTTGGCCGGTAAACACAGAGCCCTGCACCGTGCGGCCTTCTGGAATGCGGTAAGCATTCATAGTATCGGCCTGCACATTGCGGTAGCCCGCTTTAGAATAGAGAGTGCCTAAAAAGCTATCTGAAACAGGATTGTCAACGCTTTCGGGCTCTAATGACACAAGCGGTAGATAATTCGAAAGCTGCTGGTACGCCAAATAGGCGCCGTATGTGGTCCAATGGTGATCGGTGCGATAATAAATATAATCATCCTTGTGCTCGGTTAGCGTGCCATACAAATCGATGGGGGTTACCACGCCTTCCAAAGCGGAACAGATGGAATCGGTGTAGTCCTTTTGGCTCCAGGTTTGGGCAAACATCGGCAGCCGATCCTGCTGAATTTCTGAGGCGGAGGGGATAAGCATGAGATAGGGGGTTTTGCCGGTATTTTGGGCAAAATCCCGAATACCCTGAATGTTTTGTTGCGTATACTCCTCGTTGGGCTCTTCTAAATGCTCAATCAGCGCATTGTCGCACAAAAAGATACCGTTATTTTCGCGCTTGCCCATGGCATATTCAGAGTAACCCTTTACCGCTACCCATTGATCGCGCCCCACAAAATGGTCGGCAATATAGCTTTCAAAGCCGTTCATAAATTTGCGGTTCATAATGGTTTGCAAATTGAGTGTTGGGAATTCTTCCAAATAACGGTTTTCAATTTCAGAAAATTGTTTTGCGGGCAGTGCAAAAGTAAGAATCGGCAATAAAAACATACAAATGAAAAACGCAAGCGCAGCGAATTTTTTTCCTTTCATGAGTCGGCTCCTTTATTTATTGGATCAGAGATGCAAACCACAGCCAAATACGGCGGCCTGTTGGCTACATCGTTCAGGGATAACAATACGCGCTTAAAAACGGAAATATAAGAACGGGTTGTAAGTGGAATCTACCAGATAAGCGGTGCACAACAAAAAGACTAGAATGCAGGCCACAGGGGTAACATAGCGCACCAGCCAATTGCCCTTTTGTTCTAAGATAGCATAACCCTTTTGAACAATCCCAGAAGAAATAATAATGGCCAAGGCAAACACCACTAGGTTAGATTTCAAGTAATACAAGAAAGAGGTGTCGATAAAGGGCGTGCCGTTTGCCCCAAACATGGCGCCTAGATAGTTCCATACATCGGGCAGGTTTACAAACTCAAACAGCACCCATCCCAAAACGACTAAAAAGAAGGAATAAAAGATCTGAACAAACCCGGGCAGCTTCTGCAATAGTTTGCCTAAGAACAGCCGCTCGGCCACAATGATTACGCCAAAGTATAAACCCCACAGCAAAAAGTTCCAGCTGGCCCCATGCCAAAAACCGGTTAGGGTCCAAACAATTAACAGGTTAATTACCGTGCGTTTCATCCCTTTGCGGTTGCCGCCCAGGGGGATGTAAACATACTCGCGAAACCAACTGCCCAATGTGATATGCCACCGGCGCCAAAATTCGCTGATGCTTTTTGAAATATAGGGCAGATTGAAGTTTTGAGGAAAGTGGAAGCCCATCATTTTCCCCATACCAATCGCCATATCGGAATAGCCGCTGAAATCAAAATAAATTTGGAAGGTAAACGCTAAAATACCAATCCAGGCGGTGGCGGGAGAAATTTCGTGCACCGGTAGGGCTTTAATGGTAGTCCATAAAAAGCCAAGGTTATTGGCTAGCAACACTTTTTTTGCCAGCCCAACAATAAACTGATAAACGCCGTCGGCGATTTTGTCGGTTGTTATTGTGCGGTGGTTTAACTCCCGGTGCACATCTTCGTATCGTACAATGGGGCCGGCCACCAATTGAGGGAACATCGTTACATATGCGCCGAAATTGATAATATTCTTTTGCACAGGGATTTGACGCCGGTATAGATCGATGGAATAACTCATGCTTTGGAACGTATAAAAAGAAATGCCGATGGGCAGCGGTAGCTGAGGATCCGTGAGGGAGGTTCCAAACAGAGCGTTTATATTGCTGATGAAGAAGGAGCTGTATTTAAATACCCCTAATAACCCCAGGTTCATCACAACAGATACCAACAACACAGCTTTTCGTATCGCAGGTTTTTCAGAAAAATGATCCATAATTCGCCCGGCGCTATAGTCGATAAAGATGGAGATAATCATGATGATAATATAAACAGGCTCTCCCCATCCATAAAAGACAAGGCCGGTAAGCAGCAAAATAAAGTTTTTGAAACGATAAGGCACTGCATAATATAGCAGTAAAGAAAGAGGAAAGAACGCGAATAAAAAGGTTAGACTGGAAAATACCATTGGAACCTCCTGAAATGAATGAGTTTGAATAAGTGTTATGGCAAACAAGACAAAATGCCTATCAATTATATGAACGAGCGCCGGCAAACGCGGTTTGATGGATACGCGCAACCTGCTCATAACACAAGGAATTGTAAATCCTGTTCGGTTCCCCCATTTAAGCACGGCATTTCTTGCCGGCAACAGAAAAGGGAACTTCCACAAGAGAATAAAAAATTGGTTTTGCTCCCAGTGGGATAGGAGCATGGGAACATCGGCCAGCTTTGCTTTTTATGCGCACAAAGACGGGTGTAATAAAAATAACGCCACCAAGTTGCCTGAAAACAAAATAGGCAGGGGCTTTAGGCGCAAAAGAAAAAAGCCCGTTTTTCCGTATATGAATACAGTGTTCCCTTTTAGGGAAAAACAGGCCCTATCTCTGCCAAGCGGGCGCGAATGGAATGGAGGAAAATATTTGCGCACACATTATACCATAATTCAGTTACGGGATACAGCATCAATTGCTTGTATTTGTCTATTTTTTGTAAAAAGAAAGAGACAGTTCCGGCGTTTGTCACACATGTGGGCGCAAACTACGGGTTCACTGTAAGATGTGAAAAATCATCTTATTATTAAGCAGGCGCCGTGTTTTTAGAAAAGGGGGAGTTGACGCAGATGACAAAAGCGTTCTAGTTTTTGCACCGAGAAAATGTCGGTGCGGCATAAGCCACACTCCCTTTTTTGTGATTCATCGTTTTTATGTTTTTAAAAAAGGAGGCTGCAAAATTAAGCGGGAAAAGTTGTGTTTTATCCGTTTATACCATATAATAAAATAGCTTTGGTGTTGATATAGAAATAGGTTGACGGTGGGAAAAAGAATTTTATGAAAGATAGGCGGTAGCTACATGGAAGTTTTTTGGGAAGTATTAAAGTCCATCCTGCTGGGTGTGGTGCAGGGCATTACCGAATGGTTGCCCATCAGCAGCACAGGCCATATGCTGCTATTGGATGAGTTTATTCAGTTGCAGGGATCGAAAAGTTTTGTGGATACATTTATGGTGCTCACCCAATTGGGATCTATTTTTGCGGTAATTGTTCTTTATTTTAGCAAGCTGAATCCCTTTTATCTTAGAAGCAGGGCGGGGAATGCTGGCACGTCGGATTACCGCCTAGGCGGAATTGGTATGCGCCGGGAAACTATGTCGATGTGGGGTAAGGTGCTCATCGCTTCCATCCCGGCGGGTATTATCGGGTTGTTGTTTGACGACCGGATTACAGAATGGTTTTATAACGCCGTTACCATAGCGATTACCCTCATCTTTTACGGTATTTTATTCTTGGTGATAGAAAACCGCCGGCGTAAACCCAAGATCCGCACCCTGGCGCAAATGGATTACCGCACCGTCATATGGATTGGTGTGTTCCAAATGTTGGCTCTTATTCCCGGAACTTCGCGCTCCGGCGCCACCATTGTAGGCGCGGTTCTGCTGGGCTGTTCGCGCTATATCGCGGCAGAGTTTTCTTTCTTTTTGGCGGTTCCCGCCATGTTGGGCGCCAGCGGCTACAAGTTGTTAAAAGCGGGATTTGCATTTTCTACCACAGAATGGATCGTTTTATTGGTCGGCATGGTTGTAGCGTTTCTTGTGTCGGTTGTGGCCATCAAGTTCTTAATGGGGTATATCAAAAAGCACGACTTCAAAGTTTTTGGCTATTATCGTATTGTGTTGGGCGTCATAGTGCTTGCCTATTTTGGGGTGCAAGCATGGCTTGCGTAAAGAAAGGGCAAACAGCCTTAGCGTGAGTAAAAACAGGGTCTGCACAAAGCTCATAAAAAAGCTCTATGCGAATGGATTGTCATTTGCATAGAGCTTTTTTATGTTTAAGAAAAATAGGATAGGCAAAGATAGGCCGCAAAAAAGTTTTGCTATCTCTTTATCGCAGCACTTGTGCTTATCAAAAGCGCAAAAGTAAAAAAGATTTTAAGCTATAAAAATTATGAAATAAATAATAGATACCAGAACCGGCGCAACTTTTGTTACACCGGTTCTTAAAACGAGCGATCTTTATCTGCTTTTCAAAGGGGGCGCCGTTAGAAAAACCCATATCGCTTCGGCGGCGCGTTATCGCTCGGGATGTTCCTCTTGCAATTGATGATTGCTGGGAGCGGTATTGAGAGGAACGTCATAGAGTTCTTGATACGCTTCCGCTTGGGAGGGATCCGTGGGCGGTGTGGGCTGCAATCCCGTGCATTCGGTGGCAGAAGCCACCTCGGTGGAATCAAAGAAGGTGTCGTCTTGCAATTCTTTCACACGGCGAACAGGTATTTCCATCGCCGGCTTTTCGTTCCTTTTTTTATCCTGATGCGGCATTTTTGGCTGCTCCTTTCCATGTTTGCATGCGCTGTCAAACGCATAACTTATTGTTACCTGCTGCGCTAAGCTTATACCATAAGGAGCAAACAAAACAGAATGCCGGTTTTTCTTGCGGTGGTGGTTTTACACTCAACTATTTTTTAACAAGAGCGGGATGTAGGTTCGTTGCAAATTTTTTGAAGGATAGAAATGGCTTGATCTAAATATTGCGGAAAAGAGAGTTCTTCCAACCCGGCAATATGGGCATGGCATTTTGAAACAGGGATGAGAATTTTTTGCGCGTCGCATCCTGAAACTGCGGCGGCAATGCCCGGGGTGATTTCACCCAACATAGAATTTGCCAGAATAATGCCGATGGGGCCCATTACGATGTCTGCCTTTTGGCAGTTATAACGCGCGGCGTTTTCTCCGGTGGCGCCTTGATGCGCACCCGCTTTTAACATGGCAGCCGTGGCAGATGAATTGGTGCCTACAGCTGTAATTGTGGCTTGTGGAAGGACGCTGCGCACCCGTTCCACTAGCGCCCGTCCCATGCCGCCGCCTTGGCCGTCAATAATTACAATGTGCATGTATCTTCACCTCTTTATTACTCAATATTTGATTTTTTGTGTTTTCAGCTACTTGTATAACACAGTAGAGCGGTAACTTGAATAGCCGGTTTTGGCAAAAGAACGAAACTGGCGTTTTCCCAATCATGGTGCATCAAGAAAGTAAAAAACACTTATGCCTACCATATAATAGCACAAAACTTTTGGCACAACCAGTATTGCAAGATTGACAAACAGCACAGGGCGGGTTTATAGTAAAAAGGTGTAATCATGTTGATAAACAAGCAATTCATGATGTGGGCAGGAAGCCCGCATTTTGCCAGAAGGCTCAAAGCTTGGATGTATTGCGGCTTCATTTTGGGGGTGCCGCTTTTCCTTGCTGTGGGCTTTTTTTGTTACATAATGAATTGCGCAAGCGGAGAAGGGACGGTTTGGGTGCAATTAACAAAATTTTTTCAGCAGTTTTCTAAGGTAGGCGTTGCATTTTCCGGCGGGGTGGATTCTGCTTATTTATTGTATGCTGCCAAACAGTCGGGCTGCGAGGTGAGGGCCTACATTGTGCAATCGCAGTTTCAGCCACAATTTGAGCACAACGACGCCCGCCGGTTGGCGGAGCAATTGCAAGTTAGCTTGCAGGTTGTGCCCATTGATATTCTAGCCCAGCCCGAAGTGGCCGCCAATGGGCCGATGCGGTGCTATTACTGTAAAAAGGCATTGTTTTCCCGCCTGTTGCAGGTAAGCCGGGAAGACGGTTGCCAGGTGCTGTTAGACGGCACCAACGCAACCGATCAGATAGAAGATAGGCCCGGTATGCGCGCATTGCAAGAGCTGGGCATACGTTCCCCGTTGCGGGAATGCGGCTTAGGCAAAAAGGAGATCCGCACTCTGTCCCGTCAGGCGGGGTTGTTTACCTATAATAAACCGTCGTATGCCTGCCTCGCTACCCGTATTCCGCAGGGAGAGCCCATTGATGAAGCGCAGCTAAAACGTGTGGAACAAGGGGAGCAGGCATTGTTTGCGTTAGGCTTTACGGATTTTAGGCTGCGCTGTTATCATCAAGCAGCCCGGTTGCAGTTGCCGCAAGAGCAATTCTCTCGGGCGTTGGCGCTGCGGCAAGAGATTGTTGACGCCTTGCAAGGAAAATTTGAGGCCGTTTTATTGGATTTGATCCCAAGAAGCGGAGACTAAGCGACGAATACAAAGGAGCAGAAGCGCATGGAAGAAAATGAAATTTTAAAATTACTGCAACAGGTAAGCCAAGGAGGAGTGACGCCGGAGCAAGCGGTGCTAAAGTTGAAGATGAGCCCGTTTGAAGATTTAGGCTATGCCAAAGTGGATCATCACCGTGGGGTGCGGCAAGGGGTGCCGGAGGTCATTTTTGGCGCAGGAAAAACAGTGGAGCAAATCGCCGGTATTGTGCAGGCTATGCTGGCCAAGGGAGAGCGCAATATCCTCATCACCAGGCTGGCGCCGGATGCCGCCGCTGCGCTGGAAGAGCAGTTGGATTTGCGGTATGATGCAGTATCCCGCATCGGTATAGTGGGAAAGCGCCCGCAAATCAGTGCGGATGGGCTGATTGTGGTAGCCACGGGAGGCACCAGCGATATTCCCGTAGCGGAGGAAGCCGCCGTAACGGCTGAAACCCTGGGCAATCGGGTGGAGCGGCTGTATGATGTGGGTGTTGCGGGGCTTCACCGCTTGCTTTCTAGGTTAGAGCCGCTCATGAACGCCAGAGTGGTTGTAGCGGTGGCGGGTATGGAGGGCGCCCTGGCCAGTGTAATCGGCGGGTTGGTGGATTGCCCTGTGATTGCTGTGCCCACCAGCGTAGGCTACGGAGCTAATTTTAACGGCCTTTCGGCATTGCTTTCGATGCTCAACTCTTGTGCCAGCGGCGTTAGTGTGGTGAATATTGATAATGGATTTGGCGCAGGGTATTTGGCCAGTATGATCAATCATATAGGAGGAAAAACAGAATGAAGCGTTTGTATTTAGAATGCGCTATGGGGGCCGCAGGCGATATGCTGACCGCCGCTTTATTGGAGCTTTACCCTGAGCCGCAGCATTTTATTGATACCATGAACAGTTTAGGTTTGCCCGGCGTGCGGGTAGCGCGTAAGAGTGCCGCAACCTGTGGTATAACCGGCACACAGATGGAAATTACGGTAAACGGCAAAGAGGAACAGGTTGAGGATGTTCCCTTAGCGGGTGGGGCTGTTTGCCTTTCTTCTGGCGAAAATGGGCATGTGCACAGCCATCCTGCGGAAGCAACGCTGCCTGGGCATACCCATGCGCAGGAACACCATCATGAACATGAGGCGCATTGCCACGAACATCACCACTCGCATGGGCAAGAGGCGCATAGCCATGATGGACACGACAACGGCGGGCATCATCACCATCATGAAGAAGGAGCCCACAGCCACCACCATGCGGGGTATGCAGATATCTGCCGGTGGATCGACGGGCTGGATTTACCAGAAGCAGTGCGGAGCAATGCGCGAGATGTTTACAGGCTGATCGGGGAAGCGGAAGCGCATGCCCATGGCGCTCCTTTGGAGCAGATCCATTTTCATGAGGTAGGCACCCTGGATGCTGTTGCCGATGTTGTGGGCTTTTGCCTTTTGATGGATTGGCTAAAACCCGATGTAGTTACGGCGTCGCCGGTACATGTCGGCAGCGGCTATGTGCGTTGTGCACACGGTGTGTTGCCGGTTCCCGCCCCGGCAACCGCTTATTTGCTGCAGGGCATTCCTTCATACGGCGGTTCGGTGAAAGGGGAGCTTTGCACGCCTACCGGCGCCGCGCTGCTGCGAAAGTTTGCAACGTCGTTTGGCCCCATGCCGCAAATGGTGGTGCAAAAGGTGGGGTATGGTTTGGGAAAAAAGGTTTTTGCCGCAGCCAACTGTGTGCGCGCCTTTTGGGGTGAAGGCGCGAGCCCGGCAGATAGGTTGAGCGATCGGGTCGTGGAGCTTAAATGCAATTTGGATGATATGACCCCAGAAGCGATTGGCTATGCCACAGAGCGCCTGTTAGAAGGCGGTGCGCTGGATGTGTTCACCATCCCCATCGGGATGAAAAAGAACCGCCCCGGTGTGTTGCTTACCTGCCTATGCCATGAAGAGAAAAAGGAAGAACTGGTGCAGCTCATGCTTTTGCATACCACAACGCTGGGGGTACGCGAATGTGTGTGCCAAAGATATATCCTTGCGCCCAAACAAGAAGCAGTGCATACCCCCTATGGAGAGGTGCGTATCAAAGTAGGGGAAGGCCGGGGTATTTATAAGCAAAAGCCGGAATATGAAGATGTGAAACGGGCGGCGCAGCAGTTTAACGTTCCCTTTGCTAAGGTGCAAAACTGTGCGCTGGAGGCTGCCGGCAAGCGGCAAGAACACCCCAACCCTGCCGGGCAGGAATAAAGGAACCGGTCGACCGGTCGTCTTATGTGCGATAAAAAATGAGAGAAGCGGGCAGTAACCCCTTGTGG
The DNA here is from genome assembly GCA_018716975.1 of Candidatus Gallacutalibacter stercoravium. Taxonomy (GTDB): domain Bacteria; phylum Bacillota; class Clostridia; order Oscillospirales; family Acutalibacteraceae; genus Gallacutalibacter_A; species Gallacutalibacter_A stercoravium. Next base: position 22,710 of record DVJE01000024.1, on the reverse strand, counting down.
CAATACTGTCTGCTTTCTTTTTGGCGCCCTTGTGTGCTATAATGGCTCAAAGCGCAAACCGGAGGCGTGGGTTTAAAGTGGGTAGAGAAAGGGTGGCTTTTTGCGCGCTCTTACCAGCCGGGCGCTGATAAACAATGGAAGGAAGGCTGTTTCTTTTTGCCGTGCATTATTCACGTTGGGCATTTGCACTGTTAAACTACCCAACCTCACAAAGAGAAGGGCGGCAAGGTGCGATGCTTGTGTGCACAGAAACAGATATTGACGGTTACGGCCGGTAACAACACAGAACGGTGTTTTTGTGTTTTTTCAGGAATAAGGAGGAGAACCTGTTTGCTGCACCTTGTTTTAGGCCGCTCGGGCAGCGGCAAAACCGAATATCTTCGTTCCCAGGCGGCGCAGTTAGCCGAAAAGGAACAAAAGGTGATGCTGCTGGTGCCGGAGCAGTATTCGTTTGAAACCGAGCGGGCGGTGTTGCACCGGTTGGGTCCGCAAAAAGCCCGCTTTATCGAGGTAACCAGCTTTACCAGGCTGTGCGATCTGGTGATGCGCCAAACGGGCGGATTGGCCGGCAGGCGGTTGGACGATGGGGGCCGAAATATCCTGATGGCGTTGGCCTTAGAGGGAGTGAAAGATAGGCTCACCCTTTTCCGGCGGCAGGCGGATAGCATTGAACTGGTAAACCGTATGCTTTCGGCGCTGTCGGAATTTAAAATGTGCGGCATTTCACCGCAACAGTTGCGCGGCGTAGCGCAAGAGCTGGACGAAGGTAATCTGCGTCAAAAGGCAGAGGAAACAGCCCTGGTGTTAGAAGCCTACGACGCACTGATAGCGCAGAGCTACCTAGACCCGCTAGACGATTTGACCCGATTGGCCGGTTGTTTGGAGCGGTTTGATTTTTTTGCGGAATATACGGTTTTGTTAGACGCCTTTAACGGTTTTACAATGCAGGAGTTTTCGGTGCTGCGTTGGGTGATGCGCCAGGCCCAAGATTTGTATATTTCTTTATGCATTGATCCCTTTGCCCTGCACAATACCCAAGATAAACTGGGCCTTTTTGCCTCGGTGCGCGCCACGGCCTCGGCGCTGATGCGTCTGGCTAAGCAAAATGGCGTGGGGATTGCTGTACCCGTGGAATTAAGCAGCCCGCACCGTTTTGCCGGCGAAGATCTGGCGTGGGTAGAGCGCTATTTGTTCCGCCCGGAAAAAGAGGTTTATTCCGGGGCTGTGGAGCATGTAACGCTGTATGCTGCCGCCGATCCATATAGCGAAGCGGAGTATGTGGCCCGCACCATCCGGCGTATGGTGATGGAACAGGGGCTGCATTACCGGGATTTTGCGGTGCTCTGCCGGGATACCGGCGCTTATCAGGGCATATTGGACGCCGCGTTGGAAAAATATGAGATTCCCTGTTTTATGGATAGGCGCGAGCCCATCGACGCTAAGCCGCTGATGAATTTGGTGCTGACCGCCTTTGAAGTGGTGCAAAGCGGCTACCGGTCGGACTTGCTTTTTTGCTATTTAAAAACCGGCTTGGCGGGGCTGGATGTAGAAGAGATCTCTGTGCTGGAAAATTATGTTTTGCTATGGGGACTTTCCGGCAACAGGCTAAAGCAGCCTTTTACCGGCCATCCAGAAGGCTTTGCCGGGCAGATGACGCCCAAAGATGAGGAAACGCTGCAATCGTTAAACGCACTGCGTTGCCGTGCAATGGATCCGCTGCTGGCGTTTGAAAAACGAATCGCGCAAACCGATGGCGAAGGGATGGCGCGGGCAGTATACCGCCTGTTGCAAGAGGTGGATGCGCCCCAGCGGTTAAAAGAACTTGCTGCCGGGCTGGAAGCCGCCGGAGAATTCAACTTGGCCGACGAGCAGCTGCGGCTTTGGGATCTGCTCATGCAAATTTTGGATCAAACGGCGTTGGTTATCGGCACCACCGCGATCTCCTCAAAACGGTATATGGAGCTGTTGCGCCTTGTTGTGAACACAGGGGATATCGGGTTCATTCCCCAGGGGTTGGATGAAGTGGCCGTTGGTACAGCGGATCGAAGCCGCCCGGTGAACCCGCCTTATTTGTTTGTTATCGGCGCAGTAGAGGGGGAATTCCCCCGCACACCGGTGCCTGCGGGGGTGTTTAGCGATGCGGAACGCAGGCTGTTGCTTGCCCAAGGACTGCCTATGTACGATAGTTTAGAAGGGTTGGCCTTAGAGGAGCGTTTTTTGGCCTACACTGCGGTCACAGCAGGAGGGAGGCATTTGTTCCTATCTTGGCATACTGCCGATTGTGCCGGCAAAGATTGTTCTCCATCCATTCTTGTGCGTGAAATACAGGGAATATTGCCCGGCGTTGCGGTGAGCGACGATTTTGCCGCGCCGGATTCCCAAGCGGTGTGGGCGCAGCGCCCCGCGTTTGAATACGCGGCCCGGTACTGGCGGGATACCTCGCCGGTGGCGGACACACTAAAGCTTTATTTTCAGCAGCAGGATGATTATCAGGGAAAAATAGAGGCGCTGCAACGGGTGGTATCTGACCGGCAGGTATATTTAGAGCCGCAGGCGGCCAAAAGGCTGTTTGGCGGGCAAAAAAAACTTTCGGCTTCTCAGGTAGAAAGGTTTTATCTGTGCAAATTTCAGTATTTTTGCCGTTACGGCCTGCGCGCTAAGGAACGCAGGCCGGCCTCCTTTGATGCGTTGGAATACGGCAGTTTGATGCACTTTTTGCTGGAACACATCCTGGCCCGTTACAGCGGCCGGGCTTTAGCGGCATTGCCGCAGCAAGAGCTGCGGCAAGAGTTGGCCGGGCTTTTAGAGGATTATGTGCAGCAACAGCTGGGCGGCTGGGAGGATAAATCCCCGCGTTTTCGCTTTTTGTATTCCCGTCTTTCCGCCACAGCAGAGGTGCTGATACGGCACATCGGCGAAGAACTGGCGCAAAGCGAGTTTACCCCTGTGGATTACGAGCTGCAAATTCAAGAGGGCGGCCCGGTGGAACCGCTGCATGTGGTGCTGCCCGGCGGAGAACAGGTTGCCGTTGAAGGCAAGGTAGACCGGGTAGACATTATGGAAAAAGACGGCGTTAAGTATGTGCGCGTGGTGGATTATAAAACGGGCAGTAAAGATTTTCGTTTATCCGATGTGCTTTACGGCTTGAATATGCAGATGATATTGTATTTAGCCGCTGTTTGGGAAAACGGCACAAAGCGCTACGGCAAAGTGTTGCCTGCGGGTGTGCTTTATATGCCGGCCGGTAAACCGCTGGTGAGCGCAGATAGAGACGTTCCTTCCGAGCGGGTGCAGGCCCAGCTGCAAAGAAAACTGCGCATGAACGGCCTGGTGCTGGAGGATCCCACGGTGATCCGGGGGATGGAGGCCCAAGCCCAAGGCGTCTTTATTCCGGTGGCCCTAAAGGACGGGCAGCCCGCCAAGCTGGATAGCGTGGCCAGTTTAACACAAATGGGCGTGCTGGTAAAACATATTGAGCATCTGATAGAGGGCATGGCAAAGACGCTGTATGCTGGGGACGTGCGCCCCGAGCCTGCTTCAGGGGAATACGACGCCTGCGCATGGTGCCCTTATGGTGCGGTTTGCGGGCATGAAAAGGACGACGGAACCGACCGGCCGGTGCAGCGCTGGGATAGAGACGAGGTTTTTCGCCGTATGGAAACGGAAGAAAGTGAAAAAGCAAACAGCAACGGCCAGGAGGAAGAATGATGAGCCAACGTGTTTGGACGCCGGAACAACAAAACGCCATATCTGCCCGATCCGGCAGCCTGCTGGTATCGGCGGCGGCCGGATCGGGAAAAACCGCCGTGCTGGTGCAGCGTGTGATTGAGCGATTGACAGATGAGGAGCATCCCAGCGATGCGGATCGCCTGCTGGTGGTGACCTTTACCAATGCGGCGGCGGCTGAAATGCGCGAGCGTATAGCGGCGCGGTTAGGAGAGCTGTTGTTGCAACGCCCCGGCGACGTTCGCCTGCAACGGCAGCAGTTGCTGCTGAGCCGGGCGCACATCAGCACCATTCACAGCTTTTGCAACGATCTGGTGCGCGAAAATTTTTATAAGCTGGGCATATCACCGGATTTTCGCATATCGGATGCGGTAGAAATGTCGCTGTTGCGCCAGGAGGCCATGGAACAGGTGCTGGAGGAGCTGTATGAAACCGGCGACGAATTTGCCGGTTTTGCCGAGTTTTTTAGTTCCGGCCGGGACGACAGCCGCCTGTTGCGCACGGTAGAAACCCTTTATGATTTTGTGCGCTCGCATCCCTTTCCGGAACAATGGCTGGAACAAAAAGAGCAGATGTATCTCATCCCCCAACCGGCGAAAGATACCGATTGGGGAAAAACAGTGTTGCGTTTTGCTCGCAGCGCGCTGGACTATTGCGCTTCGCTCACCCGCAACGCCTTAGCTTTAATTGAACAGGATGAAAAGTTGCAGCAGGCATACAGTCCGGCGCTCTCAGCCGACTTGGCCGGCATCAGTGCGCTGCAAAAAACGGCGGCGCAAGGCGAGTGGGACGCTGTGTGCCAGGCCGTTGGCGCATTTCGTTTTGAGCGGCTCAAGGCGCTGCGCGGGTATCAGGATCATCCGCTCAAGCAGCGAGCGGCGGCCAGCCGGGATGAGGTAAAGGAGGTTATTCTCCGCCTGAAGCGATTGTTTTCCTTTGACGAGGCACAGTGCCGCGAGGATATTGCCAATTTGGCACCGCTGATTCACCAGCTGTTTGAAACGGTGCGGCGCTTTTCCAGCCGGTTGGACGCGCTAAAGGCAGAACGCCGGGTGGCCGATTTTGGCGATCTAGAGCATTGGACGTTGCGCCTGTTGGTGCGCGCCGAGGATGGGGGATATGTTCGCACGCCGGAGGCGGAAGAGCTGGCCAACAATTTTGATGAGGTTATGGTGGACGAATACCAAGATACCAATGAGGCGCAGGATATGATCTTTCGGGCCGTATCGCAGCGCGAACAAAATCTGTTTATGGTGGGGGATGTGAAACAGAGCATTTACCGCTTTCGGCAGGCAATGCCCGAAATTTTTTTGCGGCGCAAGGCGGCTTATCCGCGCTACGATCCGCAAAAGAACGATTATCCTGCCTGCATTGTATTGGATCGCAATTTTCGCAGCCGGGTGGGTGTGGCGGATGCGGTTAACTTTGTTTTTCGCCAGCTGATGAGCGAAGAAACCGGCGAGCTGGATTATAGCGGCGACGAAGAGCTGGTGGCCGGCGCGCAATACCCGCCTCGCGATCAAGCGGATGTGCAGCTGCATATTCTAGATCTTTCTGGGCCGGAAGGGGAAGAGGCCGATATGGATGAGGCCGAGGCGGATTATCTTGCCGACCTTATTTCACGCATGCATCAGCAGCGGTATATGGTAACCGATAACGGAAAGCAACGTCCGGTGGCCTGGAGGGATTTTTGTATCCTGTTGCGCAACGCCAACACGCATGCTTCGGTTTATGCCAGACGGCTGCAGCGTATGGGTATACCGGCCTGGTGCGATACGGCGGGGGCTTTTTTCGGTACGCCGGAGGTTTCTTTTGTGCTGTCGCTGCTGCGGGTCATCGATAATCCTGTGCAAGATATCCCCTTGTTGGCGGTTTTGATGAGCCCCGTTTACGGCTTCACCCCCAGTGAGCTGGGCGAAATCCGGTTAAATCAAGGGCAGGGCCCGCTCTATTTTGCCGTGCGCCAGAGGGCGGAGCAAGGCGACGGGCGTTGCGCCTCCTTTTTGCAAGAAATGGACGAGTATCGCCGTTTAGCGGCCACTCTTCCTTCCGATCACCTGCTGCGGGAGCTTTATGAAAGAACCGGTTACCTAGCTGTGGCGCAGGCCATGAAAGAGGGGCAGCTGCGCTTGGCCAATCTTAGGCTTTTGCTGGAATATGCCCGCGGATATGAGCGCACGGGCTACAAAGGGTTAGCGGGCTTTATTCGCTTTATCGACCGTTTGCAGCAGCGGCAGGCGGATTTGGCGCCGGCTTCTACTATGTCTGAAACAGCGGATGTTGTTCGTGTTATGAGCATCCATCGCTCCAAGGGGTTGGAGTTTCCCGTTTGCATTGTGGCAGGCTGTTCCCGGCAGCTGAATAAAGATCATGGCGATATTTTGCTTCATCCGGCGTTAGGGCTGGGCCTAAAACTGCGGGATGACACCATGATGCGGCAATATACCACGATGGCCCGAGAAGCGGTTGCGTTAGAAATAGAGAGAGGCGGAATGAGCGAGGAGCTTCGGGTGCTTTATGTGGCGATGACCCGGGCAAAAGAGAATTTAATCTTGCTAACCTCTCTGAAAAATCCCAGGCGGACGTTAGAACGTCTGGGCGGCCAATTAAGCGAAGATGAGCGGCTTTCGCCTTATGTAGTGCGCAGCGCCGCCAGCTATTCGGAGTGGCTTCTGTCTTGCGCATTGCGCCACCCGGATGGCGAAACGCTGCGGGACTTGGCAGGTTTGACAAACTCGGTTGTTTTGCCTGCGCAGGAGCATTGGCAAATGATTTTGGCCTCTTGTGAAAAGGATCAAGAGCCCGATGCGCTGCCGCAGGAGCAACTTCATCCGCTTCAGGCGGATGAGCAGCTGCTGCAAATTTTTCAGCAACGGTTAAATTACCGCTATCCCGCCCAGGCGTTGGAGAAAATACCGGCTAAGGTGGCGGCCTCAGAATTGGCTGCCCGTAGCAGCGCACCGGAATACGCCGCTTCAGCCCGCCCGGCATTTTTAGAAAGCGACGGCCTAACGGCAACCCAGCGCGGCACAGCGCTGCACACCTTTATGCAGTTTGCCGATTATCAAGCGGCCAGCGTCAGCCCGGAAGGGGAGGTGCAACGCTTGGTGGAGCAGGGGTTTTTAACCAAGGAACAAGGCGAGGCTGTGGATTTAGAAAGGGTAAAACGCTTTTTTGCCGGCGATTTGGCCCAAAGGATGCTGGCCGCCCCACGGCTGTTGCGGGAGTACCGTTTTACCGTGGAAATCCCTGCCAAGGACATTGACGCAACCCTGCCGCCCGAGTTGCAAGAGGAACCGGTGGTGCTTCAGGGGGCGGTGGACTGCGCTTTTGAAGAAAACGGCGGCTTAATTGTGGTGGATTATAAAACCGACCGGGTGGCGGATCCCGATAAGCTGCGGCAGCGTTATGCGGCCCAGGTGGATCTGTATGCCGCCGCGCTTACCCGCTGCACCGGATTGCCTGTGCATGGCTGTTACCTTTATTCGTTTTATCAAAATCAGGCGTTGCCGGTTACGGTTGGGCAGCCTGGTTAACGAAAGGTCCTTTTGCCTACAGAGTAGGTATCGATAAAAATGGCGCGACGCGAGGAGAGTACCTCTTGACAAAGGGAACAACGGCTGCTATAGTAAATAAAAATTAAATCATGACAAGCGACGATGAGGAAGAGTACGGCTTTGCCCAATGCACAGAGAGAAGATGGTTGGTGAAAATCTTCGTGAGGGGGAGCGACCGTTTTACCGGCCGGGGAGTTATCCCTTGGAAAGTAGCCTCGGAGCTGTGAACCCAACGGCTATGCCCAGTAGGCTTCACCGGTGATTTCCCCCGTTAATGGGAAAACGGTATCGGCTGTATACGGCCCGTACCGGCAAAGCGCAGAGTTTTTCTCTGAAGTTAGGTGGTACCACGGGTATAGTCCCGCCCTGAACAAATAACTTGTTCAGGGCGTTTTTGTTTTTATTGGTTCTTTTCTATCACAGTGTCTAAGCCGCTTGTTTTGGTTGCCAAGAAAGGACGGATTTATCATGCTGGAAAAAAGGTATGATCCCCAGCAGGCGGAACAGCAAATGCAACAATTATGGGAAGAAGAGCAGGTGTACCGGTTTGATCCCCAAGATTCCCGGCCGGTTTACGCCATCGATACGCCGCCGCCAACCGTAAGCGGCAGTTTGCACATCGGCCATATCTATTCCTACACGCAGGCGGAAATTATTGCGCGCTTTAGGCGTATGCAAAACTTTAACGTTTTTTATCCCTTTGGCTTTGACGATAACGGCCTGCCTACAGAGCGTTTGGTAGAAAAGGAACTGGGAAAACGGGCGGGGGATATCCCGCGAGAACAATGGGCCCAAAGCTGCGGCGAAGTTACAAAGCGTTATGTGGCGCAGTTTGAGGCGTTATGGCGCTCTTTGGGTTTTTCAGCCGATTGGAGCCAAAAATACGAAACCATTTCCCCTATGGTGCAGCGCATCTCACAGCGTTCTTTTCTCGCCATGGCACGGGCGGGCCGGGCGTATCAAAAGCAATCGCCAGTGCTTTGGTGCCCCCAATGCCGCACCTCCATTGCCCAGGCGGAGTTAGAAAGCCGCGAGCAAGAGGCCTTCTTTTACTACTTGCCTTTTGTGAGCAATCAGGCGCAGATACCGGTGGCCACCACTAGACCGGAACTACTTTACGGCTGTGTGGCACTGTTTGTGTCGCCATCGGATCCGCGCTACAGCCATTTGATAGGCGCGCAGGTGCAGGTGCCGCTGTATGGCTTTGCTATCCCGGTGCTGGCCGATGATAGGGTGGAGAAGGAAAAAGGTACAGGGGCCGTGATGTGCGCCACCTATGGTGACGGCGCCGATGTGGCCTGGTGCGAGGATTACCATCTGCCCTATAAAAAAATGATCACCTCCGACGGCCGGCTGGAAGCCGGTGTGCCGGATATCGGCGGGTTGCCTGTGGAGCAAGGCAGAAAGAAAATAGCCGCCTTGCTAGAAGAAAAGGGATTGCTGCTAAAAGCAGAACCCATTCGTCACGCGGTGGCAGTTCACGAGCGGTGCGGGCACGCGGTGGAGATTATACCCTCGCGCCAATGGTATATTGACGTGCTTTCGCAAAAAGAAAAACTGCTGGAGGCGGCGGAACAAATACGTTGGTATCCGCCCCAGATGAAAAAACGATATAAGGCATGGGTGCAAAACCTGCGCTGGGATTGGTGTATTTCTCGCCAGCGGTATTTCGGCGTGCCGCTGCCGGTTTGGTATTGCCAGGCGTGCGGCCGGCCGATTTTTGCCAGCGAGGAGCAGCTGCCGGCAGATCCGGTGAAAGATCGCCCGCCGGTGAAAGCCTGCTTGTGCGGGTGCTGTTCTTTTTTACCCGAGCGCGCTGTGATGGATACTTGGGCCACCTCATCGCTGACGCCGCAAATCAACGCCAGGGCGGGCGAACCGGGGGATCGCAGCGGAAAAATTCTGCCTATGGGGCTGCGCACCCAGGCGCATGAAATTATTCGTACTTGGACCTTTTACACCATTGCAAAAAGCCTGTTTCACACCGGACAAGCGCCGTGGAAAGATATTATGATTAGCGGTTTTGTTATGGCCAAGAAAGGGGAAAAAATCAGCAAATCCAAAAATAACGGCCAGCCGGTACAACAGCTGGTGCGGCAATATTCCGCCGATGTGCTGCGGTTGTGGGCCGCGGGGGCAGGGCTGGGTGCAGACACATATTTTGCCCCGCAAGAGCTTGGCGCGCATAAACGTTTTATCACCAAACTATATAACGCTGCGCGGTTTGTGTTGGCCCAATTGGAAGACGAGATACCGGCGCCTCCTCCGATGTTACTCCCAACGGATCGTTGGATTTTGCAGCTGGCTACCCAAACAACTGAGAAAGCAGCCCAGTTGCTGTACTGTTATGAAACCGGCGCGGCACGACGCGAGATTGACGCTTTCTTTTGGCGGGACTTTTGCGACACCTATCTGGAATTGTGTAAAGGCAGGCTGTACGAACCTAAGCGGTATGGGGAAGAAGGGCGTAGAAGTGCACAGTATACGTTATACCAAGTGCTGTTTCGCATTTTACAGCTGTATGCGCCGTATGTTCCCCATATCACGGAATGGATTTATCAGCAATATTACCGCCGCCATTACCAAACAGTATCCCTACACCAAACCCAATGGCCTTGCAACAGTACTACTGTTGTAACAGAAGATAGGTTGCTGCGCTTTGGTGATGAGGTGAAAGCGGTTTTAAGCAAGGTCCGGCAGGAAAAGGCGCAAAAAAATCTTTCTATAAAAGAACCGATAGAATGCTTAGAAATAGAAACGCAGGCCGAACTGTTGCCGTTGTTTCAAGATAGTTGCGCTGACTTGGCATCCTGCTGCCATGCAGAAAGCATTGCTTTTATCGTAAAGAAGGATTAACTGCAGTTGCATCCGGCGCTGCCGCAGTGCCAGATAGGCGGGCCCACCGAGGCAGTTGGAACTTTAGCGTCCCTCAATTCTGCGACTATATCCACCGCTGGCGATAGCGGGGATATAAAGGAAACAGAAAAATTGTAATCTTAAAGTTAATCCCCATCTGGCGCAATACAGCCGGATGGGGACTTTTGTGTGAATAAATTGTGTGTTATACCGTTTTTTGTTTTCTGTGCGGCAACCATATTACTAACGCGTTACGAAGCAATAACGATACAAAAACAAATAAGCCCCAAAATCATACCGATTCTGGGGCTTTGTGGTGGAGCTTGTTGCTTCTTAATCGAACATTGGGGTTCATCCGCATCTAATGCTGCGTCAACCATATCAAGAGTAACCTTGCTTCCTTCTCCGCTGTAGTTGTAGGTGAGCACTATTTTATCATCGTACAGCCATACGGAATTTACGAAAGTGTCTATCAACCTGCGGCGGTACGCCGGGTCGTTTGGGTCACCGTCAAGGAATTGGCGCAGGAAGAAAAGCAGCTCGTCACGGGATAATATTTGCCGGTTAATTTCTTCCCGCTGTATATCGGCCTGTAAGGCGCTTTTTTGGCTTTCTAATTCTTCCATGCGCTCTTTTCATGGACGGGGTAAACATCCCGGCTTCTATGGCTTTTAAAAGGCCGGCTATAGCCGCTTCTGTTTCTTTTAGCTGGCCCTGATACTGTTCTATCAAAAGGGTGCTATCCGTGCTTCTGACTTGGTATTCCATGACTTTGTCGGCTATGTGTTCCAGCATGGAATCCTGCAAAATGGTGCGTATAGTGGTATTGATAACTTCATCTTCAATTGCAGCCGCGCGCACGCTTTTCTTGCGGCAACCCTCACCGCGTTTCTTTGCGCCGCACGTATAATAAAAATGCTTAACACCGTTGCGGCTGGTGCCGCTGTCTCCTATCATCGGGCTACCGCAGCGGCCGCAAAACAGTTTGCCGGACAAAATAAAATCGTACTCGCCCCGTGCTCTGGCCGGGGCTTTTTCTTTTCGCTTCAATTTAGCTTGCACCCTTTCCCATAAATCGCGGTCAATTATTTGCGGCATGCCGCCGGGAATGACGGTATCACCCCACACATAATCGCCAATATAGCGCCGGTTGTGCAATATCGTACTCAAAGAGTGTTTATTGAATGGACGGCCCTTGTAAGTTTTTCTCCCCTGGCTGTTAAGCGTGCGCACAATGTCGGTATAGGTGCGCCCTTGGTCGTACAGTTCATAGATTAGGCGAACTGTGGCGGCGCCTACTTCATCTGCGTGGTATTTCTTATCCTCTCCGGTATAATACCCCAAGCAACTGCCACCGCCGTTTGCAAGGCCTTTCAGGGCGTTTTCCGTCATACCGCGTTTGATATTCTGGGCAAGGTTGGCGCTGTAATATTCCGCCATGCCTTCTAGCATTGCCTCTAGGATGATACTTTCCGGGCCATCGGTGAGCTGCTCCATAGCCGACGCAACCCGCACGCCGCAGCGTTTTAGTTTGGCTTTATACATGGCGCTATCGTAGCGGTTGCGGGCGAATCTATCCAATTTGTACACAATAACCACCGAGAAGCGGCCCTTTTCTGCGTCGCGGATCATCTTTTGGAAACCCGCTCGATTATCCGTTTTGCCGGATATGGCGCGGTCGGCATATTCTTCTACCACGGTGATGCCCTGCTCCTGAGCATAGCGCCGGCATTCCCGCAGCTGGCCTTCTATGCTTTCTTCCCGCTGGTTGTGGCTGCTGTAGCGGGCATAGATTACACCGTTTTCCATCGTGCGCAATCCTCCTTTCTCCACACATTAAAGAAATATAGGTTTTCCTTAGTAGCTCATTGATTAAACGCACGGGCTGTGGGAAGCTTGCTGGACAGCACCAGGGAGTACAAGCCGGATTCGTTGATGAGCCAACCGCCACGCTGTCCTAAATCAAGTGAAAAACTCGATAGTGTTTTGCTATTGAGTTTATCTTCTTCATCAACGTGGTCTTGAAGTGCTTCATTAGGATTTGAATATCCCAGCGCCTCGCTGTCCTAAACTCGATAACGATTCGTTATTGAGTTTGTCCTCTTCGTTGCAACTTCCTGTAACGCCTAAGTAGGTATCTTTTAAGCCGCTTTCCACGGTGCGAATTTCCGTCGGGATTCACGACGGTATTCTTGTCCTCGTCATCGACAAGGCCGGCACTTCGCCGGGCTTGAGGAATATAATTTTCAACGGTCGCGATTTACGACCTTTGAAGAATGCGTTTATCTTCTGCATCAACATGTCGGTTAATATCTCGACTACCATTTTGGTACCCGCGAACCGTAACACATCCCCCTGTTTTTTGCATGGGGTCGAGATTTGCGCCCCCCTAGCACCTTTCGGACAAAATTGTCCAAAAGTTAATGGCCCCCTATTGATCGGACATTTTTGGCGGCTCAATTACTTTCGCTCAAAAATGAGCAATAGGTCTACAGTAGGGATAAACTACTCAATAAAACTCAAGTTTCGCCCACAAGTGGGCGAAAGACGGATTCATCCCCGAAAACATCTTCTACCGCCTGGCCATGAAAGCCAAAAACGAAGCGGCAGAAAAATTCCAGGCGTTTATTGCAGATGAGGTTATCCAGCGCTTAAACGCTTTTACAGAAGGCAAGGACAATTTGTCTGTACCTGAAATCGCGTTTTGCTATGGCAGGGACGCGCCAACGAAACGTTATTCCATCCTGCTGTGCTACGGTGATTCACAGTAGCATTTTACTCATTTTGAGTAAAACCACATTGTTAAATCGGCAACCCGGTCATTTTTGACCGAAAGTTAATGAGCAAAATTGTCCGTCCAATGTACCTGCTCATTTTTGAGAAGATGCCTGTACTACTTGGTACGGGGGCAGAGGGGTGAGCGTTTTCTATTTTTTTAGAAATCCCCATTGATGGCCCCTAAAACAGGGACGCATTAACGAAACGTTATTCCATCCGGTCAGGAAGCTGCTCATTTTTGAGCGAGTTCCCCCACTTGTGGGGAAAGCGGTCATTTTTGGCCGGGTTCATCCTTCTTTTGGTGTTCTGGCACCTTCATTTTTGCTTTCTTTGTTAATTGATAAGCCGCGTATCTTGAATACTCCTTAATTTGTATTTTAAAATTTTCAAAATCCTCAGGAGAAATAATATAACCTATACCATCTACAATAATCAAAATTTCCGTGTTCCCGTCATGAGTTACTCTACAACCTGCGTCACAAGCTACCTTAGTGCAATATTCATTTTCTAAGTTTTCTAAGATTTCGTCATAAGAAGTACCTAAAAAACTTTCGATATCTTCGTTATAGGCTTGTGCAATCTTTAATAATTCTGAATACGTTGGAACTTCTTCTCCATTTTCCCATTTATAAGTTGTTTCAATGGGAACATTAACAAATTTAGCGAAATCTTCACGAGAACCCCATCCGCTTTCCAGATGCTTTTTAATGGCTTTAGTCATTTTTGCATTTATGCGTTCCGTGTCTGGATCTATTAGCGCGTCCAACCCGAGAAGCTGATTCACAGTAACCCCGAAATAATCAGCAAGCTTTTGAACAGTAGCCGCTTTCGGCGTGGATCCCCTTGTTTTCCACATAGAAACTACGGATTGCGCAATCTTATTATCCCGTGCGGCCTGTGTAGGCGTAACCCCTTTAGCTTTGCAGAGCTGTTCAAATCTACTATAAAATGTCACAAATTCACCACTTTCATATTGTGCATATAGCAGAAAACACAATTGTGTTATTGACTTTACCACAAAAGTGTTATACTATAAACACAGATGTGATACACACATCATAACACAAAGATGAAAGGAGCGCAAGCACATGTACAGAATCAGTAAAAACGCATTGGGGATTGCCATGTTGCGGGCTGGTGTAACCTCTTACAAGAACCTGGCGGGGCGTGCCGGCGTGTCGGTAAACACGGTTTCCCGGATTGTTAACGGCGGTTCGGCGTCGCTACCGACACTCCAGGCATTCGGCAAAGCGCTGAACATAGACCCAGCAGAGATTATCGAAAAGGAGGCCTAAGTATCGGAGCGACCTTGAATCATTCGGAGTTTTGGCCTCATATCAGGCAGAAACTACGGCGAACAAGGAGGGCGGAAGAAAAGCGGCCGGAAAAGGCTATTTAGTGTCCGCTTCATCTTTCTTTTGATACTTGGGAATCTCTGTTAGCTCTTCCACTCGCTCTACGGCTTTTTGCTGGCCTTTGGACTATCAATTTGCTTTAAACTATTTAAAAGTTCATATATTTGAAACTTTGAAAATGACAGTATACTATCTTTTAATTTGTTTAAATCTGTAGTTTTAGCGGCATAAAATTTATTTTCCCTTATGTCCTCAATAATCCACACATCGCCATTCTTTCCTTCTGGGTTTTCAAATAATGTAGGGCTAACATATGTTTTAAATCCAATATCTTCAAGGAATTTGTCAAACGCTTCTAATTCTATTGCGCCGCTTGACATACTCGCCTTTTCTTTCTTAAATCCCAAATCTAACTCCACTTCTTTTTCCGGAAGCGGTTTTATACCCTTGAGTTTATCTATTCCCACATCAAGAGCATCGGCGATCTTTTGGAGGGTTTCAAATTTGGGGTTTAGTTTCCCAAGTTCGTATCGTCTAATTGTTGGTTCTGCAATACCTGCTTTCTCTCCCAATTCTTTCTGAGTCATTTTTTTATTTAATCTGTTTTGTCTAATCCGTTCACCTACTGTCATACTATCACCCCTATTATACAATAGCATAAAAAAGAAAATTCAGCAACAAAAAGTCCTGAAAACCATATTGACAGAAATAAATGTTTCTGTTATACTGCAATAGCAGCAACAAAAGTTTCTGAAAGGAAGAATGATAATGAAACTCGACAGAATTAAATTAATCACAGAAATGGCACGCAAGCGTATGACCGTGGTAGAAATGGCGAAAATCACTGGCATGTCCAGAGTAACGATTTCCAACGTGAGAAGCGGTAAATCCTGTTCTGCGGCGGTAGGGTATGCTATTGCCAAAGCGTTAAACAAAGACCTCGCGGATCTCATCGAAACCACGGAGGACTAAAACATGAAAGCCAGAATCCTACAGCCTGAGTATGCACAACTGTGCGCCGGTTGTCCCAACAGCTGCAAGCAACCGGCTTGGATGGAAGTTTTGCGGTGCCCTAAAATCGGCTACGAACACCCGGACTACGAAAAGATCATGGCCCAGGCCAGAGAAAACGACGAGATAGGGCACTACATACCAGAGGGAAAAGAAACAGAAAAGCTGTGGACAAACAGCCAAAAAACTAGAATCATGCAGTTAGTCCGTGAATGTTGCTGTAATTACTCCACCAATCCGAACGAATGCCTTTTATTAGAGGGCTTTCCTTGTGTGCTGGAAACTTCTTTGCACATGTGTTGCAATTACTTCCGGGACTGTGTCCTTCCATTGGACAAACAGTTAGAAGCGGAGCTTACTTCTGGTAAGGATACGAAAAAATGCGCCTCTTGTAACAAGCCTTTTCTCCCGACTTCCAATCATGCGAAGTATTGCCCGAAATGTGCAGAAAAAGCTGAAAGGGAAAAACACAGAGTGCGTCAGCGAAAATACAGGGCAAAAGCGTGACGGTTTAGGGCTAAAAAAATCCAGTATTCATGCGGTTCCCTAGACGTGGATTTTGAAAGGTAATGTAATTTTACCTTATGCCCGAAAAACGGGGTTCTAAACCGTCACGTTTAATTCTAATGCGTCACACATAGGAGGGACAAAAATGATTAAGTTATTGGGCGGCTATTGTATCAAGTCCGATAGAAAACAATTCATTCTCGGCCAGACCAAAAAAGACAAAGCCGGCCACACGAGATTTAAAGACCCGCGCTACTTTCCCACACTGCAAGGTGCCGTCAAAGAAAGCATTCGCCGGCTACTGTGCGAAAAGGTTGCAGATAACGAGATCACCACGCTGTTGCAGTTTACACAGGAAGCGGAGCGTTTGAACGCGGAGTTTCAGGAGATCATTCGTCCGCTTGCCACCGTACGGGACGGCCAGCCATGACAACAAGAAAGAAGGGATTCCCTTGTGGACAATCACAGAAGGGCAGGACGTGCGAATAGACCCGAAGCTAATCCCGGAACACGTATGGAAGTACCTAGCCCGCGATACCTTAGAAGCCGCCAAGCGCTTTTATGCCGACCCCAAAAACCGGGAAAAGTACGAAAAATGGAAAGCTGAACAAGACGCTGCAAAGAAGGTGATAGATTGACAGAAAAGCGTTATTGGTGGCTAAAACTTCCAGAAAATTTCTTTCAGCAAAAAGAAATAAAAGCCATCCGCAGACAGAAAAACGGGGACACATTAGCAATTATCTACCTTGAAATGCAGCTTGCAAGTTTACAAAATGGCGGAGTATTGACATTTGAAGGATTTGAAGACTCGTTTGTGGAAGAGTTGGCGTATCAGCTAGAAGAAAATGAGGATGATGTGAGATCTACGATTGAATTTTTGAAACGTCACAATCTTTTAGTTGAGCTTTCAGAAACAGAAAACCAACTCAAATCAGTTATTAATAGTATCGGAAGCGAAGCCTCATCAACCATAAGAACTCGAAAATCAAGAAAAAACAAAAAATGCAACGGTGAATCGCTGCAAAGTAGCGCGTCAAGCGACGAAGCACCGTTGCAATGCAACGATAAATCGTCAATTCGTTACGGAGATATAGAGAAAGAACAAGAGTTAAAACTAGAATTACAATTAAAACAAGAAAAAGAAACAGATGCAGAAATCATTTCTCCTTCTATTTCTCTTCCCGCCCTTGGCTCTCCTTTTATTATTCATCAAAAACAGATAGAAAGGTTGTCAAGAGATTACCCCAATGTTGATGTGCTTGGAGAAATCGAAAAAATCAGACAATGGCTCGAGGCTGATCCAAGCCATCTAAAATCAGGTAACAATATGAATGGATTTGTTGAGCGTTGGCTTTCTTCTAATCAATACCAAAATAAAACAAATGAATATACAACTACCAAACCAGACAAACAACCAGAAGAACTTCCTCCTGGAATCGGCAGTGAAGATGAATTGAAAGCCTTAAAAGCAAGACTTAGAGAGTAAACCTCTGTATACGGCCTCAAAATTCTCAAAAGGCTCAAAACAGAAAATTGCAGGTTAACCCATGGTACAAAAGGTGCAAAAGCTACAAAACAAAATGGCAGGTAACCCTCGTCACAAAAGCCACAAAAGCTACAAAAGGCCCCGGTAAGAGGAAAATCTGAACCATGAGAAAGGAGCGCAGGAGCGTGAACATATTGCAGATAATCCCCGCGCCGAAGGGGATGCAGGCCGTCTACAAGCCTAAAAAGGAAAACGTGTATTTACCCATTTTAGTCCTGGCATTGGTAGAGGCGAACGGGCGGCGCTGGGTGCAACCGTTAAGCTACGATATGGATACAGGCGTTTCGCTGATAACGCCGGAGGAATCCGACTATTTTGAAGGGTATGAGTACGGGGTTCACCAAATTGGGAGCAATAAACCAACTGAAAACTGAACCATATACGGAACCAAAAGCAGAAAGGAATGATAATGGTGGAGGATTTCATGATGTTATGGGTGTTGCTGGTGCTGTTTGCCAGCCTCATGTGCAACCTGGCCTATCTCTTGCGAGATATGGCCCGGGAACGGCGCCGGCATAGAGCGGTAAGAAGGAAAGGGGGCTATCGAAATGTGGAATAAGGTTGAGGTTACGGCCTTGTTTGAAAAACATGCTTTTTTAGTGGGAAGCCAAGATGTAGTGAGTGAAGCGCAGGCTGTCCGGCTGTTCGGCAATGATGTTGTACAGTTTGCTAAGCGTCTTTCAGGGAAAAGTTGGAATACTTACGGCTGCGGAAATGGCCGTAGTCTTGGGTGTCTTACATTATCCGGCTTTATGACGGCCGCCACCTTTGTAAATGTGCTGGAAGAATTAGAACGGGAGGCGCAATAGATGAAGACCATAGCGGAAAAGGTTGCAGAGTTTGAGGTGCCGGCATCATACGACATGCGAACAAATGAAATCCGGGAGTTGTTGGACATGCCGAACAACGCACGCGCTATTGGGTTGGCGTTTCAATACGGCTATTTAAAGGGCTCCCGCGCTACCGCAAAATCTTTAGCGCAAAAGTTACTGCAAAAGTTTGTGATGGAAGGGAAAGAAAATGAGAACAAATGAGAACATAAAAAAGCGCCCCCGCACGGCGGCAACCGCACAAGGGCAAACAAACATCATCCAGCTTTATCATACACCAAAAAGCTGCGATAGTAAAGCCCCTGGCGAAAAATATCCCAATATTTACGCTCTTTACAAGCGTTTATCGTGCCGTGGCCCGGTGCCGTATGATGGAACCCTAATGCAGGTTGCCCGCCGGGTATGCCGTTCAAAGAATCCCGAGGGCTTGCTCGTCGGATTGCTGGCTCTGATTTCAGAGAAAGGGGGCGCAAAATGAAGGTTACCATAGCCTACATAGACGGCGAAGAGCAAACAGCGGGCGTTATTCAGCGTTTTGTTGAGGGTTTGCTGCCTAAAGTGCGGATACACCAAAGCGACAATAACCCGCCGTATAAGCATATCTATTTAACCACTAAAAAGCCCCATAAGCCCAGCGACGGCGCCGCAAATTCTTGACCCATCCCCCCTTTTGTGATATAATATAGAAAAATGAGTACCCCAGCAATAGCTGGTAGCCTTCGGGGCAAGGGAACAGTCAGATCTATGTCTGGTTGTTCCCTTTTCATTTTTTAAGCTGCTGCTTTAGGCAATAATGTGCGGGGATGGGGTGATACTGTGGCAGCTAGAAAACGATTAAAATTAACCACGCCGAAACAGGTACGGCAAGCCCTAAACCGCGTTGCGAATATGGTCTTGAACGGCGAAATAGAAGCGAAAGACGCTAACGCGATTATGTACGCCTGCAATATCACGCTCGGTGCAATTCGAGCTGATGAGCAGCAAGCAAAGCTTGACGAACTAGAAAAAGTCGTGAAGGAATTGGGGATAAATAATGGATGGCAGAATTAAGCGGTTGGCGGATTTGGTACAAAAATATGTATCGGCGCAACGCACCACTTCATTTTTGTTAGAAAACGGAAAGGCTTTTACAACCGACAAGGATCCCCTTACGTACCTGATAGAAAATGGCGTAGACACGCCGGAGGGGCATATTGTTGCGTTTCCTCACGAAACTAACGGCTTAGACGATTTAACCCGTTCTTTGTATGAAGAAATTGACCGAGCGATTGCACAGGGCGGGTTTTTCCCGCCTTTTTGTATATTGAAGGCCCTGCAAACAAATCCCCATAAGCATGAAAGCCGGTTAGCCCCGGCTTTTTATTTTTGCAAGTATTCTTTTAACAGGCTAAACCACACGGGGGGCTGGTCGGCAATCTGGATAATTTCCCCGTTGCGGTATTCTCCCACCGCACGAAACCCGTTGTCGTTGTCAAAAAAGGTTGCTTCATCACAGTACGGGAGAATCTTTTGAACGTCCCGAAACCGGCTGTCAAAGCGTTTCAGCACATCGGGCGCCGGGATATCGTGCCCGCCCTTTTCCACGCGGTTGCGGATGCGCTTTAAGCTTTCTTGCGAGGTATCTAAACCCACATAATACAGGCGGATATAATACCCCTGTGCCCTGGCCCGGCGGGCGGTTTTTTCTGTTCGCTGCCCGGAAAGCGTGGTTTCCTGCGTGAAACAAATCCCTTTCTGTAAGCAGTCCTCTATTCTTGCAATGGCTTCTTTGCCCCCTTGCAGCCGGTTGCCTCCCAGGGAAGCGGTGATTTTATCAACGTCGATAATTTGGCCCAGGTCGGTAGTTTCTGCCTTTAAAACGCCTGTTAGGCTGCTTTTCCCGGTGCCGTTCACGCCCCCGATGATGGTATATGTCTTCATTCCTGGCCCTCCCCTTCCACATATTCCAAAATAACACCCGGCTGGCGGCGCAGCAAAGCCCAGCATTCTGTATCATTACATTACCCGCATATTGCCGGAACTCCTGGTAAGGGGGTTTAGGGGTTTTATTATTACTACCTATTACTTCTTTGTTTGGTTTAGTTTTGTTTAGTTTATTTATGTGTTCCGTTTGTGGTTCCGCAAAGGGTTCCGCTTGTGGTTCCGTTTCAGGTTCCGATTGCGGTTCATTTTTTGAACCAAAACTAATATATTTATATTGGCTTGGAGAACCC
Source organism: Candidatus Gallacutalibacter stercoravium (assembly GCA_018716975.1). GTDB lineage: Bacteria > Bacillota > Clostridia > Oscillospirales > Acutalibacteraceae > Gallacutalibacter_A > Gallacutalibacter_A stercoravium. Next base: position 2,331 of record DVJE01000024.1, on the reverse strand, counting down.
TTTTTCCCTTTTCGGAACTCAATAAGCCCGGCTTCTATGAGGTTATCCCTAGCACGTAGGAAAGTGTTCTTGCTCTCACATTGGATTAACGACATCAATCTCTGGTTATCTACTGTCACCCATTCAGCCCACCCGCATCTATTGAATAGTGCAAACAGTTTGTACCACAGCAATTGTGATGGTGCGGGCAAATAGCGAGTTTCGAGCCATCGTTCGAAAGCGTTAACCACTAGGCGAAAGAGCCAAGCACAAAAAACCCTTACCTTTAGCTCTATTTTAGCACAAATGAGCCTAAAAAACAATGTGTGCTAGTTTTCAAAGTCTGCTATACAAAAGTTGCCGACAGCCGGTTTTGTGTTGCGTAACCGGCCGAAATATGGTAAAATAAAGCTATAAAGCATGAGTACCGCCCCATTTGGGCAAAGCCGTAATACAGGCATGGGAAACAGCCAAAACGCTGCTGTCCCGTGCCTTTTTGTTTATCAAAATTTTTGAAATGGAGAGAAAAAACATGTCGGTTTATAAGAATGAACTAAACGACCTACGGGCTACATTAAATCAGTATGCGCTGTTATCTTCCAATTTTGAAGAAGAAATGACACAAGCACAGAAGAATTACACAGAATCCGCCTTTCAGCAATTCACCGCTGAACGGAAAGAGCAGCTTCGGGAAAACCAGAACAGCTATGCACAAGCTATTACTGACAAGTGCGACAAGCTGATAGCTAAGATTAAACGATATTGGGAACCCAAAGCCGCACTATATCAAAAGGACGTTGTGGATATGCTGGAAAGCCCCTATTTCACTTTTTCTTTGGACACGCTCAATAGAATGGCAACGGAAAACTATGCAGATAATCCCACCATGCTGCAAGTGCTGCACAACTATGCAAAAAAGAACCAGCTTTTTACCGGGGTAGAGGGGGCGGCGTCGCCTTTACATCGTGCAGATGGCGGTGCAAAGGTGAAATGTGCGGAGGACATGAAAAAGATGATGATTACCGCGATTCAATCCCCCAATCAGGCAACCATCCGAACAATGGACGCTAAGTTTGATGAAGTGTTCCGTCCCTCGCTGGACGAAATAGGTGAAATATAACCTCCTATTTATAAAGGCCAAAGCGGCCTAGTAACTTGGTAAATAACGTGAGGCCCCCGGGCAACGGGGGCTTTTCCATAGGAGGGCAGTAATAGTGGAGGAAAAAGAAGCGCTTGCCATACGGGCCCAACAAGGGGACAAGGAAGCCGCCAGGCTTTTGTGGGAAAAGGTGGATCGCCTGTTCTATCAAAAAGCTTTTGAGGGATACCGCAAGCGCGCGGCGTCTATGGCCCGATGCGGTGTAACGCTGGAAGATGCGCAACAGGAAAGTTTTTTTGCCTTCTGCGACGCCGTTCAGGCATATAACCCGGCTAAAGAATATTCTTTCTTAGCCTATCTTGATTATCCGCTAAAAAATCGTCTGAATGCCCTTATTCGCGCCCGCGGCGGCACAAAACTTGAACCGCTGGATACAGCGGAAAGCCTAGATGCAGCACTCCCCGGCACCGACGATATCACGCTAGGGGACACGGTAACGGATCCGGCTGCGGAAAAACCTTTTCAAGATGCAGAGAAGCGAGTGTTTATCGGGCAACTGCATAACGCTCTAGATATTTGTTTATCTACATTAGACGCGGAACGGCGCTCTATTCTGGAAAAGCGTTATTATGAGGAGAAGACGCGGGCACAGATTGCGGCGGAGATGGGCATTAAGCTTCACAATGTGGGGCCGAAGGAGCATGACGCGCTTCGCAAGCTCCATCGTGGGGAAAATCTCCGGCGGCTCCGCCCTTTCGCAGATGAAATTATTACGGCTAAAGCCTATCAAGGCACCGGCTGGGCGGCGTGGAATCAGTCCGGCAGCGTTGAGGAACGTATTCTTGAATATGAGGAACAGAATGGCTGGATATAAACAGAAAGCGGGCAGGTATTACAACCTGTCCGCTATTTCTTTTACAAAGCCGAAAACACCGCTACATATAATGGCCATGTTCGCCTTTGTCTTACTTGGTGGACGTTAACGGACTCGAACCGCTGACCCTGCGCACGTCAAGCGCATGCTCTACCAGCTGAGCTAAACGTCCATCGCTATTGCTCGACTATTATAGCTTACTGTGCAGCAAAAATCAAGCCCTAATTTTACAAGATTTGCTTTTGGCGTGTAGGATTACAATAGATATTGGACAGTTAAATAAAAAAGGATGAAGGATAAGGCCTCATCGGTTAAAGTTGGAGTTGCCGACAACAACGAAACGAGAGGGGGCCATATCCTTCATGAACAAAAGTATAAC
>DVJE01000023.1 GCA_018716975.1 Candidatus Gallacutalibacter stercoravium | reverse complement strand
AATATATCCAAACTTGTGAAAATTATACCCGGCGGAAAAAACGGTCAAGATTCTATTCGCAATGGTATTTTCGCGCTTGCTGAGCAATACCATGACGACGACATCATACTGGTTCACGACGCTATTAGGCCCATGGTTTCGGCTGAAATTATTTCTGATAGCATAGCAAAAACCAAGCTCTATGGCTGCGCGATTTCGGCGATCCCCGCGGCAGAAGCTGTGCTGGAAAGCGGCGATAGGATAAAGTCAAACGTAAATGTTCCTCGTGATAAGCTACTGCGCACCCAAACGCCGCAGGCCGCTCCCCTGGGTAAATTGGTATGGGCGCATAAAACAGCGCTGGAGAAAGGTATTACAAATTCGGTTGCTACCTGCACGCTGCTTATCGAGTTAGGCGAAACCGTCTATTTTTCTGCAGGCTCAGAAAAAAATATCAAGCTAACTACCACCGATGACATTGAAATTTTTAAGGCGCTTCTTCATACCCAGAAATCTCAATGGATGAAATAGAGGCTTGAAATTTTTTCTACTACCCTCCCCTATCCCTGCTGATTTCTTTTCGTACAATACGTGGGGAAAACAAAAGCTTTCAATCAAAAGGAGCCCTCGTTGGTTGCAACGAAGGCTCTTATTGTGTTTTATAAAATGTGTTATTATTTAATATTTGGGGCCTGATTAGCATGGTTCCAAATCCAAAACCGTTCCCATAAATAAGGGCAAAAAGGTTTTGGTATCTACCACCATATAGAAAAACGGACGATCTAAACGTACGGTTTTTATCTTCTCTGGATCAGGGCCGGCGGAGCCGGGCTTTAGTTCCGCGGCGGTTGCGGCACCGGCCTTTGTGCCACGTTCATCTACAGAAAGAAAGGCTTTGTGAAGCACTCGGCTGATATATAGTGATTCGGATTTCCAGGAGCCCATGGCGGAAAAGTTAGCGCGTTCTGAGTGAAAGGCGTCCGTCATCCCCATGGCGCTTAATGCGTTTGCTAAATCAGTACGATATTCGCTTTTAAACTTTGGAAGGGTAGCAGTCACCATATAGTCATCGCTGGCATTCTGAAGGAGTTCTTTTAAATGCCGTCCATCTAGAGAAGCCACATAATCATTTACAGAAACGCCTTCATTGGGCAGTAACGCTACAAACGCGTATTGATTGTCTGCGTAGGGCTTTAGGAACCCTACCGCCTGCTCGTCTTGTAAGTAGCAATACTCTCGAGAGTACATCATGTATACTTCACGCTGTTCTCCGTTTTGCGAGGTGAATAGGCCTTTATCAATTTGGTTTTCTTTATATATATCACTCCATTCGGCATCAAAAGCCAATGCGTTAACCAAATACATTAGGGCATCCGGTGGGATTTCATCGATAATAGAGTCAATAGTTCCATCTGTTTTTTCATGTACCCAATCGTTTATTTCTTGCAGTGTATAATCGTTAAACGGCGCTTTGTATGCATCTGCGCCATACCAAGCGGCATTGGTTTGCAAGAAACTATCTTTTATGATAAGGTCGTCGCCATTTTTGAACCAAATTGCATTGGCCAGCTGAAGCTTAACCGGTTCCTGCGAAGGTATTTTCCACCGGTATGCATATAGGTAATCATTGAGCTGCTCTAGAGATGTACCAAAGACCGACTCCATTTGCGATAAGGTCTCCCCTTCGGTCCCATTCGCAGCCATAGCAAGGCAGTAAAGAACAGATAACGGCGAAATTAAGGTGTTCTTTTCTTGATCCAGACTATGTTGCATAAGACACATAGAAAAATTTATCAGCGGATCGGCTCGTTCCCCTCTCAGATCCACCCCTGTATGCTCGGCATGCGCTTCTATATTCTTCATTAGATCCACACTTTTTTGATCCGGCGGAATATCCTTAGGAGGCGTTTGCTGCCCAGAGGAGCAGCCGGCCAGTGACAGGCCAACCGGTAGCAACATAATGAGGCATAACAATAGAGCGATTTGTGCTTTTCTGCAAAATTTCATACGTTTAAGCCTCCTTGCGATGGCTTCAAAAACAAGAAATCTAGCGTTTCTTCTGTTACAAATTATACAATATACCCTATAATAGATCAACAAAAAGATATTTTTAATCACAATATGTCGTTTAAGTAATACCGGTTTTGGATAATTTCTATCAATAAAACTTCATCAAAAAGATTGGATGGTTGCAAGATGAAATATTCTATTGCGCAACTCTTAGAAAACAATGAAAAAATAACAACAAGAAAAGAAATCAATGTGATTATGGCGTTGGCGTGGCCTGCCATTGTGGAACAAATTATGATCACCATGGTACAATATATCGATACCGCCATGGTCGGATCTCTTGGAGCAAACGCTACAGCGGCCATTGGCCTCACTTCCAGCACCATTTGGCTATTTAACGGTATTATGGCGGCCGCTGCTGTTGGATTTTCCGTTCAGGTAGCGCAATATATGGGGGCCAAACGGTTAGAAGAAGCGCGAAATGTTGTTCGCCAAGCCGTGCTTTTTAACCTTTGCTTTGGGGTGTTGATGGCGGCCATTGCCGTGGCGCTTTCTTATCCATTGCCCAGATGGCTGGGCGCCGACGACGCCATTGCGGCGGATGCGTCTATTTATTTTCGCATCGTGGGTTATTCCATGCCCTTTTTACTTTCCTCTACTTTAATTAGTTCCATCATACGTTGTATGGGCGATACCAAAACCCCTATGCTGCTAAACATTCTAATCAATGTGCTCAACGTCATACTGAACACACTATTTATTTATCCCACCCGAACCGTACAACTGTGGGGCTGGGAGTTTCAAATGTGGGGCGCTGGGATGGGTGTGGCCGGTGCGGCCATCGGTTCTGCAGTAGCCACCGGTGTGGTAAGCATTTTACTTTTGTTGGTTCTTTTTTGTAAGGATACGCCTATCCGGATCCGGCTTCGGGGGGAATCTTACCGTTTCAGTAAAACCTGCCTGTTAGCGGTTACAAAACTTGGCGTTCCCGTTGCTTTGGAAAGAAGTACGTTATGCGTAGCTCAGATAGTGATTACGCTTATTATCAGCTCCCTGGGGACTACAGCTATTGCCGCCAACCACTTGGCTGTTACCGCAGAAGCGCTGAGTTACCTGCCTGCAAACGGCATTGCCGCAGCAGCAACCACCTTGGTTGGGCAAGCATTTGGGGCCGCTAACCCCCGGTTAGCGATACGCTTTGGGCGGCTTAGCACCTATTTGGGTATGGCGTTTATGACCGCTACCGGCGTGCTGCTTTATCTGTTTGCGCCTGAGCTCATCTCACTTTTTACACAGGATGCAGATGTGATTCAGCTGGGAACCGTTGTTCTTCGTATAGAGGCTTTTGCACAGCCGTTGTTTGCTGCTTCTATTGTGGCTTCTGGGGCTTTACGCGGCGCAGGAGACACCAAATATCCTTTTTTCATTAGTTTAGTAAGCATGTGGGGCGTAAGAATTACGCTTTCTGCCCTAATTGCGCCCCATTTTGGCTTATCGGGCGTGTGGCTAGCCATGTGTATAGAGCTTTGCGTGAGAGGGGCTATTTTTCTTGTAAGGTTACATCGTGGCAAATGGTTGCGCCCGAATTCGCTGCAACAATAAAGAAAAAAGCGGCGGGGTAACAATTTTTGCTTCTCTTGTATATACTGAAGCAAGAAGAGAAAAAGCAAGCACGGGCTGCTAAAACATACTGAATTGTATTGGCGGGTGAAAACAATGAAACATACTTGCGGTTATCGCCAACAGGGCATTTATATTTTGCTTTTTGGGCTTGGGCTTACCTTTTCCCTCTTCTGTTCTATTCGTTTCATTTTAATCACGGTGGCGGTGCTCATGATTCTGCTGGCCTTGATCTTAATGAGATGCTGATTACAGGAGGTTTGCACGATGAAAGTGGTTGTTGTAAAGGGTACCGGATTTTGGGGCTTTTTCTTACGTAAAATGTTCGGCATCAAAAAAGAAGAAGTTTGAAAAAACGGTGACGCAGCAGCGGGCAAAAGGGCGAAAGCATCTTAGTGCTTTCGCCCTTTTGCTTAGGTTATTCCACTTCCAGCTTTTTTTGGCTTAGATTAATGCGCACTACCGTACCGCTATCTGGCGAAGAAGTTACCGCAATCGTGTGGCCAAGGTTTTCGCAAATCCGCTTGCAAAGGTACAATCCAATGCCGCTGGCCTTTTTATCGGTGCGCCCATTATAGCCGGTATAGCCTTTTTCAAATATTCGCGGCAGATCTTCAGGAGCAATGCCTATGCCCGTATCTCGTATACAAAGGATTTTCGGCGCTTCTAGATCAACAGATACCGTGCCGCCTGAGGGGGTATATTTAACCGCGTTTGACAGAACTTGTTCAATCACAAACTGCAGCCATTTTTCGTCGGTAACTACAGTAGCGAAAATCGGTTGGTATTCCAACTGTAATTTACGGTTAATAAACTGGCTTGAAAATTTGCGTATTGCTTGCTTCACAATCGTGTCCAAGTCTTTTTCACAAATAACATAGTCGGTAGAATCTGTATCCAGCCGAACAAAGGCCAACACCATCTCTACATACTGCTCAATGCGGAAAAGGTCTTCGCCAACCTGGCGGGAAAAAGCGGAATCCTCATTTTGCAACGCCAGCCGCATGGATGCTATCGGCGTCTTGATTTGGTGTGCCCAAACGGTATAATACTCCACCATCTCAGCATAGCGCCGCTGCATTTGCGTAGCGGTATGATTTTGCTCTTCTCTGAGCAATTGGATTAACCTCTGATAATCGGCGTCTTCCGGCGTACCTATTTCAGGGAAAGCTTCCATCAAAGCTGCGGGCAATTTTTCCAGCGCCTCAAGCTGGCGGTGTTTTCGTAAAGCCCTGTAAAAATCAAATACCAACAACAGCACTCCCAGCACAGCACACACAAACGCCGGGTAGAAAATTGCCCCAGCCGGCAAATGATAGAGCAAGAAGGCCGCCAAAAAAATCAAGCAAAACAGTACAAAAGCCAAAATACCCATCCGACGCTGCCTCATATATAAGCGAAAAAAACGCAAGCCTTCTCCCCCTTTATGCTATTAGATAGCCTACGCCGAATTTGGTGATAATAAAGGAATTTAGACCGGCGGCGTCTAATTTTTTGCGCAAACGATTAATATTCACGGTAAGAGTATTGTCGTCAATAAAGCTGTCGGTTTCCCATAAGCGCTCCATCAGCTTTTCGCGGCTGACTACTTTCCCCTTGTTTTCCATCAAAGTAAGCAAAATACGGTATTCATTTTTGCTTAGTTGAATCTGTTGCTGACCGTAGGTGAGCGTATTATCCCCCGTATTCAGCGTAGCGCCCCGGTGTTCCAAAACCGGCGCTGCGCTGGCAAAATCATAAGTGCGGCGTAGCATAGCCTGTATTTTTGCAATAAGCACACTTTGATCAAAGGGCTTGGCGATAAAATCATCGGCCCCCATATTGACGGCCATCACTATATTCATATTGTCTGAAGCAGAAGAAATAAAAATAATAGGAACCTTAGACACCTTGCGTATCTCACTGCACCAATGGTACCCGTTATAAAACGGAAGAGAAATATCCAATAAAACCAGGTGCGGGCAATAAGCGGAAAACTCTGCCATAACTTCTCTAAAATTAGTGACACATTTTATTTCTAGTCCCCACATATTAGCCTGTTGTGCAATAGCGCGGGCAATGCCGCTGTCATCTTCTACCAACAAAATTCGATAGTTCATATTCCCACGCCCCTTCTGAATATTGTGCTTATTTATTATACATTTTCAGGCTGTTTTTGTCATTGGGGATTCGGGCGTTTTTTCAAAATGCATAGAAAAAGCCCTTTGCAACGGCATTTCGCCGCTACAAAGGGCAAACCTAAGATTTTGTTAAGCAACAGTTTCACAGCTAACCGGCGTGTAACCCGCCTCGGTTACTGCATCCTTTAAGGTTTGATCGGCTACATCCTTGCTAAGCGTTACCGTAGCTTGTTTCTTATCCAAATCCACTACCGCTTCTTGTACGCCGTCCACGGCAGCCAACGCCTTTTGCACATGCATTTGGCAGTGGGCGCACATCATTCCATCAACGCTGAGTACTTTTTGCATAAAAACCATTCCTTTCTGCTCTTCCGTTTGTTGTACGGCATTTTTTATATCAGGCAACACCGGATTCGCCGGTGTTTCTGTCAATTGCTGCGGTACATCCTTTTTCTTAAAAAAGCGCAGGCGCAATGCGTTGGTTACCACACACACCGAGCTTAAACTCATGGCCGCTGATCCAATCATGGGGCTCAGCCGGATGCCAAAGGCCGGGAACAGGGCGCCGGCCGCTACCGGGATGCCCAGAATATTATAAAAGAACGCCCAAAACAGATTCATACGAATGTTACGCACTACAGCCCGGCTTAAGTCAATAGCCGTGGCCACATCGCCTAAAGAATCCTTCATTAAAACAACGTCGGCCGAGTCAATGGCGATGTCCGTTCCGGCGCCTATGGCGATACCGATATCCGCCCGTGTTAAGGCCGGTGCGTCGTTGATACCGTCCCCCACCATGGCAACCTTGTGGCCCTGTTCCTGCAAGGCACGAATTTTTGCCTCTTTATCTGTGGGCAAAACATCTGCAATGGCTTCTGAAATGTCCAATTCCTTGCGAATAGCCTCCGCAGTTACCCGGTTATCTCCGGTTAACATAACCACCCGTAGCCCCATTTCAGAAAAGCGGCGAATGGCCTCCCTGCTGGATTGCCGAATGGTATCTGCCACGGCGATAATGCCCACCACTTTGCCGTCTCGAGCAAATAGCAAGGGGGTTTTTCCAGCTTGCGCCAAAATTTGGGCTTTTTGCGCGGCTTGTTGGCTATTGGCAACCTGGTTTTCTTCCATCAGCGCCACATTACCTGCCAGATAGGTGTGCGCACCAACGGTGGCCTTTACGCCCCGGCCCGGCTGCGCCTCAAATTCCGACGCATTCGGCAAGGTCAGTCCATCCTTTTGCGCACGCTCCACAACCGCCTGTGCCAAAGGATGTTCGCTTCCCATTTCCACAGCAGCGGCTTCTTCCAAAAAGTTGTGCGGATCTATAGCAGGATCCAACATTACAATATCCGTCACAGAAGGATGCCCAGAAGTAATTGTTCCGGTTTTATCTAAAACCACCGTATCCACATTGTGCAAATTTTCTAAGCTTTCAGCGGATTTAATCAGGATCCCCATTTCCGCAGCTTTTCCGGTGCCTACCATGATTGCCACCGGCGTAGCCAACCCCAACGCGCAAGGGCAAGAAATAACCAACACCGCAATAGCATTGGACAAAGCAAACTCAAAAGACTGGCCTGCCAACATCCAAATTACAGCGGTGAGTACCGCAATCCCCATAACCACCGGAACAAAGATGCCGCTGACTTTATCGGCCAACCGGGCAATGGGGGCTTTGGAGTTGCCCGCCTCATCCACCAGGCGGATAATTTGCGACAGCGTCGTATCCTCGCCCACCTTAGAAGCCTGAAAGCGGAACGTTCCGTTTTTATTAATGGTGGCTGAAATCACCGTGTCTCCCGGATTTTTTTCCACTGGGATGCTTTCACCGGTTATGGCCGCTTGATCCACATACCCGTGCCCCTGGGTAACCACGCCGTCTACCGGAATGCCTTCACCGGGCCGGATTACCACAATATCGCCGGCTATCACCTGCTCTGCCGGTATGGTTTGTTCTTCCCCTCCGCGAACTACCACGGCGGTTTTCGGCGCCAAATCAACTAATTTTCCCAGTGCGTCCGATGTCTTGGTTTTAGACTTGGCCTCTAGATATTTTCCCACCGTTACCAATGTTAAGATCATAGCGGCGGATTCAAAATATAGCGCGTGGGAGTATTCCTCTACCACCGCCATATCCCCATGCCCGAACCCATAGGCCAAGCGAAACATGGCAAATAGGCCGTAAACCATCGAAGCGCCGGAACCGATGGCCACCAAAGAATCCATATTGGGCGCCCTGTGAAAAAGGGACTTAAATCCATTTTGGAAAAAATGCCGGTTAATAAAAAGAATAGGAATCGTCAACACAAGCTGTGCCAAAGCGGATACCAGCACATTCTCTGTGCCGGTTAAGAAGCTGGGCACAGGCAAATGCAGCATATGCCCCATGGCAATATACATCAACGGGATCAGTAGCACGATGGATGCCACCAACCGATGCTTCATACTTTTTTGATTTTCTTCTGTTTGCTGTTTGCGGTTTTGCCATTCACTGCGGAATCCTCCCTGTGCTTCTTTTTTTTGTTCCAAGGGTGCCGCTCCATAGCCTATGCCTGCAACAGCAGAACAAATTTGATCTGCGCCCAGTTTTTCTTCGTCGTACGAAACGGTCATTTGGTTGGCCAAAAGGCTAACGTTCACGTCTGCAACGCCCTCTAGCTTTTGCACGCAGCGCGTTACGTTTGCCTGGCATGCAGCGCAGGTCATGCCTGTTACTTGATATTTTTCTGTTTTCACGGCTACTGCACCTCCCTACTATTTTAATTTTTTGATGAGCGATACTGCCTCGTCAATCACCTGGGTATTGCCTTTTTGAATCTCTTCTACCACACATGTTTCTAAATGATCCTGCAATACTTGGTAGCCAAATGCTTGCAGCGCGCTTTCGATTGCCGCTATTTGTATGAGGATATCGCCACAGTAACGGTTTTCATCCAACATTCTGCTGATCCCGCTTAGCTGCCCCATCATTCTTTTTAATCGGTTTTGCAGCTGGCGCAGCTCTGCCTCACTGCGAGGGGTTGCTTTATAATGCCGGTGGCAGCAATTTGTATCTTCTCTATCAAGGTCTTGTAATACATTCTCTTTCTCAGCCATATTTATCACCCTTTCAATACCCCATAGAGGTATTTTGCAACTATATTATAATACCCCATATAGGTATTTTCAAGTGGTAATTCTTTATTTTTCTAAAAATCTCAACTTCGCAAGAATTTTCGTGGTAGTGTCAAGAGTTTTTCGCAAATTAGTTTGCAGACTTTGGAGTGAATGAAGTCAGCCAGCAATGGAGGAGTCCTGGGGAGCAGCCTCCAGATGCTTCATGTTCATGTACTTCTTGTTGCCCCACTGGG
>DVJE01000022.1 GCA_018716975.1 Candidatus Gallacutalibacter stercoravium | reverse complement strand
CCCATTACCGCAAAGGCGGCGTACAGTTCATTTGTTTTGGCACATTCAGCGGCTCCGGCAGTGGCATGGTCCACTTGTTCTGCGGCCCCCTGTATCCTTCGTTGGAAAGCAGCAGAATATTTGCCAATATCATGCGCCATCCCCGCCAGCCGCCCTTGTTCTTCTGCCCCGAAAGCGGATGCAAATTCTGCCGCTTTTGTGGCGGTACCATGAAGATGCTCCAATACCGACTGTTTGCGGCCATCGGATGAAATATGTGCAAGAAATTCAATCATAGCAATAAATACCCCCTTTGATACTTGCAAAATTATATTTAATTTATCATATTGTATCATTTATTACTAGTTTTTATAAGATCTATTTGAAGTTTTAAGATTGATTGAAATTAATAGTGCCTTGATCTTTCGCATATAACAAATTTATGCTTTATAAAAATTCAAAAGAAAATAGAAAAACGAGGTTCTCACCTGAAAAGTCAGGAAAAACCTCGCGACAATCAGATTTACTGTTTGGACATCTTACGGCAAACGGGCTTTCCGGAATTTTTTCCGAAAAGCCCGTCAGCCCTTGATTTTACTGGACAAAACGCTTGGATATTTATTTTGTCACAGTGATTTGGCTAGCTGTTACGAAAAAGAGACCCATTCCAAAATGAGAATTCCGGGTTCAGAGGCCCACTTTTGTTTTCACATTGCGTTTTTCTGTTTTCCCTCGTTGGTATCCCAATTCTACCATAAAAGTAAGCGTTCAAAAAACGCAAAAACAAGATTTACAACATGGAAACAAAGAGCAGAATTTGTATGTTTTATTTTTATGCTCCGAATTTCGAGCTGTGCTCACAATTCCTAAACATCATACCATTTGGACTGCTCGTGATAAAGGCGGGCGTATTCGCCGTTTTGGGCCATCAGTTGATGATGTGTGCCGTCCTCTACAATGCGGCCATCCTTGAAAACCACAATGCGTCCGGCAAGGGATGCCACTGAGATACGGTGGGTGACAAACAACACCGTCTTATCCTGGGCCAAACCGATATATTTTTGGAAAACCTCAGTTTCGGCAAGAGGGTCTAGGTTGCTGGTGGGTTCATCCAGGATAATAAAATCCCGGTCGCGGTACATGGCGCGGGCAATCGCCAGCTTCTGCCATTGCCCACCTGAAAGGTCGGTGCCGCCCACATCCTTGCCGAGCACCTCATCCTTCGGAAGTGTTTCCAGCCCTGCAAAGGCCAGCGCTTGGTCGATTTTTTGCTGATTTTCGGGGTGCAGCGTATCGCCAAGGAATACGTTTTCCTGCACCGTAAAGGTGGTGTAGCGGGCAGGCGACTGAGAAACTGTGCTCTGCATGGCAAACCGTGCGCTGGGGGCCAGCTCTTCCTGGGGCAGGCCGTTGACCAGAAACTCGCCCTCCGAGGGCTGGAGCAGCCCGGCAATCAGCTTGACCATGGTGGTTTTTCCCGCGCCGTTTTCCCCGACAAATGCCACCTTTTCCCCTTTGTGAATAGAAAGGTCTACGCCCTGCAGCACATAGTGCTCCGTCAACGGGTAACGGTACTTTAGATTTTGCGCGTAAAACGACTCAAAACCTTCCGGCCGGTCACCTGCATCCGACTGCTCCGGGATTGCCATCAATTCTGCAAACCGCTGCGCCTCTTGAGATTTTCCTAAAAAGGCCACCACGCTGGTCAGCATCTGGGTGGTGTCGCTGACAAGGGTCTGTACCAGCAGGATGACCGCCGACGCCTCGCTCAACGAAATCCTGTTATTGGCCATCATGAGGAGAACAAAGACCAGGCCGCCGATGTTCACCAGGTTCAGCACTACCGTATTCACGGTATCCAGCAACGTCTGCCGCCGAATCAGCTTTTTCTCCCGCAAGGAGTAACCGTCTGCGGCAGTTTTCCATTTCTCATAGAAGAAGTCGTACAGCCCCATGGTTTTCAGTTCCTTGGCCGAGGGCGAAAGCATCAGCCGCTGAAAGTATTCGATCTTGCGCCGGTTTTCAGAATTGTCCAGCTGAAAGCGGAAGCGCAGCTTTTCGCTGACCGTCGAGGTCCAGAGCACCGGCACCGGCGCTATTAATAGAACCAGGCACAGCCAGGGGTCGAAAAGCCAGAGGGAGAGGGCAATAGACAGGAGGGATACCAGCTTCGCCAGCACCACATACCCCTTCAGCATCACCTCGCGATTGACCCCGGATATCGGGTCGCCGACAAAATTGAACACCTGGGCAATCCGGTCGTTGATTTTAGGTATCTCGAAATACTCGTAAGATATGGCGCTAAGTTTTTCATACAGGCGGGCGTGCATCTGCTCCCGCTGGTGGTTCTGCTGAACCGCGTCCAGTTGCTCCATATCGCCATCGCCGTTTACCGCCATATAGCTTTCGATCAGACTAGACAGGAAGTTGACGGCCCAGTAGCCGGCCAACAACCCGATTGCCGCCCAAGGCACGCCGGCTGAGAACTGATCCAGGGCCGCGACATATCCCTCCCAAATAAAGGCCAGCAACGGCCGCAGCAGAGAAAGCAGGATAAAAAGGCCCAGATAGATACTGCTGATGACCTTTGTGGAGGAAAAGACGAACCGCCACAGCCGCAGCAGCGGCCGGAGCGACGGCTTACCGGTTTCCTCGATGGTCTTTTCGATTTTTTGTGTTTTGTCATTCATCTCCATCCCCGCTTTCTCCAGCCCCGTCAAGACCCTCTGCAACCGCAGCAGACGCCGCGCCCTGGATGTACCATTGCTTCTGCGCCTCGAACATTTCCGCATAAAGCCCCGGCTGTTGCAAAAGGTCGGCGTGGGTGCCGTCTTGAGTGATTTTTCCCTGCTCTAGCACAAGGATGCGGTCGGTAATGGTAGTGGCGCCCAGCCGGTGGGTGATAAATATGGCGGTTTTGCCCTCCACCATTGCGGCAAAGTCGGAATAAATCTCGCTTTCTGCCATAGGATCCAGTTGACTTGTCGGCTCATCCAGGATCAGCACCGGCTTGTCGCCCATAAAAGCCCGGGCAATTGCGATACGTTGCCACTGACCGCCGGACAGATCCACGCTTCCTGCAAAGTTGCGCCCCAAAAGCGTCTGTATGCCGTCGGGCAGCTTTTCTGCCAGGCGATCCACTTTAGCCTTGCGCATGGCAGCTTTCAGGCGCTCCTCGTCGTGCAGGCTCCGAATATCGCCTACGCCCACATTTTCCCGTAGGGTAATATCGTACTTTGTAAAGTCTTGGAATACTGGGGCAAACAGCCGCTCCCTGGCCTCCCGGGAATAGGACGCCAAGGGGACGCCTCCGACGCGAATCTCCCCTTGGTCAGGCTGGTACAAGCCCAGCAAGAGCTTAATCATGGTGGTTTTCCCCTCGCCGTTTTTGCCTACAATGGCAACCCGTTCGCCTGGCTTAATGCAAAAGGACAAATGGGAAAGCACCTGCCGGTCGCTGCCGGGATAGGCAAAACTCACATCACAAAACTCTACCGATGCTGCCTGCTGGGGGACTTCGTCGCTCTCGCCGCACTGGTCCTCGCTCAGCGCAAAATAACGGTCGTAATACTCGTAAAACTTGACCTGGTAGCCCATGCTTTTGAAAACGCTGCCGCAGCCCTCTAAGGCGGCCCCCAATGTGGTAAACACCGCTAGGGTCATAGAAACCAACTGCCCTACCTCCAGGCCGCCCTGTAGGTAGATAAGCAAAAGCAGCAGGGCATTAAGAAGCTGAGAAATTCTGGCGATATTCTGCTGCCAGAAATGGTGCCGCAGGTTTTTGAAATAAAAGCGCTCGAACTCCCGGTTGCGCCCATGCATACGCCGGCGGTAAGTTTTAATTAGATATTCTGCGGCCCCGAACAAGCTGTTTTCCCGCACATACTCCCGGGTTTTCAGCATATCGCCTAACACAGCATAGCTGTGCTCCTTTTCCCAGTAGCTGTCCATTTCATCATAGATATTAAAACGGTTTTTGGCCGAAAGCCAGGTATCCAGAAAAAAGGGCAACAGAATCGTGAGGATCAGCCACCAGCGTACCAAAGCAAAGATATATAGGGTGCCCACCACAGCAAGCAGGGAAGAAATCAGGCGAAAAAAATAGCTGGGGAAAATATGCAGCGCCGCCTCCTCCGCCCGAGAATAGGCTTTGTCGATAATCTCCACAGACTCATCGGATTCAAGATGCTCATAGCGCATCCTTTTCAGCTTCTGTAACATTTTTCCTTTGAAGGAAGTGCGCAAGATTAACGCGCTTTCCGGTTCAATGTAGCTTTGCAGCAAGATATTGACCACCTGCGGTAGCAAAAGGCAAAGGCAGAACAGCGCCAAATATACGGCGTAAGAGCCGAATGCCATGCTTTTCTGTGCAACGGCAATACCCAAGTCCAACACTTTAGCGTTGGCCCACACCGATACCGGCGAGGCTATGCCGGAAATAAGGGCCGTCAGGCAGCACAGGGTAATCAGCCCCCGCTTGCCCTGATGGATACTGTGAAGAACGTCCTGAATCGATCGAATGATTTTGCTCATAATATCATCCTCAATGTAAATACAATTTTTGATAACTAGTTTTTAAAGGATTCTCTTTCTTTTACAACCGCACAGTCTCTTATCAACCTAATTCTCGGCGGAGTAACATTTGCTATTTTAATTTGGCTCCATAGTAATTGTGACCAACATATTTGTCAAGATAAGATATAATAATTTTCACAAAATAAAAAAGAGGATAAAAAGAGACAAGGTTCTTAAATTCTGGCAGGATAAAGTTGCGACATACCACGTTTTAACCTGTTCATATCGAGGTTAATATATTGGAAAATAAGCGAATATTATTTAGAAGTTTATGAAATATTTTTCGTTGAATTACTAGTAGTTGTTTCGATTGTATTCTCCCAAAAATCAATCACATTTCTATTTATAATCTTGTATTAATTCAAAAAGTGTATATCAATATCTGAAATGGTGCTATTGATATAAACAAGTAAATACAAAACTTTATAGGTAAATCTATTATCTTACTACCAAAATGTTATATTGAGTTTTGAAATTGTCATTAAATTATATCATATAAAATGAAAGAAGTCGATTACTTTCCAGCGATCGACTTCTTTCAGCATTGTCTGATCGTTACGAAATAAATATCCGCCACAAGCGCGGGAACAAAACTATAAAATAAAAACCTGCGATCGCAAATTGATGACCGCAGGTTTGGCGGAGAAGGAGGGATTTGAACCCTCGCGCCGGTTACCCGACCTACTCCCTTAGCAGGGGAGCCTCTTCACCACTTGAGTACTTCTCCAGGTGAATATAAAATATAATTATGATCGAAACAGACTAAAATGTGGCGGAGGGGAAGGGATTCGAACCCTTGGTTCCTTTCGGAATCACTAGTTTTCAAGACTAGCTCCTTAAACCGCTCGGACACCCCTCCTTACCAATTGACGCAAGCAATATTATAGCACAACAACAAAATGGCTGTCAAGAACTGTCATGTAAAAATCTTTACTAAGAGAGGCGAATTTTATTATACAATAATTGTGTTACCTTTGCAAGTGCCTTTGTAAAAATATTGCTCCCCATTTGCTAAAATTTGTGGCAATTCTTTTTTCGGCAATAGGCTGGTTTTGGCGGCACCGTCCAGCCGGCGCGCAGTGGGCAAAACAATTCTTTGTTGCCCGCAAAGGGGGAGTGTGCTATAATGGGCGAGTGGTAATGGCTTTTTATCAACCGCAATATAGCGGTAACGGTGAGAATATTATGGTAATTTTGGGGATTGATCCAGGCTATGCTATCGTAGGTTATGGCGCTATTTGCTGCCAAAATGGCCGCTACCGCGCGGCTGGTTACGGAGCGGTAACAACCGACGCAAAAGATGCTTTTTCGCACCGGCTTGAGGTGATATATGACGCTATGGAGCGCATGCTGCAAAAATGCCGCCCGGATGCGTTAGCGATAGAAAAGCTATATTTTCAGAACAATCAGAAAACGGCCATCGGGGTTGCGGAGGCCCGAGGTGTGGTGCTGCTGGCGGCCCGAAAGGCCAGGGTGCCAATTTTTGAATATACTCCGCTACAGGTTAAAGTGGCGGTTACCGGCTATGGGCAGGCTCACAAACCGCAGGTAATGGAAATGACGCGCCGATTGCTTCACTTGGATGAAGTTCCTAAGCCCGACGATACTGCCGATGCCTTGGCTGTGGCTATTTGCCATGCTCATGCGGCGGGGTCGGCCTTGCGCAGAAGCCGCTTGCAGGGCGAGGGCTAACCGGTGAAAAGGTGCAGAAGGTTATAACAGTTTCGTGTTGATGTTGATAAAGAAAAGGAACCGGCCGGCCGCAAAGGCTTGGCAGAAAGGAGCGCTGGCGGTTGATTTACAGTGTAAAAGGGGAATTGGTTCACGTAGAGCCCAGCTACGCTGTGGTGGAGTGCGGCGGGGTGGGTTACAAGTGTTTTATTAGCACCAATACCCAGCGGGCGCTGCCGAGATTGGGCGGGCAGGCCAAACTATTTACCTACATGAATGTGCGCGAAGACGCGGTGGATTTGTTTGGCTTTGCCACCCAGGCGGAGCTTAACTGTTTTCGAATGCTCACCGGCGTTTCCGGCGTGGGGCCAAAGGTAGGATTGGCGATATTATCTGCCTTGGAGCCGGAGCAGGTTGCCATGGCGGTTTCAGCTGGCGACGCAAAGATGTTATCCCGTGCGCCGGGGGTAGGGCCCAAGCTTGCCCAGCGCATCATTTTAGAGCTGAAAGATAAGCTCAAGGGCCTGGCTCCCGAAGGGCTGGCGGCAAGCGGAGGGGCAGGAGTGCCGTCGGCAGCGGGCAACGCTGCCAAAGCGGTAGGCGCCCTAACGGTGCTGGGGTATTCACCCGAAGAGGTTGCGCCTGTTGTGGCAAAGCTGGATAGCGGCCTGCCGGTGGAAGAGCTTATTCGCTTAACGCTTAAGGCCATGGCTGGGAGGTTTTAAGGCTTGGATTTTGAATTTGATTTGGAAAACCGCATTGTCGATCCCGAGGGCATCCCTGAGGATAACGATATCGAAAATCCTCTGCGCCCCCGCACTTTGGGGGAATATATTGGGCAGGATAAGGTAAAAGAGAATCTGTCGGTCTTTATCGAGGCGGCTAAAATCCGCAAGGAATCTTTGGATCATGTGCTGCTTTACGGCCCGCCGGGGTTAGGCAAAACCACCTTGGCCAATATTATTGCAAACGAGCTGCATGTAAATATCCGCATCACCTCCGGCCCGGCGATTGAAAAGCCCGGCGACTTGGCTGCGCTGCTCACCAACCTAAATCCTGGCGATGTGTTGTTTATTGATGAAATCCACCGTCTGTCCCGCAGCGTAGAAGAAATTTTGTATCCAGCCATGGAAGATTTTGCCATTGATATCATCACCGGCAAGGGGCAGATGGCCGCCTCTTACCATTTGCCGCTGCCCCGGTTTACCTTGGTGGGTGCCACCACCCGGGCGGGCCAGCTTTCGGCCCCTTTGCGCGATAGGTTCGGCGTGGTGCTGCGTTTGGAACTGTACACCCCTGAAGAGCTTGCCACCATTGTTTCGCGTAGCGCCTCTATTTTAGAAATTGAGGTGGATAACGACGGCGCGCTGGAAATTGCCTCTCGCTCTCGCGGAACCCCTCGTATTGCCAACCGGCTGCTCAAGCGGGTGCGGGATTTTGCTCAGGTAATGAACGACGGCGTAATCAATTATCAGGTGGCCAAAACGGCCCTAGATAAGCTGGAAATTGACGAGCTGGGTCTGGATGCAAACGACCGCCGCTTGTTGGATACTTTAATTCGTTTTTATAAAGGTGGGCCGGTGGGCCTCGAAACCCTGGCTGCCGCCATTGGCGAAGAGGCGGTAACCATAGAGGATGTTTATGAGCCGTACCTGATGCAGATCGGCTTTTTAAGCCGCACGCCCCGTGGGCGATGCGCTACACACGCTGCCTATCTGCATTTGGGGATGACGCCGCCCGGCGCGCAGGATATGCAACAGAAGCTTTTTTAGCAATGCCTGCGCCGTATGGATAGAAAGGGATGTACGTATGGTTTTTTACAAAAGCGCCTTAGGAATTTATATCGCCGTTTCCGCCGCCGCGTTGGCTATAGCTATAACAGGGCAGCTGTATGCGCCTAGGCAAGGAACGCTATTTTTCGCTTTGGCCGTTTTGCTTATTTTAGTGGCTGCCGTGGTGTTGCAGATAACCTATTTGAAAAAGTACAACCGCATTATTACACGCTATGAGCAAGATTATGATGTAAAAAACTTTTCAGCCCAGTTGGATCGCAGAGAACGCGGTGCCTGGAAGCGGCTGGGTAAACTGCAGGTTCGCTTAAACCAGTCTACGGCGTTGATAGAGCAAGGCCAGTTTGCCGAGGCTATTTCGCTGTTGTTGTCGTTAGAGCCGGGCTTGCGTGAAAAAAACAGCAAGCGGGTTTATTTGCTGTGGGGCAGCTTTTACGGCAACTTATCCGCCGCCTATATTAGGGTGGGGGATGTTGCGTCTGCTCAGGGCTGCTTGGGGCAGTTACAGCTCCTGCTGGATCAGCCGGACGGATTGCCGGATGTAAAAAAGAAGATAAAGCAAGCGTATTTAACCAATTATTATTTATTGTTGTTGATGAACGAGCCGCAAAACGCGGCCGGTGCGGTGGAATATTTTCGTGTGCAGCTGCAAGAAACGGTTACCTTTCGGCAGCAATCCAACTACCAGTTTTATTTGGCGAACGCCTTGCTGGTGGCGGGCCGCACCGGTGAGGCAGTGGAACTGTTGCGCCGCACGGCTGCTTTATCTCCAGAGCTCTATATTGCCAGGCAGTCAGCCCAGCTGTTGGGCGGCTTGGAGCAATCTCAGGCGCAATAAAGAGCTGTATATTTGTTTAGCAACGGCAGCTGTGGCGGCTGGCCGGATAACCGGCGGTATGCCACCATTTGCGAGCCTATTTGTAAAATAAAATGAAAATATTTGTTTATAGGAGTGTAAGGGTATATGGGAAGACTTTTTGGCACAGACGGCGCCCGCGGCGTGGCGAATTCCGAGCTTACCTGTGAGCTGGCTATGAATATTGGCCGGGCGGCGGCTATGGTGCTAACCGATAGCAGCCACCGCCACCCGAAAATTTTGATAGGGAAGGATACCCGTATTTCGTCGGATATGCTGGAAGGAGCCTTAACCGCCGGGCTTTGCTCTGTGGGGGCCGACGTGGTCAGTTTAGGTGTGGTGCCCACCCCGGCAGTGGCCTTTTTGGTGGGCAAATACAAGGCGGATGCGGGCGTAATGATCTCCGCTTCCCACAATCCCTGCGAGTTTAACGGCATCAAAATTTTTAGCGGCGATGGTTATAAGCTGCCCGACGCACTGGAAGAGCAGATTGAGGCGATTGTGCTGGATCATGCTGTAACTCCCTCGGTACCTGTGGGCGGCGATATCGGCCGGGTATCGGTGGCAGAAAACTGCGTGAAGGATTATATTGATCACATCAAAAGCACTGTGCCCTTTGCGTTGGATGGGATGGAGATTGCTGTTGACTGCGCCAACGGTTCGGCTTCTCGCACTGCCGAGCGGCTGTTTACCGAGCTGGGTGCCAAGGTGCATATGCTGGCCGACAAGCCCAACGGTGTGAATATTAACGATAATTGCGGCTCCACTCATATGGAACCGCTGATGGACTATGTAAAAGAGCATAGCCTGGATTGCGGCATCGCCTTTGACGGGGACGCGGATCGCTTCTTAGCTGTGGACGATAAAGGGCAGTTGGTAGACGGCGACTTCGTCATGGCGATTTGCGCGGCAGATATGAAATCCCGCGGCAAGCTGGCCAAAAACGCCGCCGTGGGTACCATTATGACCAACATGGGCTTTAGCCGTTTTTGCGAGGAAAACGGCATGAAGTTTGTAGCCACCAAGGTAGGCGACCGCTACGTGCTGGAAGAAATGCTGCTGGAGGAATACAACTTTGGCGGCGAGCAGTCGGGCCATATTATCTTTTTGGATTTTGCCACCACCGGCGACGGTCAGCTGACGGCGGCCCAGCTGTTGAGCATCCTGAAACGCCGCAACGCCAAGCTTTCCAGCCTGGCCACCCTCATGTCGCGTTATCCGCAGGTGATGGTAAACGTCAACGTCAGCCCCGAGGGCAAGCTGCGTTTTTATACCGATGCCGAGATTAAGGCGGCCACCGAGCAGGCGAAAGCTACGTTGGGCAAAAGCGGCCGCGTAATCGTGCGCGTTTCGGGCACAGAGCCGTTGATCCGCGTAATGGTGGAAGGGGAAGATCCCGAGCAGATAGACGGCATCGCCCACAGCCTGGCCAATCTGGTGGAGCAGCGCTTGGGGTAAGGGAGCGATTTTGCCTGCTGTTTTAGCTTTAGCGTGAAAAGCAAGTTTAAAGAATGGAGAAATGCCCGTGAGAGCCGCACAATGGAAGGATTATGAACTGCTGGATGCCAGCGCGGGAGAGCGGCTGGAACGGTGGGGGGATATCATCCTCATCCGGCCGGATCCGCAGATTATTTGGAATACAGAAAAAAGGAATCCCTTGTGGCGGACGCCGCATGCCCAGTACTACCGCGCCAATACGGGCGGCGGGCATTGGGAAGAGCGCAAAAAGACGCCGCCGGCCTGGCATATCCGTTACGGCGGCCTTACCTTTGGAATAAAGCTCATGGGCTTTAAGCATACAGGCGTTTTCCCCGAGCAGGCGGTAAACTGGGATTTTGCGGCCCAGTGTATCCGCTCAGCGGGCCGGCCGGTAAAAGTGCTCAATTTGTTTGCTTATACCGGCGCCGCCACGTTAGCCTGTGCTGCCGCCGGCGCGCAGGTATGCCATGTGGATGCTTCTAAAGGAATGGTGGCCTGGGCCAAAGAAAACGCGCAGCTAAGCGGTTTGAGCGATCGGCCGGTGCGTTGGCTGGTGGATGACTGCTTAAAATTCGTGCAGCGCGAGCTGCGCCGGGGCAACCGCTACGATGGGATTATTATGGATCCGCCCTCCTACGGCCGCGGGCCGGGCGGCGAGGTGTGGAAACTGGAGGAACAGCTGTTTTCTTTGGTAGAGCAATGCGCGGCATTGTTGACAGAAAACGCGTTGTTTTTTATCTTAAATTCTTATACCACAGGGCTTTCTCCCTCGGTAATGGAATACTTATTGGGCGTGCAGCTGCAACGACGCTTGGGAGGCCGGGTTTCTGCCGGCGAAATCGGCCTGCCGGTGAGCAGCACTAACTTGGTTTTGCCCTGTGGCAGCACTGCTATTTGGCAAAAGGACTAAAAGCGAATGGATAAAACAGAAACAGCAGCACAGCTTGCTTTGCCGTTTGCTTGTACGAAGGAGGCGTCGTTTATGGAGGAATTTATCCGGGCCGAACAGGTGCGGTTTGTATATGAAGCGGAAGAGGGCGCCTCTGAGGTGCTCAAGGGGATTGATTTGACCATCGGCAAGGGGGAATTTGTGGCCTTGCTGGGGCATAATGGGTCGGGCAAATCCACCCTGGCTAAGCTGTTTAACGGCATGCTGCTGCCCACAAGCGGCCGCGTGCTGGTGCAGGGAATCGACACAGCTGATGAAGAAAACAAATACGAGGTGCGCCGCCGGGTGGGTCTGGTGCAGCAAAACCCCGATAACCAGCTGGTGGCCAGCATTGTGGAGGAAGACGTGGCTTTCGGCCCCGAAAACCTTGGTATTGCGCCCGATGAAATTCGCCGCCGGGTAGACGACGCGTTGCGCGCCGTAGAGATGTATGAATACCGCGCGTCGGCGCCGTATAAGCTTTCTGGCGGGCAGAAACAGCGGGTGGCCATTGCGGGCATTATCGCCATGGAGCCCGCCTGTATCGTGCTGGACGAGCCCACCGCAATGCTGGATCCCCGCGGGCGGGAGGAGGTTTTGCGCACCATACAAAAGCTTAACCGTGAAAAGGGCATCACCGTGGTGTTAATCACCCACTATATGGATGAGGCGGTGCTGGCCGGCCGGGTAGTGGTAATGGACGGCGGCAACATTTTGATGCAAGGCACTCCGCAGGAGGTATTTTCTCAGGTGGAAATGCTGAAAACGCATCAGTTGGATGTTCCCCAATCCACCGAGCTTATCTACCGGTTGCGCAGCTGCGGCTACGATGTGCCGGAAGAAGTGCTCAATGAACAGGAATGTGCCGCGGCATTGACGCGCCTGCTGACAGAATATGGCGCGCCCCGGCAGGATAGCCCGTTGCAGTAGCTGGATTTTGGCGCGGAGGGATGACGAAAATGCCAATTCTTGAAACCAGAGATTTAACCTATATATACGGCGCCAATACCCCTATGAGCAAAACAGCGGTGGATCATGTGTCTCTTTCGGTGGAGCAGGGGGAGTTTATTGGCGTTATCGGGCACACCGGCTCGGGAAAATCCACCTTTGTGCAGCAGCTCAACGGATTGCTGCGGCCTACTTCGGGGCAAGTGTTGCTCAAAGGGGCGGATATTTGGGCGCAGCCTAAGCGCATTCGTGAGGTACGCTTTCAGGTGGGAATGGTGTTCCAATATCCGGAATATCAGCTGTTTGAAGAAACTGTTTACAAAGATATCGCCTTTGGGCCCCACAATATGGGCTTGGACGAGCCAGAAATAGATAAAAGAGTGCGCACAGCCGCCGCGTTTACCGGGCTCAAAGAGGAGCTGCTGCAAAAATCCCCCTTTGAGCTTTCAGGAGGCGAAAAGCGCCGGGCAGCCATTGCGGGCGTGATCGCCATGGATCCGGAGGTGCTCATTTTAGACGAACCCACCGCCGGGCTGGATCCCCGTGGGCGCGACGTGCTGCTGTCGCAGATCATGGATTATCATACTCAAAGAAAGAATACCATTTTGCTGGTGTCTCACAGCATGGAGGATATTGCCCGCATTGCCGACCGGGTGCTGGTTATCAATGAGGGCAAGGTGGCTATGTTCGATGAAACGGCGCGCGTGTTTGCCCGGGGGCAAGAGCTGTATCAAATGGGCTTGCGGGTGCCGCAGATTACCCAGGTAATGATGCAGCTGCGCCAAAGAGGCTTTCCTGTGGACGCCGGGGTGCTAACCGTTGAGCAGGGGCTGCGTGAAATATTAAGACTGCTGGGCAAGGAGGGGGTTACCCGTGGTTAGAGATATTACTTTGGGGCAATATTTTCCGGGAAATTCTCCTTTACACCGCATGGATCCCCGTGCAAAAATTGTGCTGCTGGTGGCGTTTATCGTGTTCATCTTTGTGGGGCAGAATTTTTACGCCCTGGCTCTGATGACGGTAAGCGTGCTGGCGGTGGTGGTGATGACGGGTGTGCCCGCCGGTATGTATTTTAAGAGCTTAAAAATGATTTTGTTTGTCATCCTGTTTACCGCAGTGCTCAACCTTTTTTACGGGTCGGGTCAGGTGCTTTGGCAGTGGGGCTTTTTGCGCATTACGCAGGGGGGCGTAAACAACGCCATTTTTATTGCGGTGCGCATCGCCAGCCTGATTTTAATAAGCTCTAGCCTAACCTTTACCACATCGCCCACCGATTTGACCGACGGGCTGGAGCGTTTGCTTAAACCCCTTACGGTGTTCCACATTAAGGTGCATGATTTGGCAATGATGATGACCATCGCTTTGCGCTTTGTGCCCACTTTGCTGGAAGAAACCGATAAAATTATGAGCGCGCAAAAGGCGCGGGGCGCCGATATGGAAAGCGGCGGCCTTATCCAGAGGGTAAAGGCCCTTATTCCTATTTTGGTTCCGCTGTTTGTTTCATCTTTTCGGCGGGCGTACGATTTGGCTATGGCGATGGAATGCCGTTGTTACCGCGGGGGGCAGGGTAGAACCCGTATGAAACAGCTGCACCTAACGGCGGTGGATGTCTGGGCTGTGGTGCTTACGGCGGCGGTGTGCGCCGGCGTTATTTTGCTGAATATTTTTATGCCCAGCATTTGGGCCTAACGGCAAAGGAGGAATGGCCGTGCGCAATTTGCTGGTAACCATTGCCTTTGACGGGCGGGCGTATCACGGCTGGCAGATACAAAGCAACGCGGTAAGCGTACAAGAGGTTTTTCAAAGGGCCTTAGCGGGGGTAACCGGTGAGCCGGTAGACATCAAGGGCTGCAGCCGCACCGATACCGGTGTGCATGCCCGCATGTTTTGCATTAGCGTTAAAACCGGCCATTCCATCCCTTGTGAAAGGCTGGTGGCCGCCCTCAACCGTTTTTTGCCCAAAGATATTGCCGTGCTTAGCTGCCGTGAGGTGGCGGAAGGTTTTCATGCCCGCTATTCCTGCGTGGGCAAAGAGTATGTTTACGAAATTTGGAATGCGGCTGTGCGCAATCCTTTTTTAGATGGCCGCGCTTACCATTATTGGTACCCGTTGGATGTGGAACAGCTGCACCAATCCGCTCAGGATTATTTGGGCAGCCATGACTTTACCTCTTTTTGTACGCTGGATAGCCGTGAACGAGAGAATATGGTGCGCACAGTGCGCGCCTTTTCCGTGCGCCGGGAGGGCGACCTTGTGCGCATGACTGTGGAAGCGGACGGCTTTTTGTATAATATGGTGCGCATCATGGTGGGCACTTTGTTGCGTATCGCCCAGGGCAAATTTGCGCCGGATTGTATCCCAGGGATCATCCGGGCTAAGGATCGCGCCCAGGCGGGCCCCACCGCGCCGGCCTGCGGGCTATATCTCAACCGGGTTTTTTACGACTAAACCGCTTTTCAGGGCGGGCATAAACGCCCCAGCGGATGTGAATCTAAGAAAGGCTGGATTGTATCAATGGCGAAACGGGCTGCCAGGTTTGATAAGGACCGAAAAAACAGAGAAAAGCGGCGGCAAAAGCGCAGGGCCCTCTCTTACGAGGGGGAGCCGCTAGAGGAATATGAAGAGGAGCGGTCAAGGCAGCCCATGCCCAAGTGGCTCAAACGGGTGCTGCTTATCCTGCTGGCATGCGTGCTGTTTTTGCTGATATGGTTTAACCGGGAAAATCTGCGTCCAGATAGGGTGATAAGCTGGGTGCAAGAGGGGCTGCTGGGTTTAAGCCAGGGGGAGGGCTACCCCGTATCTATCACCGGCGATCAGGTTGCCTCGGGTAATTTTCAGCTAATGGGGCAAGACGTGGTAGCGGTGAGCGATACTTCCATTTCTATTTTAAACAGCTCCGCCAAGGAACTGGCCAACCGCCAGCACAGCTTTGGCACGCCGGTGCTAAAGGTAGAGGGCTCCACCGCCCTGCTTTATAACCAAGGGGGCAAGGGGCTACAAATTGAAACCCGTAGTAAAACCTTGGCAAAAGAAACCCTAGAGGAAAATATTTTGGCAGCTGCCGTATCCTCCAGCAATTTGTATGCGGTGGCCACCGAAACCCAAGGCTATTTAAGTAAACTGTCGGTTGCCCGGCAAGGCAGCGGCGGCTATGAAACCTTTTACCGCTACTATTTTTCAGAGTATTATGTAACCGATTTGGCGCTTAATCACGATGGCACCCGGGCGGCGGCCATCGGCATTGCAGCCAACGGCGGCGCGATGCAATCGGCTGTGTATTTGTTTGATTTTCAAGCGGAACAGCCCCATGCGCAAACGGAACCGGATTTTGTGTTTGAAGGGGCAACTTTATACAGCGTTCATTTTTTGGCCAATGGCAGGCTGCTGGTGGTGGGCGATCAGTGCGCCAGCGTGATTAACCCGGCCACTGGAGAGAAAACTGATTTTCATTACGGCGGGCGCACGTTGGTAACCTATGGTTTTAATGCAGAAGACGGCGCCGTGCTCGCTCTTTCTGCCTCGGGAGACGGCCACTCCTGCCAAATTGTGTTGCTGGATAACGCGGGCCAAACCTCGGAATTTGCCACGGATGTTTCGGCAGAATCGGTTTCGCGCAGCAACAATATGATTGCGGTGCTTTCTAATGGCGTTATTTATGGCTACTCTACGGCGGGTGCGCCGCAGGGAGAATGGCAGGTGGGGGCCGATGCAAAAAAAATTCTGATTTCCTCTCCGCAGTTTGCCTATGTGCTGGGCATTAGCGAGCTGCGCAGCGCGGATCTAACCTAAGCCCGGGCTCTTTTTGCCCTGCAAGGAATAAAGTGCACGCCTTCCATTTGCTGTTTGGCCTATGGAAGACGTGCTTTTCTTTTGCAAAATAGGCGGGCAATCTGGGCGCATAGGCGCGTTTTTGGCACATGAAAAATCGGGCGGACAAATAGGTTTCCTGCAATTTTTTAGCCGGGGAATTTTGTGCATATGTTGTAGTTTTCGCAAAAGTATGGTATATTTGTTCTCTGAAGGCGGCATGCATTGTAAAAAGAAGGGAAGGTGACTCCACCGTGGCTTATTTATGGGATATTGGCTTGGTGATAGTGGCCTTCTTGTTTGTTTTTGCAGGGATGCGCAAAGGTGCTGTGCGCTCTATCCTTGAGTTGGTGGGCGTGGTTGCGGCCTTTTTCGTAGCGGGGTTAGCAGCTTCGGCGCTGGCGCCTTATCTATATGATAGCTTTGTCCGCCAGGCTGTTGTAAACAGCGTGAACCAAACTTTATCCGGCATGGCGGAGGGGGATGTGAGCGCCGTTGTGGCTGGTCTTCCTCCGATGGTAAGTCATGTGCTGCAAAGCTACGGTGTAACCGTTCAGGGCTTAGAAGAGGCGATAACCGGCTCCATGGGCCAGGCGGGGGAGGCGGTGGCCGCAGTGATAGAACCGGTGGTGACCGATTGTATCCGCGCGGTGGTGGTGCTGCTGTTTTTTGCGTTGCTGATGGTGCTCGTCCGGTTTGCTATCCGTTTGGTGGATTCCGTCTTTCATTTGCCGATCCTACACACATTTAATTCCCTCTTGGGCGGTGTGTTTGGCTTTGTAAAGTGTTTGGCGGTGGTTTTACTGATTTGTACGGCAATTAAGCTTTTGATTGCCGCCGGAGGATATACGGAGGGCTTTTTGTCAGAAGAAACTATTCGCTCCACGCTACTTTTGCGTCATATTTATTATCATAATCCCATTAGCGGCTGGCTGGGGCTTGTCTAAATTTTGAACGACCTTGAGGTGCGGTATGAAGGAAGTTAAATCAGGCTGGAAAAAAAATATAACCATTCCCAATGCGCTGTCGGTACTGCGCTTGTTGGTAATTTACCCATGCGTTGTCTTTTTTTTGCGGGAGGAGTATGTCTGGGCCGCGCTTATGCTGGTGATATCTGGGCTTAGCGATATGTTCGACGGTATGATTGCCCGGCACTTTGACCAATACACTCCCCTAGGCGCCATGCTGGATCCTGTTGCAGATAAGTTAACCTTAGCGGCGGTTGTTGTGTGCTTGGGAATCAAATTCCCGGTGATATTGCCGCTGGTAGTGTTACTGGTGGTTAAAGAGCTGGCCATGCTGGTTGCGGGCTGTGTGCTGCTAAAAAAGCATAAAAGGCCGCCTGCGGCGCGTTGGTACGGCAAGGTGGGCACCATTGTTTTTTATTTTTCAGTTATTGTTATCGTTGGGCTTAAGGCCATATGGAATATTGAAAATAACGCAGTAACCATCACGCTGCTGTCGTTAACGGCAGTGTGCATGCTGTTTGCGCTGGTTAATTATTTTCTTGTGTTCCTAGGAATTTTAAAGGAAGACGAGGTTCCAAACAAAGAAAAATAAGCCGGGCGGCGAGAATTCAAAAATCCGCCACATAATTTGGCCCGTTTTGTGGTATTGTGTTTGTGCAGGGAGTGGGAACGCTTCGGATTTTATGTTCCGCCCCTGTGGATGGAGGTAATTATGGTTTGTTCAAGATGTAAAAAGAGGCCGGCTGTAGTGTTTGTTGCCACCAATGCCAAGGATTCTCAGACCCAGGGGCTTTGCTTGGTGTGCGCAAAAGAGCTGGGCATCCGGCCGGTAACCGACTTAATTGAAAGAATGGGGATAACCGACGATCAGCTGGAAGCCATGCAGGATCAATTTAACGGCCTGATGGATATGGGTGAGGCGTTGGATAATCAGGAGGAAGATGGTTTTGTTCCCGGCGGTGCGCCCACCTTTCCCTTTTTGCCCAATTTGTATGCGGGAGATAAAAAAGAAGAACCGCCCCGCCAGGAGGCCAGACCCGCTTCCAGTGAAAAAAAGCCCAAAAAGGGCAAACGCAAATATATTGACGCCTATTGCTATAACTTAACCGAGCGCGCCCAAAACGGCCAGTTGGATAATATTGTGGGCCGCGATAAAGAGATTGGCCGCGTGGTGCAGATTCTCTCTCGGCGCACCAAAAATAATCCCTGTCTTATCGGCGAGCCGGGTGTGGGCAAAACGGCTATTGCCGAGGGCTTGGCGCAGCGAATTGCGTCGGGCCAAGTTCCGCTGCGCTTGCGCAATAAAGAAGTGCAATTGCTGGATTTAACCGCTTTGGTGGCCGGCACGCAGTTTCGCGGGCAGTTTGAAAGCCGCATCAAGGGCCTGATTGAAGAGGTAAAGGCCGACGGCAACATCGTGTTGTTTATTGATGAGGTGCATAACTTGGTGGGCACCGGCGACGCAGAGGGCTCTATGAACGCCGCCAATATTTTAAAACCTGCCCTTTCCCGCGGGGAAATACAGGTAATTGGCGCCACCACCTTTAACGAATACCGCAAATATATCGAGAAGGATTCCGCGTTGGAACGGCGTTTTCAGCCGGTTACGGTAGCGGAGCCTTCTATAGAAGACGCCACCCAGGTGATTATGGGGATTAAGTCGTATTATGAAACCTATCACCGCGTGCGGGTTTCCGATGCGCTGGCTAGGCGGATTGTTGTGTTGGCCGAGCGGTATGTTACCGATCGCTACCTGCCCGATAAGGCCATTGATTTGCTGGATGAATCTTGCGCCTGCGCTGCGCTGCGCAACACCGATTTGGCCGAATACGATAGGCTCAATGAGGAATTGGGCAAGCGGCGGGAAGAGGAAGAAAATATGACCGCTGCTGGCGAGGATGTGGATTACGAAAAGCTAGCGGAATTGCGCTATGAAATCGCCACATTGGATGATAAGGCCCAACAGTTGGGCAAGCAGGTGTTGGGCGCCGAGGTAACAGAGGCTGATTTGGCTCATGTGATAGAGCTGTGGACGGGGATTCCCGCCTCTAAAATACAAGAAAGTGAACTCAAGCGCTTGGCTACCTTAGAAGAGCGCCTGCGTGCCAAGGTGATCGGCCAAGATGAGGCGGTAAAGGCCGTTGCAGCCGCTATTCGCCGCAGCAGGGTGCAGATAAGCCCCCGCCGCCGCCCGGCTTCTTTCATTTTTGTGGGCCCCACAGGCGTGGGCAAAACCGAGCTTGTTAAGGTGCTGTCTGCCGAGCTGTTTGACACGCCCGAAACCCTTATCCGCCTGGATATGTCGGAGTTTATGGAGAAGCATTCGGTATCGCGCATTATCGGTTCTCCTCCCGGCTATGTGGGTTATGACGAGGCAGGCCAGGTAACCGAAAAGGTGCGCCGCCGCCCCTATTCTGTTTTGCTGTTTGATGAGATTGAAAAGGCCCATCCAGATGTGATGAACATTCTGCTGCAAATTTTGGATGAAGGTAAAATTACCGATGCCCACGGCCGCACTGTGAACTTTGAAAACACCATTTTGGTTATGACCTCTAACGCCGGCAGCGAAAAGCGGGAGGGTGCGCTTGGGTTCGGCCGCACCGAAGAAGAAGCCTCAAAAGAAAAGGCGATGAAGGCTTTGAGGGAATTTTTGCGCCCCGAGTTTATCAGCCGTGTGGATGAAATTGTAGTGTTCCGCCCGCTGGATGAGGCAGACTTCCGTCCCATCGCCCGGCTGATGCTAGATGAATACGTAGGCACGTTGGCGGAAAAGGACATTGCCTTTGCTTACGACGATAAGGCGGTGGCTTGGCTAGCGAGCCATGCTATTGGCGGCAAGAGCGGCGCGCGCGATCTGCGTAATTTGATTCGCCGCCAGGTAGAGGATAAAATTACTGGCGCTCTGGTGGAACACAGCGAAGAAACCTTGCAGGCTGTGGCTCTTACAGAAAAAGACGGGGAATTGGTCGTGCAGACCTTAAACGCGTAATCTGCTCAAGGGGATTTTTTGGGCTTGTGGAAGAGACCAGATAAAAGAAATGGTCAAATTTTGAAATTGTGCTTGACAAAACGGCGGCTTGTATGCTAGAATATAAGCCGTCGCTAAAACGCGGGTGTAGTTCAGCGGTAGAACACCAGCCTTCCAAGCTGGTTGTGTGGGTTCGACTCCCATCACCCGCTCCATCGGTCCCCGCTTTAAGACTGTAGGATGTGCGCTAGTAACTCAGTTGGATAGAGTAACTGCCTTCTAAGCAGTAAGTCGGGGGTTCGAATCCCTCCTGGCGCGCCATATGGTGGATGTAGCTCAGTTGGTTAGAGCGCTAGATTGTGGCTCTAGAGGCCGTCGGTTCGAATCCGATCTTCCACCCCATTTTAACAAAAACACGCGAGGCTTCGCTTCGCGTGTTACAATATCTTTATTCGTTGGGGTGTAGCCAAGCGGTAAGGCAACGGACTTTGACTCCGTCATCTCGCTGGTTCGAATCCAGCCATCCCAGCCAAACCTGCGGTGAGCATTTGCTCATCGCAGGTTTTTTCTATTATCTAAGCTTTAGCGGGCAGAACCACCAGCTCTGCTGGGGAGGGTAAAAGCTTTAGTTTAAGCATCAAGCGAAGCGAGAAAAGAACAGCAACTTTACAATTGTCAAATGTTTCAAAACAATTACCGGTGATGACCACCT
>DVJE01000021.1 GCA_018716975.1 Candidatus Gallacutalibacter stercoravium | reverse complement strand
CCCAGTGGGGCAACAAGAAGTACATGAACATGAAGCATCTGGAGGCTGCTCCCCAGGACTCCTCCATTGCTGGCTGACTTCATTCACTCCAAAGTCTGCAAACTAATTTGCGAAAAACTCTTGACACTACCTTCGGTTCAGCTACAGGGATGCTTTTTGCTGGTTACAATTTTAAGTTATGCCTCGTTTCCCGCCACAGAAAGCTCACGTATCAAAACAGAGGGCGAGCCGAATACCGTAAAGCCCGAGGGCATATCAAAGGCAAGGTCGTTGCCTACCGCTTCTACCTGGCGGAGCAACTCAAAAAAGTTACCCGCTACGGTAAAGGAGCGCACAGGCGCGCCCTTTTGGCCGTCTTGAATGAGAAAACCGCTGCTCTCCAACGAAAAATCGCCTGTAACAGCGTTGGCTCCGGCGTGCAAGCCCTTCAATTCGGTTAGATACACACCGTTGCCCGCCTGCTGCATCAACTGCTCTGCGGTGCTATTGCCTGGTTGCAGGTAAAAGGTATACGGCGCAATTGAAATATTTGAGGAATATCCTCCTTTAGCGGCATTGCCGGTGGAGGCGATGCCGGCCTTGTGCGCCGTTTTGAGGTTGTGCAGCAAAGTTTGCAGCACGCCTTGCTGCACAATGTTTTTGCATTGGGTGGGCACGCCCTCGGCGTCAAAGGGAGCGGGCACATAGCTCCCGGGGTAAAGCGGATCATCGGTTAGGGTGACGCAGGGCGCGGCAATGGTTTCGCCTTCTTTGCCTTGCAGCAAAGAGAGGCCCTGTTGGGCGTTTTCCGCCGAAAAAACCGAACAGAAGGTGCCTAGCAGATTAATCATTTGCTCTTTGTCGATCACCACAGGATACTTGCCGCTGCGCATGGGAACAGCCCCTATGGTAGCCACCGCCTTATCTACCGCCTGCTGGGCAAGAAGGTCAAAATCCATGCGGCCGGTATCGCCCACAAGGTAAGAGAAGCCGGTGTATTTTTCGCCGCTATCTTCCACAACTGCCTGCACAAAACCGGCGCCGTACCGGATGGTATTTTGCAAGTCAACGCCGTGCGAATTATAAATACGAACGGTTCCCTCTGCGCTGCAAAAGGAGCTGGAGGTGCCGTCGGCTACCCTGGCGTCTAGCCCATAGGCCTTTTTTTGGCACGCTAAGGCGGAGTCTATTAACTGCTGGGCGTCGGCTGCCGGCACAGCAGTAGGGGAGATGCTGGCATAAACGCCGCCCCCTTGGTATAAGGGGGAAGGATCCGCGCTATCGATAGTGCGGGCGTTTTCGGCGGCACGGGTAACCAGCAAAGCAGCTTGTTCTTCGTTGAGCAGCTCCGTGGCGGAGTAGCCCATTTTCCCGTCCACAATGCAGCGCAGGCACACGCCCCCGCTAATCGAACTGGAAAACCCGTCTAGCTCTTGGCGAAAGGTGTCTGCCTCTAAGCTGGAATTGGAAACGGAGTAGAGCTCATATTCCGTGATTCCCGCTTGCTGGGCAGCGGCGATCACGGCGTTTTTGAAATCTTCATATTGCATTCTGTTTTCCTCCCATCTTTTTGTCGCGCTTTTGTTCACGCCCTAAACTTACCGGCCGCCCACTGTGATGGAGGAAACCCGGATCAACGGCTGCCCCACGTTAACGGGGATAGAACCGCTGGCAGAACCGCACATGCCCTGCCCATGATCCAGGTTTTGCCCCACCATGTCGATATCCATGAGGATTTCAGAACCCTTGCCGATGAGGCTGGCGCCGCGAACAGGCTCTTGTATTTCGCCGTTGCGCACCAAATAGCCTTCGGTTACGGCAAAATTGAATTCGCCGGTAACCGGATTTACCGAACCGCCGCCCATCTGACGGGCATACAAACCGTAGGAAATAGAGCGGATAATATCCTCGTTGCGATCCGGGCCGGGAGCGATATAGGTGTTGGTCATGCGGGAGGTGGGTTCATACCGGTAATTCTGCCGGCGGCTGCTGCCTGTGGCAGGGGAGCCCATGCGCATGCCGTTAAAGCGATCGATTAAATAGCCTTTGAGCACGCCGTTTTCAATTAACACATTTTTCTGGGTTGGGTGGCCTTCATCGTCAATATTTACCGAGCCCCACGCACCGGGGATGGTGCCGTCGTCAATGGCGGTTACCTTGGCGTTGGCAATTTGCTGCCCCAGCTTGCCTGCGAATTGAGAGCGGCCTTTGGCCACGCTGGTAGCCTCAAGCGAATGGCCGCAGGCTTCGTGAAAGATAACGCCGCCAAAGCCGTTTTCAATGGCTACGGTCATGCGCCCGGCGGGGCAATACCCGGCGTGCAGCATGGTTACCGCTTGGCGTGCAGCGTCTTGCCCAACCTGCCGGGGATCAATCGTGTCAAACATCTCTAACCCCATGCTGCGCCCAGGCCCCTGAGAGCCGGATTGGTTTTCACCGCCCGCGCTGGCCACAGCAGAAACAAATAACCGGGTGCGGATTTGGCGATCGCCGGTTAGCAGCCCATCGGTATTGGCGATGGTGATGCGTCTATCCACATCCAGCAGGGTGGCCTCTGCCTGTGAGATTTCACCGTGATATTCCTTTGCGCCGGCATAGGCGGCGCGCACAATATCCGCCTTGCGGCGGTTGCCCGCCGAAGAGGGAACTATCTGCACAGGGTGGATGTTGGGAAAAACACGTTCTGTCAGCGGCTGCATTTGGCCTTGCGCCGCCCCCGAAAGGGCAGCAGCCGCCGATTTGGCGCAGGCCAGCACGCTGCTTTCGTCCGCTAGGCTGGCGCAGGCATAGGCGCTGCGCAGCCCTTTAAAAACACGAATCCCCACCCCGGCCAGCAAATTGTCGGTAATTTGATCGATGCTGCCGTCAATCATATTCATAGCGGAGCTACGGGTATTTTCTATAAAGATTTCGGCAAAATCCGCGCCGGTGGACATTGCGGTTTCCAGTATACGTTCGAGTTGTACTTTAGAAAACATCGGCTTTCCTCCCTTAAAAAATCTGGATATGATTATTGTATCCCTTCACTTATTAAATTGCAACCTTTCAACCGTAGTGTAAGATACTTGAAAAAAGCGCGCCTCGAAACGAAGCGCGCCAATTGGCATTAGGATTTTTGCCCGGCAGAGAAGACGTCCGCCTGTTCACTGGCAACGCTGCTGGGCAGAGATGCCTCGGGCACATCTTGGGCGTTTGAAGCACTCTCAACACTTTGCGTGGTAGGCGCCCGCTTTTCTTCTTTTTTATCCAGCCCGGCAAAAGCCGAACCCACAATAATGCTGAGATAATAGGTGATAAACCGCCAAAGAAGCATGGCCTGACGCACCGTGAAATCTTGAAAAAACAGGTTAAACACCACCAAAAAGCTCCCCTCAGAGGTGCCGGCGGCGCCGGGCAACGGGGTATAGGCGCTTACCATTGTAACAAAAGCCTGGGCCGATACCATGTCAACAATGGGAAACCCAGGGTGATGAAAGGCTTTATAGATGAAAAAGGGAATGGAAAACAGCACGGTAAGCTGCAACACGGTTAACCCATATAACCGGAGCGTTAAACGGGGGTTATGGTTCATGGATTTGTTGTTTTCCAGGTAAAAGCGCAGTTGGGTTTCCACCTTTTTGCTGGTTTCTTCCGGCTTTTTTACCAGGTGTATTTTCGCCAACAGATGAAAAGCGGCTCGGATGAGACGGGTGGTCATCTTCTGGCTGATGGAAAACAACAGCAGCAACACAACGATACCCGCCTGGGCGGCAAAGCCGATTAGCGCCAAAGGCATCATGCCGGGAATTTGGCTACTAAAAAACTGATAGCGGAACAAAATAACCAGCAAAGAGTAAACCGTTAACGTGGTTTGATAGATTAAAAATTTGTGGATCAAAGCAGATAGGGCAATGCCCGTGCTAATCCCTTGCCGGGATAGGGTAACCAGCTGCATGGGCTGACCGGCAACGGCAAAGGGGCTGATGGCGTTAAAATATTGCCCCACCATGGTTACTTTAAAAGCACTGCGGAAAGGATAATCGTTGGAGTACACATTGCCGATTATCATCCAGAATATAACGCTTTCCAGCATCCAAACCACAATAATAGAAAGTAGAGAAGCCAGCAGCCAAGGCAGGGAGAGGGTAGGGATACTGTTGAGCAAGGTCAGCAGGTTGTTGCCCTGCAGGCAGAAAAAAACCAGCATGAATACCGACAGGAGCAGCAGCGCTATATTAAAGAATTTTTTAAAATCAATGCGCTCTTTGATACGGTGCAACAGGTGAAAGCGCTCCTTCGGCTGTTTCATACGTCCACTCCTTTCTGCTGATAGCTAAATCTCCTTTTGCTTGGTCCTTTTTTCTATACGGCCTTTTGCCGTGGGGCGTTCTCTGCGCTGTTTCTCTTTTTTTACCCGTTGTACAGGATCCGTTACATAATAGGGTAATACAGGAAAACCTTCAAACACACGGAACTTACCGCCCATGTAGTAAGCGGCGGAGCGGTTGGCGTTATTTAAGTTCTTCAGCAGCCCTCTAAAATTCTTATGAAGCACGTGAATGCGTATAACAGAATACCAGTTGCAAATCATCATGCGAATGCCAAAAAAGAAACCCGACACCCGGTAGGGGGCGTAATCGTGCCGTTGCTCTAAAAAGTTGCGTATTAAGGCAAACGAACAGATATAATCATTGATTTTCTTTACATTCATCGAACCCAAAATACTGCCCTTGCGCTTGGTGTAATAGTAAAGCCATTTGCGCACCACCGCCACCCGGTTGGTGTAGTAGAACAGTTTTGGAGAGGTGGCAATGTCTTCAAAATACATCTGTGTAAAGGTGATATTGTTATCCACAAAAATGGATCGGCGGCACAGCTTGTTCCATGCAAAATGGTGTAGAAACATATCGCGCAGCAGAGTGTTCAAAGCATGCTTTTGGCTGTAAACGCCGCTGCGCGCCGTTATTAAAACGGGGCAGCGAAACCCATTGCGCGGATAGTAACGAATGTGATTACAGCAGGCGATATCAGCTCCCGAACGCTGGCAAGCCTCATATAACTCTTGCAAAAAGGTGGGGGCCAAGCGGTCGTCGCTGTCAAAAAAAGAAACGAATTCTCCGGTGGCATGTTGCAAGCCGGTGTTACGCGCGGCCGATAAACCTTGGTTTTCTTGATGGATGGAAATAAAATTGCTGTAACGGTCGGAATATTCCGCCATGATCTGTGGGCAAGAGTCGGTAGAGCCGTCGTTGACCATGATTACCTCGTAATCCGTAAAGGTTTGGGCTAGGAGGGAATCCAAAGCCGAACGCAGAAAAACTTCTACATTGTAGATTGGTACGATAACGCTGATAGCCGGCGCTCGCTTTTCGTTGCTCACAAGAGATCCCCCCTTATCGTTGCCAGGATATCCGTGCGGATACCTGTATAATGCTGCCTTGTAGAAGTTACCGCCGCCAGCGAATTATTTTTTCTTGGATGGAGCAGGCGGCGAAATAGCGTCGGGAAAATCAAAAAAATCCTCCTTCGTTTTAAAGGCCGGAGCCGTATAGTGCCGGATCGCCTGATTGGAAGCACGAAGATTTTTTTTGAATCCCGTAAAATTATTTTCCCCTTTGTGCATCTGATAAATCAACTTATAATTGGTAACGCGAATACGCATAGCATGACTGCCGAAACTAAAGCGGTAAGGGGCAAAATCATTTTGACGCTCTAAAAAATTGCGTACAAACACCAGGGCGCGTAAATAATCGTTTATCTTTTTTGCATTTAAATGGGCTATCAAACTGCCCGTATGTTTCACATAATAATAAAGAGGCTCTTTGGTTACCGCAGCCCGGCGGGCAAAATAAAACAGCTGGGTGCACACCACGATGTCTTCAAAACACATGTCGGGAAAGCGGATGTTATGCTCTACAAATAAAGAGCGGCGAAACAGCTTATCCCATAAATAATTTTGAATGCAAAAATCGCGAATAAGCACTTGCAATAGCCGTTGGCTGGAATAAACACCCGGGCGCATGTGTAGCGGATAGGGTAGGCGAAAGCCGGATTGATCCCAATACAAATTATAATTGCAAAGGGCAATATCGGCGTCATAACGCTGCGCTGTGCGGTAAAGCACTTCTAAAAAATCCTTGCGCACAAAGTCGTCGCCGTCTAAAAAAGCGATGAATTCCCCCCGCGCCACCTCCAACGCCCGGTTGCGGGCAGCCGATACCCCCATGTTTGGCTGTGAGATGACCGAAAAACGGGAATCCTTCGCTGTAAACTCAGATATAATTTGCGCGCAGTTATCGGTTGATCCATCATCCACCAAAATGGCCTCAAAATCCTGAAAGGTTTGGGTGCGCAGAGATTCCAGGCAGCGCGCTAAATAGGCGGATACATTATAAATTGGCACAACGACGCTGATTTTAGGAAAACGATTCTCTATTTTCACAATCAAAACTCCTTGTGTCATACCCAGAAGGGGAGCGTCGACCAATCAACCATAGGGCTAGTTATTCCTTGCCGTCTTGCGGGGCAGCCTGTTCTTCTGTGCCGCCGGCGGCTTCTTCCTCAGGCGAAGAAGGCTCGTCTTCTACTGGATCATCGTTGCGGTGCTTTGCCAAACGCGAGAACGGTGCGCAAAATAGAATAACACCATAATATGTGATAACCCTCCACAACAAAACGGCAGACTTCATGGTTTCCGGTGGGAATAGGGAGGCGAAAAAGCCCATAAAGCTTACTTCAGAAGCGCCCGCCGCCCCCGGAAGAGGAATGAAACAGGTTGCCATGGTAACAAACGCTTGGGAGCTAATCATGTCTAGAATGCGTCCCCCGCTGAGATTAAATGTTCGATAAATACAATATGGAATGATAAACATAGCGGTAAGCTGCACAACCGTTAGCACATAGGTTTCTACCACTAGCTTGCGGTTTTTATACAGCTCCCGGTTGCTCTCATGAAACATCGTTAACTGTTCTTCAAAACCGTGCAACTTATTTTCCAGATTTTTCATGTGCATTTTTGACAGCAGCTTGCCTGCCAGGTTAAGCAGGCTGTGCGTCAGCTTGCGGGAAAAGGAAAACAGGAGCAGCATTAATATAACAAAAGCCTGTGATGCAAAGCCGAATACGGCAAAGCTCCACATCAAGGGGCTAAAATTACTGTTGGGCGAATTTGCTAAAATCGCAATGGCCAAAATGCTGTAGGCCACCAAGGTGGATTGGTATACCACAAAACGCTGCACCAGGGCAGAAGTGCCGATGCCGGGCTTTACCCCCCGTTTAGACATAACGTATATCTGCATAGGCTGCCCGCCGGTAGAAAATGGGGTGACAGCGCTGAAAAATTGGCCCACCATCGAGGTTTTAAAGGCAGTGCGAAAATTAAAAGTGGGGCAAGAATTGCGGGTAAAACGGTAAATGAGATAAGCGTCAATCAGAATGTTTACCGCGTTGCAAACAATAGCCATAATGAGCCAGCCGTAATCAAAATTCCCAGCGGTTCTTATCAGATCGATAACGCCGTTTTCTGACACGCAGAAATACACCATTATCCCCAAAGAAATCACGATAACGGAAATATTGAAAATAGATTTTCCGTTGCGCTTTTTTTTCATAATACTCCTCCGTGATTTTTAATCTGGGGACCATGGAACCATGGGACCAGGGGACGCCGCATTTTGCCAAATACTGTGTAAAACCGGTAGAAAGGCATACTCCTATCATGATAGCGCGCTTTCTCTAAAAGTCAAGTTTCCCCGGAGAAGATTGTATATTCTAATAAAAAAGTACCAGCATCCGGCAAATTCGTGGAATAATTTATATGCCCTCAACTGTAACGCTGCCAATAACAGCGGGGCAATCGCCGGTATCATGGCCATTTATTGCTGAAACGTGTGCTTTATGAAAGGAAAATAGGCGGGCTTGGCACGCAAAAGCAGCAAGCCCGCCGCTTTTGCGCCCTATTCAGAGGGGCCAACTTTATATACGGCTGCGTTGGCTGGATAGTAGGATGAATGGATGGGATCCGAGCCGACTCTTTGGCCGTTTTTATAATAAATGCGTTCCCCCGCCGCACGGTAGCCGGTGTGCGCCTGGGTTACCAGCTGGGTGGTGCCGGGTGCCAAGCTGGAGTCCACTTCGGTAATGGCCTCCGGTGCGGGGATGGTTTCGGTGGTCCAGGTGCTGACCTCTATGGTATCCCAAGTTTCGGGAATATAGCCGTAAAATTCCACATGCAGCACCACGCCGTCTACCCAAGCCGCTATGTACACCGGGTATTGGGAGCTGTTGCGGAATTGGAAGTCTACGCTCGGGTAATCCACCGTAGCGTCTTGCCCCAAAGGAACGTAAGTGGAGGGCCACACATGGTTGTACCGCATAGTGATATCCATATCTGCCCGCATGGCGGCGCCGTAAATGGTGGTGGAGGCTTGGCATATGCCGCCGCCGATGGACTGCACCGATTGGCCGTTCATAATCGCTCCGGCGGCTTGGTAACCGCGGGAAGGATCGGTGGTATCCCCAGTGGTGTTGTTAAAAGAGAATACCTCGTCGGGCTGCAGCACGGTGCCGTTAACAGCCTCTAAAGCCAAACGCATATTGTTGGTGCCGGCGGCAGTATTGGTTGAGGTGGTGCTATACGACGACATCAACACCGTTCTGGCCTTGAGCTGCTCCACCGTGGTGGTGTGGGGGTTTACCGTAAACTCCCCTTCTAAGGTGCCGGTTTTGTCATCGGCAGCAAGAAGCTCTTTGATATCGGCCAGCAACTTTTCGGTGTTTAGGCTTTGCCCATCTTGCCCCTCGGCATAGGTAAACTTTTCGGCAGATAAGGGCGAAAAGCTGGTAACGCTGGCCTCTACCGGCGCCACGTTTACCTCGGCGGCGATGGCGTCAACGAACTCTTGCAACTTGGCGTCGTCTACGGTCATCTGCGCCTCAATCGAAAATTCCACCGGATTTTCTTTTAAATCCAATATTTTGTTATACCGATCCATACGTTCGCCGGTGCGGGCCACTTGATAGGCCTCGTCCAACACCTCGTCGGTATTATAGGTATAAGTAAAGTCATCGGTGGTTAGTTGGTAGCTGTTTTCTCCAGCGGTTACGGTAATATCCACCGGCTGGCGCAGATCGGGTTCCAACGAGGCCAAAGCTTCTTTGGCTTGGTCTAGGGTTTTGCCGCCTAGATCAATTCCTTCCACCACCACGCCTTCATAAAAGGTTTCGGTGTTTACGGTTCGATCCACCAGCTCCTGAAAAGCGCGCTCCCGGGCTTTTTCTTCTTCGTAATGCCGGTAAAGCAAAAAACCGGTTACGCACAAAGCAACCACCACAAAGGCGCATACAACAATAATGATGATTTTTTTACGGTTCTTCTGTTGGCGGGATAGTTCAGATTGGCTGTTGAGCCCGGCAGAAATATCTACCAGCTCCTCCGCATCGGGCAAATCGTGCTTGCGGCGCGTCATTCGCCCACCTCCCATTTCAATTTTTCTTAATTTCGGCCGGTGGCCTACTTTGTTAATCATACAGCGTATAGGTAAAAAAGTAAAGTTACAGCTTTTTTACTTTTTTCATCTATTCTTAACGATTTTATCAATTATATAGCGGCTAAAAAAATACAAAATACACGGAAAAAAGAAAGTTCTGTGTGGTATTGTTGCGCAACGTATTGAACCCGGGATAAGGTGATGGTATAATGCCTTACAGAAAGACGCTATAATTCTAAGCGCGATATCGCTGTGATTTTGTTGGTTGTGCCGTGTTTGGCGCTGTGTGGTTGGCGGTGGCGGCACGCCGTGAGCGAAAGAAAAGCGCCCAGAAAGGGCTGCGGCGCTGATTGACGAAGAGGGGGTGCGTGGTTTGGATGCATCTGCTGATACGTTTGCCATTGAGCTGCGTAATCTGACAAAATTTTTTGGATCCAACCCCGCTGTAACAGAGGCCAACCTAACGGTTGAGCAAGGCGCTTTTTTCGGGTTTGTGGGGCCGAACGGTTCCGGCAAGTCCACAACAATCCGGCTGATGATGAATTACCTGCGGCCAACTTCTGGTCAAGCCCTTTTATTTGGTAAAGATGCGGTGAAATACAGCGCCGCAATCAAAAGGGACGTGGGCTTTGTGCCCAGCGAAATGGACTATTGCCTAGAAATGAAGGCAGGGGAGGCCATCCGCTATGCGGCCTCTTTGCGCAGGTGTAAGGATTGGGATTGGATGCGGCATTTGTGCGAGCTTTTTGAACTGGAAACCGGCCGAAAAATACGCAAAATGTCGCTGGGCAACCGCAAGAAGGTTTCGTTGGTGATAGCGCTGATGAGCCGGCCCAAACTGCTTATTTTAGACGAGCCCACCGTAGGGCTGGATTCTTTGGTGAAAAAACGCTTTCAGGATTTGTTGCGGGAAGAAAACCAGCGCGGCGTTACCGTTTTCTTTTGCAGCCATGATATGGACGAGGTGCAATCCCTTTGCAACAAAGTGGCCATCATCCGGCGCGGTTCCATTTTAGAGGTGGAGGATGTAAGCGCTTTATCGGCTGCTGATTGCAGGCGCATCAGCGTAAAAACCCAGGAGGATCTCGGCCCGCTTTTGGAACTGTTGCAGGCAGAAAATGTAAGGCGGATGGATGACAGCTGGCACTTTCTTTATCGCGGCGAGATAAATGTGCTGGTTCAGGCCTTGGCCAATTACAGCCTGGAGGATTTGCAGATTGGCCGCCCCTCGTTGGAGGACGCCATTTTGCGCTATTACGGCAAAAAGATGGAAAAGGAGGAGAGTGAGCTTGGCTAGTGTTTTCTCCTTTACAATTTACCGCAAGGGGCTAAAGCGCGCGTTA
Organism: Candidatus Gallacutalibacter stercoravium; assembly: GCA_018716975.1. Taxonomy (GTDB): domain Bacteria; phylum Bacillota; class Clostridia; order Oscillospirales; family Acutalibacteraceae; genus Gallacutalibacter_A; species Gallacutalibacter_A stercoravium. Next base: position 9,435 of record DVJE01000021.1, on the reverse strand, counting down.
CCCGGCTTGGTGATTTGGCTTATGATATCGGCGGCGCTGCTGGCGTTGGCGTTGCTGTTTTTTCCCACCTTGGTGCAAAGCGGCTTACATGAAACAGTGACCGAAGCGGTGGGGGCCTTTCCCGAAGATCTTTTAGAAACGTTTGGGCTGAGCCAACTACCCGATTTTACCGATTATACCTATTATTTAACGTGGGTGTTGCAAATTGTATTTTTGATAGGCTGCTTGTATGCCGCATGGCTGGGGGCGGTCAGCATGGTGAAGCTGGAAAGCGACGATACCTTGCTGATGATTTACGCCCAGCCGGTGTGGCGTTGCGGCATTGTGATAAGCCGGCTTTTATGCAGGGCTACTCTTTTGCTGATTTACCAAGCGGTGTTGTTTTTTCTTACGCAGAGTTTGGGCGGCGAATTGGTAATGGATCCCAGCTTTGGCGGCGGGCTGCTGCGGGTTTTCGCTTCTTTTTATTTGGTTGAGCTGTTGTATTTATGCATCGGCGCCTTGCTTTCGCTGTTTTTGGGGCATGTTTCTCATGCGGCGGCTGCGGCCTTTGGTTTGCTGCTGATTACAGTTTTGTTTGGTATTGCTTCTATGGCGGTGCCCGGCATGTCGTGGATGGGGCTGCTTTCCCCTTATGGGGCTTTTCCGGTTTCAACTTTGCTGGTGTCGCAGGGGGAGGCCGTTGTTTATTGGGTGCTGGCGGCCTGCTGTCTGTTCTTTTCCACACTGGTATGCGTTCGGTTCCATTTTAAAGATATGAATGTCTAACGGTTGCCGCGCCTGGCTTTGCCGCTGCCCGTTTGCGGGTTGGTTGCGGTTTGGCCGGGCTGGCGCCGGTGGGATGGAGAGGAGTATTTATGAAGGTTTTGATTTTATCGGCTACCACAGGCGGCGGCCATATGCGGGCCGCCAATGCCTTGCAATCGTATATCACCCAGGTGCGCCCAGAAATAGATGTGCGTATTGTAGACACGTTCGCCTATATTAGCCCTTTGCTTAATAAAACCATCACCGAGGGGTATGTTTATATGGCCACCAAAATTCCCAAGGTTTTTGGCGCGCTGTATAAAACGACAAATAAAAACACCCATTTGAGTTCGGTGGTTTTCAAATTCAGCAATATGATAAGCAAGGCGCTGATGCCTCTTATCCAAGAATACCAACCAGATATCATTGTTACCACGCATCCCTTTTCTACCGAGATGGCTTCTAATTTAAAGGAAACCGGCAGCATCGATATCCCGCTGATCTGTATTATGACCGACTACGCCCCTCATAAAACTTGGATTAATAAAAGGGTTGATAGTTACGTAGTGGCCAACGACCGCATGGTGGATGTGATGGTGGCTATGGGCACCCGGCGGGAGCTTATCCACCCGTATGGTATCCCCATCGACAATGCTTTTTACAGCAAAAAAGATCGCAATGCCATTTTAACCGACATGGGGTTGGATCCCACTTTGCCCACCATCTTAATTATGGCGGGCAGCTTTGGCGTAACCAATATCCTGCGTATATACAATAACATTATTAAAATAGAAGAGCCGTTCCAGGTGATTGTGATCACCGGGCGCAACCAAAAGCTGTATGAAGCCTTTACCCGGCTGCTGGAGAAGCAGCAAAAACCGCCGCGCAGCAAAAAGCATGAGGTAAAGCTCAAGGCCAAGGCTTCTAAACCCACTAAGCTTCTCTTCTTTACGAAGGAAGTGGATAAATATATGCAAATCTCTGATCTCATTATCACCAAGCCCGGCGGGCTTACCGTTTCTGAAGCGTTGGCGTGCAACCTGCCGCTGGCTGTGTTTGACGCCATCCCCGGGCAAGAGGAAGAAAACGCAGAGTTTTTAATTGACAACAACATGGCGGTAAAAATTGAAAAAGGTGTGAAATGCCAGCGGACCATTCAAGAGCTGCTGTCTAACCGCGAAAAGCTGGAATCGATGCGGCAAGCCTGCCAGAGTTTTGATAAATCGGCTTCCAGCAAAAATATTTTGTCGGAGATCGAGCGCTTAACCAGCGGCCGGGCGGCGCAACCAACGGCGGCCCAAGAGGGCAAAGGCGAGGGGGCGCAGGATTGAAAAATAACAACTACCTTTTTCGCGTGTTGTTTACTTTGTTGACGGCGGCGTTTGTGGGGCTCATTTTGCTCAACTCTTCGCTAGATAGCCAGCATTCGTCGCAGATGAGCGGCGGCGTGTTGCAGTTTTTGCAGAATTTGACCGCGTCTTTTGGCTGGGAAACCGGCCTAACGGAGCATATCATCCGCAAAACGGCGCATTTTCTCGAATATTTTGCCTTAGGCGTTCTGTTATTTGCCACCATTCGCAGTTACAGCGTGCAGCCGGGCCGGCATCTATTTTTAGGGTTATTTTTGGGGCTGATTGTGCCGGTTTGCGATGAATACCTGCAAACGCAAATTCCGGGCCGCAGTGGCGAGCCGGTGGATATTTTGCTGGATTTTGCCGGCGTAGCGGTGGGAACAGCGGTTTTCTTTTTGGTCCTTTGGCTGCACCGCAGGCGGCATCCTTTATCGGGTGGCGGGCGTTTGCTGCCCTACCGCACACCGGTTATCAAACCTTAAGACGGGTGGTAACAGTGGTAACAAAGGATATCACCGGTAAAAGGGGCGCGTGTTTTTGGCAGTTATACAAGTGCTATAGAAGTGCATTTTTGTATTTTAGGTAGAAAGGGGAACGGTTGTGAATTTTTTGCAGTTAATGGAAGGGCCTGAGCTGGTTCTGGCGCAAGATGATGCCGGCTGGCGCCGCTTGGAAGGCGGTAATGGCCGTTGGCAGGATGCCGAAGTATCGGTGGAGGCATTGCCCTCCGCAGGTCAAATGCCGGTGCGCATTACCGCTGGCAAAAATCCTTTGCGGCGGGTGGCACTGCGCTTTGTGCAGCCCATTGGATCCGGCGCCCGGCTGCTGGGGGATCATTGGGAACGAGGCTACGGCGATATGGAATGGATGGGCATACGGGCGGATAGAGCCTTGCCCTGGTACTTTTTAGCAAGCGACGGCAACGTAACCCACGGCTACGGGGTAAAAACTGGGCCTAACGCTTTTTGCTGCTGGCTGGTGGATACTACCTGCGTTACCCTGCTCATCGACGTGCGCAACGGCGGCGAAGGGGTTCTTTTAGACGGAAGAACGCTGGAGGCCGCCTGCGTGGTGGTCCGGCAGGGGGAACCGGGGGAGGATCCCTTTGCGGTTGCCCAACAGTTTTGCCGGATGATGTGCGATAAGCCGCGTTTGCCGGATGCTCCGGTATATGGAGGAAACAACTGGTATTACGCCTATGGCATCAGCAGCGAGGAGCAAATTCTGCGCGATAGCGATCTGATGGCCCGCTTAGCTGGGGCGCAAGAAAACCGCCCCTTTATGCTGATTGACGACGGTTGGCAGAGCCATTGGAGCCATTGGGGAGAAAGCGACGACGCCCCGTGGGTCTCTGATCCCAAAACCTTTCCTGATATGGCCCGCCTGGCAGAGCGGATGCAGGATGCCGGCGTGCGCCCCGGCATGTGGTTCCGCCCGCTGCTCACCACCCGCTATTCCCCCAAAGAGTGGCTGCTACACAACGGCAGGCAAGACGGAGGCACCGGCGGGTACATATTGGATCCCAGCCGCCCCGAGGTGCTGCAAGAGGTTACCGGTTATGCCCGGCGGTATACCCAGTGGGGCTACCAGCTGCTCAAACACGATTTTAGCACTTATGATATCTTGGGCCGGTGGGGTAACCAGTTCGGTTATGAAATAACCGATTCCGGCTGGCACTTTGCCGACCGGAGCAAAACCACCGCAGAGATTATTCTTGCCTTGTACCGCGCCATCCGGCTGGGCGCCCAAGACGCCATGCTGATAGGCTGCAATACGGTTTCTCATCTTTCGGCAGGGCTATTTGAGCTGCAGCGCACCGGCGACGACACCAGCGGCACCCAGTGGGAGCGTACCCGCCGTATGGGGGTAAACACGCTGGCCTTCCGCATGCCGCAGCACAAGGCTTTTTACGATGTGGATGCCGACTGCGTGGGTATTACCAACCAGGTGCCGTGGCGTTTTACCGAAAAATGGCTTTCGCTGTTGGCAAACAGCGGCACGCCTTTGTTTGTTTCGGCGGACCCCAAGGCCATGGGCCAGCAGCAGTGCGACGCAGTGGCGCAGGCTTTCCGGCTGGCCGCCGAGCAACAAGAATGCTCCCGTCCGCTGGATTGGATGGACACCGCCACGCCTTCCTTATGGATGGAACACGGCAAGGTTGCCAAATACGACTGGTCGGATGACCGGGGTATAGAGGTGTGCGCCGGCTACGGTAAAATTTAACAAAATAAGCCGATAGGGTTGACAGATCTATTGGTCGGCGCTATAATGATGGCAAATTCGCTCAGAAAGAGGCTGACGTTTGTGTATCAGGCAGCGTTTCAGAAGTGGTCCAGTTGGATGCCCAGACTTTGCTCCTTACAAATGGATAACGATGAGACGTTGTACGGAGCAAAATAAGCGTTATGCTTTTTCTCATCGGCAAATATCATTTGTTTAGGCGCGGCGTATGGCCGGGTCTTACTTGGTTATTGCCGGTGGTTAAATAAAACGTGAAAAAGGCTGCGGGTGGCGTTTCACCTGCGGTCTTTCTTTTTGCATGCTGATTTGCCCGTTTGGGCGCGTCGCTATCTGTTTGTTTCAGGCCGCATGCCGGTTTACCGGCGCGGCCTTTTTCTTTTGGGCACAAACAAACGTCAACGCGGATTTTCAGAGCGGAAGAAACGGCTGTATAGCCAAAAGAGGAGGATTGACATGTATGCGCTGAAAAACAACGGTTACATCTTGCGTCTTATCTGGCGCGCCAGCCCGGTGCGGGTGGTGGTGCAGATAGCACTGCGCTGCCTTAACTTTGCCTATGGGGCTTTTTACACCCTGCTATTTTTACGGTGGTTGGTTAATAGCCTTTCTGCCGGAAAAAGTTTTGGCGATATGGTGGCGCTGCTTTTGATCTTTTCGGCGGTGGGTTTGGCAGACGGCGGGCTGAACGCCTGGTTTCAAAACTTGTATAAGCCCAAAAGCGATCAGGTTATTCTGGCTTATTTAAGCGGCCTTGTGTACGAAAAAGCCCGCCGGGCGGATCTGGCTTGCTTTGAACAAGCGGCCTTTTACGACCGTTACACACGGGCAGCGGGGCAGGTGAATGAAAAAAGCCTGCAAATGCTTGACCATATTGCGGAGCTTGTCGGCACGGTATTCGCCCTTGTGTTGAACGCGGGCTTCGCCATACTGGTAGATCCCGGGGTGCTGGTGCTTAGCGTTGTTCCCCTTGTGCTGCTGTTTCTATTCCAAAAAAAGCAGGGGCAAGCGGTGTATGCCCGCGATATGGCAATTGCCCCCAACACCCGCAAGGCGGATTATGTGAAACGGGTGGTATATTTGCGCGATTATGCCAAGGAGCTGCGCCTGTCTCATGTGTTTCGCTTAATGGAGGAGCAATTTCAACAGGCGATAGGCGGCCTGTTGAAAACCCACAGGCAATACGGGCCCAAAGTGGCTTTCTTTCGGTTTATGACCGAGTTCGCCATCGAAATTTTACTGTATATCAGCCTTTACGCCTACATCGCCTGGCGCTACCTCGCCGCCGGTGCTTTTACATTGGGGGATTTTACCTCTTTATCCGGCGCGGCGGTCAACTTGACCAACTTTGCCTCCAAATTGGCGGAAGAAACCACTTTTCTTTACCACAGCGGCTTGTATGCCCAAGAGCTGCGCGCTTTTATGGAATATGAGCCCAAAATGAAAAGCGGTAGCCGCACCTGTGCCTTTTCGGGTGACATTGTGCTAAAGAATGTCAGCTTTGGCTACGATGGGCGGCCGGTGCTGCAACATATTAACCTTACCATCCGCAAAGGGCAACGGGTGGCCTTTGTGGGGCGCAACGGTGCGGGCAAAACCACTTTGATAAAGCTGCTCTTGCGCCTGTATGATCCGGATGAAGGAACCGTGACGGTGGATGGCGCCGATATCAAGGGGTATACGCTGGAGTCTTACCGCTCGGGCTTTGTTACCGCCTTTCAGGATTATCAGATTTTTGCCGCCACTTTAGAAGAGAATGTTGTGCTGCACCCTGGCGAAGGGGAAGTGGATGCAGCCCGCAGCGCGGCGGCGTTGCGCGAAAGCGGCCTGGAACAGAAATTAGCCCAATTGCCCAATGGAGTGCGCTCTGTGATGACCCGTGAATTTGACGAAGAGGGGGAACAGTTTTCCGGCGGTGAAGAGCAGAAGGTGGCGGTAGCCCGGGTGTTTGCCTCCAATGCGCCCATCGCCGTGCTGGATGAGCCCTCCAGCGCGTTGGATCCGTTAAGCGAACGCTGGGTGTTCGACCGGCTCAACCAGGCCTGCAAGGATAAAACGGTGATTTTTATCTCCCATCGATTGTCTTCGGTAAAAGACGCCGATTGTATTTATCTGTTGGATAAGGGCCGTATCATCGAGCAGGGCTCCCATGAAGAACTGATGCGGCAAGCAGGCGTTTACGCAGATATGTTTTACAAACAAGCCCAGCGCTATCAAGAGGAGGAAAATGGCGGTGAAGCTGAAACGGATACTTTCAAATAACATATTAATGGCGGGCTATGTGTTCCGGTATGCCCCGCGGTATGCTTGGCTGAGCGTGGCAGCCTCGGTGCTGGTGGCTGCCGACAATATTATCGGCAACGCCCTGCTGATCAATTTTTTATATGATGCTTTGGCCAACCGCATGCCGCTGGGCACGGTGTTGTTGGTGCTGACCGGCGTGGGCGCCTTGCTGACCGTGCGCTATTTGTTGCGAGCCTTTGTAGAGGAGGATTTAAAGCCCCGCGCCCAGGTGCAACTGCGCGGAAGGTTACAGCAGGGGTTATATAGCAAGGCGGTGGGCCTAGATTTGGCTTGCTATGACGATCCGGCCTTTTACGATAGCTTTGTATGGGCGGTTTCGCAGGCAGAAGAACGGGCCTTTGCCGTTTTTGAAACGGTGCAGCGTTTGTTTTCTTGCCTGCTGATGTTTTTAGGCTACCTGGGGGTAATGATTTGGTTGGATCCCTGGATCATATTGCCGGCAGCCCTCTTTTTTGCCGTTTCGCTTTTTCTCAACGCACGGCGGGCGCAGGTGGAATACCGGCAAGAGGAGGAGAAAAAGCCCTATCAGCGGCAGCGGGATTATGCCTTTCGCGTGTTTTATTTGGAGCGTTACGCCAAGGAGCTGCGTCTTTCTCACATTGGCGAAGTGCTGCTGCGGGATTTTGCCGCCGCAGTGGAGCAATTAAAAAAGTTATGCTTAAAATACGGCAAAAAGATGGCGGGGCTATCGATGGCAGACGAATTTGTGTGCGAGGCGCTCATCTTAAACGGCGGCGTATACGGCAGGCTGGCCTATGCGTTGCTGGTGGCACGTTCTATCACCGTCGGCAACATGATGAGCCTGGCTTTTTCGGCAGAAAATATTATTTGGCGCACCAAAGATTTGATTCAGTGCGCCTCGGATCTAGGTAAGCACGCGCTGTATATCGAGCGGTTTCGGGCCTTTTTAGCTTATAAAAGTAAGTTGCATAGCGGCTCTTTGCGGCCGCAACAGGGCGCGATAGAGCTGAAAAACGTAACCTTTTCTTACCGGCCGCAAACGCCGCCCGTGCTTAAAGATTTTAACCTAACGGTTCGCCCGGGTGAAAAGCTGGCGGTTGTGGGGGAAAATGGGGCCGGCAAAAGCACGCTGGTAAAATTGCTGCTGCACCTGTACGATCCCACCCAAGGTAGCGTGTGCCTGGCGGGCCGGGATATCCGCACGTTGGATTTGCACCAATACCGTGCACAGATAGGGGCAGTGTTTCAGGATTATCAAATTTTTGCCGCCACAGTAGGCGAAAATGTGGCGTTAGACCGGCTAACGGGTGCAGAAGCGCCCGGCATCCGTCAAGCGTTACAAAAAGCCGGGTTGGGGGATTGGCTTAATACGTTGCCCCAAGAGCTGGAAACGCAGCTTACCAAGGAATTTGACGATGCGGGCGCCCAGCCCTCCGGCGGGCAAGCACAAAAGTTGGCCATTGCCCGGCTGCTGTATCGCAACGTGCCCATTCTTATTTTAGATGAACCCTCCAGCGCGCTGGATCCCATCAGCGAATATCAGTTGAACCGGATGATACAAGAGATTAGCCGGGATAAAACGGTTCTATTTATCTCCCACCGGCTGTCGGCCACGGTAGGGGCGGATCGCATCATTTTGCTGGAGGGGGGCAAGATAGCCGAAAGCGGAACGCATGCCGAACTTTTGGCAAAGGGCGGAAAATACGCCGGAATGTGGCAAGCGCAGGCGCAAAATTATGCCATAGAGCCGCCCGCTTTAGAAAAGTAGCGCATGCCTTGCAAAAGGACGAAAAGTGCGCAAATAAATATAAACCGCAGCACGGTAAAAAAGGCTCCCATTGCCGCAAAACGGGAGCCTTTTCTGTGGTAAAGAACACGGTAGAAAATAGAACATTATGTCAATCTTTGCCCAAATGGATACAATAGCATAGACGCAGAGGTTGCCGCAAAAGGTAACTTGTAAAAATATGGGGTGACGCTCCTAAAAAGCTAACAGAAGTGTAACACGAAATTAACAAAGGATAAGCGGCTATTTTTTGTAGGTTCGCACGGAACAAAATGAAAAAAAAATGAATGGATAAGAAGATAATCTATATTTTTTCTAATGGAATTATAAAATTTATGCAATCAGTAGAATTTGTCAAATTAGCTAAAAGTTGAAATTATTTTTTGTTTGCGATATAATAACGAGTACCCTAAAGGTGATTCGTGATTTTTTTAACAATTAATGAACAAGGATAATTCCCTTTTTCGCGCGTTTTGAGCGGTTTCATTTGTCTTTTTGTTTAAAGGGGGATGAGTTGCTTCATGACAAAGGCCAAAGAGGTTTTGCGTGGTCTGTTGCATGATCAGAGCGCTTTCCGTTATTTGTATATAATGAATTTGTTTTTCTGCTCCGTATGTTTAATCAGCCCGGTTTCAGAGATTATCAAAGGTTTTTTGTTGGTGTGGGCTTTCTTTTTGTTGGCGGATGTGCTTTTTATTCAAAAATCGGTCTATCGCATCCGTTATTGGGGATTGCTGCTGGCATTCGTGACGGCGGGAATGATAACCACGCTGATCCATGCGCGAGATAATCTTTTGGGCAACCTTATCATGCTGTATCACGCTTGCGTTTGCTTTTTCTTGTTTTATGGGATCCATGCGGAGCCCGACCGGCAAAAGATTCGCCGGGAGCTATATGGCATTTTTGAATCGCTTATTTGGGTTACAACGGTATTTTCCGTTATCGGGCTGCTGATTGTGGCGGTATGCGTGCGTTTTTATATTGGCAGCTATTGCTTTGGGTTGATGGATAACCGGTATACCGGGCTTTATATTAACCCCAACTTGG
>DVJE01000020.1 GCA_018716975.1 Candidatus Gallacutalibacter stercoravium | reverse complement strand
TCTATATGCTCCTTGGTAAGTTCTAAGCCCGTTGAGCGGCTCATCATATTTAGGAACAAAACCATACAGCAGCTGATAACAAAGGCCATAAGGAAAAAAAACACAATATACCGCCGCAGAGCAAACAGCCACCTGACGCTTTTCTTTTTTTCTTGCCCGTTCATTTTAATACCGCCTTATATCCCAACCCATGAACCGTAACAATCTCAAAATCCTTACAGGCCGAAAACTTATCCCGCAGCTTTGTCATATACACATCCACTGTGCGCGGCCCGGAGGAAGAAGCGCTATCCCAGAATTCATCCATAAGCTGAGAACGGGTAAAGGTCTTTTTGGGGTAAGACAACAGCTTGTAAATCAGGTTGAACTCCCGCACCGTCAGGGGGATTTCTTCCTCATTTAAATAGGCGGTGTGCTCCTCTGCGTCCAGGGTTAGGCTGCCGACCTCCAGCTTTTTGCTGGTGGCGATTTTGGCCCGGCGCAGCAGGGCTTCAATGCGCAAGAGCAGCTCGTCTAAATCAATGGGCTTGACCATATAGTCGTCAATCCCCATCTTAAAGCCGCGCTGCTTGGATGCAAAATCATCACGCGCCGTCATAAATAGAATGGGAATCTCTTCATTCAGCTCCCGCACTGTTTTGGCAAATTCAAATCCGTCTATCCCCGGCATCATAATATCAGAAATGATAATGTCAAATAGGGTTCCGCCATACATGGCGTCATAGGCCGCGTTGGCGTCTAAGCAACCCACCGCCTCATAGCCGTTTTGGTTTAGGTAAGAGCACACGGTTTTATTTAATTCTCTGTCGTCTTCCACCACCAATATTTTAAACATGAATAACGCCTCCTCATGCCTGTTTCGTTTCTTTTGCTCAGCATAGCACAGAGTTGTTAAAGTTTTGTTTGCGTTTCGGACTGCTGTGAAAATATCCTTCGGTTTCTGCACTGTGCCAAGAGCAACCGGCAGAGAAAAAGCTGGGCCGAAACGCGGGTAACGCGCCCAGGCCCAACAATCTTATTTTACGTTTTCATGTTGCGCAGACAACGGGCTATCTGAAAACGCCCAGCCTTCCACCACGCGCACGCCAATGGGATCCGGATTATCTTTAAAGTTAACAAATTCCATGGTGTGCTGCAGAATTTCTTCGCCAGTATCCAGATTTTTAACCTTTACTGTGTAGCGGATAGCAGCCCAGCCGTCTTTGATTAGCATATTGTCAAAAGCGCCCAGTTCCATGGTGTAGTGCTGGAACAGCTGCCCCATCATATCCTTGTACTGCTGTAGCGTTAGACGGTGGCCGTATACGTTATAGTGGGCGTCCGGCTCATACAGGGTATTACACCACTGCAACCAACCGTCATAACCGCCGTTCCAGTTCTGAAAACCGTTTACCAAGCGATCCCGAATGACCTCTTCCATATTCCTGGCCGTGTCCGGCTGGGCAGCGGGTTTGTGGCCCCGGGCCTCTTCAAATTTTGCTCTGGATTCGGCTTTTACCGCTTCAAAATTTGCCTTGTCTATCTCGTGCTGCGCTTTAGCGCTTTCTTTCACGTCTTCAAATGCATTTTTTAAAAAGTTTGTCATTGTGTAATCCTCCTAATACAATCAATTCCATCTATTGTGAAGCCGGCGGGTGCAATCCCAAAGTGCTTTTGGTTTTTTGCCAAGGCAAACCCACGGCTATCACATTTTTTATAACGCCTTTTGAATTTCATTTCGAAATCTTACTGCTTTATCCCTTTCGTTACAGGAATGAGGCAAAGCAGGGCCACGATGCCGATAATACCAACCAGGATACCGGGAATCATCATCGACCAAACCATCGTCATACACATGCCCACGCCCAGCACAATAGCGCCCGCCACGCCCAGCAGGGTGATGCCGATTGCCTTTGCGTTAAAAACGACGGCGGGCTTTCCGCTCATTTTGCGGCGCACCATGAGCATAGCCAACAGGATCACCGCGCCGGCTCCGCCGACAACAACGCCCGGCGCCATAGCGCCCCATTCCGGCAGCAGCGCCATGCACATGCCCAGGGCAAACAGGATGCCGCCCACCGTGCTCATGATAAGGGTAACAAAATCTTTTTTCTTCATCTCTACCAGCCTCCGCTTATGTTGTTTTGCTATCTCATTTGATGGCTTTATTTTAAAACCGCCGTGTTTTTAAAGTGATGACGAATTGTTTTTAAAAGGTTAAAACAGTTTTTCTTTTATACGGCTTACAGGGTTGCAAATTTTTCTCCGCTTTTCACTTCGTCGCTATAAAGCTCCCTGGGCAAAAGGTTGGGGTAAGCGTGCCACTGCCGGATGGACATGGTGCCGCGCCCATCGGTGAGCTTTCTAACGGTTCCGTCACGGTTGGTAAATTTACCGTCTACTCGATCAAAGATAAGCGTAGCCACCGGGTTATCTGGAACCTGAAAGGTGACGCCCCAGGTATGGGCATTGCAGACATGGGCGCGAATTTCGTAAAGGCCGTCTTCTAGTTCAATTTTCACATGATAAATAGAGGGCACAAAGCCATCCAACTCCCGATAAAAGGCCCAATCTTCATGAGTGATGGTCAGGTTCCCCTCAGGATAGTATTTTTGCGTTTGCAGGTCGTAAACGGCAAAATCCTTCATACCTAGGCGCATATCGTACATAGACGAATGAATTTCACAAAAGGCGAACCAGCCCCAGTCTTCCCAACCGCCCAGCTCAGCTGCGGAGGAATCCACAGCAACATACCACTCTCTGATGCCGCGCCCTGTTACATGGATTTTTTGCCCTTCTATCCAAATATCCCCTTCTACGTCGCCTGCCCAGTTGTAACCGTAGGTAATGGAGTGTTGTGTGAGATAAGAGGGTTTTTCCCTGCCGTACCACAGAGGAAAACCGCAAGGTTTATGGTACAAATCGGCTTTGTATGCGCCGTCGCCGGTGTCAATCATAAAATGCCAAGAGTGATCCTCATTGCAAACTACCCGGTATTCTTTGCCACAGGTAACAACAACGCGGTGTTCCTCTTTTTCAATTTGCAATGTGCCCTGCGGATTGCGAATCATCCGGCGAAATTGAATGCCCGGATAATCCGCCAGCTTATAAATAGAGTGGGGCAGCTGGCGCACCCGGCCCTTTCCGCTTGTCCAGTTAATAGAAACCAGATCCAGCTTTTCCTGCGCAAGAGAAAGGATCGAGCCGCCGATGGCGTACAGCTCGCCGTCGTCCCCCACAACGGAAAATTGGAACAACCAGTCTAAAAATCCGCTTCGCACCTCTTCTTTTACGCCGGTTCTCGCTTCGTCGGCAAGGGTTACGTTGGGGTTTGCAATTTTCACAGTAATTCCTCCTATTCCAATGGATTGTATCCAAAGTTTTTTGGGCCTGCTTTCGCATCCCTGGAACGCTTTTTATTTTGCGCTTGGTATGTTTTTGAATGAATTGCGAAAGGTTGCTAAAGTATTAATTTACACCCACTACCCCTTATTCCTCTTCATTCTTGGGGCGGCAAAACTTGCGCCCTAAAACGTTACAAAAACAGGCGGCACAAAAAAAGAGGGCGGCAACCTGATTCGGCTGCTGCCCTCCTGCTGGCAGTATTGCTCCAAGCAGTTTTATGAATCCACTGCAAAGTATCGGTTGACAAACGCGCTGTTTATTCCGCCACAACACTGATTCTCTCTTGAATATGATTGCCGCTAACCGCCTCGTCGATCATGGCGATGGCATAATCAGCGTAGCTGATAACGCTTTCGCCTTTAGAATTGAGGATAAGCTCCTCGCCGCCCAGGATGTACTTGCCGGTTCTAATACCTTCGGCTTGAAAGTCGCCCGCAGGGCTGATGTAGGTCCATCTTACATCCTGGCGTTGACGCAGTTGACCAAGCGCTTGGGCCATAGCCGCCGCCAAAGGCTTAAATGCGTCTGGAAAATCTTGCCCGTCTGCCACACAGGCGGTATGCTCGGCATTCACATACAGGCTGCCGGCGCCGCCCACCACCAATAAACGGGCCGGCGTACCGGAAAGGATGTCGCACAAATGCTTCAAAGAAGAACTGTGCTGAGGTAGCGTTTCCTCTGTCCAGGCGCCGAATGCGTCTATTACTACGTCAAATCCGGCCAGATCGGCGCTTGTTAGGTCAAACAGATCTTTTTTTACAACATTTTGTGCATTGGTTTGATTTTCTTCGCGAACAATGGCGGTAACATCCAGCCCGCGGCTCACGGCTTCTTTTACAATCAATTTGCCAGCCTTACCGTTTGCACAAACAACAGCGATTTTCATAAGAGTACCTCCAAAAAATAGATATCATCGATGTAACTGTAATTGTTACAATAAGAATACAGCACTCTCTTGTTGTAATGTCAATAGTTACAACAAAATTTTTTCGCAAAGCTTTTGGGCAAAAAATAAGCCACACTCCTTATTAAAAGGAATATGGCTTGTGCACGCGCAAATATTTATTTGTTTTCTGCCGCAATACACTTGTGCGTATCTTGAATAACATCGGCAATCGTGATTTTTTCCATTTCTCGCTCCATGGCTTCTTGCACCCGGCGCAGCTTATCATCTAAAGCATTGTGAATATTCCGCCCTACCGGGCATTGTTGATTTGGATTTTCGTGAAAATGAAACAGCTCGTCTTTTTCCACGCACTCCACAGCGCGGTAAATATCCAAAAAAGTGATTTCTTCCAATGGCTTTGCAATAGAGGCGCCGCCGCTGCCGCGCTGCACAGCAATCAGCCCTGCCGCTTTCAGCTGCACCAACAGCCTACGGATAACCACCGGGTTTACATTCACACTGTTCGCCAGAAAGTCACTGGTGATTTTATAGTCTTTTTCAAAGGTATCGATACAGGCAAAAATATGAATTGCGATTGTAAAACGGCTGGAAATCTGCATGGTAAACCCTCACATAAATTCGATTCGTCCTTTTATTGTAGCAAAGGTTTGATGTAATGTCAACCGTTACAATGCTACGGATAGTATAGGGTTTTATAAACCTGTGAAATGGCTGTAAAGAATTCTTTTTTAGGCGCGCTTGAGGTCATTTTAGCCATGCAGTATATTTTTGCCCAGCCGCCGAAGGAGCAGCTGTGCGCAGGCGCCGGTAAACGCGCCCGCCAAGCAACCCGAAACCAAGAGAAAAGGAAAATACAGCAGCATGCCCCATCCGGCAATAAGACAGGCCACCGCCACCTGCCCGATGTTGTGAAACACCGCACCCAACACGCTGCATACCCAAATGTATCTTTCCGGCAGTAAGCGCTTAAGCGCCAGCATGCCCGCAAGGCACAGCAGCGCCCCCGCCATGCTGTAAAGCAGCGCCATCACATTGCCGGAAAAGACGGAGCCCAAAAGAACCCGAGCCACCACAATGCAAAAAACCTCTCGCGCACGGTAATGGTAAACGGCAAAAACCGTAACAATATTGGCCAGCCCCAGCTTTACGCCGGGAATGGGAAAAGGGTTGGGAATTTGCAGCTCCACCACAAATATAATCAAAGCCACCGCCGTAAGCAACGCCAGCTCGGCTATTCTTCGGGTTTTCATGCTTACCGCCTCCTTTCCTCAGCCGGTTGCCGCATCCAGCGCATCCTCGCCCGCGAACTGAATGACCAAGCGGTTGGGCAGGCAGACGATGGGCGCCGAGGAGTTGAGCCAGCCCATATGCACACAGGTGTTATCGGGGCACTGGGCCGCCAGCATATGGATTTGATGATCTTTAATTTCTATCGTGTTGACCCTGCCGTTGTATTCCACCTCTATCAGTTGATCTTCGGCCTGCGCCAAATCAAGCCGGTACAGCACTTCTCCATCCTGCACAATTTCCACCATATTGGTGTCGGGGCGCCGCAGCACCAAAAGGCTGCCTACAATACCGGCCAGCAAAAGGATCCCCACCAAAACAAAGGGCCATTTCTTTTTCACCGGTTGAGCACCCGGATCGTTTCGGTACGTCCATCGCTCAGGGTAAAGCGCCCGGCGATCCCTTCTGTTAGAATAATTTCTCCGCCGTCGGTAACCAACAGCATATCAAAGCCGCCGTTGGCCCGCCAGTATTCCTCCGCCTTTTCTGCCCCCATAACAAACAGCGAGGTGGAGAGCGCATCGCACAACCTGCCTTGCTCGCCTATCACCGTAACCGACTGCAAGCCGCTGTTTGCCGGGTAGCCGGTGGCTGGGTCTAATATATGCCAATAGATGTTGCCTGCTTCATCTTCAAAATAGTTTTCATAGCCGCCCGAGGTGACCACCGCCGCGTTGCTCATTTCCAACACGCCCAGGTTGCCCTCTTCCCACGGGGCGCGGATGCCTATCCGCCAGTCTCCGCCCTCCGGCCGGGATCCAATGGCCTGGATGTTCCCGCCCAGGCTGATGAGCCCGGATTCCACCCCGTGCTCCTTTAGCACCTCGGTTACCAGATCCGCAGCATACCCTTTGCCCACGGCCCCCAAATCCAGATCCATACCGCTGGGCACCGTTAAATCGGTGCCATCCAGTTGAATGCGGCTGTAATCCACGTTTTGCAACAGCCGGGCTATCTGCTCCTCCGGCGGCACCTGCTTGCTGCCGGTGGTAAAGCCCCAGGCGGTGAGCACGGGGTAAATGGTGGGCTCTAGCGCCCCACCGGTCTTTTGGGCCATTTCTAAGGCAAACGAGATCAGCTGGGCCGTATCTTCGCTCACCGTAACCGTTTGCCCCCCGCTGTGATTCGCGCGGTAAATTTCGCTGTTCTCATCGGTCACCGACCACCGGCTTTCCAGCTGCTCTATCAGCGCCCCTGCCTCTTGCAGCGCCTCTTCCCCACTTTCGCCGTAGGCTGTGAGGGTCATATAGGTGTTCATGGCGAAAAGGCTTCTTTCCGCTCTAAGAGTCGCATTCTCAGCCTGTGTGCCGCATCCTGTTAAGGTCAGCACCAGCAAAATAGCCGTTAATTTATATCCCATCCATCGCATACACGGTTCCTCTTCCTGCCCATCTATTAAAAAATACCGCCTGCCTATTCTCTATTTTTAAGGTTGTCAAGAAAAGAATAGCACGGATTTATGCGCATGTCTAATACTTTATTGTTATTAGGGTGCATGCACACGATGTATATAGGCGGCGTTTCATCCCATTAATCATTATTTTTTATTTACTAATTTATATAATGTTTTAGAACTGTAGTGGGCCAAGAATACAAACATCCCCATAATAGCAAGGTACTCTACAAAAAAGAGAAGCAGCGGCCGCTCAAAGTCAAAAAATACAAAGGCGGAGGTTTGAAACAGGTAAGAAGGGAATTGATTTTTGATAAAAGCATAGCACCCGTAAACAGCGATCCCTACGCCTACCACGCGAAGCGCTACTTTGAAGGGCTTTGATGGCAGCGGGCCTATGGCCTTTCGTACCATTCCAAAAATCATGTTCCAGTGCAGCCCCAAGTGCAATGCCATCAAAACGAATCCCCAAAACACGCAAAAGATATGAATAGATCGCGCCAACGCTATGCCGCCCGTAACCGGCAAGAACGCAAAAACCTCTCTAGATAGGATGACGGCGCTTACCATGGTTCCCAGCATTGCAAACAAAAGCAAAAGATTCACAAGAACCTGCACCATTCGAAAAGGCGTATATCTACCCTTATGCAAACTGCTGTGCCATTTGTAATTGAGAACATGGTGCGCAATCCAAAGCACAAACATCCCTGCGCCCAGCCATTCGTGGGCGGCGTTTCCTGTAAGCTGCCTCGCCATCAGCAGCAGAAGCAGAACCGTCATGATAAAATCCACGCTGATTTTGCAAATCATCTTTGGCCTCACTGGGTATTTTCCCCTCCTTATGAAAAGCCTGCCCCAAAAGAAGGCAGGCTTTTATGACACGCGATATTTTCACATCACCCGAGACACCGTGTTATTGCGTAATGTTCAACCCGGCAACCCAGTTGGTTACATCGTCTTGCGCATCCGGCACGCTGTTTCTAGAAATAGAGAGCCCACCCTCTACCACCGTTGCATTGGGCTGCAGCGCCTGGATGGTTTGGATGGTTCTAGAGAACCCGCTGCCGCCGTGGGTGGTAAAGGGCACGATGGTTTTGCCGCTGAAATCATACTGCTCTAAAAAGGTATATAACGGCATCGGTAAATCCGAGTTCCAGTTGGGGTACCCCAAAAAAATCACATCATAGTCATCGGGGTTTTGAATTTGCGCAGCCAGCTCCGGTCTGGCATCCTCCACCAATTCGTTGTATGCAAAATCCAGCAGGGCATCGTGGCTGCCGGGATATTGCCGCACGGTTTCAATACGAAATAGGTCGCCGCCCACTTCTTGCTGAATCAACTGCGCGATATACTGGCTGTTTCCCAGCACCTCTCCGTCCACCACCACACGGCTGGCCCCGGCAACCGTATCCACGCCATCCGTTTCCGGCACGGAAAAATAAGCAATTAAAATATTGCCGCCAGAGGTTGCTTGCCCCGGCTGCTGAGAAGTTTCATTTTCAGCGGTAGCGGCGCTTTCCTCCACATTGGACGGCGTAGAAACCGGCTGTGCGGAGGAGGCAGGCGTCTGCCCGCTCTCGTTACAAGCAGCCAGAGAAAGAACCATAACGGCAGAAAGAAAAACAGCTGCAAATTTTTTCATAGGAATCGTCTCCTTTTCTTATTGGTCGGACGGCTGATAAACTAGCAGATGCTTTTGCCCATCTGATAAGCTTCCTGCATAGCAGGATTCCCTTTAATATCGCCAAGCTGCCATGCGCCGGCCCCGTAGATGACGCCGCACACTTTCGAACCGGGCAGGCAATCGGTAAAACCGCGCAGGGCGTCTATGGTTCGCTCCATTTCGTTCTTTTCGGCCGCAGCTGTGGCGATAAAATAAAATTCTTTGCCGGCCAGCTTAGCCCCGCTGGCCAGGCATCGATCGATTAATGTTTTTACTTGCCCCGCCATACTGTAAAAATAAACCGGGGTAGCCAGCACGATTACATCGGCAGCGGCCATTTCTTGCAAAATTTCAAAAACATCGTCCTGTTGCACACATACGCCTGTCTTTTTGCAAGCATAACAGGCGTTGCAAAAATGAATTTCTTTTTCTCGCAAGCAAATTTTAACCACCTGGTGCCCAGCCTGCTGGCAACCCTTTTGAAATTCATCGCAAAGAGTGTCGGAATTTCCCTCTTTTCTGGGGCTTCCCGATATCACACAAATCCGTTTATTCATCCTGTTGCTCCTCCTGTTTGTTCCGGCATCAATTCCAGCCGCACCATACCGGCTGTGTGACGCATATTTTCTGCACCCGCTTCGGCTCTCCCCATAGGGATCACCGGCACAATGGTTTGTTCATAGATGCCGTCGTAAAAAATCGCCAAATCCGGTCCCGCGGCCCAATAGCCAAAATCTCCAATTTGATATTCCCGCGTTGTTGCTTCTTCAGTGGCCAAGGCGCGAGGCAATGTCATCCCTTTTGCAAAGCCGTTGCGCTCTACCATGCCCAATTCCAGCGGGAGCATGCTGGCGAAATCAGCGGCGGCTCGGGAATCATTTAAGGTAATCATCACCTCTACATCGCCAGCCGTCATTTTTACCCGCCGCCCCTCTACGCTTTCATAGCTTTCCGTCAAACCCGGCCCCGCTGCGGATGAAGAAACCGGTGCTTCTCCACTGCAGGCGGAAAGGGTGAAAAGCATAAGGGCCAAAAGCCCCGCTAACATCATTTTCTTTGGCATAAACGCCTCCTACCTTAAACGCGATGCGCCGCTAAGTATTCCAACATATAATCGATGGTCAGCTGGGCGTTGTAACCAGAAAACCCATGACCGCCCCCGCTTATAACCTTTAGCTGTGCAGAGGGATAAACCTCTAACGCCCGCTGTGAATAAGAAAGCGGAACAATGTTATCTGCATCCCCATGAATTAACAGCACATCTCTGTTATAGCCGGCAATTTCTGCATATATGTCATAGCCCAGCAGCGGCTCAAAATAGGCCCGCCCCACGTTCATCCACATAAAAAAGTAGGTATCTGGAATTTCTTCTGCGCTTTGGAACAACTCGTTTGCGTTATCCACCATCACAAAAGCAGGGTATAGCAGCACCATCCCCCGAATATCCTGCGGGTGAGCGGCGCCGGTAATGGCTGAAACAGCGCCGCCCTGGCTGGTGCCCATTAAAAATAGGTTTTGGCTATCTACATAGTCCAGCCCCTGTATCATAGAAATGACCGCTTCCAAATCTTCCCTTTGGGTGAATAACGACATCTCTAAGGTGGAGCCATCGCTCTGGCTGCGGGGGCTTCCGCCGCAAAAATCAAAACAGTAAACCACATACCCGTGTTCGGCTAAGGCCTGCGCATACTGTGCGCCCACAGTGTGCGTTCCTCCAAAGCCATGAGAAAAGATAACCGCCGGCATTTTTTCTGCAGCATTCTGCGGAACGTAAATTACACCGTAAATTTGGTTGTCTCCCCGTTGGGCATAAAGTTCTTGCGTTTCATAATGATAAGTGGTTTCCGGCTGCACCGATAAGCTCACCTCTGGACTATCCGGCGTTTCTGCTTCCTGTGCCTGCGAGGCGGCGGGTACGGTTTCTTGCGATTGTTCCGTTCCTCTACAGCCGCCCAGGATAAATATCAATGCAAGCAGGCAAAGAAGAATGGGCCGTATTCTCCTTTTCATACCGCACCCTCTTTCGGCGCCCAGTTGCCGCTGGAGCCGGTGGAATAAACCAATTGAACCCCATCGCTTTTTAGCCGATTGATGCTTTTTAAGTGAAATTGCATTGGGGTGCTTTTTAGCAGAAGAGGCGAGCGTTCAAACACCGTAACCGAGCCGGCCTTCCCATCCGCCGCCGGAGCCAGCAAAAGGCTGATTTCATCCACCACGCCTTGCTGCAAAAAGGTCCAGTTAACGGTGCCCCCGCCGCAAATCAATATGGTTTTGATACCGAACAACTTGTACAGTTTTTCACAGGCCAGCTCGCAATCCAAAGAATCCCGCCCGGCCATAATGTAAGAAACGCCGCGTTTTTTCAAATAAGCCCGGTAGGCGGCCGGGGCCTGTTGTGTTAAAACTTCAATCACGTGGGCGTCCGGCCGGCCGGGCTTTTGAAAGGTGCCGGATTCCCATCCGATCTCGCCCAGCGCGTCAACCGAAACGTAGTAAAGCGCGGCGTTTCTTTGCGCAACAAAATCATCCGCAGGGGGTACTGTATCCTGCTGCTCCAATACAGGCGTGCGGTAGGATGTGAACTCTTTTGTTGTCGTGGTTCCGTAAAGCCAGGCGTCGGCTTGGTATTGCGCGCGGATTCTAGCATATTCTTCGCTTACTGCCTGAGTAGCGGGCATTTGCATAAATGGGCCTGTTATTTTGCCGTCTAGCGCGCTTAAAATATGGATGATGGTTTTCGGTCTTTGCATAAAGCCGCCCCCTTACTGCACAAGGCCGTTATCCGACAGATATGCGTCGATACCTTCGGTGTTGGAAGGCCGGACGAATAACCCGTCATGCACCGTTGCACCTTCGGCATTTTCTCGCACAAATGCCACAGAGTTGTTAAACTGCTCTGTATCCATAGAAGCGGATTGTGTAAAGGGGTATACCTGCATGCCGGTTAAATCGTAGCTTTCTAGAAACGTGCCGATGATCATCGGAGCCGTGTGCCACCAAATGGGGTAGCCAATCAGCAGCGTATCATATTCGCTAATCGACTCCGGCAGGTTTGCAATGGCCGGGCGTTCGTCGTTGTCCCGCTCTACCAACGCCACATCCCCACATTCGTTATAATCGGTGGGGTAAGGCGTCTCAGGCTGAATTTCTAACAAATCGCCGCCCGTTTGTTCCGCAATATAAGAGGCCATCTCTTCCGTGTTCCCCGACCAAGAAAAATAGGCAACCAAAACCCTGCCGCCGTCTGCTGAAGACTCCGGCGGCAACGACTCAACTGCGCTGCTTGCCGGTTCGTTTTCTGAAGAGGCATCCGGGGCCGCGGAAGAACTTTCGTTTTCAGCCGTTTGCCCACAGGCCGCCAACGACAAGGCCAAAATCAACGACAGCGCCATGCTTAAAACTTTTTTCATGGTAGCAGCTTCCTTTCTGGAATATGGAATTGCACAATTTCAAATCCGGTTCAGCCGTCCGGCAGGCAACTGGAATCTGTTTTATATCCGTTGGGCCGGCATGTTTTCTTGTTGATTACATGCACTCATAGAGGATTTCGTAAATTTCCTCGCGGCTCAACTCCCTGGGATTGGATTTGATCACATTGCAGGTATCGGCCACTTGGTGAAGAAGCTCCGGCGTAATTTCCACCTTAGAGGTAAGCTCCGTCAACTTTGTGGGCAAGCCGCACTCCTTGATAAAATCAGTCAGGGCGTTTAACCCTTTCTCTGCAGTGTCTACGCCGAATACCTCCTTGCCAAAACGGGTAAATTTTGCCTGCGCGTCTTTTAAAATATGGCGGTAATAGGCGGGATGGATCACCGCTAAGCCTTGCCCGTGGTTGCAGTCGGTGTAAGCGCCCAGCTGGTGCTCAATTTGATGGGCCTGAAAATCGGTAAGGCGGCCCACTTTTAAAATACCGTTTTCCGCCATGGCGGAATCCCACATCAAGTTGCCGCGGGCCTGGATATCGTTGATATCCGCCAGCAGGCGGCGCATATTAACAACGGTATTGCGCATAACGGCCAACGCCACATCGTCAGAAACATTGTCTGCATCAGAGCTGCCAAAATAGGTTTCCATCGCGTGGCTTAATGTATCAAACGCGCCGGAAAGCACCTGCATCTGGGGAACCGAAAGCGTATAGGCGGGATCTAACACCGCAAAGCGCGGGGCAAAGGCCAGCATGCCTGTTTTCATTTTCTTTTCTTCGTGGGTGATAACTGCGCCGCCGTTCATCTCTGCACCGGTGCCGGAAGCTGTTACAACAGCCCCCAACCCAATCGCGTCAGACGGAAGCTGGCGGTTGGTAAATTCCAACTCCCACAGGTCTTTTGTGGTTTTTGCCTGGGCAGCCACAATTTTGCAGCAGTCGATAACGCTGCCGCCGCCCACGGCAAGAATATAATCCACCTGCTTCGCACGGGCCAGTGCCGCACCCTCTTGCACTTTGGCATAGGTGGGGTTCGGCATAATGCCGGAAAAATCAACCACCGTTTTCCCCATTTCTTTTAAAAGGCTCACAATTTCATCATAAATCCCGTTGTGCTTTATCGAGCCGCCGCCATAGGCCAGCAAAATGGTTTTGCCAGCTGCTGCAAGCTCTGTTTTTAGCGCTTTTTCTGCCGCGCCCTTTCCAAAATAAACCTTTGTAGGATAGGAATACACAAAATCATTCATCAGATAGTCCCTCCTGTTTTATCTTGTAAAGTTTGTTAAAACCTTTTGGTTTTCTGGGTGATTTAGGCCGTGTTGGCTGCCCAAGGCGATACATTTCAGCATCCACGCCATATTTTTTCCAATGTTATACATGGTCATCAGTCCCTCTTTATCCTCTTGAACGTCTTCGGGCTGCTGGCCGTATACATGATTCCAATAGGTAGAGGAAACCACTGGCATGGAACAAATGGTGAAATACTTATTGATAACGTCAAAAGAGACGGTGGTTCCCGCGCGCCGCGCGCTTAACACAGCAGCGGCCGGTTTAAAGGCAAACGCGTTGCCGCCGGAATAAAAGGCCCTATCCATAAAGGTTAACAAGCGGGCGCTGGGGTGGGCAAAATAAACAGGGGAACCAAACACAAACCCATCGGCTGTTTTGGCTTTCTCAACAAATTCGTTAACAGCGTCGTCAAAAACGCATTTGCCAAGCTGCCTACATTTGCGGCAGGCCACACAGTCCGGAATGGCTTGATTCCCGATAAAGAACTGCTCTGCCTCAATCCCCTCCTCGGTTAGCGCGCGGGCAACTTCTGCAAGGGCGACGCCCGTACACCCGTCTTTTCGGGAGCTTCCGTTCACCAAAAGCACTTTCATACCACATATCCTCCTTGTTCTTTGCAGTTATCTCATTCGGTTAAAAATACGCAATAAGAGGTTTATTTCCTTTGTGTTGCTTTTTACTCGCATTTGCATTATAATAGGCTGGTAAGTTGAATGCAATGGTCTACGAAAAGCGATTTGCGTATTATGCCACACAACGCTTTTATATGCGGCGTAAAAGGAGGATTTTATTTCATTGGAAAAACGAAAAACAGAAGATTTGCGGGTGCGCAAGACCAAAGAAGCCATACATCACACCTTTAAACAAATGATTTGTGAGATGGATTATGAGCAAATCACCATTAAGGAACTGACGGAACGCGCGCAGATCAACCGAAAAACCTTTTATCTTCATTACACGGGGTTGGATGATTTACTGGTGGAGCTGCAAGAAGAAATTGCCGATAACTTTATCCGGCGTAAAGTATCCTACGGCAGCATGAAGGATATTCGCGATCTCATCCGGCTATTTTTTGAACACGCGGCCAACATGCCGCTGCTGCACGAACGCTTGATGTGCAGCGGCAGCTACCAACCGGTATGGGAAAAGATCAATAAACGCATTATGGATTACCGCCGTGAAACCAACCGGGGTGTTTTCGGTTTAAACGAATATGCCGAAAACCTTGTGTTCGCCTATTACGGCGCCAATTCTTCTTTGCTATACCGCCAATGGGTGGAAGACGGCAAAAAACTCCCCTTAGAAGAGTTGATCGAGGTGGCCACCAAGTTGATTTGCAATGGTATGTCCAGCGTAGTGAAAGGAAAATAAGGCCGCTTGCGCTTCTCATCCCGTTGGGAGTTTAGCTGCAGTTTATAAATATAAGTTTCATGAATGGTAGAATGGTTTATGAGAAAGGGGGCAACTGCCGTGACCATCAAACGGCGCTTGTTCTGGTCGAACATTCTCATGATCATTGTTCCGGTTTTTTCTACCGCTTTGGTTGGGCTTTTTTGCGCAGTATTTCTTTGGTTCTTTTTTGTAAACGGAGCCGGCCTTAACCTTTCGGCACAAGAAAATTTTGACCGCGCCAGCGCGGTAATTGCCGAGACCGTTGAGCGCAGTTTAGAGCGTGGCGCGGATTTTTCCGACGTGTTGCCGACGTTGGAAAATAACGGGCTTACCTTGAGGGTTCTATCAGAGGGGCAGGAGGTTTTTGCCTATGGAACGATGGAAAGCGAAGATGCTGCCTTGCTAAAAGCAGCGGATTTGTTGGACGGGAAAGCCTCCATTGCCCAAAACGGCCGCCGTCTCTACGCCTGCCGCGAAGAGATTCAAGGGGTAGCCTACAGGATCTATCTGTTGGGCGGTGCTTACAGCAAAGCGGAAGGGTTTAATAGGAGAGCTGCTCTTTGCCTATCGATGCTTTTGGTGGGTCTCACGGTTTTCTTTTCCATCCGGCTGACCAACCGATTTCTAACAAAATTTGTTTTCAAAAAAATAGAAGCGCCGCTGGACATTTTGGCCAACGGCGTGCACGAAATTCGAGACGGCAATTTAGATTACCGCATTCCATATACAGAACAAGACGAGTTTCGCCCTGTTTGCTCCGACTTTAACGAAATGGCCGTCCGCTTAAAGCAATTTGTGGAATTAACGCAAAAGCAAGAGGAAAGCCGCAAAGCATTGATCGCCGGAATTTCACACGATATCCGCTCCCCTCTTACTTCCATCCAGGCCTATGTAGAGGGGCTGTTGGATGGTGTGGCAAAAACGCCGGAAAAGCAGCGGCAGTATCTGCAAACCATTAAGGCAAAAGCAGAAAATTTGGCGCACATTGTTTCGCAACTCTTTCTTTTTTCTCAAATGGAGCTGGGCGAGTATCCGGAAAATCCTCGCTTGCTTCGCTTGGATCACGTCATTCAAGAAACTGTAGCCCCAACCAGAGCGGATTATGAAAAACAAGGGCTTACCATTTATATGCAGCTAAGCCCCGCTGCGGTTTATGCAGATCCGCTGCAGGTGCGCCGCATTATCACAAACATTCTAGAAAACAGCCTAAAATATAAAGATAAAGAAAAAGGTACGGTATGGATCCGGCTTGAACAAACAAAACAAGGCTGCTGCCTTATCTTTTTAGACGACGGCCCCGGCGTGCCGAAAGCCGCGCTGCCCCATTTATTCGATGTGTTTTACCGCAGCGATCCCGCCCGGCAAAACCCGGATAAAGGAAGCGGGTTGGGGCTGGCGATTGTTGCAAACGCCGTGCAGCGTATGGGCGGCGCCGTACAGGCGTTTTGCGGCCAACCGCAAGGCCTTGGGATTCGTATTGATTTACCCTTGGGGGAACAGAAGCATGGCAAAAATATTGATTGTTGAGGACGATGGGGCAATTGCCGCCATTGAGCGCGATTATTTAGAGCTTGACCATTTTGAAGTTGAAATTGCCCCGGACGGCGTTACGGGATTAAACCGCGGCCTAAGCGGAGAATTTGATCTGATCCTTCTGGATTTGATGCTCCCCGGTATGGACGGCTTTTCTATCTGCCGCCAGCTGCGGGAGAAGTTAAACATCCCCATTTTAATGGTGACGGCAAGACAAGAGGACATTGACAAAATACGCGGGCTGGGGCTGGGCGCGGATGACTATATTGAAAAGCCCTTTTCCCCCAGCGTTTTAGTTGCCCGGGTAAAGGCAAATCTGGCGCAGTACCGGCGCCTTGTGGGCAACCCAAAAGAACCGGCTCAAATCACATTGGGGGCAATCCGTCTGAATACCGGAACCCACCGCGTTTATGTAAAGGACCATGAGGTGGAGCTGAAAAATAAAGAATATGAACTGCTCCTTTTTCTGATGCTTCATGTAGACATGGTATTCGACCGGGAAACGCTGTATGAAAAGGTTTGGGGGTTAGACGCCATGGGCGATAACGCAACAGTGGCCGTACATATCAACCGGCTACGGGAGAAGTTGGAAGAAAACCCGGCAAAACCCCGTTACATTCAAACCGTTTGGGGCGCAGGCTATCGTTTTAGGGGGTAACGAACATGTGGGTAGTTTTTGCATTTGGCTCCGCCTTTTTTGCGGGCATCACGGCAGTGCTGGCAAAATGCGGGATTCGAAAGACCGATTCAACTGTGGCCACGGCAATCCGCACCATTGTTGTTTTGGCTTTTTCTTGGCTCATGGTGCTTGTTGCCGGTTCTGGGGGGCAAATTACCGCTATCGATGGAAGAACCTGGCTGTTTTTAATTTTATCCGGTTTGGCAACCGGCGCGTCTTGGTTATGCTATTTTAAAGCCTTGCAGCTCGGGGATATCAACAAGGTGGTTCCTGTGGATAAGTCCAGCGTCATTCTTACCATGTTGCTGGCCTTTCTTCTTTTGCGCGAAAGGATTACCCTGTTTGGAGGCATTGGCGTCGTGCTGATTGCCGCCGGCACGTTTCTCATGATCGAGAAGAAGGATGTAGAAAAGCAACCGCAAGGATATAAAAAGCGCTGGCTGCTTTACGCCGTTGGCTCGGCTGTTTTTGCCAGCCTTACCTCTATTCTTGGCAAAGTGGGAATTTCCGGCGTAGAATCCAACCTTGGCACGGCCATTCGTACCGCTGTGGTGCTGATTATGGCATGGGGCATGGTGTTGGTTACGCGCAAAACCCACGCCGTTAAAGAAATTCCCAAAAGCGAACTGGGATTTATTTGCCTTTCGGGTATTGCCACTGGCGCGTCTTGGCTTTGCTATTACCGGGCGCTTCAAGACGGCCCCGCCAGCGTGGTGGTTCCCATTGATAAACTTAGCATTTTAGTGACGGTTGCTTTTTCTTATTTTGTTTTCCACGAACGGCTCTCAAAAAAATCCGGGCTCGGCCTTGCTTTGATTGTTGCCGGCACGTTATCGATGCTGATCCCATAGCTGCAACCGACTGATAAACAAACCGTATGCAAAGGTGTTGAAAAGCGCCGGCGCATACGGTTTTATTTTATCTTCTGTTTATCTTTCGGTTAACTCTAATTTATTCCGCCGGGATACGATTGATTTAGCAAAGGGGCGCCGTAACAGCCCGATTGTGCTTTTAGCCCTGCTAACCAGCCGGCCTGCTGCGGCAAATTTGTTTGCCCGCCGCCTTTTGTTTTACCTAATATAGGGCCATACGCAGCGCCTCTAACGAACGCAGGCGCCAGGCGAATTGCTAAACTAAGTCTGCCGCTATGGGCAACAAAGTGGGAAAGGAGCCTTATAAAACGCAAGAGTGGATGCTTTCATTTGTCAATCAATTTGGGTATTTCGGCATCTTTTTGCTTATTTTTATCGAAAATGTTTTTCCGCCAATTCCATCCGAAGCCGTTCTCTTATTTGGCGGCGCACTCACCGTTACCGCCGCGTTGCATATTCCGGGAACGGTGCTGGCGGCCACTGCCGGATCGTTATCCGGGGCCATTGTTTTATATGCATTTGGCAGGATCTTTCAAGCCCAACGGCTAAAAAGCTATGTGCCGGCCGTTTTGGAACGATTACGCGCTTGCGCCCTGAACATGTAGAAAAAGCAGAGCTATGGTTTAAGCGGTATCAAGGCAAAGCGGTGCTGATTTGCCGCTGCATTCCGCTGGTGAGAAGCCTAATCTCTATCCCCGCCGGATTTGCAAAAATGCCCCTGCCTGGCTTTCTACTGTTAACCACGTTGGGCAGCGCTGTTTGGAACACAGCATTGGTCTGCATCGGCGCCGGGCTAAGCACCGCGTGGGAAAACGCCATGCCGTATTTTGATAATTACACCTATATCGCGGCGGCTGTTCTGGCGGCCGCTGTGGCGGCAGTCGGCGTTTTTTACTTGCTGCGCAAACGCAAAAAGTGCAAAAGGCCTTAAACGAAGGGGGAAGATGTATCCGGTGGGAAACAGATGAAATTGCATTGCCCTCCCCCTCTTAACAATTACGCACAATCCATCTCTGGCAGCCATCACATTGATAAGCGAACCAAACGCATAACGGCCGGTGTTTCTACCGGCCGTTATGCTGTGCGATATAATACTTACAAATTGAAAACGATTGTAAGATGGTTAGCAGCTAAGCTTATTAAACACAGATACCACATATTCCGCAATCTCGCAATCTTGCTCCTCTGAACCGCCGCCTACACCGATTCCACCGGCGATTTTTCCATTTACGAACAATGGATATCCACCGGCCACCAAGGTAATTCTGGGGTCATTGATCTGGATTGCCATAAGCGATGCCCCCTCGGCAGCCGCCGCTGCAACGTCTTTGGTTTTGCATTGGGTAACGGCAGCAGTGTAAGCTTTTCCGGGAACCAAAGTAATGCTCAGCACCAACGCATCGCCATATCTGCGGTAGGCTCTTGGCAGCCCGTTTTCATCACTGATAGCAAAGCTGATGTCAATACCGATTTCTTTGCTTTTCTCCCTTGCGGCGGCGCACAACTTATCGCACAATTCATCTGTTAAAATCATAAAAATTCCTCCGAATCGATTCAGATTGATACAAGTTAACTTTCTTTTGTATCAACCCAAGTATAACAGAGGATTTTGTTGTGCCGCTTGCCCGTTCCTTTCGAAATTTTGCTTATTTCTTTAACGTCTTTTGAATTGTCAAAATATCTTCCTTCGGCGCTGCGCCAAACATCTTGCGGTAATCCCGAATAAATTGCGAAAGGCTCTCATACCCAACTTCGGCGGCGGCTTCTGTTGCGTTTTTGGTTCGATTCATTGCCTCAAACAGCCGGGCCACCGATTGCAAAACCGCGCCGTCGGCTGCGGACATCTCTTGCTCCTGCATGGTTTCATCCATAATTTTTTCTAGCAGATCGTTATCAAAATTTAAAACCGCCGTTACTACGTCGTGAGAAGTAAAAGCAACAGAAAGCGCCAAAAAATCCTGTTGCTGTGAAGGCATCAGCACTGTGCCGGATAGCGGGGTGTCGATCTTTGAAATAGAATACTGCCCTGCCAAATAATCCATGATGCCGGACGGCGTATCTCGTTTTGCAGTTTTTCAATTGTTGCATTCATACTGGCCACCACATCATTCTTATTTTCGTTGTTATCATTATAACGCAGATCATATGTCTCTTCTACCCTTCTACCGCTGCCGAAAAAAGATAGGAAGACAAGTAAAGCCCCAAAGCCAACTTCTGCTTTGGAGCTTTTGCTTGCGCCGGTAAAACTGCCGGCAATATGTTTCAACGTTTTGGTTGCATAGGCTCTACCGGTTTATCCGCATACCGTCCGATCCATGCCAAAACCAGACGGCAACCGCACCCGGGCCGCGCAATTTTTAAGCTGCTTTGCACGCCCGCCGCTTTTGGGGAGAAACCGCCGCGCTCATGAAAGAAAGCTATTGCTTATTGGAAAATTGAGAACCACACAAACAGCGACGAAGCCAGTGAAGACACCAGCGAAACCACGGTGATTTGCGTATTGATCGAGGGACCCGCCGTATCCTTAAAGGGATCGCCCACCGTGTCGCCGATAACGGCGGCTTTGTGGGCTTCGCTGCCCTTTCCGCCCTCTTCGCCCGACTCAATATACTTTTTCGAATTATCCCACAAGCCGCCGGAATTAGACATAAACAACGCAATCAGCAAACCGCTCACAATATTGCCCAACAGGAATCCGCCGATGGCCTGGGGGCCGCCGATAAAGCCCACCACCAGGGTTGCAATAATGCTCATCAATCCAGCGGGAATCAGTTCACGGATAGCGCCGGAGGTGGCAATATCGATGCACTTGCCGTATTCCGGTTTTACCCCCTCTTTGCCTTCTTTCAGCCCAGGGATCGAATGAAACTGGCGATGAATTTCTTGCACCATGCGCTGCGCGTTTTTATCCACGCCCAAAATCAGCATGGCCGAGAATACTGCGGGAATAGCGGCGCCAATCAGCACGCCGAAAAACACGGTTGGAGACATAATATCAAAGCCCGTGATAATTTCTTTGCCGGCGGCGGCCAAAGCTCCGTTGGCCTCTGACATAAATGCACCCAGCAACGAAATAACCGTTAAACCGGCGGCGCCAATCGAAAAGCCCTTGGTAATGGCTTTAACCGTATTACCGGCGCTATCCAGTTCGTCCGCCGTGCGGATGGTTTCTTCCCCTAAGCCGCCCATTTCGGCTAAACCGCGGGCATTGTCTACAATTGGGCCGTAGGCGTCGTTAGAGATGATCATGCCAACGATTGAAAGCATGCCAACAGCGGCCATTGAGATGCCAAAAATGGCATACCCCTCGCCCATGGGTTCGCACAGCTTATAGGCAACCAGGGCGGAAACAGCAATGCCCACCATAGCGGGCAAGGCGGAAATAAAGCCGTAAGACACGCCGGAGAGTATGGTAAACGCAGGGCCGGAACCAGATGCATGCGCTACTTTGCGCACAATCGGTTTGGTATCGTCTGTAAAGTAATCGGTGGTGATTCCGATGATAACGCCTACCAGCAACCCCACGGCAGAAGCGCCCCAAATGCGCCAAGAGAATCCCTCAAAGAGGAGCGTTGCCAAGGCGGTAAGCACCAAAAAAATAGCGGTTGTTACATAAGTAGATGAGTTGAGCGCTCTGGTGGGGTTCCCTTTTTTGCCCACCCGTGCGGTTGCAATGCCGATAATAGAAGCCAACAAGCCCAAAATCGCATAGCAAAAAACCATAGAAATGTTGGCAAATTCGCCCCCCGAAAGAGAGTGCGCAATCACCAAGGCCGAAGCCATGGCGGCCACATTGGAATCGAATAAGTCGGCTCCCATGCCGGCCACATCGCCCACATTGTCGCCTACGTTGTCGGCAATTACAGCGGGGTTGCGCGGATCATCTTCTGGAATGCCGAGCTCCACCTTGCCGGTTAAATCGGCCGAAATATCAGCGGTTTTTGTAAAAATCCCGCCGCCGGCTTTTGCAAACAAAGCCAAGGAGCTGGCGCCAAAGGAAAAGCCCAACAGAATGCTGGAATCTCCTGTAATCAGCAAAACTGCCGCAACGCCTAACAAGGAGCAGCCTACCACCAGCAGGCCCATAACGGCGCCGCCGCGAAACCCGATGAGAAAGGCCGGTTTTAAACCCTTTTGAGCGCCTTCTGCTGTGCGGGCGTTGGAAAGCGTTGCCACCATGATGCCAATTTTACCGGCGATGGCAGATAAAACGGTTCCCGCAATATAAGCCAGCGCCATGGCAACGTTGTCAATGGGATCCCCCTGCCAAATGGGAGAAGGCAGCAACACCAAAATAACAATGGCCGCTACCACAGCAAACTTTGCCAACACCAAATATTCCCGCCGCATAAAGGTGTTGGCGCCCTCTTTAATTAAGAGAGACACTTCTTGAATTTTTGCATTGCCGGTCTTTTGCTTCTTTACCCATAGATAAAGGTAAACCGCAAAAGCAAACGCAATGACGACCGTGAGAAAGGATAACCCGTAGAAGAGCGAAAGCTGACTTTCCACAAAACCCACCAAACCTTTCAATCAAAATGTGAAAAAGCAGAAGGTAGATTCCAAACGTTAGCGTTTAACATACGACCAAAAAAGTAAAAAAGAGCAAACCCTTCAAAGGGTCTGCCCTTTTGCTTTAAAAATCGCGCTCTTTTTTCAAAAGCCTTTCTTTGCCGCAAACTTTTTGGAATAAATAGGGAAGATTTCTCCCTATGACAGACTCCACCGCTTATTCCACAACACAGTATAAGCCTCGTTTTTGTAATTGTCAATTATATTTTTCAATTATTTAGCTATCTCCTGTATTTTGTGAAACCACGGTGTCTGTATGTGAAATTTTGATAAAATCACTGTTAACTAAACAAAAAATCAAGCGAGAGTGCTTTTCACCTGAAAGAAAAACAGATTTTTATTTTGCGCTGCCGGTCTCCTATTGTGGAATAATATAACGCTTTATATTCCACAAATCACCATCTGCGCCAGTTGGCAACGGCGCATTTGCACGCCGTTAACCCAACTGGCGCAGCCAAGCTTGCACTTTTTGACGGGAAGCAGCCGCTTCGGCCCCATGAATAGATAGGCCCTTTTCCACAACGGCCCCTTTGCAAATCTTTTTGAGATCT
Organism: Candidatus Gallacutalibacter stercoravium; assembly: GCA_018716975.1. Taxonomy (GTDB): domain Bacteria; phylum Bacillota; class Clostridia; order Oscillospirales; family Acutalibacteraceae; genus Gallacutalibacter_A; species Gallacutalibacter_A stercoravium. The sequence continues at coordinate 23,704 of DVJE01000020.1, read as the reverse complement.
TGTTCACTGCTGCCCATTCCGCTGCCCTTATTGGTGCAAAAGGGAATCACACGCTTACCGGAAAGGTCGTAGTGCTCTAAAAAAGTAAACATGGCATCGGCATGGTGCCCCACCAGTTGGGATACCCCACAAAAACGGTATCGTATCCCTCCAGGTTGTGCAAATATTCCTTAAGCTCTGGCCGGGCATTTTCGCGCAACTCCGCCTTTGCCTCAGCGGTGCAGGTATAGTAATCGTCGGCATACGGCTTTACGGTATCCACCTGAAACAGATCGCCGCCGGTCATATCCGCTATCATTTCGGCCACAACCTCCGTGTTCCCTTTTTGCAAATTCTTTATGCCGCCGTTGCAGTAGTTTTCTTACAGTGGCTGCGGTCTGGATGGGGTCAACCTGGTGGTTGGCGACACGTGCCTTGGTATGCTGGAGGCTGTGGGAGAAGTGTTCCCCGAAACCAATACCAATGAGAATTTGGCGCAGCATCTTACAAACAAAGCCCGCCCCGGCTTAGCTGCCAGAACAGGCTTTGTTTAATAAGCGGGCAACGGGCCTTTCAGAAAGCTTCCTGAAAGGCCCGTTGAAAAGGTAACCGATTCTCTTTATTCCTTATCTGATTGGATGCTTCTTAACGCCTTTTTAAACTGGAAGGTAAACAAAATGGCGGTAAAGGTAACGGCCAAAAAGTCGGCCACCGGCTCTGCCAAATAGACAGCCGTCGTTTTATCACCGGGAAACACCAGCGGTAAAATATAGATAAGCGGGATTAACAGCACGAACTTACGCATAACCGCCACTACGATAGAGGCTTTGGCGTTGCCAAGGGAGGTAAATGTCATTTGGCAAGCAACTTGTATGCCAAACAAAAGCAGGCAGGCCATATAAATGCGCAGCGCGTCTTTTGTAAAATTCAACAGCGGTTCAGACGAGGTGAACATTGCCGCAAACATTTGCGGAAACAGCATCACCAGCGCCCATAACGCTGTGGAATAAACCAGGCTGGCTTTTAGCAACAGCTGAAACGCCGCTTTTACACGCTGCGGATTTCTAGCGCCGTAATTATAGCTGATGATAGGCTGAGCGCCTTGGCCAAGCCCTTGCAGCGGCAACATGGCAAACTGCATAACGCTTGTTAATATAGTCATAGCGCCTACCGCGATATCCCCGCCGTATTGCAGCAAGGAAGCGTTAAAGCAAATGGAGATAACGCTTTCGCTGGCCTGCATAATAAAAGTGGAAAGCCCAAGCGCCAGGCTAGGTAAAATGATTTTGGATTGCAAAAGCAAATTTTGTTTACGAATTTTCAGGTGGGTGGTTTTCCCAAACAAAAACGCCAACACCCATACGCAAGACATTGCCTGCGAGATGATAGTTGCCAAGGCGGCGCCCCGCACCCCCATGCCAAAGGAAAAAATAAAAATGGGGTCAAGGATAATGTTGGCCACGGCGCCGATAAGCACCGACAGCATGCCTGTTTTGGCAAAACCTTGGGCGGTAATAAAGGCGTTCATACCCAGCGTTAGCTGCACGAAAATGGTGCCGATTGCATAAATGTTCATGTAAGCAACGCCGTATTCAATGGTATTGGGGCTAGCGCCAAAAGCCATTAAGAAATCTCTGTTCCAAAGCAAAAGCGCCGCCGTTAGAAGAACCGATATGATAATCTGAACCATAAAGCAGTTCCCCATTGTTTTTTCTGCGGACTCATGATCGTCCTGCCCCATAAAAATAGAGGCGCGCGGCGCGCCGCCGTAGCCCACAAAGGCGGCAAAAGCGGTTACTATCATAATAAGCGGCATGCAAACACCCACGCCGGTTAACGCTTCTGCTCCCACATCGGGAATATGGCCGATGTAAATTCGATCCACAATGTTGTAAAGCATGTTGATGATTTGCGCCGCTACCGTGGGCAAAGCCAACTTTAGCAGCAGCTTACCAATCGGTTCTTTTCCTAAAAAATCCTTCTCCTGATTCATTGCAGCCAACCTCTATTATTGCAAATTTTACCATGCGCTACTGTTTGCCTTTTCAGCTTTCATCCTTTCGCCGCCACACCATTTGCCACAGTTTCGGGCGCCTGAATCCTTGGGCAACACAAGCGAAACACCGGCAGTTTTTGGGCAGGCAATCACCCCAGCCGCCGGCGTGCGAATCGTTTTTATGTTGTATAGCCACTTGGTTATAATGAAAACTGTTTTAAATATAACGCTTCTGTGCAAAACCAATTTTAGCACCTGATTTTGCTCTGTCAAGGCAAACGGTCTATTTTTCATAATTTGTTCATATTGCAACGGTTTGCCTGCCTCATTACTGTTTGGGCCTTTTCTAATATTGGAGCAATCGGGTATTCACGGCAGGTAGCCTATTTTTTAAAAAATACGTTACCTTTCCTTTCCCTTATTTTCATGCTATGCTTTAAAATGTAAAACTGGATAAAAGCGGTGAGTATTAACAATGAACTAGGAGGAAAACGAATAATGACAGCAGACAACCGCCTGATAGACTGGGCTATTGATGAAACCCGCAAGAAATATGCCTCTCAAATCTCTCTTTTGCTCGAACACAATACCTACTGTTTAGAAGAAGATCGCAACGTGCGGTATGTAAATACAATTATCTCTGATGCCGATCCTTTTGTAGGGCTGGCCAGAACTTTTATCATCAACGGCATTGGGTATGATTTTCAGCAAAGAACTTGGGAAAGCTTTGAACGGGATGCAGACGCCAAGGGGTATTATTTAACCGTTCTGGCCGAAGCAAAAATTATTTATAGCCGCAATGAAGCGGATAGGCAGCGATTTTTGTATCTGCGCGCCAAGCTAATGGCTAACCTGGCGGATTTTAACTATATGTTCCAAAGAGGTTTGGAGTGGCTGGATAATGCCATGGAACTTTATAAAACCATGGCATTTGAAACCGGCCTTTGCAAAATGAGAAAAGCGGTTGGCTATATTTCCGACTCTTTGTGCATGGCGGTTGCCTGCCTGAATCAAACCTATTTTAAAGGATTTAATCAGCTGGAAGAACTAAAGCGCATGAAGCATATCCCCCAGGATTTTCTCGTTTACTGCCAGCAAATGCTGCAAAGCAGCGATGAAGAAGCCTTAAAATCCATCGCCTATCGTATGATTCAAACGACACGAAAGCTGTTTTATTCCATGGAACCGCGCATCGCCCCGGCGGTTGTTCATCCGGATTATACTTATGTGGCGGAGTGGTACCAGGAGTGCAGCTACTATTTTCGGCGGGTTTACGCCTTTTGCGCACAAGGCGACGCCTCTTTGGCGTTTGGAGAAAGTTTTCGGATGCAAACCGATCTGGACGATTTGGCGCGCGATTTCGGTATCACCGGGTTAGACCTGCTTACCTGCTTTAACGCGGAAGATCTGGCGGGCTTTGCACAGCACGTCAAACTTGTGGAGCAGCGCATTGTAGACGCCATTCAATCAAACCATGTTACCATCGAAGACTATGCTTCTGTTGATGAATTTTTAGAGAAAAACGTTTAGTGGAGGGCCATATGCGTGAAGTATAGAAACGCAAACGAAGTGCTTCCCGACGACCTATTAAAAGAAGTGCAAAAATACGCAAACGGCGAAGCTTTATATTTTCCTAAGCAAAAGGATCGTCAAAGGTGGGGCGAGGGTACCGGCGCAAAGGGGTATTATCGTCAGCGCAATCAAGAGATCCGAGAGAAATACCGCCAAGGGCAATCCATGGAACGCCTTGCGATAGAATACAACCTCTCTGTTGAATCCATTCGCAAAATCATTTATCAGCGCCGCTAAAACGTGGTGCAACCCATATTCCCCCCAATAAAAGCGGCAATTGAAAGCGCATTGTAGTATTCTATAAAGTAGTGCGGTACGAAAAAGCACAACGGACGGATTGTTCCATCTGTTGTGCTTTTTGCTTTTACGAAGTGAAGTTTTTCGGTTAATAGCCCTATTTCTCAGAAAAAATCTCCAGCGTTTTTTCTGCCATCCGCTTGCCATACAAGAGGAACACATCTTTGCTTTCCTCCAAATGGCCGCCGATGGCAACAGGCCCCAGGTGGATAACCGGCTTGCCCAACGCGCCGCCGCCGGAATAGGTGAGCATGCCCAGCACCATCATGTGATCCAAAATGGTGCGAATGCCCAGCTCTCCACCGCCGTGCACATAGTCGGCCGTAGCAAAAGCGCCGCCTATTTTCCCCGCCAATTCACACTTTTTGCAGGGGCCCTCCAACCAAGATTTCACCTTGCCGCTGACGCTGGCCAAATAAATAGGGGTGCCCACTACCACGCATTTGCTCTCTTTGACCCATGCTTCATCAACATCGTCCACCGAAAAAGCCTTGGCGGCCACGCCGGCCACCGACTGCATTCCCTCCGCAATCACCTCTGCCATGGTTTTGGTGTTTCCACTAACCGAATGGTACAAAACTGCCATTTTCATATGCTTTCCCCCTTGTCTATCTATACAAAGTCTATCTGTTTCAAATCGTAACACCGCAAAAAAACGATGTCAATGCTTTATCGATAAGCGAAAGAATTCCCATAGAAGAACCTTGCCTTTTTTACAACAGCCAAAAGAAAATTCGCTGCGCCCTTTCAAAAACGGCCTTTTTTGTGTAGAATGGTGAGTGCGGTAAAGAAAACGCCGCAAAAAAGCGGCGCCGCCAAAGGGCATGAAACACAACCCGTTCAAACGGATCGCACGCCCCGAAAAACAAAAACCATCCATATGCGAACGGAGTGATCAAACGCATGAACAATAACCAAGATGTATTAAACGCGCTGTCAAAAGAAGAACTGATAGAACTCATCACCATCTATTCCAAAAACTGGCTGGCGATGGACGGCGTGTGGTTTCAAACCATAGAGCGAAAATACGGCATGGATGAAGCGATGTTTCACGACGCAGAGGCCTGGAAGCGTTTTACCGTTATTGAAGCGCGGCGGATAAAAGCGTTTTTAAAGCTGCCGGAGCAGGCCGGGTTAGACGGCTTGGCCAAGGCGCTCTCTCTGCGTTTTTATGCCAATATCAACAGCGATCAGATAGAACGCAAGGGCAACACTTTGATTTACCGCGCCCTAGATTGCCGTGTGCAAACCGCCCGCAAGCGCAAAAATATGCCGCTGCACCCCTGCAAGCCGGTGGGATGTATTGAATACGCCGGCTTTGCCAAAACCATCGATAGCCGCATCACCTGTGAGTGCCTTAGTTGTTACCCCGACATAACCGATGACACGTGCGCCTGCGCCTGGCGCTTTACCTTGCACGAGAAGGAGGAGTTATCACGATGAACAAAAAGCAATGGGCGGCCGTATGCGCCGGCTGCATCTGCATCGCCTGTATTGCCGGCCTGACGGCCTGCAGCCCGCAAACCGGAACCCCTTCTGCCTCTGACGGCGGTGTTTCGTCTATCGCGCCGCTGGTAAGCGAAGCACCGCTGAATTCTCAGGCCGTTTCTCAAACATCTTCTCTACCGGCCGCATCTTCTTCTGTGGCCTCCACCGGCTCGGGGGCAGAGGCGGCGTCTTCTGTGCCCAATGCGGCAGCCGGCGGTTGTTCTCGCGAAGAGGCCCTGGCCATCGCCCTAGAAAATGCCGGCGTTGCGCAAGCCGACGCCTATAACACGAAAATAGAGCAGGATGGCGATAACGGTATTCCCATCTACGACATTACGTTTGAAACAAGTTACGGCGATTACGATTTTGAAATTGCTATGGAGGACGGCCGAATCGTCGGCGCCGACTACGAAGTGGAGGAAGAGTGGGCCTATCAACTTGCTGAAAATCCCGCTGATGAAGAGCGGGCTAAAGATATTGTGCAAAGCAAGGTGCCCGGCGCCCCTCGGGAAGATATCCTGATCCGTGCCGAAGGGGACGACGACCAACTGCGCTGGGAGGGCGAACTGTTTTATCAAAATATCAAATACGAATTTGAAATAGACGCCCGCACCGGCGTTATTTTGGATTGGAACGCTGATTTGCGCCTGTAAAGCGGGCATAGCATAAGGCGGTGGGTACCATTTGTACCCACCGCCTTTTTGCAGTTGCTTGAAAAAATTAATATTCCCCAGCCAAGCAGAGGCGCAGATGATCCAACGCCTGCTTGTTGTAGCGGCGGGGATTGTCGGTAAACTCCAATTCTACCGCCAGATTGCCGTCGTAGCCCACATTGCGCAGCGCCTCAATGACCGCAGTGTAATCCACCAGGCCGCAACCGGCGGGAATGTTGCTGCGGGTAACCATATCGTTATCTTTGCAATGGACGTTAAAGATATTTTTGCCGCCCAGCATGTGGATGGTCCACTCAGGATCGATGTGCTGGGTTACCAGGTGGCTGGTATCCAGCTGGATGCCGAAGTTGGGGCTGCCCACATCCTTCAGCGCTTGCAGCATGGCGTGGGGCGTAGAGATCATAGAGAACACGAAGCACTCAATGCTCATGCGCAGGCCATACTTTTCTGCAATTTTAACCGCCTTTTGGTATTCGCCGATTAACGTAGCCCAATCCTTCTCATAGCTGTAGTCGGCGGGCAGGTGAAAGCCGTGCTTTTCTGCCGGGGCAGAGGGCTTAATGTGCCAAGGGGTTGCGCCGCAGGGCTGGGGCACCAGGCCCGAAACAATTTTGCAGCCGATCCAGCTGGCCACCTGAGCGCACTTCTCAAAGTAACGCATGTTCTCTTCCCGCACGGCGGGGTCGGGATTGTTCCACTTGGCCTCTTGGAACACCAACACGTTGGGCTCCAAGCCGATGCTGCGGGAATGTTCCCCCAGTTTGCGGCTGGCCTCTTCGGTATAGAATTTATCCAGCGCCTCGGGCGTAGCCAGATAATCCACCGCTTCAAAGCCCAGCGCACGGATTTGGTCTGCAATTTTAATCAGGGAATCCCCTTCGGGCAAATCCTCGGGGATCGGGGTCCAGCCCCATGCAACGTTTGCGAGTTTCATCAACTTGCCTCCTATGTAACAAAATATCGGCCGGATAACAGCCGTTAACCGGGCGGCGTGGCTGCCGCACCGCTCAACGTCCTGATTGTACCATTCCCGCTATAAAATGCAATAGATTTTGTTGTTATTTACGATAAGCCAGATCGCAAAGCTGGTGTGCAGCCGCCGCACCCCCGTTTGTGCCGCACACGCCTCGCCGCCATACAAAAGCGTTATTTCCAGAAAGCAAGAATAGGCATGGATCCCTGAACGGCTGCTCTATATAATGATACCAATTTCACCGCCCAACCGGCGGCAAACCGCAAGGAGGATTTTTACATATGGAAAAACACGACGCGCTCATACAGGAATTTTTTGATAGGCACCCCGATTTGCAGGTGTGCGCCGGCGACATGCGCCGCGCTTTTAGCTTTATTAGCGATTGTTACCGCGAGGGCGGCAAGCTGTTGTTGTGCGGCAACGGCGGCAGCGCTGCCGACTGCGAGCACATCGCAGGGGAACTGATGAAAGGCTTTCTCTCTTCCCGCACCCTTTCGCCGGAGCATCAACGGCTTTTGGCCGCCCAATCGGAAGACGGCGCCTACCTGGCGCAGCATTTGCAAGAGGCGCTGCCCTGCCTGTCGCTTACCAGCCATCCTTCCCTAAACTCCGCCTTTGCCAACGACGTGGATCCCGCTTTGTGCTTTGCCCAGCAGGTTTACGGCTACGGCAAGCGCGGCGACGTGCTGCTGGCTATTTCCACCTCGGGTAACGCCAAAAACGTTTGCTATGCGGCCACCTGCGCCCGGGCCATGGGGATTAAGACCATCGGCCTTACCGGCAAAACCGGCGGCAAGCTGCAAGAAATTTGCCATCTTACCGTGCGCGCCCCCTATGAAGAAACCTACCGGGTGCAAGAAGCCCACGAGTGCATGTATCACCTGCTTTGCGCCGCTTTAGAGGCCCGCTTTTTCGGCTAATGCCGAACGAGAAACGAAACAAAAGGAGGGAAAACATTGAAACAGGTTTATTTGATTGGCGCCGCCCACATTGATCCCGTATGGCTGTGGAATAAATCAGAGGGGCTGTCGGAGATCCTGTCTACCTTCCGCTCGGCGCTGGACCGCATGGAAGAATTCCCCAACTATGTATTCACCAGCGCTTGCGCGGGCTACTATCAATGGGTGGAGCAAATTGATCCCGGCATGTTCCAACAAATCCAGCGGCGGGTAAAAGAGGGCCGCTGGTCTGTGGTAGGGGGCATGTGGGTGCAGCCCGATTGCAACATCCCTTGCGGCGAATCCTTTGCCCGGCATTTGCTGTACTCCCAGCGCTATTTTCAAGAAAAGTTCGGGCAAACGGCCACCGTGGGCTACAATGTGGATTCTTTCGGCCACAACGGTATGCTGCCCCAGCTGCTGCAAAAGGCCGGCATCACCAACTATGTGTTTATGCGCCCCAGCGATACCGAAAAGCCCAACCTGCCCCAAAACCTGTTTTGGTGGCAATCCCCCGACGGCAGCCGGGTGCTGACTCACCGCATTACCTATGTGTATAACGACAATTGGGGGCCGCCCCCCGGTACCGAGGCATGCAGCGCCAAGGTGGAGGCTCTGCGCCGGCGCGCCTTAGAAGACGGCCACCCCTACCTGGACTTTTACGGTGTGGGCAACCACGGCGGCGGCCCCACCATCCGGGGGTTGCAGGCGCTTACCCAGGTGTGCCAAAATCAGGAGGATGTTTGTTTTTCCGGCACGCCGACCTATTTTGCCGATTTGTTACAAAGCGGCATAACCGGCGGGCTCATCACGGTAAAGGAAGATTTGCAGCACCACGCCAGCGGCTGCTACAGCGCCAACGCAGCGGTAAAAACGGCCAACCGCAAAGCGGAGCAAGCCCTCATCAAAGCGGAAAAATACGATCTGCTGTGTCATTTGCTGCTGGGCACCCCCACCCACAACAGCGAAATTCGCGCCGCGTGGGAAAAGGTGCTGTTTAACCAGTTCCACGACGTGTTGGCCGGATGCTGTATTCGCGAAGCCTACGGCGAGGCCCTTAATTCCTTTGGCGCAGCCGCCGACACAGCGGCCCAGCTCGCCAGCCAGGCCCTGCATCGCATGGCTTGGAACGTGCGCACCACCAACGTGCTAAACCATGCGCCCGCCCAAAAGAACGGCTGGATCCTGTGGGAAAAACAAGGGGAAGGCGCGCCTGTGGTGGTGTTTAACCCCCATTCCTTCCCGCTGGATATGCCTGTGCAGCTAAACACCACCGTATCCGGCGTAACCGACAATGAGGGCCGCCCGGTGCCCAGCCAAACCGTACGCGGGCCGCAAACCAACGGCGGCGATTTGGGCAACACCCTGTTTTGGGCTCATGTGCCCGCCTTGGGTTATGCCTGCTACCATGTGTATAAGGATGAAGTTTTGCAAGCCCCGGCGGGCGCTGCTGTTTCCGCCACCCAAACCACTTTGGAAAACGACTGCCTGCGTGTGGTGTTTGACCAGCAAAGCGGCGGCATCGCCAGCTATTTTGATAAAGAAACCGGCCGGGAATACGCCGCCGGGCCGCTGGCCAAGGCGGTGGTTATCGACGACACCCCGTCAGACACTTGGGCCCACGAGCGGTTTGTGTTTGATAAAGAAATCGGCAGCTTTAGCAATGCGCAGTTTCGCGTGCTGGATAACGGCCCCATTCGCGCGGGCGTGCGGGTGGTGAGCCGGTACGGCTCTTCTGAGCTTATTCAGGATTTCTACCTCTACCCCGGCAAAAAAGAGCTGGAAGTGCGCGCACGGCTGCGCTTTTACGAAACCTTAAAAATTATCAAGCTGTCGTTCCCGCTGCGGATAGCGGATCCTGTGGCGGTTTACTCTATGCCCTACGGCTTTGTGCAAAAGGAACCCGACGGCTTAGAGCAGCCCGCCCAAGATTGGATTTGCACCCGCGAGCGCAGCAGCGGCGAAGGCTTGGCCCTGCTGAACGACTGCAAATACAGCTTTTCTGTTAAGGATAACGACATGCGCATGATCATAGCCCGCGGTTGCTTTTTTGCCGATCACTTTGGGCAAAGGGATGATTTGATGGAGCCCATGGATCAAGGCGATCAGTTGTTCTCTTATGTGCTCACCCCCTGCGGGGCCGATCCCTCCGATGTTGTAAAGCGCGCCGCTTTGCTCAATGCGCCGCCGGATGTTTTAATGGAAACACATCACAACGGGCCGCTGGAGCCCCTCTCTTCCGGCATATCAATAGCAGGCGGATCGGTTGGCTTATCCAGCATGAAAGCTGCCGAAAATGGGCGCGGGATTGTGCTGCGCCTGTATGAAACCTCAGGCAAGGCTGCAAAGGCCGATGTTTCCCTTTTGGCACCAGCGGTGTCTTTTTCCGTAACGCTAAAGCCGCAGGAAGTCAAGACCCTGTATCTTCCCCTTATCGATGGCAAAGCCGCCGGTGAAATTTCAAAAATTCTTTTAACCGAGTTGGATTGCCCGGCCCAATAGCAGCAGGCATTACCGGGCGCCACAGTTTTAGAAAGAGAGGGCTTTTCATATGGCGTATTATGCGGGGCTGGATATCGGCGGCACCAAGCTGGCGGCCAGTGTGGCCAAGGTGGAGGGCGGCGCCGTTGAAATTTTGGCAAAGGCCAAATTCCCCACGCCTCAAGGTTATCCTGCAGCGCTGGCGCTGCTGACAAAAGGGCTTGCCCAGGCCCTAGAACAAGCGGGGCTGCAACGGCAACAGCTGGCGGCCGCCGGCATTAGTTGCGGCGGGCCTCTAAACAGCCGCACCGGCCGGATCCTCTCCCCTCCCAACCTGCCGGGGTGGGATGATGTTCCCATTGTGGCCGATTTAGAAAAAGAGCTGGGCCTACCCGTTGCGTTGCAAAACGACGCCGATGCTTGCGCCCTGGCGGAGTGGCGCTTCGGCGCAGGGCGCGGGGCTCAAAACATGGTGTTTTTAACCTTCGGCACCGGTTTGGGGGCGGGCCTTATTTTAAACGGCCGGCTTTATACGGGCAGCGCCAATCTGGCCGGCGAGCTGGGGCACATCCGCTGCCCGCTCCCCACGGAATACGCCCCCGTAGGCTACGGCAAAGCCGGATCCTTTGAGGGCTTTTGCAGCGGCGGCGGCATTGCGCAGTTGGGCAGGGCTATGGTGCTGGAAAAGCTGCAACAGGGTGTTTCCATCTCCTTTTGCCCCACTGTGGAACAGCTGGATCAACTAACCGCCCAAAGCATCGCTCAAGCAGCCCAAGGCGGCGACCCACTGGCAACTGAAATCTACCGGGTAAGCGGGCGATGCCTGGGGGCCGCCCTGGCGATGCTGGTGGATTTGCTCAACCCCGACCGGGTTGTCATCGGCAGCATCTTTGCCCGCAGCGAGGGGCTGCTGCGGGGCCCGGCACTGGAGGTGCTGCAGCGCGAAAGTTTGGCCCTGAGCCGGGATTGCTGCCGCATTGTGCCCGCCGGGCTAGGCGACGCCCTGGGGGATGTGGCGGCCGTTTCCGTAGCGGTCAACAGCCGGGCCGCAGTCGATTGCTCCTAAACGTGAGAATTGCGGATACCCGATACAATTTTACTTTAAAGGCAATTATCCATGCCGGTAGGTCATGCGCCCACCGGCTTTTTTGCCAAACGATTTTACTGCTAATGCGGCTAAACAAAATTCTTATATTACCATAAACAGCATAAAAATGGCGGTATTCTTTTTCGTGTGGTTTTCATAACAAAAGGCTATCACTGGCGCGGCAATGGATAAATGCTGTAGTTAAAGAGGCGCAAGCGCCCGCCGCTTTCTGTGGCAAAAATTCCACTCACCGCAACTCGATGGGCAAGGGGGATATGGAGTTTTTTTTTGATAAAACAATCGCTTTTCGGTAAATGCACAGCGTAATTGTACAAACAACGCCGGCGGAGGGTTTTAACATGCTGGATTTAGATTGGGAGCGCTATGTTCCCCTGATGGATATTCACATTGACGATATCCAAAAAATTTTTGCTCAATACGACAAGACGTTAACCGTAAGCGGTTTTGAAGCGATCCGGTTGGGGTGCCGCAACAGCAACTATGCCGTTGGCACCAACCGGGGCAAGTTTTTATTGCGGGTCACAAACAGCGCCGATTTTAACAACGAACCGGTTGCCTATCGCTTAGTAAAAGACAGGGTAACTATTCCTGCCCTGTTGTTTCACACCACGGCGCCTTATGGGCGTATATTTATCTATCAGTATATAGAAGGCGTCTCTTTGCAAAAAGTGATGGCGCAAAGCCGCCGGTGCGAGATGATTTTTGTAAAACAGGCTGCCGAGGCGGCTGCGGTGATTCATAGCACACCCCCAGAAAAGCTCAGCGGGCTAAAGGAGCTGGATGTGCCGCCCTTTGCCCTGTGGTACCAGTCTTTTCTAGATACTCCTGCGGTGGCGGCCAACCTAGGCGGCCCTTTGCGGGATAGAGTTTTGCGCTTGGTGCAGGATAAACAAGCCTATCTACCCGAAATCGACGCCTACCAGTCGTTTATCCACTGCGACTTTCGGCCGGCCAATATGCTGGTGGATAACAATCAACGCGTGTTTTTTGTGGATTGGGAGAGCGCATGCACGGGGCATTCTTTGGCTGATATCGGGCAATTTTTTCGATACCGCACATTTTTTACACAGGACCATTTCGCCTTGTTTGAGCAGGTTTATCACTCGGTTGCTCACAGAAAATTGCCCCCTCATTGGTTTGAACTAGCCCTATTTCGAGATCTGGTGAACCCATTGCAGCTGCTTTCTTCTGTGCAAAATGCGCCCCGCAGGCGCGCGGATTTCATAAAAATTATCGAAGAAACGCTGGCCTATTGGGGTTATTAATCCAGCATGAAAGCGAAGAGACGCCATCACAAAAATTGCATAAAGCCGCGGCTAAACGCAAAAGTCCCGCAAAGAGGAAACATTCCCCTTTGCGGGACAAGTATTTGCGCGCTTTTGCGAAAAGCGAACGGCTGTTACGGAAGAACGGCAAAAGACGCGCCGCCGCCGTTTGAAAAGCCGCCCAAGGTATAACCGGCGGTTTCATCCCACTCGTCCACACGGCGCAGCGTGGCCCAACGGCCGTTGATGCAAACATCTAAAATATTGCGGTAAACCGAAAGTTCCAGGATTACCTCGTCTTCCAATCCTTTTACGCCGGGCAGGGCGCTTCTATCGGCGTCAAAAAACAGGTTGCCGTCCCGGCGGTAAATGCCCGCCTTTTGCCAAAACGGATCCAGCCGGATTTCATAGCCGCGGCCGCCCTCCTGGCGCAGCGTTAAGCCGTAAGACACGCTGGGAGAGTCGGGCTTTATTTTCAGCCGCACGAAAGATGCGGCGGGCAGTTTTACCCAATCGGCCTGGGCATACTCTTCCGGCGCCTGGGGACGCACCACCCAGCTGCCTTGGCCAACAGAAGGCTGCGGCAGCAACTCGGGCACATTGGCAATATCCAACGTGCCGTCTTGATTTTGTATCAGCTCGCGAAAAACAACGTTGCCCGCATAGCTATCGCCGTTTTGGGCATGGGGCAGGAACCCGGCGGCAATGCGGCGGTTGTCTCCAAAAGCCGCCGTCTTGGGCACACGGTATACATAACCGCCCAACGCTTCGTTTTGGGGCTTGATCCACGGGCCGAAGGGGGAACGGGAATAGCGGTATTTGGCAAAGCCATAATTGCTGAATATGAGATAATACCAGCCGTTCCAGCAGAAATAATCGCTGCACTCCGGCTGATCGGTGTAACCCGGCACAATAAAGGGATCGTGCTGCTGCCAATGCTGCAAATCGTTAGAAGTTAGGTGGGCCAAGCAGCCGTTGCGGGGCTCGGGTTTATCCACCAGGCTGGTGGTTACCAGCATATGATAAACGCCTTGTTCGTCCTGGAACACCATGGGATCCCGGGCAGAGGTTTTTTCATAAGGATCCTGCAAGGTGAAATACTGCTCGGATTTTTCAAAATGCACGCAATCCTTGCTCACGGCCCAGCTGAGCTTGGCTCCCGTTCCGTCGCTCATGCGCACGGCGTAAAAGGCATAATATTGCCCCTGCGCCTTTAAGATGGAGCCGGTGCAGATGGATCCCTCCCATTGGTGGGTGATGGGCACCGCCAAGGGATGCTTGGTCCAGGTTTTAAAATCCTTGGTAGAAACATGGGCAAATTGATGGGCCCCCAGCCCCCACTTGCTGGTGTGGCTGTGCCTATCCTTTAAATAAAACAGGTGGTAAACCCCATCATCGGCAAAGGGCATGCAGTCGCCCACATTTTCCACCGCCCATTGAGGCGTCCAATACTGCGCATTGGTAAATTCGCTTTCCGCTTCCTGTAAAGGCGCGGCGCAAGGGGCAAAAGCCACATCTATAACGCCCTCTTGGGCGATGATTTCCGTCTCGCCGCCCTGAAAACAAGAACCGATGGGCCAATCCTCTTCTGCCACCGTGTTGCCTATGCGCAGCTCCACCCGGCTGCCCAGCCAAACCAGCGAAACAGCGTCGCCTTGCGACACCGGCGTTGCCATTTGCAAGGGGTTATCCTTGCGGTAGGTGCGCAGCGCCACTTGCAGCTTACCGTCTTTCAGCGAAAGCGCCACGGTGTTTTTGCCGTCTTCCACCATTTTAACCAGCGTGCCGTTGTGCATTGTTTGCAGCGTAAACGAAAGCGCCCAAGTCTGTGTTTCTGTAATTTGTTCATGCAGTTTTGTCACGCTATCGCTCCCATCTCATTTTATTTCATATCATTCATCTAGGCCGGGCTACAGCCCCGCCGTATCAACCGTTTGAAACCGGTAGAATCAAAAAAGAAGGTTAAGCCGGTTGCTCCGGTTGTTGGGCCTGTTTTTGCTGCCAGTAAGCGCAAAAAGCGTTCATGCAGCAGGCCGGGCAGTTGGGCTTGCGCGCATCGCACACCGCGCGCCCGTGCAGCACCAAGCGGTGGCAAAAGTTGTTGGATTCCTCCGGCGGCAGCAGATCCTTTAAGATCATCTCTACCTTATACGGGTCTTTGCTGTTGTGCAGCCCCAGGCGGGAGGTTAGGCGGATGCAGTGGGTATCCACCACCACCGCGGGCTTATGAAAGATATCGCCCAAAACCAAATTGGCCGTTTTTCTTCCAATACCGGGCAAACGGGTGAGCTCCTCTAATGTGCCGGGAACCTGCCCGCCGAATTCATCCCGCAACATCTTGCATAGGGCGATGATATCCCTCGCTTTGGTTTTATACAGCCCGCAGGTGCGAATCAAATCCTCCACTTCTTCCAAAGAAGCGTCGGCAAAGGCGTTTACATCGGGAAACCGGGCAAACAAAGCGGGCGTTACCATATTCACCCTTGCATCCGTGCACTGGGCCGCCAAACGGGTGGCGATCAGCAGCTGGAGCGGATCGGTATAAGTAAGGGAACACAAGGCGTCGGGGTACTCCTTTTTGAGCGCTTCTACGGCGCAAAGGGCTTTTTCTTTATCGGTCATGTAGACTCTCCTTTTATTATCGTTCGCCGCATCGCACGCAGGCGGCGCGAACAGCGAAAAGCCGCTGTTGAAAATTCCGTCTTTATGGGCATTATACACGTATTTTCACTTTTTCTCAAGAACAGCTTCGCGCCGGGCAAAACGGTTGACTTCTTTTTTGCCGCCTTATACAATAAAATTCAGAAAGGAGTGGGGCGCCGTGCCGGTATCCTTCCCGCCCATCGAACCAACCGATTGCCGCGTTTTAATTTTGGGCACCATGCCCAGCGTGCAATCTTTGCAAAAAAAGCAATATTACGGCCATCCCCGCAATCAGTTTTGGCCCTTGCTTTTTGCCCTATGGGGCTTGCAGGCCCCGCCGGCGTACAGCCAGCGGGTAGCGTTTTTATATGAAAAGCGCATTGCCCTTTGGGACGTGCTGCAAAGCTGCGATAGGCAAGGCAGCTTGGATTCTTCGATTACTCGCCCCGCCCCCAACGATTTGGCGGGATTGATCCGCCGCCACCCCACTTTGCAGGGGGTGTGCTTTAACAGCGCCAATGCCGCGGCCTTTTTTCGCCGGCTGGTGGGCGAAACGCCCAAGCAGCCCGCCTACTGGATCGCCTTGCCTTCCAGCAGCCCGGCCAGAGCCATGCGTTTTGCAGACAAGCTGGAGCAATGGCGCCCTGTGCGGCGCTTAGTGGAGGAGGGCAGGCCATGAGCACAACGGTATTAAAGCTTATTGCTTTGCTGAGCATGGCGCTGGATCACACCGGGGCGGTACTGTTCCCGCAGGCGCAATGGATGCGCATCATCGGGCGGCTGGCCTTTCCTATTTACTGCTTTTGCCTTGTGGAGGGTTACCGCCACACCTCCTCTGTGCCCCGGTATTTGGCACGGTTGGGGTTATTTGCCCTGCTTTCAGAAATCCCCTTCGACCTGGCTCTAACAAGCGGATTTCCGGATTGGAGCCATCAAAACGTATTTTTCACCCTGAGCATGGGGCTGGCGGTGGTTTGGATGTTGGATGCCTGGAGCGAATCCCTTCCGGTTGCCGCCTTTTTGGGCGCCGTATCCTTCATTGTGGCGGCGGAACTGCTGCAAACCGATTACGGCGCGTTCG
Organism: Candidatus Gallacutalibacter stercoravium; assembly: GCA_018716975.1. Lineage (GTDB taxonomy): Bacteria > Bacillota > Clostridia > Oscillospirales > Acutalibacteraceae > Gallacutalibacter_A > Gallacutalibacter_A stercoravium. Next base: position 7,209 of record DVJE01000020.1, on the reverse strand, counting down.
GCGTGCTGCTCATCTTGCTGTTTGCGGTGTGCGGCCGGATAAGACGCCCCCGCCTGATGCAAATAGCCGCCTTTTGCGCTTGCACCTTATTTTGCTATTGGGGAACCTTAGAGCAATACGCGGTGGCCGCAGCGCTGCCCATTGGGCTGTATAACGGCAAAAAGGGCGGCACAGGGCGCGGCAGATGGCTCAGGTGGCTGTTTTATTGGTTCTACCCCTTGCACCTTGCTATTCTGTGGGCTGTGCGTTTTTTCTGGGCCGGCGCAATGGGATAACCTCTTGTCAACCGGCGCAAAACAGAGTATACTTTTTGTAACAATTAGTACGCCGTTGGTCGAAAATACAAGGCCGGCCCTTCCCCCGCCGCGGATTGGCCGGCGCCAGGCGTTACCCTTGCCGGCGGAGAATGGAGAAGAGAATGTATCAAGACATGATGGACAGCATTGGCTTTGTCAGCGCCGCCGATCCAGAACTGGGCGCGGCTATGAACCGTGAGCTGGGCCGCCAGCGCCGCAACTTAGAGCTTATCGCCTCTGAAAACCTGGTTTCCCCCGCTGTTATGGCGGCTATGGGCAGTGTTTTGACCAACAAATATGCAGAGGGCTACCCGGGCAAGCGCTATTACGGCGGCTGCCAGTATGTGGATGAGGTGGAAGAAATCGCCCGCGAGCGGGCTTGCCGCCTGTTTGGCGCGCAGCATGCCAACGTGCAGCCTCACTCCGGCGCTCAGGCCAACTCCGCTGTGTATTTTTCGCTGCTCAAGCCCGGCGACACCGTGCTTGGCATGAGCCTGGCCGAAGGCGGGCATTTGACCCATGGTTCGCCGGTAAACATTTCGGGGAACTATTACAACTTTGTGCCCTACGGCTTGGATCCGGTAACCCACCGCATTGATTACGACAAAGCCTATGAGTTGGCTATGCAGGTAAAACCCAAGCTGATTGTATGCGGCGCCAGCGCTTACCCCCGCATTATCGATTTTAAGCGTTTTCGCGAGATTGCCGATGCCTGCGGCGCTGTGCTGATGGTGGATATGGCCCATATTGCCGGCCTAGTGGCGGCGGGCGTGCATCCCAACCCGGTGGAGTATGCCCAAATTGTTACCACCACCACCCACAAAACCCTGCGCGGCCCCCGCGGCGGCATGATTTTGTGCACGGAAGAATACGCCAAGCAAATTGATAAAGCGGTTTTCCCCGGTACCCAGGGCGGCCCGCTGATGCACACCATCGCCGCCAAAGCGGTTTGCTTGGGCGAAGCGCTGAAGCCCGAGTTCAAGGAGTACGGCAAAAAAGTGGTTGCCAACTGCGCCGCTTTGGCCCACGGCCTGCTGGCTCGCGGCTTGCAGCTGGTTTCCGGCGGAACGGACAACCACCTGATTCTGGTGGATTTGCGGGATCGCGACATCACCGGCAAAGAGCTGGAGCGCCGGCTGGATGAAGTTTATATCACGGTGAACAAAAACTCTGTGCCCAACGAGCCCCGCAGCCCCTTTGTAACCAGCGGTATTCGTATCGGCACCGCTGCCGTTACCACCCGCGGCCTGGACGAAGCAGATATGGAAAAGATAGCGGAGTATATCGCACTGGCGGTGAACGACTTTGAAAACAACGTCGATCGCATCCGCGCCGGCGTAAACGAGATTTGTGCCCGCCATCCTCTTTATGAATAAAGGAACCCCAGCAAAGGCCGGTGCAGTGTTAAGCTGCGCCGGCCTTTTTGCATAAAGGGGGCGCCAACCGGTGCTTTTACGCCTTAGCCTAATAGAAGGGCAAGCCTTATTCTATAAGAGCACGTTTTACAGTGCGGCCAAAATCTTTTGGCTGACTATGCAGAAATATTCCAGATAACCCTTTATTTACATTACTTTTCACTTTAACATGCGGCCAGTGATATGCTACAATAAAATAGCTTGCTCGGAGGGCAAATCATTCGGTAGAAATGATGGGCTGGATAAGGCACGGACTGAAACGTCTGTCCTTATCCAGCCTTTTTCTGTTTAGAAGGAGGATGCGTAGACAAATGGATTTTTTAAACGGCAAAATCAAAACACTTTATTTTAAGTATCTGGCCGCCGCCTTTGGCAGCGCTCTGATCACATCTATCTATTCAATTGTTGACATGGCCATGGTAGGCCAATATCACGGGCCGGAGGGCTCCGCCGCTTTGGCCGTTGTGGCTCCTGTTTGGAATATTATCTATAGCTTTGGGCTCTTAATGGGTATAGGCGGTTCTGTTTTGTTTAGCACCATCCGCGGCAGGGGTGATGGTCAAGAAAAACAGTCCAACGAATATTTTACAGCCTCGGTCATTGGCTCTGTTGCGCTTGCGGCCATTATCTGGCTGGCGGTTATCTTTTACGACAGGGAGCTTTTGCTGTTGTTCGGCGCGCAGGATGCTACCCTCGCTTTGGCCAGGGAATATGTGGCGCCCATTAAATTCGCCATCCCGCTGTTTTTGTTTAACCAAATGCTGGCGGCGTATCTGCGCAACGATAAAAATCCCGCGCTGGCCACCGGGGCCGTTTTAGCAGGCGGCATATTTAATGTGTTTGGGGATTATTTCTTTGTGTTCACCTGCGATATGGGCGCCTACGGCGCTGGGCTGGCCACAGCAATCGGGTCTGCCATCACCTTTGTTGTTATGCTTTCTCACTTTTTCATGAAGAAGAATACGTTAAGGCTTGTTAAACCCACCCATCTGCTTAAAAAGCTGCGAGAAATCTCGGTAACGGGCTTTTCCACCTTTTTCATAGACGTGGCGATGGGCATTCTTACCATTTTGTTTAACCGGCAAATTATGCACTATTTGGGCACCAACGCCCTTGCGGTGTACGGCGTGATTGTCAACATCAGCACTTTTGCACAGTGCTGCGCTTACAGCGTTGGTCAAGCGTCGCAACCCATTATTTCAACAAATTTCGGCGCTGGAAAAGGGGAACGCATTCGCCAAGTATTAAAATATGCGTTAGGCACAACGGCCTTTTTCAGTATCTTGTGGACTGCGCTAAGCTTGGCGGTGCCCAATATGTTTATCCGCATTTTTATGACGCCCACGCCAGAGGTTTTGCAAATTGCGCCGGGCATCATGCGCTGCTATGGTATATCCTTTATTTTACTGCCGCTGAATATCTTTTCTACCTATTACTTCCAAGCCTTGATGAAGCCCAAGGCCGCCTTTGTTGTTTCTGTAGCCAGGGGCTTTATTGTGAGCGGGATCTTGATTTATTTGCTCCCAGTGGTTGCGGGAGCGGATTCCATCTGGTTTGCTATGCCGATTACCGAGCTGATTGTTGCCATCTATGTTATTTACGAGATGGTAAAATATACAAAGCAGCTAAAAAGTGAAAGGAGCAGTGCTGTATGAACAAAATCATAACAATTGGCCGTGAGTTTGGAAGCGGTGGCCGTGAATTTGGCCGAAGGTTATCAGAGCTGCTTGGGATAGCTTATTACGATCAGGAAATCCTCAGTGAGATTTCTAAAAGAACCTCTCTATCCGAGCAGTATGTGCAAGCGATTGTGGAGCACCGGCCTTCTTTTTCCTTCCCCATCCACATTGGCCAAAGCTTTTATCCCTTGGGCAATCCGGCTTTTGAGCAAACGATGACGGTTTATCAAGAGCAAGAGCGCATTATTACAGAAATGGCTGCAAAGTCCGACTGTGTAATCGTTGGGCGCTGTGCCGACCACATTTTAAGGGCGTTTAAACCCTTCCGCATTTTTGTTTATGCGGACATGCACAGCAAAATGAAACGTTGCTGCGAAAAAGGGCCCGAGGACGAACAGCTCTCTGATAAAGAGCTGCGGCAAAAAATTGCTGGAATTGATAAGAAGCGCGCCAAATATTATGAATTTTACACCGGGCATCCGTGGGGCGACAAATTAAATTTTGATCTTTGCCTGAATACCACCCGAACCGTCATTAAAGAAATCGTACCGGCGGTAGCAAAGATCTTTGCTTGATGGGCGTTGCTGGGTGAAGAAACGCAGTTTAAAAGTAGATTTCTTCTTTACAAACTGATCAAGCAAACCTTTTAACATCATCGTCTCTAAAACGCGGCATAAGATTCTCAGTTGCCAACATGCGAAATCGCGTCTTTTTACAAAAGAAACATCCTTTTGGGCTTTTAGAGGGGAACGTGCGCCTCTCTAAAACATGCCAAAAGGATGTTTCTTTGTTTTCGGCGAAAGAATACCCTCCCCCTTTGCCGGGGGCCGGCTGTTTGGGCTTTGCGAAAAAAGATTGCCAAGCGCCCGCAAAAAAGGGCGGCAGTAAAAGCCGCCCCATTTTGCCCACCTTTTTACTGTTCTTCTAGCTTTCGCTTTAAGTTTCTAATCTCTCGGTTAATTTTCCGGCAGGCGCCTGCATTTTCTCTGCCCTTTCGGGTGCTCAAGCGGTGCAGCCTGCTTTCTAAAAATGAAATTCTAGTTGAAATGTCCATCTTTTTCTCCTTTCATGAAGCAATCTATTTTCATCCGATGGATTTTTACTGCTGCGATAAACAGCAAGGATGAACACTGTGCCGGCGCCAGGTGCATGGGGGATGTCTTGTCAAAACACAAAAGCGCCCGGCTATTTTGCAATAACCGGGCGCACCCGACATCTTCCGTTCGACTATCAATCATTGCGATGATTCGTCCTCCGATGATATCTTGCTATTCTAATGTGCGGTTGAGTTCTTCTTCTAATAACCCAATATGTTTTTGCGTTAGGGCCAACAGCTTTTCTTGTTCGTCTTCATTTAAACGTTCAAAAGACCGCTCCTCTGCACGAACCAGCGGGGCAATTTTGTTTTGCACAAGCTCCTCTCCCTCTTTTGTGAAGAAGATTTGCTTATTTTTTTTGCTCCCCGGCACAAACGCAAGAGAAATAAGGCCCTGTGCCTCTAAAAATTTTAAAGCGGTGTTGATCGTCTGCGGCGCATAAAACCAGGCTTCGCAAAGATCCTTTTGTGTGCACGGATCCCCATGCTCATATAAAGAATAAAGCAGCCAAAACGCAGAATCCGATAAACCAATCGCTTTTGCATAATTATGGTAAAGTACGTTCATCTTCTTATGCGCTTGATTAAAAACCGTTAGAACAAAAACAGCGGAAGGTTTCATGCTATCCCTCTTTTTATCCGAATGCGGATAAACTATAATCCGAGCTCAGATAAAAGTCAAGCGCTTTTCAAAAAAAATTACGGCAGAAAAAAATAAAATACCGTATTGACAATGGGTACGGAATCGTATATACTCTCAATCGTCCGATTTCATATTGTATGATTTCGGATAATTGGAGGAACGCGTATGAAAAAGGAAACCTCACCTCTTAAAACTTTGGCGTCCTTTCGTGAAGCCATAATGGAGCTAGACAATGTTTATTCTCTGTTTGCCAAAGCCTGCGGCCTTTCTGACGCCGAATATTGGTCGCTGCTTTTGATTTACGAAGGGGTGGCAACGCAAAGCCAAATTAGCGGCCAGCTGTTTCTCAGCCGGCAAACGTTAAACTCTGCTTTTAAACAGCTGCAAAAGAAAGGGCTCATCCGGCTGGAGCCTTGCGAAGAAAACCAACGCTCCAAGCGGGCCTTTTTAACCGATACCGGAAGGCCGTTTGTGGAAAGGCATGTTGTTCAAATGCATCAAGTGGAGGAGAAAGCCTGGCGGAAGATGGAGGAGCAAGAACGGGCGATGTTCACCAAGCTAACCCGAAAATTCAGCGGCTTAATCCAAACTGAGCTAAAAGCTTTTCAGGCCGACGCCTGATAACGTTCGGCGGTAGGCTAAAGCAACGATAAAGATTCTGCTCGCGTTTACAAATAAAAAAGATAGGAGTGCTGAATTTGAATGTATTACAGCAGATCATGACGGAGTCGGGGGTTTTTCAATACGGTTTTGTCGATACCGGCAAAATCCGTTTTACCCAAGAAGTGCGAAAAATGTGCGAGGTGAACACCTGCCGGCAATATGGCAAAACCTGGGCTTGCCCCCCGGCCATCGGCACCGTAGAAGAATGCCAGGCTCGCGTTCAACAATACGATAAAATGCTGGTATTCAGCGTGAAATGCGACTTGGAGGATTCCTTTGACTTTGAGGGAATGACCGCAGGCGGAGAAAAGTTTAAAGAAACCTGCCGCAAAATTCACCAAGCCGTCAGCCGTTATGCAAACGACTATCTAATATTGGCAAACGAGGGGTGCGACAAATGTAAGGAGTGCACCTATCCCGACGCCCCGTGCCGTTTCCCTGAACAGTCTCGCGGATCCTTAGAAGGCTACGGCATTTTTGTAAGTGAACTGGCAAAGCAGGCGGGCATCAATTATATCAACGGCGCCAACACCGTTACTTATTTTGGAGGGTTGGCTTGTAATTGCGGCATTTTTGCCCAGCTTGAAGGCACATCGGCCGATTAAAAAACAATATTTCTGTCATCGGAGGACTGGCCATCGCAATGGCCGGCTAAACCAAAGGTTTGGCCACGAGTCGAAAAGATGTCGAGTGCGTTCGGTTATTGAAAAAGTAACCGGGCGCTTTTTTATTTGGAGGCGCTTATGAAATTGGTAGTAAACGGAATTTATTGTGATACTGCGGTAGCGCGGCCCCTCTCTACCAACTGCTTTTCTCTTCACGGCATTGCAGCGGAAGAAACAGCCTATTGCATGCCGGATGGGCAACATTTTATTGTCCGGCGCATTAACGGGCAAGAAACCGCACTTCTTCCAATATCTGCAGAAGATCTTCTTCGCTGGAAGCAATACCGCAGCCAATTTCCCACACGGCTCTGGCTTGGATAAAACAGGAGGATTGCTATGCAGTGCACAATTCACACATCTCTCTCGATGTGGGGGCGTTCCCCGCCCTGTGCGTTAAAAAATTTTATACTATCGTCATCGGAGGACTGGCCATCGCAATGGCCGGTCAAACCAAAGGTTTGGCCACGAGTCGAAAAGATGTCGGGTGCGCCCGGTTATTGAAAAAGTAGCCGGGCGTTTTTCTATTCTTTTACCAGAAAGGATTGGACCATTACATGAAACTCATTTTTCAATTTATCAAGCCGCACTGGAAATTATGTGTGGCTACTATTTTGCTTTTGATTCTTCTTTTGAATACTGTATAATATCCTCTTTCTGCAAAATTACTTTTTCTCCTTCGCCGCATGGCTCCTGAAATGCGTGATAATGATGTTCCAATATTTCATCTGTTATCACAAACGGCGAATTGGCAT
>DVJE01000019.1 GCA_018716975.1 Candidatus Gallacutalibacter stercoravium | reverse complement strand
CGCACAAACAACAGCAGGCGCGTAAGCTTGTTTTGCTCACGCGCCTGTTTAACTACACCTATATTTACCGCTGCTTTATTTGGCCCAACCCATACTCCGTTTTACCGCGCGATGCCAGTCTTCAGCGCGCTGGGCTGCCTCTTTTGCATCCATAGAAGGCTCAAACTGACGATTTAACTGCCAAATTTCGCTAAGCTCTTCTTTACTCTCCCACACGCCTACTGCTAAGCCCGCCAGCATAGCGGCCCCCAGCGCCGTAGTTTCCACACATTTCGGCCGGCGCACATAGGTGCCAAGAATATCGGATTGAAACTGCATCAGAAACCGGCTCTTGCTGGCTCCGCCATCCACTCGCAGCTCTGTAATACAAGCCCCGGCGTCCCGCTCCATGCAGCGTATCAAATCCAAGCTTTCTAAGGCGATGCTTTCTAATACAGCGCGGGCCACGTGGGCGTTGGTGGTTCCCCTGGTCATGCCAATTAATGTTCCACGGGCATACATATCCCAATAGGGAGCGCCCAGGCCGGTAAATGCTGGAACAAAATACACCCCGTCGGTACCCGGCACACTTTCTGCCAGTTGATCCGCTTGGGCCGGCGTTTCTATCATTTTTAGGCCATCCCGCAACCAATTAATAGCGGATCCGGCGTTAAAAGCGCTGCCTTCCAGCGCATAGTTCACCTCGCCGTTTACACTCCACGCTATGGTGGTGAGCAGGCCGTTTTGGGAGCGAACCGGTTGCTTGCCTGTATTCATTAATACAAAGCAGCCGGTTCCATAGGTGTTTTTCGCCATTCCGGGATCAAAGCAACACTGGCCGAACAGCGCGGCGTTTTGATCGCCGGCAATACCGGCGATTGGAATCTCACGGCCCAGCACCGTATCCTCACACATGCCTACTACGCCACTGGACTCCACCACCTGAGGGAGAGCCGACTTAGGTATTTCTAATAGTTGCAATAGATTGTCGTCCCAATCCTTTGTATGAATATTAAACAGCATGGTACGAGATGCGTTTGTGACATCCGTTACATATATTTTCCCGTCGGTCAACGTATAAATAAGCCAGGTATCCACTGTGCCAAAGCGCAACTGGCCGGCATCCGCCAATTGACGCGCAGCCGGAATGTTATCCAAAATCCATTTCATTTTCGTACCGGAAAAATAGGCGTCTATTACCAACCCCGTTGCATCATATATCATGTCGGCATAGCCCTGCTGCTTTAACCGCTCGCATTCGTCTGCAGTTCTGCGGCACTGCCATACAATGGCATTACACACGGGCACGCCGGTACGCGCATCCCAAGCAACGGTTGTTTCCCGTTGATTGGTAATACCGATGGCGGCGATATCTTCTGCGCCGATACCCGCCTTGTGAAACGCCTCGCGAATCGCGAACAATTGGCTTTCTAAAATTTCTACCGGATCATGTTCCACATACCCGGGCTGCGGATAATACTGCTTAAATTCCTTTTGCCCTTGCGCCACAATGGCGCCATAGGCGTTAAACACAATGGCGCGCGAGCTGGTGGTTCCTTGATCTAATGCCAATATGTATTTACCAATCTGCATAGCACATTCCTCCTACCGGCAACGATGTAGCGTCTTCCTTTGTGTATTGCGCCGCTCTCTTTTTCTGCCGCCAACCAGACGTTAGGCCATTGCATAAAAGCAGCCGCACTTTCCTTGCACACATGATACCACAATTCTCTTTTGTTTCCAACTAAATTATAGAAAATATAACTATAGACGCTCTTATGCTAATTCGGTATAATATGAACGTTACTCTTATGGCCACGAGGTTTTTTGCGGTATATTCTGTTAAGCGAAACGGGGTATGTTTGTGGATTATTTAAGTTTGGTTGGTATTGCGGTGGGGCTTTCTATGGATGCCTTTGCGGTGGCCCTGACCAACGGGGCTGTTACCAGAAAGCTTCGGTTCTCTCACGCGTTAAAAATCGCTTTTTGTTTTGGATTGTTTCAGGCCGTAATGCCATTAATCGGTTCATTCATTGGAAAAGTTGGCGCGGGATTCATTAGCCAAGTGGATCACTGGATTGCTTTCGTGTTGCTGGGGTACATCGGCGGCAAGATGATATATGAAGCGGTAAAAGAGCAAAAACACGAAGAAAGCCAGCAATCTCGGGATCCCATCGGCATGAAGATGTTGTTGGTGATGGCTGTTGCCACTAGTATTGACGCGTTGGCTACCGGGATTATTTTGCCCAGCACCATTGGCGCATCTACCATCCCCCTGCTCATCACAGCGGTATGTCTCATTGGCGGTATCACTTTTGTTATCTGCTTGTGCGGCGTTTACATAGGCAAAAAGTTCGGTGATCTTTTTGTATCAAAGGCCGAAATTATCGGGGGCTGTGTTCTTGTGGCAATCGGAATTAAAATTCTTATTGAGCATTTATTCTTTAGTTAAAAATGGGCTACGGCAAAAGGAAGATGGTGCTCAATAAGAATTTGCAAAAAAATGAAAGTTTTTGTTGACAGCACCACTCCCTCATGCTATAATAATTAAGCGCTCAAGAGAGCGCACAAAAATGCGGATATGGCGGAATTGGCAGACGCGTATGGTTCAGGTCCATATGAAAGCAATTTCATGCAGGTTCAAGTCCTGTTATCCGCACCAAACCTACGGTGAGCACGTTGTACACCGTAGGTTTTTTGTATTCCGGTGAAAAATAGATCATTTTCCTGCTTCCTAGCCTGCTCTCCTGTAGCGCTTGACTCTGGGACGGCGGATAACCGCCTTGCCAGTTGCCAACCTGCCGCGCCAACGAATCCGTGCTGCATCCCGCACTACGGGTGCCCGGATATGTTGCCCCTTTCCGCAAAAATCCTGCACGCTTATAAACGCATTCTGAGCGCCTCGGTTTGCTATCAACTTTTTATAGGCGTGGCTGTGATGCATAGAAAACTTCATTTCGGTTATTATAAATACATCTCTGCTATCTTGGGCATTTTATTTTTAGGTGCGTTAACCTGCCCAAAGCACAGCTTCTAACGTACACCAAAATAGGGGAACACAATATTGTGTTCCCCTATTTTTCATGTTTTGCCACCAATAGCGCCGCTTGCCTTGTCTTTTTCATTGCACAGCAATTGGCAAGTATACAGTTAGCCATCCTCTATCTGTTTTCATTATACCAGGTTTGTTTTTTTCAATACGGCATTACTGATCGCGCCAAGGCCGATACTAAAGCCCGCTCCGCCAGCCAAGCACATAATAACATTTATCATTGTTGAATTTAAGGGGGTCAACGCCGGTACCATCATAAAGAACAACATACCTACGCCAAGAGAACAAATCATAGAAAGCCACAATTTTTGTTTGCCCAAAACACTCATCAGGACGTAAATGGGCACAAATACCCCCATTAAACACATTTTTGACAGTAGACACATCACGATTCCGCCGCTCCCGGCAGCGCCCACGTCAAAGGATAATCCCGCGATAGCTCCGCCTAAGAGCGCACCGATAAAGTAAGCTAAAATCATAAATACTCCGCCGGTAAAGCCGGCCAAAGATTTTGATATTACATAATCTGCCTTCGGGGAGCGAACCGTAAATAGATTTTTCGCATATCCGCTTCTAAAGTCGTCGGCAATAAAGATACAAACAAATACCGCCGCCATAAAGAAAAGCAGATTGATGTTGCACATACTCATGATATCCGCGCTCATCCCGGAACTTTCTCCGCTGATGGATTCTACCACCTGCCAAGTATTTGTAATAGGTTCCATTTCCACCGTCGTTTCCACACCAGTTACCGGATCGACGGAAGTAGAGCTTCCTACAGTGGTGGTCATCACCAGTACTAATATGGGAATCACAACAGCAATACCCACCATGATATAAAACAGCGGCGTCGTGAACATTCTTCTAAAATCCACAGATAACATACTTTTCAGCCTTTTGCTAAAACTGTTGCGCGCAAATCTTATTTCACCCGTCTTTTCCATGTTATCTGGCTCCCTTCTCACTCATTAGGTCGGTGTAGTACTCCTCAAGGCCAATCTTGGCGGTTTTCATTTCTGTTACCAAAATTTCGCCCTCATACAGATAGGTAACGATTTCTTCGGGTTGCTTTGCGTCGTACACACGAATATAGCCGCTTTCATCCTCTTCTACACGGGAATACCGGCAGGCAAGCAGCGCTTTTGTTCTGCCTATATCTTTTGTTTGAAGGGCAACATACGTGCGGCATCCGGTGTTCATCTCTTCAGCGGTCATTTCTGTGATCATTTTTCCGCCGCGAACAATTCCATAGTGGGTCGCTATTTTTTCAAGCTCGCCCAAGATGTGGGAGGATATGAGCACGGTGCACTGATAGTTTTGCGTAATATCCACAAGAACTTCCCGCATAATTCGCATACCGTCTGCGTCTAGGCCATTGATGGGCTCATCTAGAACGAGCAAGGCCGGATGTCCCAGCAATGCCATGGCAATGCCGATCCTTTGCTTCATGCCCAGGGAACAGTTTTTATATTTATTAGAGGCAGCACCCTCCATCCTTACCATTTGAAGGGCTTTTTTTACTTCTTCCTTCGCATTGGAAAGGCTCAGGTTCGCAGCCTGTAGCATCATATTGTTCCACACGCTGCAATTCGGGAAGCAGCCCGGCGCTTCAATCAGGACGCCCACTTTTGCCCTTACATCCGCGTCCGTGTAATCCCGGCCAAACAGCTTGATGCTTCCCCCATCCGGCACAAGAAGTCCGCAAATCAATTTTTCTGTTGTAGATTTGCCGCTACCATTTTCGCCGATGAAACCATAGATCGCTCCCATAGGGACGGTCATCTCTAACCCTTTCAGCGCCTGCTTATTGCCAAAATTTTTTGTTAAACCTCTGATTTCAATTGCATTCATTTGAGCCGCCTCCTATTAATAAACATCGCATTTAGAAAGGATGAGCGTACCCAACAAATTATAGATAATCGCCCATACCGCCGAAACCGCAAGGCATACCGCCAGGGTCACGATATTGCTGGAAAGGCACGCATAGACCGAAGATCCATACAAAAAGATATTGAGGATTGAGGTATTCCCGAGAATCGCACCTGCGCCGATGATTAAGATACCGGTGCCGAAGAAAAAGGAAGAAGCGATGGAAATGCCGAAGTATCTTCTAAAGATGATATTGAGGAAAGTATAAAGGCTCGCCCAACCTAGGCTCATGATCATCTTGCTTACGATAGCGATAAGCAACGAGCCTACGTTTACCTCAAAGGAAGTGCCAGCGCATTCTCTTGCTGGAAGAACGGATGTAGCTCCACCTGGTTGACGGCGGGTGTAATCTCTACTGTTTCACACAGATCAGCCAAACGGTTGGGATAGAAATTGCACACACCGATGGCTTTCAGCGTGCCCTTTTTATAGGCTTCCTCCATGGCCCGGTACGCGCCAATGTAGTCACCCATGGGCTGATGGATCAGATATAGATCAAGATAGTCCAACCCCTTTTGATAGCTGCTCCCACAGCCTGCTCATTCATGTAAGCAGCCGCTGTATCGATAAGACGATAGCCGCTTTCAATGGCATCCAATACAGCCTGTTCGCACTGAGCCGGATCCGGTACCTGGAACACCCCGAATCCCTCTAGGGGCATTTTTACTCCATTGTTTAAGGTTACAAATTCCATGATAATACTCCTTTTCTATTTGTTTTTGTGATTGATGAAAACAGATTGAGCAAAAAGCTCTTCCGTCAATTTAGCGAAAATACCTGTTCTAGCCACTGGGCGTAATCCTCTACCCAGCCACCGTCGCCGCCAAAACCGTGAGGCCAATCTTGTAAAACGATCCGCCTGGTGCTGATTCCCACATTCTGCATCAAGTCATATTGGGCCTCAAATTGATTGTAAAAGGGATCCTCCGTCCCGTAGCAGTAAAAGGTTGGCGGAAGGTTCCCTGCCCGCAGCGATTCTTCATCCATTGAGGCTACGCTTAGCCGGCCGTAAAAGGAATAAATCATCCCGCAGGCAGAGGCGTGAGCAGGAACAGCGTCCAGCTCATCGGGGACATAGTCTGGATCCAAGGTTGTGGGTAAAACGTCCTCATCGTAATGGAGAAAAAACTCCCCAGCCTGGATACCTCCGGCAGAATAGCCCATGACAGCGATGTCGTTTGGATCAATGCCGTAGATATCGGCGTTTTTGCGAATGAACCGCACCGCTCGGGCCACATCCAATGCGCCTTCTTCCTGGGTATAGGGGCGTAGGCGGTAATCTACAATAAAAGTTTGGTATCCCAGCTCCCGCAAATGGGCGGCGGTGGGCAAGGTATCGGTATAATTAGCTCGCACTTGAAAAGCTCCGCCTGCCAGCAGCACCACAGCTCCTTTTACCTCTATCCCTTCCCTCACCGGAATTGCTGTGAGATAGGGGCGAAACCCTACGGGATCAAAATTATCTCTGGTAACCTCCGTTTGGGCCGGAAAATTTCCTTCTTCCCACAGATATAATGCTTGGATTTTGGTAAGGTCGGGAACCGTATTGAAAACGGTTTCGTTACCTTCTGGTTCCGGTAAACGGCGATTCGTGCCGCCATAATCCCAGTCGGTGTAACGGCCACTGCCGTAGTCGTAGCTTTCTGGAAAATCCGACGGCGTAGCCAGTGTATCCTCATGGGTACCGTTCCGGATCTCAGATTCTTCCTGAAGGATGAGGGATGCCGCTGATGACTCTTGTTCTACTTGCGATTGCACAGTGTCTTCACCTGCCTGTGTAATATCCGAAGTTGTGCTACTGGAGCATCCGGAAGACAATAGTAGTGTCAAGAGGAGGACGGCGCTTATCGCTTGAAATAATTTCATTTTTAAAACCATCTCCTTTATCCCAGATGTTCTCCAAAGAAGGGGACGATATGCTCCAGCGCCTGGGCTGCATAGGGATCCAGGTATCCATATCAAAATGCCCTGCGCCGTCAATCACATACAGTTCCTTCTCGGATAGGGCGTTCTTATACAGCTGCTATGCACTGGGTCAGCTCCAAGCAATTTTCCCCAGTGATAATGAAATAGGGCGCCTCAAGCTGATTCAATACGCCTTAATCACCTCAATTTCTGTTCTTATTGTAGGGCAAGTTATCAAAAAAGTACAATGCCGGTTGTGAAACGTGGTATAATTAAAATGCATAGTGAAATAGAAGGGAGTGCGTGAATGTGTTGGAACTATATCAACTCATGCAGCTGCTTGCCATTGCGGAATGCGGAACTATGTCTGGGGCGGCGGAACGGCTGCATCTTTCGCAACCCGCTTTGAGCCGCTCCATGCAAAAGCTGGAGGATACTTTACAGGTTACCCTATTTGACCGGCAAAAAAATAAAGTCAGCCTTAACAAAAACGGCGAGCTTGCCGTAGAGCAGGCCCGCCGGGTAGTGCAACAGGCCCAAGATTTAGTGGAACAGGTGCGTGCCTATGACCGCAGCCAGCACACCATTTCCATCGGTTCTTGCGCTCCCGCTCCGTTGTGGGAGCTGGTGTCGCTTGTCTCTCAGCTATACCCGCAGATGACTGTCTCATCCGAAATGAAGGATACCGATCAGCTTCTTAGCGGGTTAAAAAGCAACCTGTATCAATTCATTATTCTCCCCTTTGCATTGGAAGCTCCCAACTTATATTGCTTTCCGTTTGAAAAGGAACAACTGTATTTTTCGCTACCGCCTGCTCACCCACTTTCCGGCTCTACAGGGCTCTATTTTGAAGATATCGATGGAGAAAGTATCCTGTTGCTTTCTCAAATTGGATTTTGGCGGGAAGTATGCCGGCAAAAGATGCCGTTGACCCGTGCTCTTGTGCAAACAGAGCAGGAGGATTACCAAGAACTCGTGCAGGCCACGGCTCTTCCGTCTTTTGTTTCGGATTTGGCCATGCGCTGGGCCGGCAAACCGAAAAACCGCGTGGTGATTCCCGTATTAGATCCAGAGGCCACTGTTGTTTATCACTTTCTCTGTAGGAAAGAGGATAAAAAGAAATTGTCCGCCTTGATTCACAGGATCAAGACGGATGAGGAATAAGCAACCAGAGGCTGCTTTGTTGATTGCTGTAAAGGGAATCGTTTTTACATTACGCATATGTTGCAAAAACAAGGACGTGATCCAGCCATAAGGCCAAGATACACGCCCTTTTTATACAACAAATTTTACAGAAAAATTTATGGATGCTTTTGTGCCGTTTCGCCCTTGGTGTCTGTAAAACGATCTTCCCGCAATAAATGCTTATCGAATATAAATAGCATCAGGTTAAACAACAAGAAAGCAAACACCATAAAACAAGCAAGATAAATCAGCAACTGGGGGTGTAACGGCGCCAGCGAAAATATAGGCCTGCAGAAAACAACGCCCACAACCAAGCCGCAGGTGATGGTGCCGAAAAGCAAGCTGCGAATCCAGTTAAATGGCAAGCACAGCCGGAACACCAGCATTAAACCGGTAAAGCCGTTCATGATAACACACAGAGTAGAGGATTCCTCATAGGGCATATCGGTTAAATAGGCCAGCAAATTGATTAACAAGATGTTCACCACAATTGTAACTGCCCCCGGCACTGCTTTACTGATAATATTTCTCAAAAAGTTGCCGCGTATGCGTTCGTTATTGGGTTCCAGCGCCAGGATAAAAGAAGGAATACCAATCGTCATAGTGCTGACCAACGTAAGCTGGATGGGCATAAAAGGATAAGGCATGCTGATAAATACAAATAATACCGCCAATATTGTGGCATAAATTGTTTTTACCAAAAACAAAGAGGCAGAACGCTGGATATTATTGATGGAACGCCGCCCTTCTGCTACAACCCGGGGCATAGATGCAAAGTTAGAATCCAGCAGAACCAACTGTGAAACATTGCGGGCGGCATCACTGCCCGACGCCATCGCCACACTGCAATCGGCCTCTTTTAACGCCAACACATCGTTAACGCCATCACCTGTCATGGCAACGGTATGACCCTGCTTTTTAAGCGACAACACCATCTGCCGTTTTTGCTGCGGAGTCACCCGGCCGAATACGGTATATTGCGAAACAGCGGCGTCGATATCCTCTTCGGTTTGCAGCGTGGTAGCGTCTACAGCCCGCTCGGCGTTTGCCAACCCTGCACGGCGGGCAATTCCCGATACGGTTTGCACATTGTCGCCCGAAATCACCTTTAGTTCCACGCCCTGCTGGGCAAAATAGCGCAAGGTGTCGCCTGCTTCATCCCGTATTTTATCTTGTATTAGGATAAGCGCCATGGGCGTTAACCCACTAGGCAGCGCTTGATCCGCAAATGCTGCATCCGATCGGGCCAGCACCAGCACGCGGTGCGTTTGAGCATATTTCTCCACTTGGGGCTGCAATTGCTCCAGTTGCTGCGCTTGATTGCGAAATACAAATTCCGGCGCCCCAATAACAAAGCTACCTTGCTGCTCAAAAGCAGCGCCCGACCATTTACGTTCAGAAGAAAAGGGCACCACTTCTTGCACCTGCCAATCGGTTCGCCCGTGGTAACGGGCTTCTATGGCGGCAAAGGTGGGGCTGGTGTCTTGCATCACGGCAGTCAAAGCGCGCAGCGCTTGCTCCACATCCTCTTGCTGCGCATCCAGTGCAAGCACCCCTTTTAACTCCATCGTACCCTCGGTGATTGTGCCTGTTTTGTCTAGGCAAAGCACATCCACCCGCGCCAGCGCTTCTATACAATATAGCTCTTGCACCAGCACCTTGTGGTACGAAAGACGAATAACGCCAACCGCCAACACGGTGCTTGTCAGCAATACCAGCCCTTCAGGAATCATGCCGATAAGAGCCGCCACTGTAGAAACCACAGCTTGTTGAAAAGTCGTATCTTCCACATGAAGCTGGCGGGCAAACAACACGGCGCCCACCGGCACAATCAAAATAGATACCACTTTGATGATTTTATTCAAGGCATTCATAATCTCTGAATTGGCCTTTTTTAAATATTTAGCACCGTTGGATATTTTAGATACGTAATTGTCATCGCCAATATGTTCCACCCGCGCCCTGCAACGGCCGCTTACCACATAACTACCCGAAAGCAGCATATCCCCCGGGCGTTTGTGGATAGAATCCGATTCCCCAGTAACCAGAGATTCGTTAACGTCGCACTCCCCATCCAACAGCACGCAGTCCACCACAATTTGGTTCCCGTTGGCAAACTCCAGCACATCATCCAGCACAACGCCGTTCACGTCCACCGCCTGCACTGTACCATCGCGCACCACATGGGCCTTGGCCGCTGAAAGCAGCGAAAGTTTATCAACAGTGCGTTTTGCCCGAATTTCCTGCACAGTGCCGATAATCGTATTGCAGACCACCACGCCAATAAATAGCAAATTTTTATGCGACCCCACCAGCAACACCGCCAAAGCCAACAGGGCATTCAGCAGGTTAAATAGGGTGCAAACATTGTCGCGAATAATGCGGCCGATGGTTTTGGTGGGTACCGACGCGTCAAAGTTGACAAGGCCCTCTTGCACACGAGCAGCCACCTCTTGGGACGATAGCCCTTGCTCCGCCTTAGGTTGATAGCGGCGCACTTGCGTTTCCTCCATATTGCAAGACTCCTATCATAATCATAAACTATCCTACGTCTTTGCTCAAAATATGCTGATGATTTTACGAACGGTTACACTTTGCGCAAACTGCCTACGCAACCATTCCCTCCGTTACCAAACGAAGGTTATTTTAATTATAAATGATTGCTAAATTTATGTTTTTTGTTAAAGAATTCCGATCTTTTGCTTCTAAAATCCTCTCTTAATGACAAAGCAAGCGCTTATGATCGAACAGTAGTATAGCATACTCTATTTTTCAAAACAAGGGGCTGCAACCCCAATTAATTTGTACGAAAACCAGACTTCTTCTTTTCAGCCGCCAACCTTTCAAAAAGGGCCAGATTACGTTTCGCGTTATTCTCCCACGTTAAGCCCCGCGCGCTTTCTGCTCCGGCGCTGGCCAAACGCCGGCGAAATGCCTCATCCGTAAAGCAGCGCACCAGGTAACCGGCCAAGGCTTCGGGATCACCCGGGGGCACCAAACCTCCGTTTACACCGTCGGTAATGAAATCCGCAATGCCTTCCCCTTGGGTGCCGATGGTCACACAACCGCTGGCCATGGCTTCTGGATAAACAATACCGAATCCTTCCCGCACGCTGGGCATGGCGAATACTTCATGCTCCGCCATCCTAGCCAGCACCTCTTCGTTGGGCAAAAAACCGGTAAAGGTTACCGCTTGGCCCAATCCCAGTTTCTGCGCCAATTCTTCCAGCCTTTGCCGCTCTTCCCCTTGGCCCACAACGGTTAAAGTAGCGTCCGGAATTTTACGGCGCGCCAGGGCCAGCGCCTGAATGGTGATATCGAAATGTTTGCGGGCGGTTAGAGCACCCACCGAGATAACGCTATGTCTTTTTTTCGTCTTTTCAGCAGGAACCGCTTCCAAGCGAAAACCGTTTAAAATAACCTCTATCCGCAAAGAGGGATCCTGACGCAACAAGGCATTTTTCAGCATGGAGCTTACAGCTACGACAGCATCAGCCCTACGGCAAATAGGGATAAGCTTTTCGCTATGCCCCGCCGCTATTTCATCCACCGTATCGTACCCATGGGTGGTAATTACCGCCGGAATCCCCCAATCTTGGGCCAAGCGCACAGCCACCGCCCCGTCAAAATCGATAAAATGCGCATGGATGACATCCGGCACAAAGTCTGGGGCCATGGTGCGCGCCGTACGGCGCACCGCATGATAACCGAAAAACACATTGGCGCCGTATTGTCCGTAAGAAGAAAAAGAGGGGTGCCGCGGATAATAAACCGGAACGCCATCCACAACATTTTCCCGCTTACCGGCGGCAAAATCATTTACTCCGCCTTTTCCCAAAGATAAGCAAGAGATAACCCGGGCGTCGTGCCCCAAGGCCCGGTATGCGCGCACCTGATCGTGAACAAAGCAACGGTATGGGCTTCTATCATATGCAAAACGGCTGAGTACTAAGATATTCATAACCTCTCCCCCTTTGCCGTAGCCTGAAACTTGCGCATGAACACTTCGATGGCAATAAAGTTGGCCGCCACCGGATCATTGGGCCGCGTGCGCAACAGCTCACGCACCTTATCCAAGCGGAAAAAGGGCGCGCTGCGCGCATTTTCAGTTAAGTCAAGTAAATAATCCTGAGAAAAGCCCCGCACCCACTGCGCTGTTGGCGCAGAAAATCCAATTTTATTGGTGCGCCAGGTTACCTCTTGGGGCAACTTATCGTCGATATATTCCCGCATGAGGCTTTTGGTGTAACCATTGCGTATTTTATGATTCGGCGGAATCTTGGCCGCTGCTTCTACAAAGCGGTAATCCACAAAAGGCACGCGGGATTCTATAGCGTGGGCCATATAGATGCGATCGTCAAAGCGCAAAATATGAGGCAGTTGTGTGGCCGTTAGCTCATTGTATTGCAGGCGCCTTAAATCGCCGGGGTATATTTGTTTTGCTATCGTTTCATAGGGCAACGCCTCAAAAACCCTGCGCTGCAAATAAGGCGCCGTTGCTTTCTCTCTGCGCCGGTTGCGCACCGCCGGTATATTAAAATAAGCGTAATATGCCGCCAACTGCCCAACCGTTAGCCGGGAATTGTGAGACGCCTGGCCAAACTCCCGCGCCAAAGTGCGCCATTTGCCTCGTTTGAACAAATCGGCGAAATAATAAGCATAATAACGCTCGTAGCCAAACATGGTTTCATCCCCACATTGGCCGTTGAGCACCACCTTTACCCCACGCGCCGCTACCGTATCTAGCATTTTGTAAAGAGCCAGCACCGAAAAGCCTGTAATGCCTTCACAGTGCCAGGTGAGCTGTTCAAAATCCTTTGCGATATCCACAGGCTGCGGATAAACAGGCACCCAAGAGCATCCCGCGCTTTGCGCTGCCAGTTGGGCAAAATGCCGTTCGTCGTGCTCCGGCGCATCATGATAACAAGAGGTAAACGTTTCAAACGCAGCGGGATCCTTCCCTGCCGCGGCCAACTGCGCGCCCACTTCGGCCACAATACAGGAGGAATCCAGGCCCCCGCTGAGTAAAGCGCCAATTTTCGCATCGCTGCGCAACCGCCAGCGCACGCTGCGTGAAAATTCCTCTCCAATGAGCGCAACATAACCTTGGGGCGGATCCTGTAGGTAGTAGTCGGTGTTCAGCTGCCAGTAACGTCTGATTTGAAAAGAAGCAATGCACCCATGCGGCACATCCAGCCGCACGGTCAAATTGCAGCCGCCGGGAAGGGTAACCACATCTTTCAAAAGAGTTCTTTCATTATAATCGGATATCCCGTAAATCAGGTTAGCCGCTAATGTGGGCTCATCCAGCACACGGGGCACGGCCGGATCCTGAATCAATTGCTTGAGCTCTGAACCAAATACAAAATGATTGCCCTTGCGATAATAATGAAAAGGCTTGACCCCCAACCGATCTCTGGAGCAAAACAGCGTTTGCTTTTGGGCATCCCAGAGGGCAAAGGCCCACATACCGTTAAAATGTAAAACGCAATCTTCACCCCAGGCCTCATAAGCTCTTAGCAAAACCTCGGTATCGCAATCGGTATGAAAAACATAGCCCATCTCCGCTAGTTGCTGGCGCAGCTCAATATAGTTATAGATTTCGCCATTAAACGCTACGCTGTATCGGCCGTGCGCGCTGCTCATAGGCTGATGCCCCTGTGGGGACAAATCTAGTATGCTTAAACGGCGATGGCCCAGCCCTAAAAAGCATCCGTCATACCGCGCCATGGCAAGCAGGGGCAGCTCCCCCTTTAATTGGGCAACCGTATCGTTACCGGCGGCCGCTTGCAGGCCGGCCTCATTGATTAGTAAATAGCCCTCGTCATCCGGGCCCCGGTGACGGATCACATCGTTCATGCGCTGCAAAACCGCAACGTTTACGCCCTGATCGAAATCCAGATATCCGCTTATTCCGCACATACTGCCTTCTCCTAAACAATCCGCTGGTTCGCAGGATAGTATTTCCACCTAACAAAAGAATAGCCACAGAATTTTTTCATCTACTTAGACAAAACCCGGTTAAGGCGTTCCGTCATCACTAGCATTAAAACGGCAAACACGCCCAAATAAATAGGATACGCACCTATATGGGAGCTCCCGGCAATCGCGCCGAATAACGGAGGCATAAAAGTGCTGCCTACATAAGCGCTCGCCATTTGGATCCCCACAATGGACTGAGAATTTTCCGCCCCAAAGTTAATAGGCGTGGCGTGAATGATGGAGGGGTAAATCGGTGCGCCGCCAACTCCAATAACTACTAGGCCAGCTAGGGCGACAGCATTGTTACCCACCGGTATACCCAGTAGCACAATCCTCACCAAAACAACAATCACACCCAGCCGCACCAGCAGCTTATCCCCCAGCCGATCGGCAACAAAGCCGTTTAAAAATCTACCGAAGGTAATGCCTAGATAAAAAAGCGAGGCAAACATGGCAGCTGTTTCAGCGTCTACGCCGCGGTATTCCACCAAATAACTGCTGGCCCACAGCCCTGCTGTCGTTTCCATTGCGCAATAGCCAAAAAAGGCCAACAAAACACAGGGTACTCCCTTTATGCGTATAGCCTTGTAAACAGGCAAATGAGCGGCAGACTCACGGGCCTCCTCCTGCTCCTTCACCTTTTGCCGCCATAGGGGCAAGGTCACAAAAAGTACGACGGTTAACACAACCTGCACAATACCAACCGTACGGTAGCCGGCATGCCAGCCATAGCCCCCCGTTAAGCAAAAGCCCATAATATAAGGGCTAATAGAAGCCCCCAACCCCCAAAAACAATGCAGCCAGCTCATATGCCGCGCGGCATAATGCAAAGCCACAAAATTGTTCAGGGCGGCATCTACTGCTCCGGCACCCAGGCCGTAAGGAATCGCCCACAAGCAAAGCTGCCAAAACGCGCCGGAAAGGGAAAAACCAAATAAAGCGGTGGCAGTCATAGCCACGCTAACAGCGGTAACCAGCCCTGCGCCTAACTTTCTGGTTAGCTTATCAGACATAAGGCTCGATATAATCGTGCCGCCCGCAATGATCATGGATACAATCCCTGCGTACGACATCGGCGCCCCCATTTCTTCGTGCATAACAGGCCACGCGGAACCAAGCAAAGAATCCGGCAAGCCCAGGCTGATAAAAGCTACGTATATAATCACCAACAGCAATGAAAACATAATATCATCCTTCATCTATTATGAAATTGTTGTAGCGCTTGTAACTAGAGCAATATGCTTTGTTGCAAGGGAAACGCATTGCTATTGCGCCCATTTGTTTTTCTGTGCAAAAGGGCCGATGTGGGAACAACAGCGATACAGCTTGACACGCCTTCGCCTTCATGTGCGCCATACGCAAAAAGAAAGGCCGCTTTGCATCAGCCGCCTTTTTGTGTATGTAATTTGACAGCAGGATTTCAAACCTGAAAACCACCGCGTGCAAAATATTGTCATATTTTGTTACTCTTGACTGACAGTGCCTTCAGCGGCGGCATCAATACCGGCGTCGGTTATATCACCCTCGCTGGTTTCTCCCAATGCTCCTTCTTCCTCCTGCACAGCCTCTTGTTCCGCTGTTAAAAAATCGCACAAATAGGTAAGCCAAACCTGACAGGCTTCATCGGTCAAATGAATCCCCTGAGCCTCTGCGCCGGTGGGATCACTGCAATATTCCGGGTACAAAAAGCCTTCTTCATCGGCCAGCAACGTGTAAATATCCAAATAGGAATAGCCTTGCTCCTGACACCAGTTCTCAACCAACGCATTGTACTCTTGAATGGTTGCAATATTGAGTTCTTTCATCTCTTTACCCTGCAACATAGGAGTAACCGATTGAATATAAATTGTGCAATCAGGCGAACCCTCTACAATCCGCGTTGTTAGTTCCATGAGGTTCTGTGCGGATTGTTCCGGGCCGTATAGGCCAATATCGTTCATACCAAGCATCACAAATACCTTTTGTGCGCCGGAAGCGGCTACTGCATCTTCCAACAACATCTTTTGACCCATAAACGACGGGTGCACAGACTCTTTGCTTAGCTCCCACAATGCGTTACCGCTGCCAAGCGCACCCGACACCAAAAATTGCGCGTTATCCAAAAAATCAGGCTGCGCCTCACGATGCTGCTCTGTGTAATATCTTAGCTTTAACGTAATAGAATCACCGATAAAAACCGTATCTTTAAATAGAGAAGTCGGCGTCTGCCAGGATTCCCACTCCGACGAGGAAGATGAAACAGCACTATCTTCAGAGCTCGACTGCAGTGCCTCCGATTCCTCTTGGCTTTGGGGCTCCACCTGGGCCGCAAAGCTGACCGAGGCCACGCTGGAGGATGGCTCCGGCGATGACTGCGCTCCCGTACCGCAGCTCCAAAAAGACAGCAAACCACCAACCATTATGGTACAAAGTAAAGAAGGTTTTACCATTTTTTGCATCTTCATCTTACTACCGCAGCCCCCTTCCCCGCCAATCAAGTAGCGCGTAAACCGCTGTGGGTATATTCCAGGCCCGATAAACCTATTAATACAAATTTCTACAAGCAGAACCTCTCATGTTTATGTTATACAGATTCTGAGAATCTGTCAAGTAATAACCGTCAGTATCCCGGATTACTACTCTTTTTGTCAAACAATGAAAATAATGCTTGCAAAATTGGCAAAACAATGCTATAATTAATTTTGCCTTGTGATGAGGTTATCATATGGGCCTGTAGCTCAGCTGGGAGAGCGTTCGGTTCGCATCCGAGAGGTCGAGGGTTCGAATCCCTTCAGGTCCACCACACCTGCGGTGAGCAATTCGTGCACCGCAGGTTTTTCTTTATTCTGAAGTTTTGTGCCCGCGTTTGTAGCGGGTATCTTTTTTATCAACGCTTCTCAGGCCGGGCCTGGACGCAAATCGCGTTCCGGGCTCGGCTTTTTCTTTACCTTGCCGCCCGCGCCGGTGTCTGGTATCTATTTTGTCAATGCTTCCCATATTAAGGAACATTCTTTGATACAAAAACAGCCTTCCAAATCGGAGGGCTGTTTTTGTATCAATACCCGGCAAGCCCGGTATTATGGGCTTACCGGTTTTTTTATGCCGAAAACTACTCGCCTACAGACTGTTTTATCCTATATCCTAAAAAGAAAGACTGCTATTGTTCAAACAAAATGTATACGTATGTTTGTTGAAAGTTCCACTGCCAGTTGAGTTTGAGCCCTTTGCATCAAAGATTTGTTGATTGCCGCTTAACTTCTTTTTAAACTATAATAATACTATCATCATTAAAGGAGGCTTTCTCTATGTTGGATGTACAGAAGATTGCCGCTTTCCTTGTGGAACAGCGACGCAAGTTGGGTATGACACAAGTTGATGTGGCAAGTAAGCTGAATGTGTCTTATCAGGCCGTTTCAAAATGGGAAAATGGCACCTTGCCCAATGTGGAGATATTAGCAGAGCTGGCACAGCTTTTTCATGTTACAGCAGATGAAATTCTTGCCGGGCGTAAAAAAGGAGCAGAGCAGTTGTCTTACAGCAGAGCCGGAGTGGATGTTGCCTATACGGACGCCATTAAGAAGGAAATTGCTGCATACCTTCAGACAGAAGATACCCGGGTGCTCAACGGCTTGGGGCCTTTTGCTTCTTTATACGATCTTGATTTTCCCGAAATAAAGGATCCAGTCCTGGTTTTAAAAACGGAGGAGCCGGGCTCCAAACAAAAACTGGCCGTGCAGTATGGCTACTCTGAATCCATCTGTCATGATATGATCAATCACTTGGTCAACGATATCGCTGTAATGGGAGCAAAGCCCTTAGCCGTTCTGGACTGTATTGTGTGTTCCTCCGCAGAAAAAGAAACGATCAAAACCTTATTGAAGGGGATCTCCCAAGCCTGTAAGGAAAATGAGTGCAGTTTGGTTGGCGGTGAAACCTCCATTCAGCCACAGGTGGTGGAAAAAGGAACGTATATCCTTTCTTCTAGCATTGCGGGGATTGTTTCCCGCCATCATATCATCGACGGCCACACCATTCAGCCGGGGGATCTTATTCTGGGGGTAGCTTCCAACGGCCTACACACCAATGGTTACTCCCTTGTTCGGATGCTTCTGGAAAAAATGCCCCAAATCAAATTTGAAACGATTCACGGGGAAACTTTCCTGGAGCAGATCATGAAGCCTCACACAGCATACTACAAAGCAATCAAGCAGATAGTTTCCAATCCTGCTGTCCATGGCATGGCTCACATTACAGGTGGTGGAATGGAGGCTAATCTGAGCCGCATTATTCCGAAAGGGTTACAGGCAAAAATCGATCTTGGCAAATGGAAGCTCCTTCCTTTGTTTCAATTCATTAAAGAAATCGGAAATATTGAAGAGCAGGAGATGCTTGCCACATTTAACTGCGGAATCGGGCTGGTAGTTGTTGTAGAAAAATCGTCGGCACAGTGGATCAGAGCCCGGATATCCAAGTTTTTCGACTGCTACGAAATAGGCGCCATTCAGGCCGGAGAGCCCCAGGTTTCATTTTATAATCACATTGCCTGGTAATAAAGGAGGTTCGCTATGAAGAAAATCATTTCTGGCAAGGTAAGGGATGTCTATAAGGTAAATGATTCCCAACTTGCTATTGTTACCACAGATCGTATCTCTGCTTTTGATGTGATCTTAAACAGTACTATCCCCGGGAAAGGAATCGCCCTGAACACGCTTTCGAATTTTTGGTTCGCTTTTACGAAAGATGTGATTCCCAACCATCTGATTGCAACCCAACTCCACCAGATGCCTTCAGAATTCAAGCAGCGTCCGGATCTGTACGCTGAAAGAACCGTTTTGGTAAAAAAGCTGCGAATGCTCCCTTATGAATTTGTGGTGAGAGGCTACCTCTTTGGAAACTTATGGGCAGCGTATCAAGCAGGCGAAAGCTTTTGCGGTCAACAAATTTCCGGAAACTACAGCCTTGCCGAGCAACTTCCAATCCCTGTTGTGACCCCAGCCAAGAAGGCCGCTCAGGGTCATGACGTATATATCTCCATGGAACAGTTATCTGATGAATTGGGGAAAGATACAGCCCAAACACTTTGTCAGATATCTCTGGCGCTGTATAACCGGTGTAATCAATACGCAAAAGAACGAGGAATCCTCATTGCCGATACAAAATTTGAATTTGGCTATGATGGACAGGGTACATTGACCTTAGGTGACGAATTGTTCACACCGGACTCCAGCCGGTTTTGGGACGCTGCTGCCTACCAGGCCGGCAAATCCCCAAAATCCTATGATAAACAATTTGTTCGCGACTGGTTAGTGAAAAACCATTTGGATGGCGTGCAGCCAGCGCCAAATCTGCCTGATGAAATCGCGGAAAAAACGGCAGAGATTTACCGGCAGTGCGTAGAGAGGCTGACCAAATGATGCGTTTCCTCGTGACTGATTTGGACGGCACACTACTTCGATCGGACAAGTCTATTTCCGATTTCCGAGGTCGCAGCGTTTGGTAATGATCAAAACGATTTAGAAATGATTCAAAATTGCGGTTATGGCGTAGCAACAGAGAATGCTACGCCATAACCGCAATACGCCGCTCGGATCTCCTTGCCCATTTAACGACAAGGATGGTGTAGCTAAATGGATAGAGAACTTTCTTCTCTTCAAAAAATAAGTGTCGGCGAGACAACTAGGGTGTATCTGAAAAGTAAAAGCAAACGAAAGATAATAAAAGTTACAAAAGGGTTTATGATATGCCAAGGAGTGATAGCATGGCGGTACATCGGTATGAAGCAACACACGTAGAATAGACCAGCACGTTCCGTGAAGCTTACTAACATTTTTCTAGTTTAGCCCGAAAAGAAATGCTGCGCGGCGTCGGCATATTGTCAAACTGTATCACATGGGCGGATTTTTCCCTATCCACATCCACCACAGTGCCCAAACCAAACAAAAAATGTTTTACCCGTTGCCCAACCGCAAAAATAACCGCACTGTCGTCTTGCGGCATATAGCGTTGGCTGGCCTCGATATACTCTCGTGTTTCGTCTATTAGGCCGTCGCGGGGCTTTTGTGTAAAAGAGAGCAACTCCGGGTCAATATCCAGTACAAACCGTGATGGGTAACGGGGCGAACCGTCAAAATTCCGCCCTTGTGCCGTTGAGAGATAGAGTCCTCGCTTTGCCCGGGTTACGGCCACAAACGCAAGGCGCCGTTCTTCTTCCATCCCCTCAAGGGTTCGCACCTTGCGGGAAGGGATGATACCCTCGCTCATGGCGCAAAGAAACACGTAAGAAAATTCCAATCCCTTGGCGGAATGGATGGTCATGAGCTTTACTTTGTCCTGTTGCTCATCGGTGCCGTCACTGTTGCTAAACAACGCCACATGGGCCAAGTAGTGCTCCATCGTGCTTTCTTCACCACAGGTGGTTTCAAATTCATAAATCGATTGCTTTAGCTCAGCTAAATTATCCAATCTGTCTTGCGCACCCTCCGTGCGCAGCATTTTTTCATAACCGCTTTTATCAAGAATGGCAGAAAGTACTTCTGAAATAGGCTGTTCACCGTAGCTTGCAGAAAAAGATTCGATAAGCGAAATGAATTGCGCCGCCTTGGTGCCCTTCATAATAGGATCCTCCAGGTTGGCCGTTAACGCTTGATAAAGGGTGCACTGGTTGCGGTTTGCATATTCCTGCAAAAAGGCCATGCGGCGTTTGCCTAAATTACGTTTGGGTACGTTAGCGATTCGCAAAAAAGATAGATCGTCTTTATAGGCCATCATGCGCAGGTAACACAGGGCGTCTTTAATTTCCATACGATTAAAGAATTGCACACCGCTGTAAATGGTATAGGGAATTTTCTCTTGTAACAGGGCTTCCTCCACCGATCTGGTTACATAGTGGGCTCGATAAAGCACAGTGATATCCCGATAAGGGATGCCTTGCTCATGGCGTTTCTGTATTTGTTCCGCTATCCATTGCGCCTCTTGCTCTTGATCGTTTGCAAAATGGCAAACAACAGGTTCTCCGCTGGGCAACATAGGCAGCAGATCTTTGGGGATGCGGTGCTGGTTCTTATTGATCAAAGAGTTGGCGGCTGCCAGAATTTGAGGGGTAGAACGATAATTTTGCATCATCATAATGGTTTTTGCCGGAGCAAAAGCTTTATTGAAATCTAAAAGATACTTTACATTAGCGCCACGCCAGGTATAAATGGTTTGATCTGGATCCCCAACGACGAACAGATTTTTGTGGTAGCCGCAAAGAACCTCCATCAGCCTGTATTGCAGACCGTCTATATCTTGAAATTCATCTATCATAATGTATTCTAAACGCTTTTGCCATTTGAGCCGTATATCTGGGTTTTGCTCAAAAATATAAAGACTGAAATTGATTAGATCGTTGTAGTCTAAGCCAAAACACTTTTTTTCTTGATACAGATAGCCATAAAAAATAATATCTGCCGCCCGGGTTGCCTGCAGATATTTTTGCTGGAGCGTGTCCAGCGACATACGAATCATGTCCTCATAATATTGCGGCTCTTTAAAAATTTTGCGTTCTTCAATCATGCCGCGGGCATCGGCAAAGGTCATATTGCGCAGGCTGAGGCCCCGCTCTTCATAGATAATTTGCAACATAGCGTCAATATCGGAATTATCCAGCACCAAAAAGCTTTTGGGGTACTGCACCGCGTGACTGTCTTCTTGCAGGATGGATACGCAAAAGCCATGAAAGGTGTTGATGTAGCCGGCGTCGTTATCGCTGGTTAAATTATGGATACGCTGGCGCATTTCGCTGGCCGACTTATTGGTAAAGGTGACGCAAAGGATGTTCCCCGGCAAAATGCCCAGCTCGTTTACCAAAAAAGCGAAACGATGCGAGAGGGCGCGTGTT
Source organism: Candidatus Gallacutalibacter stercoravium (assembly GCA_018716975.1). Lineage (GTDB taxonomy): Bacteria > Bacillota > Clostridia > Oscillospirales > Acutalibacteraceae > Gallacutalibacter_A > Gallacutalibacter_A stercoravium. The sequence goes on along the minus strand of DVJE01000019.1, from coordinate 1,004 downwards.
TTACCAGAGCCAGCCCCTGCAATCACGCGCACAAAACCTTCGGTAGAGGTAACCGCTTCCCGCTGGTCTTCATTTAGCCCCTCAAAAAGATCTGCCATGTGACACCCTCCCAATAGAAACTATGTTTCTTTTCTATTATACCAGCTTCTTTTGCTAAGCTCAACATCTTGTATGGCGCCGGTTGCAGATTGACAGCAAATGGCAATATAGGTTGCAATCGCTGTTTATGAATACTCCTCTGCTCCCTACTCTTTACAACGGAGAGGCGGCGGTGATTGACAGCGCTATTCCCCACTGTTACAACACGATCTGAGGCCGGGGATCTTTATGAGGACAGCGAAAGAAGTTCGGCAAGAGTTGTTTCAGAAAAGAGATTGGAAAATGATAGGAAACCTCCTCTTGTTTCAGACGGCTTGCTATCGGCTAAGCAGTTTTCTTTTGCACCGATTTGCCCGGACGATCGCATTGGTGATAGCGGCAATTCATTACTTGCGCAGAGCGAGAAAGGGCCCGCTCGTCAACTGTTCGTGAAGCACACCCGTTTGCATGCCGCCGCCAATGCGTATATTTATGCAAAGCTGGCGCAGGCATTCTTTTTCTTTCTTTCTTTCGCAGGATAACCGGCAACTTTTTGCTACGGATTTTCCTGTAGATTCCGTCTATTTTACTCACGCACAAACATGCCCCACCTTTGAGCGACTACAAGAGCAAGCTATGAACTGGCAGGAGTATTTTCGGCTGCGTGTTTTGCACGACATGTGTAGGTTTGTCAAACATATTGGACAGAGAACTCGAAAGGAGAAAGCCAGGAGAGCGGTCTCATGGGGAAGAGGTTGGAGCGGCGGTTGTGGACAGAGAGTTGCTTAGCGAAGCCGTCCAGGAAGTAAAAGCAGCGGTAAGAGTAGAAACGCTTCTGATCCTCCCGATGGCTGCGCTCGACCTTTCCATTGTGGCGTGGGGTGTAGGGACAGATGAGCTTGTGGCGGATGCCCAGCTGTGCAGCG
>DVJE01000018.1 GCA_018716975.1 Candidatus Gallacutalibacter stercoravium | reverse complement strand
TGCTGCTTCTTTTCTTTGCTTGCGGCGTTCTCGTTTTAGCAGTCCTTTCACCACATACTTATCTTTGAAGCCAAAGTGTTCCGCTACTTCTCGCTGACTTTTTCCTGCCCGGAGCATCCTTTCGATCTCTGGTAAAAACTCCTGTATGTGCGTGTAATTTCTCTTACTCATAGCTATCCCCCCTGATGTACTTCTATTTTCCTACATCAGGGGGGATTTGTCTATTGTCCGCTTTTTCTGGTTCGGTTCATATAAAACCTACCGATGGGTGCTCTTTTTTGTATTGCTTCTTAAAAGACGCCTAACCAATAATTTTGGGGGGCCTTTTTAACCTTTGCTCTGCCGGCTGCTTTCTACCAGCTTATATTTTCTTTAGAAAAGCTCGTCGAGCAAAATATAATAGCGTATCTTCTCCCAATCGGGGGTTAGTTCCAATTCTTGAAAGAAAAGCGAAACGTATCTGTGCCAATCTTGCCCTGCTTGTGTGAGATTATGCAGCAGGCTTCTATAGCACAAAGCGATATCCTGATATGGGTCAGCAAGGCCGCTTCGCCCCAAATCAATAAAACCGCTTATCCGTTCCCCTTTCACAAATAGGTTGGGCAGGCAATAATCCCCATGCGTAAAAACCAGCTGCTGGTTCGGGCGGTTGCCTTTAAGCCACGCCAGCAGCTCCTTGGGGCTGCTAAAGCTGCCAGGGCCGTAGGTTCCGGGTTCTGCGTCCTCGGTGCTGCACAGTCCGTCCGCCACGCGCTGCTCCGCCATACATAGTTTGGCATTCAAATCGTTGTTGCTAGGGCAATCTGCGGTTGGCACACGCCAAAGCCTCCGAAGCCCCTGGGCCAACAAGCGAACCAACCGCTCCGGTTGGGCAAGCAACCTATCGCAGCAGGCCATTTCCCCTTCTACCCGGCTCATCAGCAGGTAATGGTAGCCATCTTGGCTAACGGCGCACAGAATATCGGGCACCGGCAAGCGGCCTTTTAGCCAAGCCATCATGCGCTGCTCATTGTCGGATTCCTCTCCTTGCCGCTCCACTTTGAGCACGCTGTCGGCAAAACAGGCAATATAAGAACCCGACATTCCCACTTGATCCACTGTATAAGGCTTTTCTGCAATTCGCTCTCTGATCTGTTGCGGCAGGTTGGCTGGTAATTCTTCTTTTTTGTCAGCGCAGCACACCCAAAGTTCCCCTCTCAATCATTTAGCCAAATAAAACCGTTGTGTCCAATCCCTCAACCTGCTGGAAAAAGCCCGCCAACTGGCTCAGGATTTCTTGCACGCCGCCGGCAATATCACTTTCTACATTCAGCGGCATAATGGGATCGTGCACGCTCAAGCGCAGTAAAAACCACCCCTGGGCCTGCGGAATAGACACCCGCACCCCTTCGCGGCTGTCGTCGGCCAGCTTCCAGCCGGGCTGCTGGGCCGCATAAGCCTCCAGCTGGGCCAGCACCCGGTTGCCGCAGGCGGCAAAATCCTTTTCTAAAATGGCAAAACGCAGCTCCTTTGCCTCTACCGGCTCCGCCAACGTGGCTATCAGATCCTCGAGAGTGCGGCCTTCCCGGCGTAGGCAAGCCATTTTGATGATAATTTTGGTGATAAGATAGGCCCCGTCATCCAAAAAATAATTTTCGCGCAAAGCGGCGTGACCGGAGGTTTCAATAGCCAATGGGCAATCAATCCCTTCTTGGTTGAGCCGGATGGCCTCGTTGATCACATTTTTATAGCCGCGCTTAAAGCGGTGATGCACGCCGCCCAGCTGCTTTTCAATAAACTGCTTTAGCCCATCTGAGGTAATAGAGTCGGTAACCACCGTGCCGCCGGGGTGCCCTTCTAGCGCGATAGCCGAGGCCATTGCCACCAAACGGTTGCGGTTTATCTCTCTTCCCTTATCGTCCACCGCACCGGCCCGGTCTACATCGGTGTCAAAAATAACGCCCAAATCGGCCTTGGCTTTTACTGTGGCGGCGCACACCGACGCCATAGCGGTTTCATCCTCTGGATTGGGGATATGGTTGGGGAAGCGCCCGTCCGGCTGCAAAAATTGGCTGCCTGAAATATCGGCCCCCAAGGGTTGCAAAACTTGGCTGGCATAAAAGCCGCCCGCACCGTTGCCTGCATCCACCACGATGTGAAATCCTTGCAAAGGCTTATCGGTGCCGTCAACTCCCTGCACAATAAGCCTACGCAATCCGGCCGCATATTGCTGCATATAATCGGTAGGTATAACGCAACCGCCCTGCGCGGCGGGCGGCTGCTCGCCGGCCTGTGCCATGTAAAGCAGCTGTTCAATATCCGTTCCTTCTAGGCCGCCGCCGGATGTAAAAAACTTTAGGCCGTTGCGGTAAAAGGGATGATGGCTGGCGGTAATCTGTATTGAACCGTCACATTCCAAATCCACAGTAGTCATAAACATGGCGGGCGTAGAGGCAAGGCCGCAATCTAAAACCTGTATGCCGGCTTTGCTAAGGGCTGAAACGACAGCATCCCGAATCCGCGGGCCGGATAGGCGGGAATCACGCCCCACCGCCAATTTAAGTTGCGCGGGTTGTTTGCCGGTTTTTTGGCTCAACCAAAGGGCAAAGGCGCCGGCAATTGCCCGCACCGCTTCGCCGGTAAGATTGATCTCTTGCCCCGGTGCGCCTTCAGAAGCCACGCCGCGAATATCGGTTCCACTTTTCAAAATTTTCCATTTTTGTTCTAACATTGTCTTCCCCACTTCCTTTTATCAATCCGGCAAGGCCGCCTAAAATCAAAAAGCTCTTCCTTGACATTGTACCAAGAGATTGCTTTTTCGTCTACACAAAAAGATAGACATCGTTTCCATGCCTATCGCACCCAATTATCCATGTGAATCCCGTGTAAAATGAAAAAAGGAAAAAATATGCCGCAGTATCCGGGAAAATCCGGGGTATGCTATAGAGGTGACAGCTTTGGGAACAACAGCCTGCAGAAAAGGGGACGCAAACATGAATAGCTTAATTGAATTGGACGATATTAAAAAAATATATCCAACGGGCGACACCGCTGTATATGCCCTCAACGGGGTCAGCCTCAACGTTGGCAACGGGGAATTTGTAGCCATTGTAGGGCAGTCGGGGTCCGGAAAGTCTACTCTGATGAATATTTTGGGATGCTTGGATACCCCTACCCAGGGGAGTTATTACTTAAACGGGGAGGCTGTGGCGACGATGGACGATCGGCGCCTATCAGAAATACGCAACCGGCAAATTGGATTTATTTTTCAGGGGTACAATCTGATCCCCGGACTAGACGCCATTGAAAATGTGGAACTGCCCCTTTTGTACCGCGGCATTCCGCGCAACCAGCGGCGCCAAATGTCAAAGGCCGCATTGGAGCGGGTGGGGCTAAAAACACGGATGCACCATAGGCCGGCCCAGATGTCGGGCGGGCAACAGCAGCGGGTGGCTATCGCACGGGCCATCGCAGCGCGGCCCCCGTTGATTCTGGCCGACGAGCCTACCGGTAATTTGGACTCTCGCTCCGGTATGGAAATCCTCAATATTCTGCGTGGGCTTCATCAAGAGGGTAAAACCGTAATCCTTATTACACACGACAACGATATCGCCGCCAGCAGCGATCGCATCATCCGCATTCACGACGGCCAAATCGTTGCCGATACCTCTCGAGAAACGTGCGCCGCTCCACGCGGAGCAAAAAATATCCGCGCGAAATCCGAGAGCGCCAGCTCTTTTGAGAAAAATCCGCAAGATACCCTGGCCTTTATCGGCGCAAAGTTATCCGGTGTGCGGTGAATATTTCGTTGTGCTGCACAAGCGCCCCTTGTGTTGACACCTATTCCCAGAAATGCTATAATATTTATATTAGGAAAGGTGTGGCTGTAGCCGCTGGTAAAGGAGGGTGTCTATGTCGTCCATGCTTGAGTTGCATGATATTGATGTTCCCGGTTTTCTCGAAGTTCTTGACAGTTGTAAGGGCAACGTTTATCTCGTAACCCGTGAGGGAGACCGGCTTAACTTGAAAAGTAAGCTGTGCCAGCTGGTTGGTTTAACGCAGCTGATTGAGGGCGGCAAAATTGCAGAGGCCTTTATTGTTTGCGAGGATCCCGAGGATGAGAGCAAAATGTTTCGCTTTAATCTTTTGGGCCGGCCTGAAAACAACAAATAAAGAAAAACGCCTTACGTTTATTATGGATGGCTGTACGTCTTATTATGAAAAACAAGTTACAACAAAACAAATAACATGAAAAGATCGCCGCTTAATTAAGCGGCGTTTTTATTTTGGCCCTGCCAGGGTAACATCTACCCATGTTTTTATTTATCACTTCCCCCCTCCACCACGCGGCGAAATAGAAAAAGAAAACGAAACGCACCCCTTCATTAAGCAAGCTCCCAGAAAATAAAGAAAGGTCTTGATTTTTCATATAGTATGCCTTATGCTAGATGGGGCTTACGCAAGGTCATGTAAAAAATGTGTGGGTCCACTGTTGAATTCCCACTATTAAAGAAGGGTTGTCAAAAAATGCAAGAACAGCACACCCGCCGCGTGACACAAGCGGCTGTTATCGCTGCGGGTTATACGGCACTTACTCTGTTGGCATCCGCCTTGGGGGTGGCTTTTCCCGCCTTTCAGCTGCGGTTTTCTGAGGCGCTCACTGTTTTGCCGGCGTTAACCCCTGCCGCAATACCCGGCTTAACGTTGGGTTGCCTGCTTTCTAACATACTATTAAGCCCAATGGGGGTGATTGACTGGGTTTGCGGCACTATCGCCACCCTTTTGGCCGCCTTGCTTACGCGGGCCCTGCGCCATGTGCGTTGGCGTTCAGTGGCCTGGCTGGCGCCTTTGCCGCCGGTGCTGATAAACGCCTTGGTAATAGGAGCAGTGCTCTCTTTCTGTATGCCCACGGGCTTTACTTGGGCAGCCTTTGGTCTTTCAGCACTTAGCGTAGGGGGCGGGCAGTTTGTTGCCTGTTATGGTCTGGGCCTACCGCTATTGGTGGCTCTTACAAAATCCAAAGCCATGAAACGTTTATTGGGGTAATGCGGCATTGCGCTAACTTTTGTTAGTCGGTTAAACTGAGAAGTTATCATGAAAAGAAGGTTGGAACATTTGAGTAAAGAAAAATTTTCACTGATCAAGCGGCTAAAAGAGGTCTCTCCTATTCGGCTTATTGTATTTAGCTTCTTAGCCATTATTATTGTGGGCACTATTTTACTTATTTTTCCTTTTTCTTCCCGGTCTCAGCAATTTACTCCACCGTTAGATGCCCTTTTCACCGCCACCTCGGCTACTTGTGTAACCGGCCTTGCAGTGTATGACACCTGGACGCATTGGTCTGATTTGGGGCAAGGAATTATCCTTTCTCTTATCCAGTTGGGCGGGCTCGGCTTGGTAACCTTTACCACAGGCTTTACCTTGCTGCTGCGCCGTAAACTGGGGCTGCGGGATATGCAGCTGGCCAAAGAGTACACCAATGGCAGCGTGATGGACACACCCCGCCTTTTGCGCACCATTCTATTGTTCACCTTTGCCTTTGAAACAATAGGCGCGCTGTTGCTGGCCATCCGTTTTGTGCCGCAGTTCGGCTCATACGGTATTTGGCTTTCTATATTCACCTCTGTTTCGGCCTATTGTAACGCTGGCTTTGATATTATGGGCTTCACTACCCCCTATGTGGGCCTAACAGGCTATGTGCACGATCCGCTGGTCAGCCTGACGGTTAGCGCATTGATTGCATTGGGCGGTTTGGGCTTTTTGGTGTACAGCGACATTTATCTTTGGTTGCAGAAGAAACGAAAGGGCATCGAAAAGCACCCTCACCTAACCGTTCATTCCAGCGTGGTGCTGCGCACAACACTGGCTCTAATCGTAATCGGCACCGTGTTATTTCTATTTTTAGAGTACAATCATTCCCTGGCGGGTATGAATATCTTTCAAAAAATACACGCTTCACTATTTCAATCTGTCAGCGCGCGCACGGCGGGCTTTTCCACCATCAATGTGGCGGATCAATACGACAGCACCAAATTGATGACCATTGTGCTGATGTTTATTGGCGCGTCTCCTGCCTCCACCGGCGGTGGCATTAAGACCACCACCTTTGTGGTTTTAATCAGTACCATTATCAGCGTGCTGCGCGGTCGCGACGAAACGATGATAATGAAGCGGCGGGTGGATAAGTCGATTGTTTACCGCGCCCTCACCATTGCTATTCTTGCTTTGCTGTTGATCTGCATCACCTCGGGCATTATGATGGTGGTAGAACCCGATGGACTCAGTGCAGTGGACGTTCTGTTTGAGGCTGTTTCAGCCTTTGGCACCGTTGGCCTTTCGGCTGGTATTACACCGGATCTAGGTGCGCTTTCTAAAATCATGTTGAGCTTTACCATGTTCGTCGGCCGGGTGGGACCCATTTCGCTGATTTTGGCCCTATCTGCCCATCAAGGCAACGGGCGCAATAGTCAAGAAACCGTGGCGCCCGACGCACGTATTGTGGTTGGCTGATGTTCTTAATGCCAGCAAGTCAGCAGACCGGCAAACCAGCAAACCGGCAGAGCAAAACAAGTAACCGAAAACAAAATACCCAATCATAGAAGTAGGCAGCCTCTTATTCGTTGAGGCTGCCTCTGTTTTTTACCCTTTTTAGTAGCTACCGCATCAGCCCCGGCTTTTAATCTGCACCAAATGCGCCACGCCGGGTATGCTCTCCCCTTGCTGGGATGAGGTGGTGGACATCAGCGCGCCAGTGGCCATGAACAGGATGTTTTTTAACGTTCCCTCACGCACCTGGTTTAAAATATAGGAGCACAGCACGCTGCCGGCACAGCCGCAGCCGGAGCCTCCGGCGTGCACGTCCTGGCTTTGCCTATCAAAAATCAGCAAACCACAGTCCTTATGCTTTGATCCTATGGACACTCCTTCCCTTTGTGTCAGGTCATAAAGCAAATCGCTGCCTATCTGCCCCAAATCCCCTGTTAAAATTAAATCGTAGTCCTCCGGCTTAGTGCCCGTATCATGAAAGAAATCCAGCAAAGTTGTTGCGGCAGCAGGCGCCATGGCAGCCCCCATGTTGGCGGCGTCTTTAATGCCCAGATCCACAATTCGCCCTATGGTAACCGCCTGCACATACGGACCTGTCCCCTCCTGATCCACCACAGCGGCGCCGGAACCCGTCACCGTCCACTGGGCGGTGGGGGTGCGCTGGCCGCCGTATTCCAAAGGAAAACGGAACTGCCGTTCCGCCGTACAAAAGTGCGACGAGGTAACCGCCACACAGCGGCGTGCTGCCCCGCTATCCACAAAAATACTGGATAAAGCCAAGGTTTGCGCCATGGTGGAGCAGGCCCCGTACTGCCCCAGAAAAGGGATATCCAGGCTACGCAGGCCAAAGGTGGAAGAGATGCACTGGTTGAGTAAATCCCCAGCAAAAATATAATCCACTCCATCCGCCTGCAGGCGGGCCTTGCGTAACGCTGTGGTCACTGCTTCGGTTTGCAGGCGGCTTTCGGCTTTTTCCCATGAGGATTCCCCCAAGGTGGTATCCTCATAAATCTTATCAAAAAATTGCGAAAGAGGGCCCTGCCCCTCTTTCTTTCCGCATATGGCGGCGTAGCCCACAATTGAGGGCTTATTTTCCATTCTTAACGTATAGCGGCCTACCCGTTTGGCCATAGGCTACCTCCTTTCGCTTCCCGCAACACAGCTACGGTTGCAATTTTCTCTAGTACAAACCAAAAATAAAGAGGATAAGGCCGTACAGCGCCGCCGCCGAAATCCCGTAAACCAGCACCGGGCCCGCAATGGTAAACATCTTGGCGCCAATTCCCATCACAAAGCCCTCGCTTTTAAATTCAATGGCGGGCGAAACAATGGCATTTGAAAAACCAGTAATGGGCACCAATGTGCCCGCCCCGGCGTGCTTCGCGATATTGTCGTACACCTTTAGCGCCGTAAGCAGCGCGCCCAATCCGATGAGCGTAACCGATACCGCCCCTCGAGCGTCCTGTTCCTCCAATCCGGCGTACCGGTATAGGTTAAAGAAGAGTTGCCCAATGGTGCAAATCAGTCCGCCCACCAAAAAGGCCAAGGGGATATTCTTCCAACTTTTGGTGGCGGGAGAAGCCTGCTGCGCCATTTTGGCATATTCCTTCGGCGTGGGTTGGTTCATTCTCTTCACGTCCTTTCTTATTTATTTTACCTATCTGACGCAAAGATATACGGCCTGCGCCAATTCTTGCCGTGCCCTTTTTCCCCGCACAAAAAATAGCGAAAGATTCGACAGCCTGGCATACGGCGTGGTATAATGTGCGTAAAACGGCAAAATTGCTTGTGCACACCGAAAAATCATATTCGCTTATTTCATTCGTGCCCTCTTTAAGAATGTACGGCGTGTTAAGCCTGAAATAAAGGGACGTTTTTGTTGATTGGCCTTACCGAAGGCAATCGATATTTATAAATCAGAAAGAGGAGTGTTAAACATGCTGGCAAAGAAACCGCCGATGGGATGGAACTCTTGGAACACGTTTGGGCCGAACATCTCTGAGCAATTGATTTTAGAAACCGCCGACGCCATGATTGCGCAAGGTTACCGTGACGCTGGGTACGAATACTTGGTAATCGACGACTGTTGGTCTCTAAAAGAGCGGGATGCCGATGGCCGTTTGGTTGCCGATCCTGAAAAATTCCCGCACGGCATCAAATATGTTGCCGATTATGTGCATAGCAAGGGGCTAAAATTCGGTATGTATTCCTGCGCCGGCGTGCGCACTTGTGCCGGATACCCCGCCAGCTATGATCACGAATATGCCGACGCGCAAACTTTTGCAGACTGGGGCGTGGACTTTTTAAAATATGATTTTTGCAACTTTCCCGCTGTTGGCAACTGCAAAAACCGGTATCACCGCATGAGCATGGCACTGAAAGCCACCGGCCGCCCCATTCTTTTTTCCGCCTGTAACTGGGGAGTGGAAGAGCCCTGGAAGTGGATGGGGGCCGTCGGCGCCCACATGTACCGCTCCACCGGCGATATAACCGACAATTTTAAATCCTTTAAAGATATTGCCCTAAGCCAGATCGGCAACCTGAGCATGTCCGGCTCCGGGTGCTTTAACGATCCGGATATGCTAATTGTTGGTATGTACGGCAAAGGGAACGTGGGGCTTGGCGGCTGCACAGATGTGGAGTACCGCACCCATTTTGCCCTTTGGTGCCTGTTTGGGGTGCCGCTGATGATGGGCGGCGACATTCGCACCCTAAATGATGTAAGCCGGGCGTTGCTGCTCAACCGGGAATTGATCGCTATCAATCAAGATGAGGAATGCCGCGCCCCATACTGCGCCGCCGCGCACGACGATCATTATTTCTTTGTGCGCCATCTGGCAAACAACGAATTTGCTCTAGCCTATTTTAACTTGTCGGATAACCCGCAACCAGTCAACGGTTCTTTTGGCTGTTCTTTTGATGAAATCGGCATCCCTTACGGCTGCGGTTACGGTTTAGAGCTAACCGATGTGTTTACCGGGGAGAACCTTGGTATAAAACGGGATTATTTCATACCCGCGCTGGAAGCCCACGGCTGCCAGATGTATCGTGCAAAGCTGGTGCGTGCCTGATGGCGGAGCAATGCTTTTCTTGCGGGCGGGAACTCAGCCGGGACGAAATTGCCGTTTATAAACGGCTGGTAAACCGGGGCGCCCGGCAATATCTTTGCATTCGTTGCTTTGCCCAATCGTTTGGCGTTTCTGAAGAATTAATCCAAGAAAAAATCCGGCAGTTTCGCGAAATGGGCTGCACTCTTTTTCAGTAAAAGGCGCGCCCGCTCCATATCGGGGTAAGCCCTTTTCCTTCTGTTGATCCGGCCCGCCAAGCTGACCTGGCGGGCCTGGCTAACAACGTTACCAGCGTCACACCGTTGGCACTATCGGCACCGTCAGCAACCATTCCATTCCAGTGAAAGGAGCGGCATATGCAAGCCCAACCATTTTGCAAAATAGGCAGTTTATCCATTCAAGGCCCTGCTGTGCTGGCCCCTATGGCCGGCGTTACCGATAAGGCCTTTCGGCAGCTGTGCGCCTCTTTCGGCGCGGCGGCGGTTACCTCCGAGATGGTAAGCGCCAAAGCTTTAACCTATGGCGATAAAAAATCCTTTCAATTACTATCCCTTAGCCAAGAGGAGCGCCCGGCAGGCGTGCAGTTGTTTGGCAGCGACCCAGAAACCATGGCCCAGGCCGCTGCTCTTGCCATGCAGGTGCACCCCGACTTTATCGATATCAACATGGGCTGCCCTGCTCCCAAAATTACCGGCAGCGGTTGCGGCAGCGCTTTAATGAAGGATCCCGATTTGTGCGGACGTATTACCCACGCCGTGAAGCAGTCCGTAACCGTGCCGGTCACGGTAAAAATCCGCAAGGGATGGGATGCAAACTCGGTCAATGCGGTTGCAGTGGCCCGCATCTGCGCCCAAGCCGGCGCGGACGCCGTCACGGTGCACGGGCGCACCCGGGAGCAGCAATATACTCCGGGCTGTGATTGGGATATCATCCGGGCAGTGAAACAGGCGGTAGATATTCCCGTCATCGGCAACGGGGATGTAGACAGCCCCCAAGCCGCCGCCCGCATGCTGGAAGAAACCGGCTGCGATTTGGTGATGGTTGGCCGCGGCGCTTTAGGCAATCCTTGGCTGTTTCAACACATCAATGCTTACCTGGGCCACGGGGCTTATCTGCCGGATCCCTCTGTTCCCCAGCGGATACAGGTGCTACGCGCTCATATCCGCCATATGTGCCAAGAAAAAGGAGAAGCCCACGCCATGCGGGAGGCCCGCAAGCATGTGGCCTGGTATTTAAAAGGGCTGCGCGGCGCGGCGGCTTTTCGCAAAGAGGCCGGCAGCTTAGAAACTTTGGAGCAACTGGATAGCCTATGCGTGCGCATCCTACGGCAAAATCCCCCAGAAGCAACTTTGCCGGACGAAGAAAGCTCCACCTTCGCCGAATAAAGCTTCTTTGACAAACAGATACAAACGCAAAGGAGGTTTGCACCGTGCTTTCTGCTGCCGCTGTGCGCGCGCTGCGCTTAAACCGGCAATGCTTGCTGTCCCCCGCCGGGGAGCAGCAATATGACGAGCTGTTTCGCTTTATGTCCCCGGTGCCACCGGTTTGCTGGAGTTGCCCGGGGGATCCGCCCCGCCTGCCTCTGCATGTAGATTTTGACGACGGCGCTTACAACGACGCCCGCCGCGGGCGGCGCGAAATTATAAAGGGCCGTTTTCAGGGCGGCACGCTGGGATATGTGCAGGCCGATGAGCTGGAGCTCTTCGCCTGCGCCTACCGCAAAGACGCCCCCATGGACAATGATTCTTTGCGTATGCTGGAGCTGTTGGAGCATGAAGGGCCCTTGACCATCGGCATGATACGGGAGATTACCGGGTTGCCCGCTAAGCAGATCACCCCTATCTTGCACAAGCTACAACAAACCTTTTTGGTGTATGAAGATCAGATAGACAGCGCGTGGGACCGGGGATGGTATCTTCTGGCACAGGAATTTCCCGGCTGCGATACCGCGCACTATTCTCGTGTTGAGGCTCTGCGCAGGCTGATTCCTCGTTTTGCTTATCTGAACGGCTTTTTCACCCTGCCAATGCTGCGGGACTACTTCCGCCTGCCGTTGCGGGATCTAAAAGCGGCCGTTTCCGTTATGGAAGAAGAAGGGGAATTGCTTGCGCAGTTTCTTAGCCAACCGGACAGATCCGTGGCGCCCGGCTGGATTTTGCCTCAGGATGAACCTCTATTGGCAAAGGATACGGATATTCCACAGCTGACTGTTTGCTTACAGCGCAACGATTTTCTCGTGCGCTCTTTTGCCAGCGAGCTCAAAGAGCGGTACACCCACCCGGATTGGGAGGCTTTATTTTATTTCTGCATCGACGGGGCGCTGTGCGGTGCCGTATTGGGGAAATTTAGGCAAGGCCCCTTTGATTTGGAAGATGTGGCGCTTTCACTAAATGAACAGCAGGCAACGGCGCGCAAACAAGAAATATTGTCTGCCGTCTACCAAGTTAACGACCCGCAAAAAAGCCCGTTAAAGCGTTATTGCGGCCTGCCTCTGCGGTAAAAATGCGTAAAAAACCAAACTCTTTTGCTCGCTCTTGCTTGATTGGAAGCAGCATCGTGGGAAATGTGAATGTGCGATTGTACGCCGCTTTTGCAAAAGCCCGGCAGATAAGGGAAGAGGATGCGGAAGGGTAAATTGCTGATTGGCATTTATGCGCTTATGATTTTGTAATAGAATAGCAAAACAAATAAAAAGTTATTTATCAGCTTTATTGTACTATAACAGAGGTGCCAATATGCTGAATTATCAAGAACAAGCACTTGCCAAGGTGCGAAAATATGCAAAAATAAATGATAACGATAATTTGACTTATCTAGAAAATATTTGCACACCTTTTCATGTTAATGTGCAGCAATTGATTGACAGAGTTTTGCAAAGCCCCATAACCATAAATTTTCATCCGGATAGATTCGCAAACAACGGAAAGACGGTATTGCAAAATTTATTGGAACAAGGATATTATCATGGGCAATTTCGCACAGGCACAACAAATGGTGGAAAGACAGCTTTTATCGGAGGCGATCGTTTTCTTTGGGAACAACGTATGTTCTTCAATTCATATCCTGAAGACGCACTGGATCGTCCTAAATATGGCGCGTTAAATATTTTTAGGTATATAGATGGCGCTTGTGTTCGTTTTGGATCCTGCCATTTTATATTGAAGCAAGAAATCATAAAACGTTGCACTTTTTCATATGGCGATAGTTCAACCAATCCAACAACATTATCGACAAATGACACGTTTGCCGTAGTTTTAGTAGAACTATTGAAGGACGTACAAAAAAATGGAAAGTGCTTAAATCGTGTTGTTTCGTCCGAGCAAGAAACACTGGCAATCTTACTAAACACACCTCACCATATAAAAGACAAAGGAAAAAATCTTGATCAGTGCATTGAAACCCATATTCACGGCGATATCTCTTTAGCCAATGATATCGACAGCTTTTATATGGATGGATCTTTTAAGGGTACAACATTTGCAAAACAGGCAGAGGCGCTATGCCGTAAATATAACATTGCGCTGGAATGGATTCCTAAGAGACAGGTGGATGTGGGAGAGATTGGCGACTTGTTCCGAGGGCCAATGATTCCAAAACTGGCAAAAAAAATCGATCATCTTTGGGGGAACAGACAAGGGATCATTGATGCAAGGCTTATTGGATTAGCCTCCCGCGACAGTATCTTGCATCCGACCAATTGGGGCGATATTGGAAACGACACGGAAGTCTTCCAATACTTGAAGCAACTTTGGCATACCGTTGGATATTTTGGTTAACAGTTACATCCAAAGGCGTCTAATACAAATATCCTTGAGATGAAAAAGAATCTACAAATGTGGGCAAGTATGCTTTGCGCCGTAAAACAAGAATCCTCCCTGATCGCGCTCGCATTGGTCTTTTGATTTTTGCATCCGCTTAATAATTGGTGCGGTGCCGAAATTCCTCCAGCAGAATGCGCACCACCTCCAATTGTTGGTCGTTTAAGTCATCTACACACAACATTTTGCGGTTTTCTAACCCTAATAAATATTCCGCGCTTACCCCATACAAAATGCTTAATTGCGTCAGTACCTCAATCGATGGGTTTTTAATGTTATTTTCATAGCCGCTGATAGCCGTTTTAGAAAGAGAAAGGCGCTTTGCCACCTGCGCCTGGGTTAAGCCCTTTTTTTGACGCAGTTCTTTTAGGCGATAGCCAAAATCAAACACCATGTCAAACAGCTCCTTATGTGGATCAGTGTAATATAATTTAGTCGCCTGACAGGGTATTTTGTCGTTTTTTGGGGCACCCTTGGTTTACTAAGGCAAAGGAGTATGCTACAATAAACTTAAATTTATAAAAAGGCGGATTTTGCGATATGAGCGCAAAAATATTAGATGAAATTTCACAAAATTGCGGATGTTATATCTCCGATCTAAAATACCAACCCTTATCCAGGTTGGCCGCAGTGTTAAAATCCATGGGATTGAAAAATTATTCTATTGAGGAACTCAATTACGGTCTTTCTTATATTTTAAATAAAAAATGCAGCTTTTCTTCACCAGAAGAGCTCATTGATTTTTTACAACAGACCGAAGGTTGTCCATCCCATTAACCAATCGGTATAGCCGCATATAGATTCGTGCACATCAGCCAAAACCACCGGCAGATGAACTGTTCCAAGAATAAAAGACAGTTCAATAGCTGGTGGTTGTTTTACATTTAAGTGAACCGACAAAAAAGGGGCACCCAGCTTATGCGCGGGGTGTCCCTCCTCTTCCCTTTCTATGTCGCCATCCTAATCTTCAGCGATGGTAGTCGTGTTAAAACTTTTTCGCAAATAGGGTTACAGAGTCTAGATTGAATGAAGTCAGCCGACAATGGAGGCGTCCTGGGCGGCAGCTTCCAGGTGCTTTGTATTCCTGTACTTTTTGTCGCCCCACTGGGGGCGGATTTGTCCTCATTCATGCCCTCAGCTGCGCCCAAAACTCCCTGGTATCCGTCCTCGTTGACTGCAATTGCTAATATGGCCGCAGGCTTTCTTGTTCCATTCGCTGATGGTGGCTGAAGATCCCTTGCTGTCCCACAGCGCTTCTGTAATATTCTCCCCAACCGCCGGACGGGAAAGGGAGCGGCTGCTCCGCTGCTCCGCAGTTCCAAGGCGCAAACAATTGCGCAATATTGCTGATATCATGGGCAACAGCGGCGCTTGTATTCCAAACAGCGCCCTGCTATAATACCTTGGGTTTCACGCCTGTTCCGCTGCCCTGCTGCTCCGAGACTCCGAGGCTCTGAGACTCTGAGGCCGCAACCATTTGACGGCCCGGCTCAAATATGAAAATGCTGAAAAGGATAAAAGGGCGCAAAAAGCCGGGGCAAAGTTGCTTGCTCCAGCGTGTAACGGCAACAGGGCTGCAAAAAAAGCGTTTGGTCAATCGCCCGCCCCGGGCGCGACGGGCCTACCTCAGGCGTGCTCACCGCAGGTGCGCCGGGCGCAAACTGAAATCTTAGCGAAAGAAACGCCTTTGAAAAATGTGAAAGAAAGCTGAAACCCGCAAAAAGTTGGCAGCAAGCCGAAGCGTTGCGCGCGCGTTTACAAGCAAGCAAAAGGCGCAGCGTGACTTTTTGTAAAGAGGGGCAAACACATGCGCGCCCGCCGCAGGCGTGCCCACCACAGGTGCGCGGGCTATAAAGCTGCAAATATAGAAAAAACCTGCGGTCGCGAATTGCTGACCGCAGGTCTGGTGGGCCATCAGGGACTCGAACCCCGGACCGACCGGTTATGAGCCGGTTGCTCTAACCAACTGAGCTAATGGCCCGTGCCGGCCTATCTTTGAAACAGGCCAACTTTTGTTATTGTAGCATATTCCTTCGCCGTTTGCAAGTGATCCGGCGGGGAAAGCATAGAAAAAAGCTTAGAAGTATGGAGCATTGGAGCTCCGGCAGGAGGATGCGTTATGGCAACGTTTTTATTAATCGTTATCTACATCACCTACATCGGCTTAGGGGTACCCGATTCTATGATAGGCACCGCCTGGCCCGCCATCTACCCGGAATTGGGGCTGCCGGTATCCGCCGTTAGCTGCGTTACCCTGATCATCTCGGGCGGCACCGTTGTATCCAGCTTTTTAAGCGATAGGATAATCAACCGCTTCGGCACCGGCCGGATTACCGCCGTAAGCACCGCCATGACCGCCGCGGCGCTGCTGGGCTTTTCGCTTTCTGGCAGCCTTTTGTGGCTGTGCCTAAGCGCCGTGCCCCTGGGGCTGGGCGCCGGGGCCATCGATACGGCGCTGAACAACTATGTCGCGCTGCGGTATACCGCCACTCACATGAACTTTTTGCACTGCTTTTACGGCGTGGGCGTATCGCTGAGCCCCTACCTTATGTCGCTAGCCCTATCGAACAACGCCGATTGGCGCGGGGGCTACCGCACGGTGTTTTGGGTGCAGCTGGCCATCGCCGTGGTTTCCATCCTCACTTTGCCGCTGTGGAACAAGGTAAAAGCGGGGGATGAAAAAGAAGAAGAGCCCGCCAAAACCGTGCCCTTCCGGCAGCTGGCGCGCATGCCCGCGGTGCGTGCCCAATACGGTGTGTTTATCGGATCGTGCGCCATTGAATCGGTTTGCCTGGTGTGGGGCGGCACCTTTTTGGTATCGGCCAACGGGTTGCCGGTGGATTACGCCGCCAGGATGGTTACCTTTTATTACGTGGGCATGGCCCTGGGGCGCTTCCTTTCGGGGATATTAACCAAGCGCTTCTCCTGCTGGACGCTTATCCACACCGGCCAGGCCATCACCCTTGCGGCGGTTCTTTTGCTGCTTTTGCCCCTGGCCTGGCAGGCCGCCGTGGCGGGGCTTTTTCTGGTGGGGCTGGGCAACGGGGCGCTGTACCCCAACATGACCTACCTAACCCCGCGCAACTTTGGCCGGGATATCTCTCAATCGGTTATCGGCACCCAAATGGCCTTTGCCTACCTGAGCATTATGCTGGCGCCGCCGTTGTTCGGCGCGTTGGCCCAGTGGGCGGGCGTGGGGCTGTTCCCCGCCTTTTTGCTGGCCATGTTCGCCGTTATGATAGCCGCCACTGCGCTGCTTAGAAAACGCCTGGCCCGCCGGGATCCGCAAAACTAACGCGCCCTTTTCCCTTCTTCGGCCGGTTTCTTCTCTCGTCCGGCGGCAAATCGCGCACGCGGCAACAATCGGCGCCTTAAGCAAGCCCCTCTCCCCGGCTTAACCAGGGATTCTTTTTTTCAAAAGGCAAAATCCCCTCTCAAAAATAGCGCGCGCCACAGCGTTTTTCTTACAAGGGAACACAAGCCCGCGCCCCTCTTATCCGCGGGCCGCGAGCCAAGCGGGTATGTTAAAATGCCGCTCCACCTCCGCCATCATTTGCTCTACGGCGCCGCCGCAAACGCGGGTGTAAACCCCGGCGCCAAAATCCAGCACCTGCTGGGGGATAACGGCCTTGTTTCCCTTTCGGCCGCCCGCTGCTATTTCGCGCAAGCGCGCCTCTTCCTGCCGCTTTTGCTCTGGGGTTAAATCGGCGCGGGCGTATAGATCGCCCAGCAAATGGGCGTGATCGGGGCGGTTAAAAAACGTCTGCGCGGCTAAGTCGGGTGCCACGGCCAGATAAAACACCCGGCTGGGCTGGGCCACCGAGAATAGCAGGGCGCGGTCGATGTCGCCGTCGCACACCACCGCGGGATAGCGCCCCGCCAGCACCATCAAATCGGCCAGCATCATGGGGGTAAATTCCCGCACAATGTCCTCCTCCCAGGCGACGGCCTGCTGAGCGGTGAGGTTGGCGGCGTCGGGCCGGGTCATGCAGGGCTGGTACTCCGGCTGCGCCAAAGCGAAATGGGCGCTGCGCATGGCGTCGCTATCGTATCGGTAGGCCCCGTACTTTTGACACAGGATGCGGGCGGCGGTGGTTTTGCCCGCGCAGGAATCCCCTATAAGAAAAAACACGCCCTGTAGCTTGCGGCGGATGATGTTATCGGCAATCAGCACAACGATTCCTCCCCTGGCTGCGTTGGATTATGCGGGCGAAACGCCCGCTGCGGCGCTTTTTTACACCTTCTGCGGTTTATGCTACCAAAAGACACCTAGATAAAAATGCAAATTCCGTGTTGGAAATGCACTTGTTTTTAACAATTTTACGATTACTCTTTTTCTAATAAATTTTTCGCTTCTTGAACAGATAGCACTTTCCCATAGGAAACGACTTTGTTCTCTACGACCAGCGCCGGAGTGCTCATCACCCCGTAAGCAGCAATTTGAGCAAAATCTGTTATATGATCCACCGTCGCATCCATGCCAAGCTGTTTTAAGGCTTCCAACGTATTTTCTTCCAGTTGACGGCATTTTGTGCAGCCGGAGCCGAGAATTTTTACTCTCGCTCCGGCTGCCTTACTTTTCTCAGCACTCGCCATGGATTCCACGCTGCAATGATTGCAGCAGGATGCTGCTTGTCTTTTCTTACCAAAAAGGCCCATAATTTATTCCTCCTAAATAAACAAATATTGAAATGCATTAAACAAATAGCCAACAATGATAATACCAGCCGTACAGATCCCAATAAAAACAACCAACAATTTTGGCTTTACTGCCTTTTTCAACATGATTAGGGATGGTAGCGAGAGTGTGGTTACTGCCATCATAAAGCTGAGGATTGTACCCAACTGCGCGCCTTTAGACAACAGTGCCTCCGCCACCGGAATCGTTCCGAAAATGTCTGCATACATCGGAATGCCAACAACTGTTGCAAGAATGACGCCAAACGGATTGTTGCTCCCCAGCACAGTTTCAATCCACGTTTCAGGAATCCAATTATGAATGACCGCGCCGATTCCAACACCGACTAAAATATAAGGGAATACCTTTTTAAAGGTAGAAAAAGTTTGATCTTTCGCATAGAGCAACCGTTCCCTTTGTGTAAGAACGGGGGACTCGATATCTATTGAACTGGCATTTTTGATAAAGCTCTCCACATATTTTTCCATATGAAATTTTTCAATCAAAGTACCGCCAAGCACAGCAATAATTAGTCCCACCACAACATAGGCGACGGCGATTTTCCATCCAAAGATTCCTGTTAATAGAAGCAGGCTTCCCAAATCCACCATAGGCGAGGAAATCAAGAAGGAAAAAGTCACCCCAAGCGGAAGCCCTGCGCTTGTGAACCCGATAAATAGCGGAATAGAAGAGCAGGAGCAGAACGGCGTCACTGTTCCAAGCAATGCAGCAATGATATTCGCCCAAATCCCATGAAATCGCCCCAGTAGTTTTTTACTCCGTTCCGGTGGGAAATAGCTTTGAATATAGCTGATCAGTAGGATCAGAAAGCATAATAATATGGTAATTTTAATTGTGTCGTAAAGAAAAAACTGCACGCTTGCGCCAATTTGGGTATGGATGTCTAGGCCCAAAGCTGAAAGTCCCATGCCGAGCAATTCATTCAGCCACTGCATACCAAGAATTTGGTTCTGAATGAATTCCCAGACTATTGACATGCGCAGCCACCCCCCTTTTGGCAATTTAATTGGGCAATAAAGGTTTGAAAGCTGGTAAGCGTTTCTTCAGATATGGAGTAGTGCGTCCATTTACCTTCTTTACGTGCGCTTACCAATCCACAGTCGCATAGGATCTTCATGTGGTGGGATAATGTTGGCTGCGTAATTTCAAAAGCTTCTAGCAACTTACACCCGCACTTTTCCCCATCAGACAGCATTTCTACAATTTTTAACCGGTTAGAATCTCCAAGCGCTTTACAAATCAAAGCGATATCCATCTCTTTCATAAAACTCACCTCACATTGAAAACCGTCTATATATTATCATACACATAGATACTTGTCAATGTGTGTGAAATAATAAGATTCCGACTGTCCAAAATGATTCAATTCGTTCGTTTGCAAAGAAAATATAAAAAAGCAGGGCTCTCGGCCTGAAAAATCAGATAAGAACCCTGCTGCGGCGGATTTTTCTGTGCTTTTATATTGTCACAAAACCGTTTTTATGTATTTGCATATGGAAGAATTCCTTCTCCGTCCTTTTCACGTCTATACGCTCTATTCACCAGTGCGGGCGCAAAGCTGCAAAATAGAAAGAACCCCGGGGCGCGATGCGCCTGCCGCAGGCGCGCCCACCGCAGGCGTGCCCACCGCAGGTGCGCGGGCATAGAATTAGAAAATGAAAAAAGCCGCAGGCCAAAATACAGAAGCGGCGCCGCCTTTGCAGACGGTGCCGCTTCTTTTTTATTCCATATATTGCATGACGAATGAGAAGAGAAAGAGAATTGTTTGTTACCGCACTTGTTTCCCGCAGGGATTATTTGCCGTAGTAGGCGGCCAAATAAAGCTCTTTGATTTCGCTCATCAGCGGGTAACGGGGGTTGGCGCCGGTGCACTGGTCATTAAAGGCCTGCTCCACCATATCGTCCAGGGTATCGAGGAAGTATTTCTCGTCGATGCCGTAGTCTTTGATGGTCTTCTTGATGCCGATCTTGTCCTTCAAATCCTCCAAAGCGGCAATCAGGTTCTCCAAAGACTCGTTGTCGTCTTTGCCGCCCAAGCCGCAGAAGCGGGCACACTCGGCATATCTGGCCAGCGCATGCGGATACTCGTACTGCGGGAAGGTGCCCATCTTGGTGGGAACTTCGGCCGCGTTGTAGCGGATCACCTTGGTGAGGATCAGGGCGTTGGCAACGCCGTGAGGCAGGTGATGGAACGCGCCCAGCTTATGCGCCATAGAGTGGTTCAAGCCCAAGAAGGCGTTGGCAAAAGCCATACCGGCCATGCAGGCGGCGTCGGCCATCTTCTGGCGGGCCACCGGATCCTTGGCGCCGTTCTCATAAGCGGAGGGCAGGTAATCAAACACGTTCTTCATAGCCTTCAAAGCCAAACCGTCGGTATAATCGGTGGCCATGATGGAAACATAGGCTTCCAGAGCGTGGGTCATAACGTCAATACCAGAGGCGCTGGTCAAGCCCTTGGGCTGGTTCATCATGTTGTCGGTATCCACAATAGCCATGTTGGGCAACAACTGATAATCGGCCAGCGGGTATTTTACGCCGGACTTCTCATCGGTGATGATGGCGAAGGGGGTAACCTCGGAACCCGTACCGGAAGAGGTGGGGATGGCGATGAAGTAAGCCTTTTCGCCCATCTTGGGGAAGGTATACACTCTCTTGCGGATATCCATGAAGTCCATAGCCATATCGGCAAAGTTCACTTCGGGATGCTCATACAGCACCCACATGATCTTGCCGGCGTCCATAGCGGAACCGCCGCCCAGGGCGATGATAACGTCGGGCTCAAAGGCGGTCATAGCCGCGGCGCCCTGCATGGCGCAACCCAGGGTCGGGTCGGGCGCAACCTCATAGAAGCAGGTGTGCTGAATACCCATCTCGTCCAGCTTATCCTCAATGGGCTTTACATAGCCGTTCTTATACAAGAAGCTGTCGGTAACGATAAAGGCCTTTTTCTTATGCATCACCGTGCGCAGCTCATCCAGCGCAACAGGCATGCAGCCCTTTTTGAAGTAAACCTTTTCGGGGGCTCTGAACCACAGCATATTTTCTCTCCTCTCGGCAACCGTCTTCACATTGAGCAGGTGCTTGACGCCAACGTTTTCCGAAACGGAGTTGCCGCCCCAGGAACCGCAGCCCAGCGTCAAAGAGGGAGCCAGCTTGAAGTTGTACAGATCGCCGATGCCGCCGTGAGAA
Organism: Candidatus Gallacutalibacter stercoravium; assembly: GCA_018716975.1. Classification (GTDB taxonomy): domain Bacteria; phylum Bacillota; class Clostridia; order Oscillospirales; family Acutalibacteraceae; genus Gallacutalibacter_A; species Gallacutalibacter_A stercoravium. The sequence continues at coordinate 138,770 of DVJE01000018.1, read as the reverse complement.
GAAGGCGTATTGACAAGGATACGGCAGGTCTTCATGGTTTCGCCGAACTTCTTAATCTTATCCTGCTCGGTTACGGTGTTGCAATACAGCGAAGAGGTGTGGCCATAGCCGCCGTCGGCCACCAACTGGCAGGCCTTGCTTACGGCGTCGTCAAAATCCTTGGCCTTATACATAGCCAGCACAGGAGAAAGCTTTTCGTGGGCGAACTCTTCTTCAATATCCACGCTTTGCACTTCGCCGATGAGGATCTTGGCGTTTTCAGGGGTTTTAATACCGGCCAGGTTGCCGATGGTGTGCGCCTTTTGGCCCACGATTTTGGCGTTAACGGCGCCGTTGATCAAAATGGTTTTGCGCACCTTTTCGGTTTCTTCGGGGCTGAGGAAGTAGCAGCCGCGATAGGCAAACTCTTTCTTCACCTCGTCGTAAATCTTTTCATCCACAATCACCGACTGCTCAGAGGCGCAGATCATGCCGTTGTCAAAGGTCTTGGAGTGGATGATAGAGTTAACAGCCAGCTTGATATCAGCCGAAGCGTCGATGATGGCGGGGGTGTTGCCCGCGCCCACGCCCACGGCGGGTTTGCCGGAGGAGTAGGCCGCCTTCACCATGCCGGGGCCGCCTGTGGCCAGGATGATGTCGGAGCTTCTCATAACCTCGTTGGTCAGCTCCAAAGAGGGAACGTCAATCCACGCGATGATGTTCTTGGGGGCGCCGGCGGCCACGGCCGCATCTAGCACCACTTTCGCAGCGGCAATGGTACATTTCTTGGCGCGGGGGTGGGGGCTGATGATAATGCCGTTGCGGGTTTTCAGCGAAATCAGGGTTTTAAAAATAGCGGTGGACGTGGGGTTGGTGGTGGGGATAACCGCAGCCACCAGGCCGATGGGCTCGGCAACCTTAGTAACGCCGAAAGCCGGGTCGGATTCAATCACGCCGCAGGTTTTGGTGTCTTTATATTTGTTGTAGATGTACTCGGCGGCATAGTGGTTTTTGATAACCTTATCTTCCACCACGCCCATGCCGGTTTCTTCCACAGCCATCTTGGCCAGGGGGATTCTCTGTTGGTTGGCGGCCAACGCGGCGGCATAGAAGATCTTATCCACCTGCTCTTGGGTATAGGTGGAAAAAATCCTTTGCGCCTCGCGCACCTCTTCCATTTTCGCTACCAACGCGTCAACGTTGTCTACCAGACCCGTCTGCACGGCCGCGGTGGCAGCTGCTTGCCCGTTTTTTTCCATCTTTTGGTCCTCCATTTCCATCATGAGCCTCACCGGTTGACTCTGGCCCGTCATTATTGTTATTTTTTTAACAACTTCATTATAGCAAGACCGGACGTCCTTGTCAATCCTTTCGGTTGGCTAACTTTCGGCTAATTACCCCATTTTTTTGTGTATTTCACCCAAAGCCGCTTTTGTTTCTTTGTTGCGCCTTTTGCCGCAGCTAAGCAAAGCCCCCTTTCTGCATCCATTCGCCGGTTTCGGCCCAGGTGAAAAAAGGCGTTGGCCCAGCTAAAGTGCGGGGCAAACGCACCGGGTTGCTTTTTGGTGGAGAAAGAAGAGGCACCCGCCGGGGCAACGTCGGCCCCTGCGGATGCAAAAAGGGCAAAACAGGCCCGCCGCCCCGGCAAGAGGGAAAACCCTTGTCTGGCGCCCGGGGCCTGCTTTGCCCGCTTGGTAACGCATAGCACCGCTTTTATGTCTTATTCGTAAGCCACCACGTTGAGCCACTTCATCAGCAGCTCTTTCTCTTCGGGCTTGTCTTCGGTCAGCTCGGCCGCCGCCACGATGGGCAGCCAATCCTGTACGTACTTTTTGGCGGTTTGGCTCTTTTCACAGAAGAGGTTGAGGTATTTTTCGGCAATGGCCGGATCGCGCAGCGAGAGCAGCAAATAAGTGCGGCCCACGTCGGCGCTGGCGTTGCCCTGGCGAGCGGCCACCCAGTCTACCACATAAACGCCGTTGTCGTTGATGATGATGTTTTCGGGGGTAAAGTTGCCGTGGCACAGCTTAACGTGCTTGGGCATGCTGTCTAACCGGGTGAGCAGCTCATAGCGCACCACGTCGTCAATGCTTTCCAAAGCGTTGATCTGGCGGCTGAGCTTATCCTTCAGCTTGCTGAGCTTGGGCACCTTTTTCGAGTGGATTTCCATTTGAATATCCACCATCTGCTCAATATACTCATCCATCTTAGAGGGGTTTTCCTTCATCATATCGGCCAGGGTTTTGCCCTCGATAAGATCCATATGGATGGCCCAGCGGCTGCCGATAACCGACACCTCATGAATGGTGGGGATGCGCAAGCCGGTGTCTTCCACACGGGAGTGGGTGAGCGCCTCATACAACGCCATGGTTTTGGGGCAGCCCTCTTTAAACACCTTAATGGCCATATTGCCGTTTTTATAAACGTCTACCGTAGCGCTGGAGGCAATTAAATTCTCAAAATTCATAAAAGAAAGCTCCTTTCGGGAACGGGCACGCCCGCTCCATTCATTGTAGTGTGGCAGTGGATATCTCTATCTGTATTATACAACTTTAACGGTAGTTGTAAAGACTTTTTTATTTCTTTCTGATTTTTTTACCGCCATATTTCCCTTTTTTTGGCATTTTGGGGCATTGGGGGCATTTAGAGCATTTAGAGCATTCGGCGCGCCGCGCCGTTAGGATTGCGTGTTCCTCTTACCCGCCCCGGCTTACGCGCCGGCTAAGGGGCCCTTGGGCGGGATGCGCAGCCCATCGTAGGCCAGCCAGATCCGCTTACCGTAACGGCGCTGCAAAATATCTTGAAACTCGTCGAAGCCGTATTTGCTCCAATGGGCGATGTGGGTGATATAGATGCCGGTTTGGGGCGTTACGGTGCCCTGCTGCTCCAACAAATCGATGGTTTCGCACAGCGACTCTATATCCAAATGGCCCGCGTCTTTGGGCAGGATGGTGGCGCCGAAGGAACCCTCTATAATCAGCGTGCTCAGGGGCTTATTTTTTAAATAATCCAAGGTTTGGGGCACAAAGCGCCCGGTATCGGTGGCGTACAGCAGGCTGCTTTGCCCGTTTTCAAACAGATACAGCAGGCTGCGCTCCCCGTTAAAAAAAGAATCGTGGTTGCCCCGCACCGGGGTAACCCGCCAAGCGCCGGTTTCAAAGGTTTCAAAAGGCTTTACCGGCACAAAGCGGCACACCTTTTCCATTTGCTTGAGCTGATCCGTCATTTGGGTGTGGGGCAGCTGCTTCATCTGCTCCAACAGGGGCATCAGCCCGTCGTACCCCTCTTGGGATACGTAAATGTTAATGGGCCCCGGTTTGCCTGCGCTCATCAGCAAAAAGGCCACGTTCCAATAGTCAAAGTGATCCTCGTGCAAATGGGTGATAAACACATTACGCAGCCGGCAAAGGCTTACGCCAAATTCCCCGCAGGCGGCCATAACGTCGGCGTTAAAATCCAAAAGATTGTTTTCATCCAGCAAAAAGCTGCTGCGCCGGCGCTTTAAACGGTGATCCGCCGATTGCCGGGCCCGCTGGCAGGCGGGGCAATCGCAAAAGGGGTTGGGGTAACACTCGGCGGCGGCGGTGCCTAAAAACTGCATGTAAAATTCCTCCCTTTCTGTGCGCTTATGGGTTAGCGCTTAACCGGCCTGGGTGTCTTGGGCAGCGGGCTCCGGCGGCGGCGCCTCAATGAGGATCTTGCCGTCTTTGAGCTCCATCTTCACCTTGTTGCCGGTTACGCCCAGTTCATCCAGCATTTCGCGGGGGATTTGCAGCCGCCCCGCCCTATCCAGCACCACAAATTCGTCGTGGGCCTCTTCAAAAACATTGATGCTGTCCAGCCGGTCGGCGTAGCTTTGCTTTACAATCATCTCGCTGCTGGTTTTGCCATCGCGGATGGCCACCACCCGGTTCACCTTTTTCGAAAGCATCCGGTCGTGGGTAACGATAATCACCGTTAGCCCCAGCTGGCGGTTGAGCTCGCGGAACACATCCAAAATATAGCTGCCTGTTTTGGCGTCCACCGAGCCGGTGGGTTCGTCGGCCAGCAGGATTTTGGGGTTGTTGGCCAGGGCGATGGCGATGGCCACCCGCTGCTGCTCGCCGCCCGAAAGCTGGCTTAACTTGCTGTCTTTTTTGTGGGCCAGGCCCACTATTTCCAGCAGCTCCAGCGCCCGCTCCTTTTGCCGCTTGCGCTCCACCACGCCGCCGAACATCATGGGCATTTGCACGTTTTGCCAGGCGGGCAGGTAGGGCAGCAGGTTGCGGGCGTTGTTTTGCCACACAAAGCCCACCGTTGTACGCTTGTATTCCACCAGCTGGGCCTCGTTTAGCTTAAACAGATCTTTGCCGTCCACAATCAACCTGCCGGCGGAGGGGCGATCCAGCCCCCCTATCATGTTGAGAAAGGTGCTTTTGCCGCTGCCGCTGTTGCCGATGATGGCCATCAGCTCGCCCCGGGCGATGTTAATCTCCAGCCCCTGCAGGGCCAGCACCTCCAAATCCACCGTTTTATAAATTTTAACCAGGTTTTCACAAACGATAATATCGTCAGCCTGCATTTGTTCCTGCGGCATGGATTATCTCACCGTCCTCCAGTTCATAAACCCTATCGCCGACCTCCATCAGGCCGGTGTCGTGGGTAGTCATTACAATGGTTACCCCCTCCGCGTGGGTGAGCTCTTTAAAAATCTTTACCACCTGCAAGCCGGTGTTGGTGTCCAACTCGGCGGTGGGCTCGTCGGCAAAGATCACCTGGGGCTTGTGGGCGATGGCCCGGGCGATGGCCACCCGCTGCTGTTCACCACCCGAAAGCTCTTGGGGCATGTGATCCATGCGGTTGCCCAGGCCCACCAGCTTTAGGCACTCGGTAACCCGCTGCTTGCGATCTTGCTTATATTTCGCCAGGCGCAAAGCGAACTCCACGTTTTCATAGGCGTTCATCATGGGGATGAGCGCCACCGACTGGAACACAAAGCCGATGCTGCTGCGGCGCAGGCGGCTGCGCCCCGCCTCGTCCATCTGGGTGATATCTTGCCCGTTAAACACCACCTTGCCCTCGGTGGGGGGATCCAACGCGCCCAGGATGTTGAGCAAAGTGGTTTTGCCCGAGCCGGAGCGCCCCCGCAGGATAACCAGCTCCCCCTTGGGCACCTGGATATCGATGCCCTTTAATGCCCAAAAGGTGCCGCCGTCGGCCACGGCAAAGCCCCGCTTGATGCCCTCGCCCTGAATCATCATTTCCATCTCGCTTCGCTCCTTTATTAATCCTCGCCCAGCTTGAGGGCCTGCGAGATCTTAATCTTAGAAATCAGCATTCCCAAAATCACCATGCAGGCCAGTATCACAAAGGCAATCACGCCGAACAGGCGCAACGAATCTCCGGCGGCCCCCACCACCTCCAGCGGGATGACCTGATCCGCAGAGGAGTAGGCGATTTGGATGAGCGGCACAAACAGCCCGGCGCTCAGCACGCCCACCACGGCGCCCACGGCCAAAGACACGCCCGAAATAAACAGCTGCTCGTTGCCCAGCATGGCCAAAATCTCTTTCATCGACATACCCATGGCCCGGAAGATGCCGAATTGCAGCACCCGCGACTTAATGGAGAGGATCCAATAAATTAAGAATCCGGTGGCGCACAGCACCAGCACCACGATAAAGCCCACGGTGAGCACCCCGTTGGTGCCCTGGAAGGTGGGATCGTTTTTCATCTGGATAATATCCGCCTGGGTGTCGCGGAACACCGGGAAGGAGATACCCTCTTTGGCGGCAAAGTCGTAAATGGGCTGGCTGGAGCCCTCCATATTAAACCACACCTGGTAGGGGCGCACCCCCCAGGCGGCCTGCACCTGCGACAGGTTGGAAACAATTAAAAACTGATCTACGGTTTGGGTGGAGCCGTCGCTGCCCGTTTGGGTAACCGTTGGGGCGTAGGTGGGCCAGTAATCTACAAAGCCGTACACAATCCCCTGGCAGCTGGCGCCCTCTTCGTTGCGGTAGCTGATAACATCGCCCACCTGGTAGCCGTGCACGGTTTGAAAGTTGCTAGAAAGCAGCACCGCCCGGGCGTTTTGCGAAATGGCATTTAGATATTCGTACCAGTGCACGGGGAGCAGCCCGTCTTTCATCCAGGCCGTTTGGCCGAACTCCTTGGTGTTAACGCCCATGAGGATGACGTTGTTGAGGGTGCCGCCCCCATCTAGCCCCATGCTGACATCGTCGCTGTAATACACTTTGGTGTAGCTTTGCACCCCTTCTATTTGCTGATAACGCTCATAGTCGGGCTCGTCGTAAATCAGCTCCAGCGAGCCGGTGGAGTCGCTATCCACCTGGGATTTGTTGTTGCCCCACACCTCTTGCAGCACCACGTCGGCGCCGTTGGCGTAGCGGATGCGCTCCTCGCCGTTTTGGTTGATGGTGCGGGCGGCTTGGGCGTTAAAGATGCCCAGCGCCACGGTGAAGATGAGAAACACCATAATAAAGCCCTGGCTGCCCCGGGTGTGCAAAATGCGCTGGAAGGACGCGTAAAGCGACGGCGGCCACCACCTCTTGCCGATAACAAAAATCAGGCGCACCAGCAGCGGGAACAGCCGCAGCGCCAGCAGCCCCGCGCCCAGCATAAACAGCGAGGCGCTGAAAAATAGCAGCGGATCCAGCGAGCCCCCCCTTGCCACCTGCAAGGCCAGCTGATCCCGGCGGCTATTGAAGGAATACAGCCCATACAGGGATACCCCCAGCAAAATCACATCCAAAAAGATCTTTTGCCACCAGGGAGCCTTCATTTTGCGCTGCTTTTTGCGCTTGTGATCCACAATGGAAACCGAGGCGTATTGCAGCACCGGCAGCACCATCACCGCAATGGAGAACACCGCGGCCGCCGCTGCGAACAGCAAAGCCATGCCGTTTATCTCCACCGGCAGGGCGCTGCGCTGCACAAACTCCAAAAAAGCGTTGGAGGCGCCCAGCACCTGGCAGATGAGCATGCCCAGCGGCACGCCCACTATCAAGCTGGCCAAGGCCACCATGGCGCTTTGCAAAAAGTAAACCCACAAGATTTGCCGCCGCTGGGCGCCGCGGCTTTTTAAGATGGCGATTTCGTTTTGCTCCATCTCCAGCATTTGGCGCGACACCATAAAGATAAAGGCGGCCAGTAGCACAAAGATGGGCACCTGCAACACCCACAGCGTGGCGTTTAGCTTATCCGCTTGGGGGATGTAATCGGTGAGCACCGACGAAAAGCGCTCTACAAAGCGCACGTTGATAAGCTGGCTAAAGCTATCCTTATAGCTTTGCAGGGTGCTAAGCATTTGGGGCACCTGGCCGCCGCGCATGCTTTGGTAATCCAAAAACACATCCCAGCGGGCGGTTAAGTTGTGCACCGGCTGGTCGTTTACCGCAAAATTGGCGCGAAAAAGGGATTCCGACATTACAAACTGGTTTTGGTCGGCCCCCTGCCAAAACAGGGCGCTGGGATCCTTGGGCTGGTATACGCCCACCACCTGCACCTGGCAGCTGCCCCCGTCGGGTCGTTGCAGCTCGGGCAAATCAAAGGTTTCGCCCAGCAGCAGGCCCATATTTTCCATCAGCCGCTGAGAAACCACCGCTTCAATCAGCCCATCTTCCCCCAGCTGATCGCCGTAAAGCCTGCCGGCCACCAGATCGATTTTATCCTCTACGCCCGATAAAAAGCCCAGCTTGATTTCTTCGCCCCGGCCGGTTTGCTCGCTTAGCTGCGAATTGGCCTGCACGTCGGTTAGGGTATACTGGGTAACCTGCTCCACGGCGGGCAAGCCGAAAGCCTGGGGCATCCCGGCGCTGAGCTGTTCGTATTCGGCCACCTTATCCAGGGTTTTGGGGCCGTTGTCGCTTTTTACAAAGTTATAAGAAAGCAGCACCTGGCCCGGGTAATAGTTGGTTTCTTCCATAGAGGCGCTCAGGTTTTTGGTGAGCATCCGCTGCAGCACCGCCTGGGAGTACATCGGCCCGGCCGCCGCAATGGCCATCAGCAAAATGTTGCCGATCAACAGGCCGGCTATCATCCATTTTTTATTTAGGATCTTCCGCCCCACAAAACGCAGCATGCCTCTCCCCCCTTTATTTCAAAATAACCTGCTGGCCTTCTTGCAATCCATCCATCACCCACACGCCGTTTTGTGAAATGTGGCCGGCCAGGATATACCGCTTTTGCACCATGCTGTCTTGCAGAATATTTACGTAATAGCCGCCGCTGTCTTCATTGTGCACCGCGTCGCGCGCCAGCACCAGCACGCCGTTTTGAGCAAAGGTGTCAAAAGAAACGCGGGCGCCGTTTATCTGGATGGGATCCACCTCTTCTTCCAAGGCGATGTACACCGCCCCGTCGGTTACGGTTTTGGGCAGCAGGTTGGTGGCCGCCACCACCCGCCCGGCCACGGTGGAATCATCGCCCAACGTCACCTGCACCGGCATGTTGTAGGTAAGGCGCTGCGGATCGTCCACTTGCAGCAGCATCTGGCCGGAGGCGTACAGCTTCACCATCGCCTCGCTGGGATCCACCCGGCTGCCCTCCTTGACGGAGGCCACCGACAGGATCACCCCGTCGAAGGGGGCGGTGAGCTGGTTTACGCCCACGTCCTCTTGCAAATCGGCCACCTGCCGCTGCTGGTTGGCGATGTCGTACTCGGTGCGGCTGACATACTGGTCGTATTCGGCCTGCATCCGCTGGTTTTTTAGCTGTTGCAGCGCGGCCTCTTGGCCCGTTAGGCCAGTTAGGGCCTGCTGGCCCTGGGCCAGCGCCTCTTGCCGCTGGGTTTTGCCCAGCTCAAATTCCTCTTGGGTGCGCTCCAGCTTGAGCCGCGCCTCCTCCAAGGCGGCGGCGTCGCCCTCTACGGTAAAGGTGGCCAACACGTCGCCGGCCTTTACCGTTTGCCCCTTGGATACGGCAAAGCTTTCAAGCCGGGCGTTTTCTTTGGTAAAATACAGGCTGGATTGCACCGGATAGGCCCGCTGGGCCGTAACCGAATAAGACTCGGTAAAATCCTGGCGGGCAACCTCCACCGTTTGGTAGTTGCCCTCTTGGGGGATATCCAGCCCCTGGGTGTTTAGGCTTTGCTGCTCTTGCCCGCCGCAGCCAGCGCAGGCCAGCAGGCACACCGCCCCGGCCAACACCGCCGACAGCATCGCTTTACCCTTGCACATATACGGTGTCCCCCTCCTTTAAGCCGGATAGGATCTCCACCCGGGTGGTGCCGGTTAGGCCCACCTCCACCGGCTGCTTGGTCTGCTTGCCGTCCTGCTGTATGTAAACATAGGCGCTGCCCTCATCCCACAGCAGGGCGTTTACCGGGATGGTGAGGGCGTCCTCCACATAATTGCGCACCACGCAAACCGTGGCGGGCTGGCCGCTTTGCACGCCTGCGGCAATCACATCGCCCGACACAAAGGTAAAGCGGGAATCCAGTTCCAGTTCCGCCGCCGCCATAGCGAAATATTCCTCCTCGCCGTAGGGGGCGGACTGTAAGTCGTACTCTTGGTCGCCGATGCGCGCGTAAATGCGGCTGGCCGAATCCAGAACGCTGGAGCTTATCTCTGGGCAAGACACCAGCAGCTGCTCCTCTTGGGTAACATAGCACATGCTGGCAAACGCCTCCACTTGATTGCCGGTTTGCAGCTGCGGCGAAAAGTAGGCCACCCGGCCTGTGCAGGGGGATATCAGCTGGTTGTTGCCCGTTTGGGCCGTCAGCGCCTCCAGCTGCCGCTGTAGCTCCTGCATATCCAGCTGTTGCAGCTGTTTGGCCTGGGCGTCTTCGGTTTGCAGGCGCTGCACTTCCAGCGCCTTTACGTTTTGCTCCTCGGCGGTGGCGCCCTGTTGCTGCAACAAGGCCAGCTCCGCCTGGGCAATGGCGATATCATATTGCTTTATCGCGTTGGTTTGCTCGTTATCCTCTTGCTGGCGGTTGATATCGGCTTGCAGCTGCTGTTGCTGCTCCAGCAAGTCGCTTTCGTCCAGCTCGGCCAGCACCTGCCCCTGCTGCACCATCTGCCCCGGGGCCACGTGCACAGCCGAAACCTGGCCGCTGATTGCAAAGTGCGCCTCTTGCACGGCGGGGATCACCGCCCCGTCGTAACACTGGGCGGTGTAAACGCTGCCCCGCTCCACGGCGGCGGTATCCATCTTTACGCTTACCGGCTCCAACAGCTCCGGGGCCTGCTGCCCCTGCTGCCCGCAGCCGGCAAAGCACCATGCGCCCAATAGGCAGGCCGCCAAAAGAAACGCCCGCCCTCTTTGCCCGGTTGTTTTCATCTGCGTGCGCCCCCTTACTCTAAAATAATGCTTTCGCCCTCTTCTAAACCGCTTATAATTTCCACCTTGCCCTCGGCCTGCAGGCCGACTTCCACCTCTTTGGCGGTTCTTAGGCCGTTTTCATCCAAATAATAAACCACGTTTTGCCCACCGGAGGTTTTTAACGCCGCCTCGTTAATCAGCAGCACGTCGGTGCGCTCGTCCAGCAGCACCTCTACCGTGCCCTTTCTTCCCGCGGTCAGCCGGGGATCCACCGTATCCGGCTTTAAATACAGCAGCTGTTCCCCCTCCTCAGGCTGCACCCCCATATCCTGGGGCTGGATGACGGTAACGGGGTAAGATTCATCGCTGGATACCACGGTGAGCTTATCGCCCGGGGTGAGCAGCTCGCAATCCTTCCCCTCCACCGCAAACACCGCCGAGGAATAATTGTCGATATCGATAAACTTTTCGCCGCTAACCGACAGATCGCCCTCTTGCACGCTGCGCACATAGGTTACCGTTCCGCTGATGCCGGCAAAGAGCTGGCGCTGCTGTTTATCGCTTTGCAGCGCGTCCAGGCGCATTTGCTGCACCGTTAGGTCGTCGCGCAGCTGGCGCAGGGTGCTTTCCACATCCTGCCCGGCGTTGTTTACCGCCAGCTGTTGCTGGGCCAGCTGCTGCTCCAGCTGGCTTTGCTGGCTGGTAAGCTCCTTTTTTTGCTCTTCGGCCAGCTCCGGTTGGGCCAGCTGCTGCTGCACCTGGCTCAGCTGGGCCTGTATCTGATCGTAAAGCAGCTGTTGCTTTTGCACCTCCAGCTGCTTTATCTGCTCTTGCTGGCTGATTTGCAGCTGCAACCGCTCCACCGCGTAGCTTTGCTGCTGAATGCGATCCGACAGATCGCTCATTTCCAGCTCGGCCAACAGATCGCCCGCCTGCACGGTGTCGCCCTGCTGCACATACACCTGGCCGAAGGGTTCATCCCCCAGCGAAAAGGCCAGGCTTTCTTCCTGCAAGGGCCGGTAGGTGCAATCCACCTCTTCCACCTGGCGTATGTCCCCCCGCACCACTTGGGTGGTTTCATACTGCTGCGCCTCATAGGCGTGCACCACCGGCGCCTGGGGCAGCTCTTCCTCCGCCGGCAGCAGCCCGCAGGAGGAGGTGAACAAAACAGTGGCCGCCATCCCTGCGGCCAGGCCAACGACACGGTATCTTTTCATCGCCGCCACCTCTTTTATGCTTTTCTCGCCCCGATAGCGCGGCGGGCGCCCGCCGGTTTTCGGGGGTGCAACTACACCCCCGTCTCTCAGCGAAACGGGGGCGCAGGGTTAATAATCCAGCTCGTCTATAGCCAGAATACTGATAACATATATTTTGATAGCCTCGAGCAGGTTGGCAATGCACAACCCCTCGTCGGGCTCGTGCCCGCCGCCGTGGCCAGGGGCAAACAGGCCCTGGGGCCGCTGTTCGGGCAGGCCGCCCATGCCGTAGGCGACGGCGTTGGGCAACCGGCGGGCATAGGTGCCCCCGCCCATCACATAGGGCGCGCTTTGCGCCCCGGTAAGGCTATTGTACACCTGGGTTAGCGCCCCCACCACCGGATTTTCTTTGGGGTAATAGTTGGGCGCGCTGTCGCGAATAAGCCTTAGCGCATAGCCGTTTTCGTTGCAGGCGCGCTCCATGCTGCGCAGCAGCCCGGCGGAATCCACCGTAACCGGGTAGCGGATGTTCACATGCAGCGCCGGGCGCCCCTGCTCCAAATGGAGCATGCTGCCCACGCAGGTTAGCGCCCCCGACTCTTGGTCGGCGCAGGCGATGGACAGCCCCGTTCCGGCAAAATCGCCGTTTACTTGGTTTAAAAAGCGCAAAAGGGCCCTATCCTCCTCCGGCAACGCCGCAAGCCCGGCCGCTGCCTGGCTTAAAAGCAAAATTGCGTTGCGCCCGCCCTCCGGCGAGGCGGTGTGCTTGGAAATGCCAAAGGCCCGCAGGCGGATTTCGCCACCCTGCTGCGTTAGCGCAAACTCCGGCTTGCCCTGGGTTTGCTCTTGCAACTGCCCCCAAAGCGCTTGGCTGTTTTGCAAGGTGAGCGCGGCGCTATCGGGCACCATGTTGCCGGCCACGCCGCCGGTAAAATCCTTTACGGCGGCGCTCAGGGGCGCGCGGGCAACCAGCTCGGCCTCGATAATGCCCTTTTCGCCGTAGCACACCGGAAAGTTGCAGTCGGCCACCAGGTTGAGCTGGGGGCAGGGGTAATTGGCGCGAAAATAGTCCACATCCGTCATGCCCCGTTCTTCGTCGCAGCCCACCATCAGCTTAACGCCGTGGCGCAGCGGCAGCCCCAAATCGCGCAGGCAGCGCATAACATACAAACAGGCCACCGCGGGGCCCTTATTGTCTTGCACGCCGCGGCCGATCAAATAGCCCTGCTTTTCCACCGCCTGATAGGGGCTGTTTTGCCAGTTATCCCCCTCGGGCACCACGTCCAGATGGCCCCACAGGCCCACGGTGCTTTGCTTTTCTTCCCACCAAAGGCCGCCGCAGCGGCCGTCGTAATTGTGCGCCGTCATGCCGTAGCGCCGGCCCATGGCCAGCATTTCTTCCAGCGCGTCCCGGCAGCCTTGGCCGTAAGGGAGTTCGCCCTGCGGCTGCGCTACGCTGCGGATATTCACCAGGCGCACAATGTCTTCTACCAGCTGTTGCCGGTGATCCTCCACCCAGGCGCTGACCTGCTGGTACAGCGGCCCGTCTTTTGCAAACCGTTGCTGTTCCATCATTCAACCTCTTCCCCAGCGGCGGGCGTAAAAGCCCCATGCCTCTTGCATTTTACCGCCGCACGCGGTACAATGGCCTTATTCTACTATACAGACTATATAATTTCAATGTACTTTTCGGTGATTTATCTATGTACTATTTGATTGAAAGTGATGTTTTTCCCTAGCGGTTGGGGGCGGCGCGCGCCTTTTGCTCACCAGCCTTCGCTATCGATACAAAAAAGCGGAGCGAAATTTGTTTGTATAAACAATAAAAATAACTGAAAAAGAGAAAGAGAGGGTTTTGCGATGGACAAGAAAACGCGGCTGCTGCACGCCATGAACCGTTTGCCGGTGGACCGGCCCCCGGTGGGGTTTTGGTTCCACTTCCCCGGCGAAGAGGGGATGGGCGAAAAATGCGTGGCGGCCCACCTGGCGTATTACAACAGCATCGGGGTGGACTTTGCCAAGGTGATGTGCGACAATTACTTTGCCTACCCCCTGCCCAAAATCCAAAAGGCCTCCGATTGGCGGCAGGTGCGCCCCTTAGGCGGGGAGCATCCGTTTATCCGCCAGCAAATCGAGCGGGTTAAGGCGGTAAAGGAGGGGCTAAAAGACGACATGTGTGTGTTTTACAACATCTTGGCCCCCTTTTCCTCCATCCGCAACGGCTCTTCTGACGAAATGGTAATGGCGCATTTAAAGGAGGATCCCGCCGCGGTGATGCAGGCGCTGGAGGCTGTGGCCGAAGACAACGCCCTCATTGCCGAAAAGGCCATTGTGGAGGGCGGCTGCACCGGCGCTTACTGCAACGTGCAAGGCGGCGAGCGCGACCGCATGAGCTACGAGCAATACCGCGAGCAAATCACCCCCAGCGACCGGCTGGTGCTGGATCACGCCAACCGCTTTTCGGCCAACAACATTTTGCACTGCTGCGGCTGGGCGGGGGTGCCCAACCGACTGGAGGTTTGGCAGGATTACCCGGCCAAGGCGGTAAACTGGGCGGTTTTCATTGAAGGGATGGATTTGGCAGAGGGCCAGCGGTTCTTTGGCGGCAAGGCGGTGCTGGGCGGCTTTGACAACCGGCCCGGCGGGCTGCTGTGCACCGGGGGCAAAGAAGAGATACAGGCCTTTGCCCGCTCCCTGGCCCAGCAGGTGCCCAGCGGGTTAATCATAGGCGCCGACTGCACCCTGCCGGCGGATATCGACCGCCAGCGCATCCAGTGGGTGGCCGACGCCTTTGCCGCCCAAAACGCATGAGCCGGCTTTGGGCGTAAGAAACCAAAGGGCGCCGGGGCGGCAAAACAATAAAGTAGCAGGCAATGGGCCGGCGAACGCATTTTTCGGCGCGTTCGCCGGCCCTATTTGCTTTTAAGCGAAAGAATCATCCCGGTTCAGCCGGGGCCCGGCTTGCCCAAGGTTCCTGCGGTTTTGCCCAAACGCCGGGCTACCGGGTTACCGTTAGCCTGCGGCCCATGCGGCTGAGCAGCTCGTTGGTAATGCTTTGGGCCGCATCGGCCACATCCGGGGCCGAAATCTCGCGGCCGCCGTCGGCGCCGATGAGCGTGGCCGTCATGCCCACCTTGGCTTGGGGGATATCGGTAATATCCACGGTGAGCTGATCCATGCAAACGGCGCCGATCACCGGGGCCTCTTGCCCATTGATGAGCACAGAGGCCTTGCCCCCCGAAAGGCGCCTTGGGTATCCGTCGGCGTAGCCAATGGGCAGCACGGCTATCGTGCTATCTCTTTCGGCGGTAAAAAGCCGGCCGTATCCCACCGTTTCACCGGCCTTTATCCGCCGGATTAAAACGATTTTCGATTTGAGCGAAAGAACGGGGCGCAAATCCAGCTGCAACCTGGTTTCATCGCCAGGGCTGCTCAGCACGCCGTACAGGGCCACGCCCGCCCGCACATAGCTGCATTGCAGCTGCGGGTAATTTAGCAGGCCATAGCTGCTTTGCACATGCACGCCGGCAACCGGCAGCCCCCGGTCCTTTAGGGCGCCGAGCAAACGCCCAAAGCGTTGCAGCTGCGTTTTGGTAAAGCAAACGTCCTCTGGCCGCAGGCTGCCCGAAACGCATAGGTGGGTGAAAACGCCGCGTATCTTCAGCCGCCGCATCCCATACGCCGCGGCAACCTTGTCCACGTCCTCCCAGGCAAAGCCCAGGCGGTGCATCCCCGTGTCAATTTTTATGTGAGCCCGAAGGGGATACCCCTGCCGGTTGAGCCGCACAGCGTAGTCGTAATCGATAAGGGTTTGCGTTAAGTGGTAGAAAAACAGATCCTTCGCCCTTGCAGGGTCGGTGTACCCCAAAATCAGGATTTCTCCGGTTACGCCATACCGGCGCAGGCGGATGCCCTCCTCCACCGTGGCCACGGCAAATGCTTTTACGCCGTTTTGGTTAAGGGCGGCGGCAACTTCATAGGCCCCGTGCCCATAAGCCTCCGCCTTTACCACCGCCATCAACCGGCATTTGGGGGGCATGGCTTTTTTCAGCTCCCGGGCGTTGTGCAGCAGGTGGTTGAGGTTTAGCTCTATCCACGCCCGCTGGCAGGCCGGGCGAAGAGCCATTTTGCGCTTTTGGGCCCATTTTTGATACGCCCCCGCCAACGGGAAAGAAACCGCCGCCGAGACGGCGCACACGGCCAGGTAATGCGCCAGGCTGTTGTTCACCAGCCAAGGCGTAAGGCCGGTTATTTTGGCCGCCAGCCGCACCAACACAATCGCCATGGGGTGAACGATATAGAGCAGCAGCGCGGCGGTTCTAAGGGTTTCACGCCGCGGCCCCCTCCAACACAGCAGCGCGCAAAACAAAAAGTAGACGCAAAGGGGCAAAAAGAGATACATGCTGTCGTGCCGCTGAAAGCCCCAGCCGCGCAGCAGCAGCCCCTCGCCCAGCATCAAAAGCAGCGAAAGGGCAAACCCCGCCAGGCTTTTTTTAAGGCTTGCCTGAACAGCCCCCTTGGCGGGCGTTTGGGCCCGGCCGGCCAGCCAACCGCCCAGCACAAAAAACAAGGGCGCAAAAAACACGCCGTTTCTGGTGTAATCCGAAAGTTCAAACAAAGCGGCGTAGCAGCTTTGCAGCCAGGGGGTTTGCTTTACCACGCCGTAGTAGCTATCGCCCAGCAAACCGGCCAGATACAGCAGCCCGGCCGCCTGCAGCGCGCACCGAAAGCCGCATTTTCGCACCAGCAGCCAAGCCACGGCCGCCCCCAGCATCGCCGCCGGAAGGTACCACAAATGATACATGGTGCCGTCGAAAACCAAATCCTTTATCAGGTTGGGCAGCAGGTGATCCATAGAAAAATAGCGGTTGTATAAATTCAGCGGCAAATAAAGGGCAATGGCCGCCCCGTAAACGGCCGCTGTTTTTTTCTCAAAGGCTTGCAGGCGGCCGGCGTTGGGGGCGTATCTTGAAATGAGAAAATAGCCCGAGGTCATAAAGAAAAACGGAACCGCAATGCGGGCGACGACGCGGGTGACGATAAAATCCCCCACCTCTGTAAAAGACGCCAGGGGCGACGTATGAATCGCCACCACCAGAAAGGCCGCCGCCACCCGAAACATATCGACGCCTGTGTAGGCCTTGCCTTTATTCATTCCCCTTCCCCCATAGGGTTACGATGAACCCGTCAACGTTATTGCCAGACACCTGGCGCGCAAAGTAACCTCCGCCGCTTGAGCAGACGGAGCAAACGGAGCAGCTGG
Organism: Candidatus Gallacutalibacter stercoravium; assembly: GCA_018716975.1. GTDB lineage: Bacteria > Bacillota > Clostridia > Oscillospirales > Acutalibacteraceae > Gallacutalibacter_A > Gallacutalibacter_A stercoravium. Next base: position 122,066 of record DVJE01000018.1, on the reverse strand, counting down.
AGCAGCCGGAACAGACGGCGTAATCGGAGCAATCGAAGCGCGCCGCCGCGCTGGTTTGGCCGGGCCAACCGGGCCGGCCTGCTCGGTTGGGCGAAGGGAGCCCGGCGCTTTCGCCGCCTGCGGGCACATAGTAGGCCGTTACCGTTTTGCCGCGCGCTGGCAGGCGCAAGGGGTTTTCCTGCGAAAAGCCCTTCAAAAAGGCGACATACTCCTCTAGGCACAGATCGTTTTGGCTGATGAACAGCGAATGGGGGTAACCGGTATATCGAAAATGCCACGGCTCGTGGGCGATGCCGGTAAGCGCCTCTTTGCCCTTGGGATAGCGCTCCACAAAGCCGTATTGGGGGGCATAGCGGCGAAACTGCGCGCAAATCCCGTCGTAGGGAAAATCCGGGCAAAGAAAATCTATCTTATCATGCGCGCTCTTTTTTAGCCCCAAATCAATGGCCAGGCCGGTTTGGTGCTCGCTACAGCAGGGCCGGGCCACATATTTTTGGGTAAAATCTTCTCCGTTTTGCGCAAGGCTGTTTTCATAGATTTCGGCCTGCTCCTGCGCCGGGCGGTAGCCGCTCACCGGCACAATGCAAGAAAGGCCCCCCACCCGGCTCAACAGCAGCCGCAGGTAGCAAGCCGCCTCCCGCTTGAGCAGCGCCTTGGGGTATTGCGCCGCAACGGGGACCAAATCTTCCCGGCCGCAGGCGGCGCGCAACGGGTAGCTCCCGTTCACCAGCAAAAGGTTGCCTTGAAAAACGCCCGCGTTTAACATCCTCTTTTTCATGGTAAATACAACCCCAGCAGCTTATCCAGCACCTGCGCAAAAGACAAGCCGATTCCTTTCATCATGTTGGGATAGCGGCTGTGGGCGGTAAAGCCCGGGATGGTGTTCACCTCGTTAAAAACAACGGTTCCATCTGGGGTTAAAAACATATCCACCCGCGCAAAGCCCGAGCAGCCGAGGGCCCGGTATATTTTTAAGGCGGTGCGCTGTATCCGCCGTTCGGTTTCTTCATCCACCCGCGCCGGCATATGGATCTTTGAGGTGCGCAGGGTGTATTTTTCGGTGTAATCAAAAAAGCCGCCGCACAATTCAATTTCGTCCACCCTGCCCACCAGCGGATGCTCTATGCCCAAAACGGCGCATCCCACCTCGCAGCCGGGCACCGCCTCCTCTACAATCACTTCGCCGTCGTGGGCAAAGGCCGCGGCAACGGCGGCGTCGAAACGGCGGGGGCTGTCTATTTTGGTAATGCCAAAAGAGGAGCCCGAGCGAACCGGCTTGACAAACAACGGGTAGGTAAAGCCTTGCTGGATGCTTTCGCGCGCCTGCGGCAGCTCATAGCGCTGAAAAGCAATGGCCTTGGGCACCGCCACGCCGGCGGCGGCCGCCAGCTTATGGGCCCGGTCTTTATCCATGCACAGCGCCGAAGCAAGGGTGTTGCAGCCCACCACCGGGATTCCCGCCAGCTCAAACAGCCCCTGCAGGGTGCCGTCCTCCCCGTTTTTGCCGTGCAGCACCGGGAACACCGCGTCCACCGGCGCGAGCACGGGCTTCTCTTTTGCCAGCAAAAGGAACCCCTTGGCGGATCTGTTTTGCGACACCGCCACCGGCGTATTTTCCGCTGGGTTTACCGGCCAGCTGCCGTCTGCAATTTTGCCATAGGGGCCCGTGTAGCGGTACCAATCGCCGCTTCTGGTGATCCCGATGGGCAAAACCTCATATTTTTGCGGATCTAAGTTTTCTAAAACAGAACAGGCCGATTGCAGCGACACCGTGTATTCGCTGGAGCACCCTCCAAACACGACGGCGACCCTTTTCTTTTGCATATGACGCTTCCTTCTTTCTTTTATTACAGTTGTTACACTGATTACAGCGATTGCTGTTTTGCGCGGGCAACAAAAAACAGCGCCCTTTATTTGACACAACGAATTGTATCAAAAGAAAGGGTGCTGTTCTTTCGTTTCAGCCAACGGCTTTCTATCAATTTTCCGCCGGGATTCTTACGATTTTCTTACAAAAGCGGAAGCGTCACTTCAAATTCCACCGTTTCGTTTTCGCTGGCTGCGGTTATGGCGCCGCGGTGCAGCTCTACAATTTCTTTTGCAATGGCCAAGCCCAGGCCCGCGCCGCCGCTTTGGGAGCTGCGGGCGGCGTCTAAACGGTAAAACTGTTCAAAAATCCGGGCCAGCTTTTCTTGGGGGATGGTGTTGCCGTGATTGATAAACTTAATGTGAATCCAATTGTTTTCCTGCCGGGCCCGGATGGTGATCACATCGTTTGCAAAGCTGTAATTCACAGCGTTGCGCAAAAGGTTATCGAAAACCCGCTGCAATTTATCCACATCGCAGCGGATCATGGTGTTGGGGGCAATTTCTAAAACGCATTGCAGCCCCTTTTCTAACAGCATGGGCTGAAACTCATAGGTGAGCTGCTCCAGCAGCCTGGTTAAATTGCACTGGCTGTATTCCAGCGTGATGCCGGATAAATTAAAGCGGGTAATTTCAAAAAACTCATTGATCAAATCCTCAAGCCGCTCCGCCTTTTCCAGCGCGATAGACAAATATTTTTCTCTCAATTCCGGCGAAATTTGGCCCTCGTCGCGCAGCAAAGTGAGGTAGCCTATCACCGAAGTCAACGGCGTTTTCAGGTCGTGGGCCAAATAGACGATAAGGTCGTTTTTTCGCTGCTCCGCCTCTTTGGCAACGGCCGCGTTGTGGTTGGCCTGCTCCCGCACAAGGTTTAGCTCGTCTTGCACCTCTTTCATCGCCGAAGACAGCACAATGGGCTCTTCCTTTTGATTTGACAGCTGCTTTGCCGCCGCCACTACCTCGTTTACATACCGCAGCGACTTAGAGATAAAGAAAAAGGTGATAACAACCCAGCCAACCAAAATAGGCGCCGCAATAAACAGCGGAAAAAATTCCTTTACAACCTGAACCAATTGATAAATAAAAGAATCCTCCTGCCAGGCGATGCTGTAGTATATTTGCGCCGCCAACACAAACGCGACAAAAAAGGCGATGAAAAAACCCACCAGCGCCAAGATGTATTGCAGCACAATCTGTTTGGCCAGCCTGCCCAGCCCACTTTGATAACCGCCCTTATTCAATGGTATACCCCACTCCCCACACGGTTTTAATAAACTTCGGCTTTCTGGCCGGTTCCTTTAGCTTCTCCCGCAACCGGCCGATGTGCGCCATCACGGTGTTGTTGTTGTCTATAAACTTTTCGCCCCACACCTGCTCAAACAATTCTTCCGAAGAGATCACCCTTCCTTTGTTTTCACACAAATACCAAAGGATGGAAAACTCCAGCGGGGTGAGCGTTACGGGCTTGCCGTATAAAAAGCACTTGTGGGTATCTTTATTGATAACAAGCCCGCGGATGTCGTACTCCGCAGGGGCCGCTTCCTCCGCCCCGGCCGGGGTTTGATTGTTGTAGCGCACATAGCGGCGCAGCTGGGTTTTCACCCGCGCAACCACCTCTAGGGGGTTAAACGGCTTTGTAATATAGTCGTCTGCGCCGATGGTAAGCCCCATAATTTTATCGGCGTCTTCCACCTTTGCCGTTAGCATAATGATGGGGTAAAAATGCTTTTCTCTAATTTTTTGGCAGATGTGAAATCCATCGATATCTGGCAGCATAACGTCTAAAACGGCCAAATCCAACTTTGTGCCCTCTATGCACTTTAAAGCGTCTTTGCCGTTGTAGAACTTGTATACGCGATAGCCGTCGTTTTTTAAGTACACTTCAATCAGGTCTGCAATTTCTTTTTCATCATCCACCAGCAAAATATTTTCGTTCATACCGGCTTTTTCATCCCCCCGCGTCTGCCTTCTTCGTTATGCGCCGCTTGGCCGCTGTTTCACGGCTGTTTGATGCCTGTTCAATGTGGTTTCACGTCGCACTCCACCACCGAATAATCTCCAAAATCCAAACACCCGCCTGTTTGATAAGGGATGGGGGTTTGAAAAATCGGGCCGTCCATCACCAGGGTGTGGTATTCCCCGTTTTCGCCGCAAATGTCGATGCCGCGCCGCTTTATCTCTTCCACGGCGGGGGTATCCAAGATTCTTCCCAGCAGGGATTTGGGCAGCAGCTTATTGTTGATGGATTTAATCAGGCACCGGTACCCCAGCCTGATAAGCTCGTAAACAATTTCCTCCCGATCCCGCTGCCACAGCGGGAACACCGCTTGCAGCCCGGCGTTCTCGCACCGTTCCCGGCTCCACGCCCGGTTGCCTTCGATATCGATATCGCCAAAGCAAGCCGCCTGCGCGCCCATGGCTTTGGCTTTTTTCAGGCTTTGCTCCATAGTTAGGTGGTATTGCTCCCCGGTGGTGGGGGTTAGCAAAAGCGGCAGGTCCAGCGCTTTGGCGTATTCTTGCAGCATCGCGCCGTCCGCCCCGTGAAAATAAGAGCGCGCCGCCTCTTGATTGAACATCACCAGCAGGGCTACGGGCTCGTGCCCGTTTTCTATCATCTTGTGCAAGGCCAGGGTGCTGTCTTTTCCGCAGCTATAAGACATAACAAATTTCATGCTTTTCTTCCTTTCGCGCTTATGGGCTCGGTTTCTCTTGCTGTTTTTGCCGTTTTCTTATTGACCGGCTTTACTGGTCTTAGCACCCCGCCTTTATGCCCATGGGGCAAGAAACCATGCACAGCCCGCAGGCACTTTTTCTATTTTTTAAGCGAAGCATGGCGCTTCTTTTTTGGTTGCACAGCCGGTAGTCTATCAGTTCCTCCCTGCGGGTATCATATTGCCACAGCTTATTTTTTAACGCCTGATAGGGGCAGGCCGCCACGCAAGCAACGCACTCCGGCGGGCAGCTGCTCTGGGTAACCGGCCCGCTGGCTTCCCCCGCCTTAGCGGCGGGAAGGACGGCTATTACAGCGTCTAGCCTTACCCGGGGGCCAAACCGTTTGGATACCAGCACCCCGTTTTTGCCAATCCAGCCCAAACCGGCGTTCACCGCCCCAAATTTATAAGAAAAGGGGGCGCGCAAGCCGGTTTCGTCGGTTTGCGCCGCCTGGGGAAGACAGTAGGCGACTTCGTTGTCTTTCAGCAGCTTTATGATGCCGGCCATTACGTTCCGGCTGCGCTCTTTGGTATCGCACAACACCTGTTCAAAAGCGGCCTCTGTATAATTTTGCAGCGTCATCAGCCGCGTATGGCGCGTTACCAAAATGATGGCCGTTGCCGCCCTTTCCGGCGATTGTTCCGCCGGTTGTAAGGCCGGCATACCCACGCCGCAAGCAACGGGCGAAAAGCCGATATCCACATCAGGGGCGCTGTTTTTGATGCGTTCTATTTCTTTAAGAACCATGGCCGCCTCCTTTTTCACCGAATTGATTTATGGAATATTGCAAAGCAACCACCCCGGCGCGGCGCAAGGCCGCGGCAAAGGTGGTTGTGCAAAATGCGGCGCGCCCGGGCGCCCCGCCCGGTATGTTTACAAAAAGTAGAAACGCCGCTTACCGGGTCATAAACATAACGCCCAGGGTATTGGGCCCACAGTGAGAAGAGATGGTGCAGCTGGCGCGGGCCTCGTAAATCTCGCCGTTTGGCACAAACTGGCGCACCGCCTTGCGCACCAGCTTCACGCGCTCCGGCGAAATGCCCGAGTTCACGATAAACACGCGGTTTTCGCGCACGTCGTCGCGCCCGCTCAACGTATCGCGCACATACTGGGGCAGCACCTTTTCCAAATTGCCCCGGTATTTTTTGCCCACCGTCATGCTGGCGTCTTTGTTGTTGACCATAATGCAGGGCTTTAGGTTGAGCAAGTTGGCGCCCAGGGCCACGGCGGTGGAGCAGCGCCCCCCGGCGGCCATAAACTCCAATGTGTCCAACACAAAGCTGGCGTGCACCTTGCGGGTAAGGGCTTGCAGCTCCTTTTGAATCAGCGGCGCGGGTATGCCCCGCTCAATGCGATCAAAGGCCTCCAGCGCTAGCAAGCCGATGCCGGAAGACAGGTTGCCCGAATCCACCGGGTAAACGTGCCCCAGCTCCTTGGCCGCCACCAGGCAATTTTGGTGCGCGGCGGAGATAGAAGAGCCGATATTTAAGTGGATAACCTCATACCCCTGGGCCACCCAGCCGGAAAAATAATCCATATACTCCCCCACGCCCACAGCGGCGGTTTTGGGCAGCAGCCGTTCCTCCCGCCAGGCGCGGTACAAATCGTCGGGGAAGATGTCCACCCCGTCCATATAATGCCGCTCCCCCAGCGTGATTTGAAAGGGGTAATACTGAATGCCGCAGCGCTCCTTAAGCTCGCTGCTTAAATCACAGGCGCTGTCTGCGCTCAAAATAATTTTGCCAGCCATTGTTATCCTCGCTTTTTTGTTATTTTGTTTGCCTGCGTCTGCCCGCGCGCTTTAGCCGCGAAAGGTGTGCGCGGCAATCAGGCGGTTTTTCTCTTGCCACAAGGCGGGCGAAAGATCCACATAATAGTTGTGGGGGTTTTCAAAGCGGGTAACCTCATCCCACAGCGTATCCACCTGCTGGGCGCAATAGGCCTTGATGGTTTGCAAATCGGGCGATTCATAACACTTTTTGCCCTGCCGGAAGATCTGCACCTGCAAACGCTGGGCCACAAAGTTGGTAACCAGCTTGCGCTTCCAGGTGTATTCCGGGTCAAAAATCTCGTAGGGCTCTGCGTCGTTTATCACCTCGTCGTGCAAGGTGATAACATCGGCGATGGCCTTGCCGGTATCCCGATCAAACAACCGCCACAGCTCCTTAAAGCAGGGGTTGGTAATTTTGGCCACGTTCTCGCTGATTTTAATTTTGGGCACCATGTTGCCCTGCTTATCCTCCACGGCCGCCAGCTTATACACCCCGCCGAACACCGGTTCTGACGAAGAGGTAATCAGCCGCTCGCCCACGCCGAAGGTATCCACCTGGGCGCCCTGGATGAGCATATCGCGGATGATGTATTCATCCAGCGAGTTGGAGGCGCAAATTTTGCAATCGGGGAAACCGGCCTCATCCAGCATTTTGCGCGCCTTGCGCGACAAATAGGTGAGGTCGCCGCTGTCGATCCGGATGCCCGCCGGGCGGTAGCCCCGGGGCAGCACCTCTTCGCGAAAAGCCTGAATGGCGTTGGGGATGCCGGATTTGAGCACGTTGTAGGTATCCACCAACAGCAGGCAATTATCGGGATACGCCCGGGCGTAGGCGCGAAAAGCGTCCAGCTCAGAGTCAAACAGCTGCACCCAGCTGTGGGCCATGGTGCCCAGGGCGGGAATCCCCTGATCCCGCTCGCAGATGGCGCAGGCCGTGCCCGCGCAGCCGCCGATATAGGCCGCCCGGGCGCCGTAAACCGCCGCGTCGTACCCCTGGGCCCGGCGCGAGCCGAACTCCATCACCGTGCGGCCCTGGGCGGCCCGCACAATACGGTTGGCCTTGGTGGCTATCAGGCTTTGATGGTTTACGGTGAGCAGCAGCATGGTTTCTACAAACTGGGCCTGAATCACCGGCCCGCGCACCGTAACAATGGGCTCCCCGGGGAAGATGGGTCGGCCCTCGGGCACGGCCCACACGTCGCAGCAAAATTCAAAATTGGCCAAATATTGCAAAAAGCCCTCGCAAAAAATCCCCTTAGAGCGCAAAAAGTCGATATCCTCTTGGGTAAAGTGCAGCTGCTCCATATATTCAATCAGCTGTTGCACCCCCGCCATAATGGCAAAGCCGCCCCCGTCGGGCACATGGCGGAAAAACATATCGAAATAGGCGATGGTTTCTTCAAAACCGTTTTCAAAATAGCCGTTGGCCATGGTGATTTCATAAAAATCGGTGAGCATGGTCAGGTTTTCTTGAATCGACCGTTTGGCGCAAAACGGCTGCGCCCCGTTTTGGGTATCGTTCATTTTTCTTCCTCCCAATTTTACGCTTGCTCCAAGCCGGTGACGGTGGAAACGATCTCCACCCCGCCGGCCGCCATCATATAGCAGGCCACGGCCTGCATTACATCCCCGTCGTGCCCCGGCAGGGTAAAGGTGGCGGTTAAATCCTCGGCCACCACCACGCGGCAAAAACGGTTGGCCCGTGTAAACTGGGCCTTTAGGGTTAAAGCAAACTGCTGCACGCAGATATCGGTGCAGTCGCCCACCACCAAAAAGGTGTCTAGCTGCGCATGCTCCTGCAAAAAGCGCGCAAAGGCGGGCTCTATGGCCCCGTTGGTGGAACCTTTGGCAATCACCTCGTCCACCCGGCCCGCCAGCTCTTGGGTAAGCTGGGCCTCCCAACTGCCCTGCAGGCAGTGAGGCGGGTAGGCGGCAAACTCGGGGCTGTTGCCCTCATGGCAATCGGCCAGCGCCAGGCGGATAATCCCCCGGCGGCCGCAGGCCTGGGCCAAGGCGGCCACGCCGCTGTTAATGGCCTCCACCCGCGGGCTGCTCATCGGCCCGCCTTTCACAAAGCCGTTTACCATATCCACCACAACCAAGGCCGTTTTGTCCGCCGGTAAATCGTCCAGCGCCAACGGCTGGGCCTTGCGCACCGTTTGGCAAAAGGCCTCTATCATTTCGCCGGCCTGCCCGGCCCATTGTTGCCCATCCCACGCGCGTTGCCTTTGCTGCATCATCAACCGCCTTCCTTTCACCGTTTGCGCCGCGCCGGCGCCTTTGCCTTTTCTTGCCGCATACCGGCGCCTTTTTTCTGCGCTTATGCGCTTTTTTGTTATTATAGCAAGCATGAACCTAAATAACAAACGGAATTTTTCCCATTCTTTTCCGCTTTTTCCACCTGCCGCCACCCGGCCCAAAAAGCGGCGCGCCGCCCGGCAAACCCGCCCTGCGAGCGGGCCCGCTGCCAGTAAGGGATGAGCCTTTCAAAACAAAATGTGACTTTTCCATACAACACAACACCCCCATACGCCACCTTTCTCTTGTAGCAATGATTAGAAAATTGTGTAAAACTTATCATATTTTTTGCTATCTTGCACCACAAATCTTGTGAAACCTTTATTTATCCTATATAATGTTCCACAAGCTGTTTTGTTCTGGACGATTGCACAATGGTGGGAGGAGTGACGGCTCATATGAGACTACGAAAACAGGCTCTGGGCACTCGCAACCTAATAGGCGCGCGGGTTGAGCTGGCCCGCAAGAAGCAGGGGATGAAGCAAAAAGAGCTGCTGGCTCAACTGCAGGTGAACGGAGTGGACATGAACGCCTCCGGCCTTTCTAAGCTGGAGGGGCAAATCCGCTATGTAACCGATGTGGAATTGGTGGCCCTGGCCGATATCTTAGATGTGCCGGTGGACTGGCTGCTGGGCAGAGAGGACTAAAGCCATCGGCCCGCCCATGGGAATAGGGCCACGGAAGCATAGACCCATGGGGATCATCGGATCGTAAGGGAACATGGAACCAGCGGCAAAACACACATAAAACAGCGGCACATATGCGGTCAAAAGGCCGGAAGGCTCGCCAACCTTTTGGGGGTTGGCCAGTCTTCCGGCCTTTTGCCGCCCCGCGCTGCGCACGTGGCAATGCGACCAGACCTATAAGCCGAGTTCTGTCTTGAACAGCCATCTATCTTGGCCGGGCGTTGCCGCCTCGGCTCAATGCCACCTCCCCGGGACGCGCCGGGCCGGCGCTACTGTCCCTCCGCGGTGTTGCTCCGGATAGGGTTTGCAGAGCCGCACGGTTCCCCGTGCGCTGGTGAGCTCTTACCTCGCCTTTCCACCCTTGCCGCGCTGGGCGCGGCGGTATATCTCTGTTGCACTTTCCCTAGGGTCGCCCCCGGCGGCCGTTAGCCGTTATCCTACCCTGTGGAGCTCGGACTTTCCTCGCATGCGTCCTTTCGGAACTGCACCCGCGGCTGCTCGGTCTACTCGCTTTTTTCATTATAACTGCCCGTCCTTTGTCTGTCAATCACCGCCGGGTTTCCGGCAGTTGCCCGGTTGATATTTGCCGCAGTAACCGGTATAATATAGCAGTTAAGCGTCATACTGATAGTAGCCGCGCATGGATACCGGTATGGGTATGATGGGTATGAAGAGAAAGGAGTCTGTCAAATGGCAGAACAAGCATATCAAAACGAACGGGCCGCCCGTTTTTTTCAACAGATGAAGGGCAAATCCGTGGCCTTTTGCGGCATTGGGGTCAGCAACCTGCCCCTTATCCGCCAATTTGCCCAGCTGGGCGCCGTGGTAACCGCCTGCGATAAACGCAGCCGCCAGCAGCTGGGCGCCACCGCCGATGAGCTAGAGGAGATGGGGGTTGCCCTGAAGCTGGGGGAGGGGTATTTGGAGGATCTCAACCAAGAGGTTATCTTCCGCTCCCCAGGCATGCGCTTTACCCTGCCCCAACTGGAGCGCGCCCGGGCCAACGGCGCGGCGGTTACCTCTGAGCTAGAGGTGTTCTTCGCCCTTTGCCCCTGCCCTATTTACGCTGTAACGGGCAGCGACGGCAAAACCACCACCACTGCCATCATCGCCCAGCTGCTGCAAGAGGCGGGCAAAACCGTGCACCTGGGCGGCAACATCGGCCGTCCTTTGCTGCCCGAAATCAACGCGGTGGCCCCCGGCCATGCGGCGGTGGTGGAGCTTTCCAGCTTTCAGCTGATTTCTATGCGGCAAAGCCCCCATGTGGCAGTGGTTACCAACCTATCGCCCAACCACTTGGATGTACATAAGGATATGCAAGAGTACATCCAAGCCAAAAAGAACATCCTGTTGCATCAAGACGCCTTTAGCAAAACCGTGCTCAACCAAGATAACGACATCACCCGCGGCTTTGCCGGCGACGTGCGGGGGGAGCTGCGCTTTTTCAGCCGCCGGGGCCAATGTGAAAACGGCGCCTGGGCCGACGGCGACGCCGTCTATCTGGCCCGCCACGGCCGCCAAGAGGCCGTGCTGCCGGTTGGCGAAATCCATATTCCCGGCTGGCATAACGTAGAAAACTACCTGGCTGCTTTCAGCGCCGTGTGCGACGAGGTGTCTGTGGAGCAAATGCGCCGGGTGGCGCGCACCTTTGCCGGGGTGGAGCACCGGGCCGAATTTGTGCGGGAGGTAAACGGCGTGCGTTATTACAACGACTCCATCGCCTCCAGCCCCACCCGCACCATACGGGGCACCCTGTCGCTGTATCCCCAGCGCATTGTGCTCATCGCCGGGGGGTACGACAAAAAGATCCCCTACGAGCCCTTGGGGCCGGTTATCGCCGATAAGGTTAAAACCCTTATCCTCATGGGCGACACCGCGCCGAAAATTGAACAAGCGGTGCGCGCCGCCGAAAATTACGATCCCCAGGCGCTCTCCATTTTGCATGTAGACAACATGGAGCAGGCGGTGCGCGCCGCCCAGGCCAACAGCCAAGCCGGGGACATTGTTTCCCTCTCCCCGGCCAGCGCCAGCTTTGACAAATACCCCAACTTCGAGACCCGGGGCCGCCACTTTAAAGAGCTGGTAATGCGGCTGTAGATTGTAAGGCTGCAAGGCTGTAAGGCGCGCTGCGGCCGTTGCCTCTAGCGCGAAATGTTAAAATGTTAAAATGTTAAAAATGTTCAAAATATCAAATAAATAAGCGCGCAAACCCATAAAGGAGGAAGACAAAATGGAACTATCCCAGCTGCGGCAGCTGGTTTTTGATTTATGCCAAAGTCCCGGCACGCCGGGGGACGAAACCCAGGCAGCGCAAACCGCCGCCCAAGCGCTGGCCCGCTATGCCACGGTGCGGCTGGACGGCAACGGCAACGTGCTGGGCGAGATGGGCCCCCAGGAGGGAAAGCCCTTGCTGCTGGACGCCCACATGGATCAAATCGGCCTTATCGTCACCCAGATAGACCCCAAGGGCTTTTTGCACGTGGCTCCCTGCGGCGGTATGGATCGCCGGGTGCTGCCCGGCTGCCCGGTGCGGGTGCTGGGCCGGCGGGTAACGCCCGGCATTGTTTGCTGCCTGCCGCCCCATTTAACAAACGGTGAAGACAAAAACGCCGCGCCTCCCGTGGCCGACATGGCGGTGGATGTGGGCCTGCCCGCCGAAACGGCGCGCCGGTGGATAGCGCCCGGGGATCGGATTGTGGTAAGCAGCAGCCCCAAAGCGCTTTTGGGCAACCGGATTTCGGCCCCAGCGTTGGACGATCGGGCCGGCGTGGCCGCCCTGATTCGCTGCGCGCAGCTGTTGCAGGGCAAAGCCCTGCCCCGCCGGGTGGTGTTTTTGTTCAGCGCCCAAGAGGAAACCGGATCGGCCGGGGCCAGCACCGCGGCCTACCGGGTGGATCCCGCCGAGGCGGTGGCGGTGGACGTGGACTTTGCCCAGCAGCCCGGCGTAAAACCAGAAAACGCGGGCCGGCTGGGCGGCGGGCCTATGATAGCCGTTGCGCCCGCCCTTTCCCACCGGGTATATACCGGGCTGCGCAGCTTGGCGCAACAGCAGGGCATCCCGGTGCAAAGCGCCGTCATGGGCGGCGGCTCGGGCACCAATGCGGATCACATCGCCGTAACCCGCCGGGGGGTGCCCTGCGGGGTGCTTTCCATCCCCCAGCGCAGCATGCACACCGCCGCCGAAATCTGCGATTTGCAGGATATCGAGCATACGGCGCAGCTGCTGGCGGCCTACGCCCAGCAGGGCGGCTTTTGCCCAAACGAAACGGAGGGCGAGTGCGCACAAGACGCACAAATAGAATACATGATATAAAACAGCGCCCAAGCGCCGGTTGCCGGCAACAGAAGGAGGCGCAGGGGCGCGCAAGAGAAAATCCGTAAAAGAAACGTGCAAGGGCGGTTCGCCGTTGGCAGCAGCGGCAAACCGCGTTATCAAAACCGGTGAACCGGCGGAACCGTTAAAGGAGGGATACCATGGCGCAGGCCGTGGATTTAGAGCTGCTCCGGCAGCTGTGCCTGGCGCGCGGCGTTTCGGGCCGCGAGGAAGAGGTGCGCGGGCTTATCTATGAGCAGGTGAAAGATTATGCCGCCTGCCGCACCGACAACCTGGGCAACCTGATTGTAGAGAAAAAGGGCGCCAAGCGCGCCCGGGTGCGGCTGATGCTCAGCGCCCATATGGACGAGGTGGGCTTTATCATCACCCACGTTACCAAAGAGGGCTATTTAAAGTTTGCCAGCGTGGGGGGCGTGGATCCCCGCGTTGCCTTTGGGCGCAGCGTGCTGGTAGGGGATCGCTGCCTGCCGGGGGTAATCGGCGTTAAGCCCATCCATTTGCTCAAGGGCGGCGAAGAGAGCAAGGTGCCGCCGCTGGACGAGCAGTATATCGATATCGGCGCGCAAGACGAGGCCCAGGCGCTGCAATACGTGCAGCCCGGCGATATCGCCAGCTTTACCGGCAGCTTTTTATGCGAAAACGGCGTCATTCAAGCCAAGGCGCTGGATGATCGGGCGGGCTGCGCCGTGCTCATCGGCATGATCCGCTCCCCCCTGCCCTACGATATGACCTTTTGCTTTACCGTACAGGAGGAAACCGGCCTAAAGGGGGCCAAAACCGCCGCCTATTCCGTGCGGCCCCAGGCCGCCCTTGTGGTGGAATCCACCACGGCGGCCGATATCCCCAGCGTGGCGGAAGAAAAGCAGGTGTGCCGCTTGGGCAAGGGCGCGGTGCTTTCGTTTATGGATCGCTCCACCTTGTACGACCGGGAATATTACCTTTTAACCCAGCAGGCGGCCCGGGCCGCCGGGGTAAAATGGCAGCCCAAGCAGGCGGTGGCCGGCGGCAACGACGCGGGGGCCATCCACGTTTCCCGCGGGGGCGTGCGCACAGCCGCGGTTTCTTTGCCCTGCCGCTACCTGCACTCCGCTGTGGGCATGATTGCCTGCGACGACCTGGAGGCGGTGGCCCAAACCGTGCGGGAGGCCGCCTGCCGCATCGCCGCCGGCGAAGGCCCGGCGCAGGAAGATTGCCTGTGATCCGCATGGCGGGGCCGGCGGATCTGCCTGTGCTCCAGCGCCTTTGCGGCGGGGATCCCTTTGGTTGCCGCATTTTGTCGCTGGCGAACGCCTACGGCTTTGACAAGCCCTTTGCGGGCTTTTGGCTGCAATCCGGCGAAGAGGGCCCGCCCCACACCGCGATATGCCGCTTGGATCAAAGCGCCGTTGTGTGCCCGGGCCAAGAGGCCCGGCAAAAAAGCGGCTCCCAGGGCTGTCTAAACGGCTATTTAAACGGCTGTCTAAACAGCTGCTCAAACAGCTTAGAAGAATGTTTAGAGAGCTGGCAAGAGGCCGCTGCTTTTGTGCGCGCCCTGGGCTGCACTGCGGCGCTCGCCCCATGGAACCGGCACGCCGCCCAGTTTTGGCCGCCGGAGCAGGTGGCAACGGGGCCCGTGATGCGCCTTGCCGCCCCTGCAGGCGGGCGGAGAGGGCGCAGCGGGCGGATAAAAAACGTCCCCAAGGAGCCGCCCTCCCTTCTTCAAATACATGGGTTGCTAGCCCAATGCGCCGGGCCGGGCTTTTCCCCTCCGCCGCGGGACGCCTTTTATGTGGATATGTCGCATCGCGTACGCCACGGCGCGGCGCGGGCGGTGGCCCTAACGCAGCCAGCCGGTGAGGCCAGCGGGGACTTAGCCGCCTGCGCTTTAACTGTGGCCGAAACCTCCGCCATGGCCGTTATCGGCGCGGTGGCCTGTTCCCCCGCCCTGCGGGGCCAAGGGCTGGGCCGGGCGGCGCTGGATGCGCTGTGCGCCCAGCTTTCCGCCGAGGGCAAGCAGGCCTATCTGTTTTGCCTACCGCAGCTGCGCCGCTTTTACGAGGCAGCGGGCTTTGTTGCGGGCGGCTGCTGGATGGAGCTTTCTTTTTCATAACCGGCCCCGCGCCGGGGCGCCGTTATCCGGCCCTGCAAAACCAGCCGGGCCGGTTTTCTCACTGATTTTTGCAGGAAGGACTTATCTCATGAACCAATTTTTTCAACTGGATCCCTACATAGAGCAGGCCGGCCGCAAGGCCGCGGCGTTGTGCGCCGGGCAGCTGCAGGCCATTGACGAAACCACCGAATACAACCAGCGCAAAATGCTGTATGCCTTTGCCCAGGCGGGGGTTAGCGAAAGCCACTTTGCCGCCACCACCGGCTACGGGTACGGCGACCGGGGGCGCGACGCGCTGGATAAGGTGTATGCCACCGCCTTCGGCGCGCAAGACGCCCTGGTGCGGCACAATTTTGTCAGCGGCACCCACGCCCTTACCGTGGCGCTGTTCGGGGTGCTGCGCCCCGGCGACGTGATGCTCAGCGTTACCGGCATGCCCTACGACACGCTGCGCGGGGTAATAGGCCTTACGGGCGACTGCGCCGGATCCCTAAAAGAATTCGGCATCCGGTACGAGCAGGTGGATCTGCTCCCCGACGGCACGCCCGATTATGAAGAAATCCGCCGCAGGGTCACCCCCGCTGTGAAGATGGTATATATCCAGCGCTCCCGGGGCTACGAACTGCGCCCCTCTCTGTTTGTGGAGGATTTGGAGCGCATCGCCCGCATCGCCAAAGAGCAGGCCCCCGGCTGCATCGTAATGGCGGACAATTGCTACGGCGAGTTTGTGCAGCGGGAGGAGCCGGTAACCCGCGGGGTGGATTTGATGGCCGGTTCCTTAATCAAAAATCCCGGCGGCGGCGTGGCGCCCACCGGCGGCTATATCGCCGGCCGGGCGGATTTGGTAGAGCTGTGCTCCTACCGCCTAACCACCCCGGGCACAGGGCGTGAAATCGGCGCTACCCTGGGGCAAAACCGCGAATTGTTTATGGGGGCCTTTCACGCGCCCCACGTAACCGGCGAGGCGTTAAAAACCGCTGTGTTTGCCGCCGCGCTGTTTGAGGTGCTGGGCTATGAGGTCACCCCCCGCTACTGCGATCCCCGCGCCGATATCATCCAGGTGGTGCGCCTGGGGGATGAAAAATCGCTGATAGCCTTTTGCCAGGGGGTGCAAAAGGGCGCGCCGGTGGATTCCTTCGTCACCCCCGAGCCGTGGGATATGCCCGGCTACGACAACCAGGTGATTATGGCGGCGGGCGCCTTTACGCTGGGGGCCTCTATTGAGCTTTCGGCCGACGCGCCTTTGCGCGAGCCCTACGCCGCCTGGATGCAGGGCGGGCTTAATTTTCACAGCGGCAAGCTGGGCGCTTTGCTGGCCGCCCAATCTATGCTGGAGCAGGGCGCCCTCAAGCGGTAAACGCCGCTGCGTAAATTTCACAATTTGCCGGTTTCAGCCGATTTCACCGCAATCCCTTGCATTTTTGCGTTTTTTGCTTTATAATAGAGAAGCTGTTTTGCCCGCGGGCGTTTTTCGCTTGGCGTTTTTTCAGCGCGCGGCCAGGCGCGGCAAACCTTCTTTGCGGATATGGCGGAATTGGCAGACGCGCCAGATTTAGGTTCTGGTGGGCTTCCCGTGCAGGTTCAAGTCCTGTTATCCGCACCACACCTGCGGTGAGCAAGTTGCGCGCCGCAGGTTTTTCTATATTTGCAGCTTTGCGCCCGCGCCTGGGGCGGGCACTCGCACCCGGGGGCGCTTGGATGTGTTGCCCCTCTTTGCAAAAAGTCGCGCTGCGCCTTCGCTGCTTGCTTGTAAACGCGCTCACAACGCTTCGGCCTGCTACCAACTTTTTGCGGGTGCGCCTGCGGTGTATGGGCGTTTTCTTTTTCTTAAGTCCTATAATTCCACTCCAGGGATTTTCGAACGGATCTCCGTTTGAAAATAGCTCTAATCACTTATTGCGGTGTTACAGACATAACGTATCAGAGAAGGGGAGAATATGCGTAGTTTAAACAAGAAAAAAATCGCTCAAAAATGTGCTGTGTTTCTCGTTTTGTGCTTGGTGCTGTTTGCCTCCGGCTGTTCCTCAATAAGCGGGCCCGGCAGGGTGCTTTCGCCCGATCAGCCCGGCCAACCTTCTTCCCGCTCCACGTCGTCATTATCGGATAAAAGCGAGGACGAAGACGAGGATGAAAGCGAGGAAAGGACGTATCCGCAATCCGATAAACAAGAGCATCGGTTCGATATGGGGGAAGACATTTTAGAGGTATCCATCCAGATAAATGAAATGCATGTTTTCCCGGCAGACACCTCTAAAAATCCGGGCAACCAAAACCTGCTGCTCGTATTTTGCAGTATTTCCAACTATACGGATGAGAGTATTTCTCCGTATCAGGAGTGGCTCGCACATACGCACATATCTTTCGACGGCAAGGAAATTACTCCTGATGCTGCGGATACCTCCGACATAACCTCGCTCACCAACGGCGCGGGCGAAGTTCTGATGCCCCGTACTAAGGGGGATTATGCGATTCCGTACTGGCTGACAGGCTCGCCAGAAATATCGTATGACAGCACTCTATCGGTTTACTTTGAGGATGATGTGGACTCGATGAGGACTACATTCTCAGCCGGGGAGTTCCCGCCGGTTGCCGATTTAATCGTTGAATAACATTGCTTCAACCGATGGCAAAACAGCTTTACAGTTTAACTTTTCACAGCATAAGTAATCCCATATTCAGCTGGATATCGGTATGCAAGCTTGTTTTTTGATAAAACGGCCGCATCAGCGTTTGCGCCGGGCGGCTGCGGTGTTATTGCTTGCAGCTTGCGGCAGTAATGCGTTAAAGAAGAAAGCGGCGGCATTTCTTGAAAAACGCGCCGAAGCACGAGGGTTCGCCTCCCGCCTCTGAAATGCCGAAGTATCTTTTTTATGTGGTTTAGACGCCAGGCTGGGCCTGGACGCAATTCGCGTTCCGGGCCCGGCTTTTTTGCTTTTTGCTTTTACGCTTGCGGCGGGCACATCTGCGGCGGGCAAGCCGCGCTCATTCTAAGGCAATGCGCCCCAACGAAAGAAATCGCGCGAAAACCTCTTCCCGTTTGTCTATCGGTATGATAGAATAAGCGGGAGTTTTAGAGAAAGCCGGGATATTGTATATGAATTTGAAAGCAAAAATAAGAAACCTGAAGGCTCATCCCCTCCTCCAGGTGTTGGCTAACAACGGCGGCAACCCGCGAACCCTTGTATTGATTGAACCGCTGTGGGGCATTCCATATAACCTGATTGCACCCTTCGCCACCCTTTATATGTACACGCAGGGCATTACCGATGTGCAAATCGGCCTGATTCTCTCCATTACCATGGTGGTTCAGGTGGTGTTTTCCTTTTTCGGGGGGATTTTATCCGACAAGCTAGGAAGAAAATTCACCACCATGATGGGGGACTTCTTCGGCTGGGCGCTGGCCTGCTTGGTGTGGGCGGTTTCAAACAATTTTTGGCTGTTTTTAACCGCCGCGCTCCTCAACTGCTTTGAACAGATCAACCAAACGGCGTGGTACTGTTTGCTGATTGAAGACGCCCATGCGGAGGATTTGGTTGGAATTTACACCTGGATAAACATCGGCGGGCTGGTGGCTATCTTTTTTGCGCCGCTCTCGGGCCTGCTTGTGGGCTTGCATTCGATTGTGCCGGTGGTGCGGGTGCTGTACCTTATCTTTTCGCTAACGATGGTTACGAAAACGCTCATCACCTTTCGGTTTTGCCATGAAACAAAGCAGGGCAAAATTCGCCGGGCGGAAACAAAGGGCGTGTCCGTTCCCCATATGCTGGGGGAATACCGCCAGCTGATCCCCAGTTTGCTAAAGAATAAAGGGGTGCTGAAGGCGGTTGCTGTTTCGGTTATTCTGTATGTTGCCAACATGGTGAACACAAACTTTTTCGGGTTGTATGTCACCCAGCGGCTGGGGCTTTCAGAAAACTTTTTGGCCATGTTCCCCATTTTAAACGCCGCCGTCATGCTGATCTTTATGGTAGGCATTCAGCACCACATGAGCGCCACAAAATTCCGCGTCCCGCTTTGGATCGGTTTGGCGCTGTACGCCGTAGCCGCCCTGGTGCTGATCTTCTCTCCTGCGGGCGGCTTGGGTTTTGTGCTGCTTTACGTACTGGTTGCCGCCGTGGCCGCCGCTCTGGTGAACCCGCGCAAAGACGCACTGCTCCAACTAAATCTCTCCTCTCAGGAACGGGCGCGCCTAAACGCCCTTATCATGGCCTCTACCGTCGCCCTTTCCTCCCCCTTCGGCTATTTGGCCGGTTGGCTCTCTAGCCTGGATCGCCGCCTGCCCTTTGTTTTCACGCTCCTGCTGTTTATTGTGGCGATGCTTGTCATCTGGCGCATCCAAGAGCCGCAGGTGGAAAAAAAGAGCGCGTGAGCACCTGAGCCTCTCCTCGCGGTTGGGCCGGGGCGCAAAAGCGTTCAAAACCAGCGTCGCTCCCTCCCCTGTGCCGGGGCCCGGCGGCAAATAATAGCCCACAGGCCGGCAGGGACGGCGCCCATCGTTGCCTGCGGTTGGCAAGTTGCAGCCGCAGGCTTCTTTGTTTCAGAAGCAATCTCCGCCCTTCTGCTCGGCCCCAAGGGTCTAAAACTTTCATGCTGCGCTGTTCCACCGCCGCTCTGTTTCGCAGCTTTGTTATTCCTCTGTTTTGCGGTTGCACTGCTTTAACATTCCCATTTGTTAAATGCGTCAAATGCGTTAAATGAAAAATTGAAATAAAATAAAAAATATTATCCTATTGACAGCGGGCAACTTCGCTGTATAATTACATCAGAATTGAATATTTCGCAATATGGTGCCTATAGAAGTATAGGAGAATTGGGAAGCATCGGTGAGAATCCGACACGACAGCCATCACTGTGATTGACGAAGAAAAGGGCATATGTCATTGGGGGCATCGCTCCTGAGAAGGCGCTCTTTTTCCGGCCGACTGGCCGGTAGTCATAAGCCAGGAAACCAGCCATATCTGCTAGAGGAAGTATGTGTTCCTGGGCAATGAGGAATATATCTTATTTTTATGGGCTTTTTGCCTGTAAAAGATAGCAACCGGTGTATCATACCCGCTTTCTCTGGCTAGAGAAAGCGGGTTTTTTTATTTTGTAATCGATGAAAAACCGCCAGCTGCCTGGCTGCCGTTCACCCAGAGGCCCGGCGGCGGGGGCGGGGGAAGGTTTTCTTTTCGCAAACCGGGCAATGAAATAGGGGAACATTGCTGCAAGCGCAAAAAGCAAAGGCTGCCCAGGCAGGAGGGGAACAACGTGGCGCAAAGAGGCAAGCGGTATGTTTTAAAGGATGAGGCCCAAGCCATTCAGCTGTTGCGCGATAAAGCGCAGCAGCTAAACAGAACGCCCAAAAAACATGATTTTGATAACGTTTTGGCCTGCAAAATTAAGGCCAGGCTCGGCCCTTGGCCCAGAGCCTTAGAAAAGGCGGGCCTTAAACAGGTGAGCCAAACTTATTTAGACAAAAAGGCCCGCCAAAAAGAAAAAGCGGGGGGCCGTAAAAAACCGGCGGCACAGCGGCAATACGCGCAAGCGCTTAACATAGAGAAACCGAAAAAGAAGGAGAATCAAAAATGAGAAAAATCAAGAAAGGGGCCAGCCGGATGCTGGCGCTGCTACTGTCGCTCATGCTGCTGGCCGGTATGCTGCCAACAACGGCGTCCGCGGCGGACGGCGCCAGTGAAACCACCGTAACCGTTGACCTCACGGCCCAGGCGGAGGGAGCCTTTTTAATGGCGCCCCAGTTCGACGTGGCTGTTTCCAGCAACCTGGCGGAAAGCTACGGTTATGACGACCAAGTAACCGACGGGGTATCCGCCCTGGATGTGGCGGTAAAGGCCCATGAGCTTATCTTTGGCGAAGCTTACACCCCCGAAACAAAGGATGATTTCTTTACCGTGTCCTCCTCCGGCATGGTGTCAAAGCAGTTTGGGGACGAAACATACAGCACCGGCTTTTATGTCAACAACATGTATCCCCACGACGGAACCCTTGTTGATCCCAACAACCCCCAATCCGGATACAACGGCTATTTGATAAACCAGTGCCCGGTAAAAGACGGCGACCTTGTGGAGCTCTTTAACTACATCAGCGATTTCTACATGGATACATACACTTGGATGCTGGTGGACGGGGCCTACACCCGCGATATCACCGTGGAGGCCAACACCGATCTGGCCGTAACGGTGGAAGGGTTCTGGCCTATATCCAGCTCTGCGTGCGAAGATTTAGAGGCTCTAATCGCCATGGGGCAACCTTGCGAAGGGCTGCATATCGGCACCGTTGACGCTGAAACCGGCGCCATTACGCCGCTGGACGGCGCCGTAACCAACGAGGACGGCGCGGCCACGCTGCGCTTTGCACAGCCCGGCACCTACCTGCTGGCGGCGTACTATGAGCCGGAAGAAACCGACGATTACACCGCCGCCCTTCTTTCGCTAACCCGCGTTACCGTAACCGCCCCGGCGGCCGAGGGCGAATACCTGGGCGTAAAAACCGAGGCGAAGGTTTACGACGACTTTGAAAACGACCTGTGGCTTCAGTACCAGCACCGCGAAATGCAGGTGGGCGACACCGCCTCTATGTATCCCTGGCGCGTACCGCAAATCATTGGCAATTCTGTCACAAACGACGTGCAGCGCCCCACCTTTCATTTTGAGGTGATATCCGGCGACAGCGTAACCCTCAGCAGAGATGCCACCACTGAAAACATAACCGTTACCGCCGTTAAGCCGGGCACCAGCGTTGTGCAGGTGACCTACGACGCGCTGGAATACAACGGGCAGCAGTGGGGCGCCATTTCCCCCGTGAACACCGGCTACGTTGTGTATACGGTGGGCGAAACGGGCACAGCCACCATTACGGTAAACGAGGAATTAGAAAACTGGCAGCACTATAACACCATCTATTACAACCAAGGGGAAACGGTGCCCTACTCCTTTACGGTGGATACCGCGAACGCCCAAGAGGTTGTGGTTACCGTGAACGGCGTTGCCATTCAGGGCAACGGCAACCAATACACCGCAAACCTAGAAAACCGCAGCAACATCATCGGCATTGTCGCCACCGACGCCCAGGGCAACACAAAATCCCTGTATCGGGTGATAGATGCGCGGTTTATCGAAGTAAACGTCGGCAACAAAACCCGTCCGGGTGAAGCCCTAACGGCGGGAGACACCGCCAACATCAGCTTTCGCGGCATTACCATGCCGGTTTACAAGCTGGCCGCCATCTATAACCCGCAGTTTAGCGGCACCAAGGTAACTTACAAATGCGACGGGCTGGGGCAAACCTTTGAAGGGATCTGCAGCCAATGGGATTTGGCAACCAACAACGATTTTGACGTCGCCTTCTCCCAGGCAGGGGAATACACCTTTTATAGCCAGCAGGGGATCTATTGCTCCTGGTGGGGTTCCCCCTTGGGAACGGATATGACCGCCAACGGCTCGGGCGAGCCGGGCCTGGGCTCCCCTGCAATGGACGGCTATTTTAGCGTTCTGCCTAACTTTACCGTTTCGGTAGCGGATTCCGTTGCCGTAAGCAGCGTAACGTTAAACGCTGAAAACCTAAACATGAAGGTGGGCGACAGTCAGCAGCTCACCGCCACCGTGCTGCCGGAAAACGCCACCCATCCGGCAATAACCTGGGGTAGCAGCGATACCGGCGTTGTTACAGTGGATAACGGCCTGGTAACCGCAGTGGGCAGCGGCCAGGCGCAAATTACCGCTACCGCCGACGGCAAGCAGGCTGTTTGCACGGTAACCGTCTCTGGCGTAGAAATCGGCGAAGTCAACCAGGCCATCGCGGCCCTTCCGGATGCAGATAGCCTAACCCTTCGCCACAAGGCGGCGGTAGAAGCGGCGCGGCAGCTGTATAACAACCTATCTCAGGCCGATCAAGAGCGCGTCACCGGCTATGACCGTCTAACAGCGGCGGAGGAAAAGCTTGCCGAACTGATGCAAGCCCCCTTCCTCTTCTCGGTGAACGGCCAAATTCTGCCCATGGAAAACACCGGCGAAGAGACCGGTAGCGGCTATTACTACAAAGTGACAATTCCCGAAGGAACCACCACGGTGCAAATTGAGCGGTATAAGGATATAACGGTGCAGGATATCGCCTATAACACCCTGATTGCCGCCGGAACCACTACGGTGGATATCTCCACAGCAGACCATGTGGGCAGGCAGAATTACTTTATTCTAAACCACGATCTTGATTATAACCACATCTATTTTGAAGTTGCCGGGGAGGAGCCGCCTTCCGAGGATACCATTACCGTTTACTTTACCCTGCTGGGCGACTCTGTTCACGGCGATCCCACAGATGAAACCGGCAAGCACACCTTGGTAGACAACAACCTGGAAACCTGGATTGCGAAAACCGCTTACACGGTAAAGGCGGGCTCCACCGCAAAGGATCTATTTGAGCTGGCGCTGACGGAAAACGGCCTTACCTGGACCAACCCCAGCGGGAGCTATGTAACCTCCATCACCCGCAACGGCGTAACCCTCGCTGAATCTGCCAACGGCTCACTTTCCGGCTGGCTGTTTACGATAAACGGCGTCCACGGCGATTACGGCATTAGTGATCAGCTGCTGACCGGCGGCGATGAAATTGTGTTCCACTACACCGACGACTTTTTAAAAGAGTTTGAAACCCCCTCTACTTCTACGGCGGTTCAAAAGGCCGAGGCTTTGATTGATGCGCTGCCCCCGGTGGATCAGCTGACGCTGGACGACGCCGCCCAGGTGCAAGAGGCCAAAGCTGTGTACGATGCGCTAAGCGACGCGGATAAGGCCGATGTGTCCGCCGCCAGCAAAGAAACGCTGGATGCCGCGGTGGCCCGAATCGCCCAGCTGCAAGCGCAAGCCGGCAACCCGGATCCCGACCCCGATTTGAACCTGAATTTAGAGAAGCACCTGGCCGCCTTGCTGCAAAGCGTTCCCAATCCGGTTGTGGGCACAACCGGCGGCGAATGGGCCGTTTTGGCGCTGGCCCGCGCCGGATACCAAGTGCCGGAGGATTACTATAGCAATTACTACCGGCAGGTTGTGCAAAAGCTGGAAAGCGCCGCAGATAACGGCGGGCTTTGGGATGCAAATAAATATACCGAATACGCCCGCGTGATTTTGGCGCTTACCTCCATTGGTTACGACCCCACCGACGTTGCGGGGTACAACTTGTTAGAAATGCTCACCGACATGAACAACATCGAGCGTCAGGGCATCAACGGCCCCATCTGGGCATTGATTGCCTTTGACAGCGGCGATTACGCCATCCCTCAAACTTCCGGTTCGGTGGATCCGGTAACCCGCGAAAAGCTGATTGCATCCATTTTAGCCAAGCAGCTTGCCGGCGGCGGCTGGGCGCTCACCGGCGATGCGGCCGATCCCGACCTGACCGCCATGGCGATTCAGGCCCTGGCCCCCTACTACGACGCCAACCCAGAGGTAAAGGCCGCTGTGGATCAGGCGCTGGATTGCCTGTCTCGCCTGCAACTATCCAACGGCGGGTTTATCAGCCAAGGCGAGGCCAACCTTGAGAGCTGCGCGCAGGTGATTGTTGCGCTGACGGCGCTGGGCATCAATCCCGCTACGGACGAGCGCTTTGTAAAAGAAAACGGCAATCCGGTTTCGGCGCTGCTGGCCTACGCGCTGGAAAATGGCGGCTTTCAGCACACCCTTACCCACAACGAGCAAAACGGCATGGCCAGCGAGCAGGGCACCTACGCGCTGGTGGCATACGACCGCTTCCTCAACGGCAAAACCTCTTTGTACGATATGAGCGACGTTGTAAAGATCCAAAACCCCTCTGAGCCTGAGACAGAGGAAAAAGACGTCACCTTGGTTGACGTCAACGGCAGCGGCGTTACCGTTACCGGCAAAGAAAGCGTACTGAACGAAAATATGGAGTTAGAAGCCACCCTGATTACCTCCGGCGATCTGTACAGCAAGGCCCAAGCGGCGCTAAAGGACGGCCAGTTTACCCTGTATGAGCTGTGCCTGCTGAAGAACAATATCGAGATCCAGCCGGACGGGACGGTTACCATCTCCATCCCGGTTCCCAATGGGTACACGGGCGCATCGTGCAAGGTATACCGCGTTGATGAGGATGGAAGCGTTACCCAAGTAGCCGCCGCCTTGCAAGACGGTAAACTGGTGTTTGAAACCAGCCAAATGGGCGCATACGCCGTATGGCAGCCGGTACCGGCCGAATCCACCGATCCCGGCGAATCTGGCGAATCCGGCGAGAATCAAAGCGGCCCCAGCACAGGCGACAACGGCAGCACCCCGCTTTGGTTCGCCCTATCCCTGCTTACCCTAACGCTCCTGGCGGTATTGGCCAAAAAGAAACAGCAACTATGCTAAGATGCTAAGGGCGGCTAAAAGGCTGCCCCGCTAACCCAAAAGCCCTGCGGTGTAAAAGTACCGCAGGGCTTTTGGACATTTATATAAAAAACAAGAGGAGGCACAAAAAACGATAATACGATTGCAGGCCGGCTGCTGTTTGTTTTTCGCTTTGCTTTATGCCGCAAGCGGCAAAACCGGCCCCGCTTCTTTACCGGCCCGCGGGTTTTTCCAACCGGCGCGCCGCCTTGGCCAAATAATGCCCAATCCAAACAAACAGGCCCATAATCGCCAGATAATCTACAAAAAAGAGGGCCAAGGGTTCGTCAAAATTAAAAAACACAAATTGCGTTTGCAAAAAAAGATAAGAGGGAAGCCCCCTGCCAACAAAGGCGTAAGCACCGTAAACAGCCACGCACACGCCCGCCACGCGTAAGAGGATCCCTCGCAACCGGGAACCGCCCCTGCAAAGCCTGCCCGCCCTTGCCAGCATGCTATTCCAGTGAACGCCCAAATGCAGCGCCAACAGCACAAATCCCCAATAAGACGACAGCATGTGCAAAGTTCTGCCCAGCCCACGCCCGCCGCTTACCGGCAAAAACGCAAACACCCGGCGGGAAATCAGCACCGCGCCGGCCGCCGATCCCAGCATTGCCAGCAACACCAAAAGAACCAGCGCAGTTTGTAAAACGCGAAAAGGCGTATATTTGCCCCGCAGCAGATTTTTGCTCCACTTTCGGTTGAGAATATGATGAATGATAAACAGCACGAACATCCCCGCGCCCAGCCATTCGTGGGCGGTTCGCCCAATCAATTCAAATGCCATCAAAAGCATCAACAACACGGTCATGGCCGCGTCCACCGCCATTTGCACCGCCGCCTTTTTTCGCATGCCGTTCCCTCCTTTGGTTTTGTCTCTATTATAAAAGCGGCGGGTAGAAAAAAGAAGTTTCTCTTGGTTAAGCAGCTAAAACCTTCAGGTTTATACTCATGCGGCAACCGCCTTACAAAAAGGTTTTGCCGTATTTAAAGGCCGGCTTTTTCCAAAACGGCAGGCGTTGGTATATTTCCCCCACAATTTGGCGGTACATCCCCCGCACTTCATCCTCCTTGTTTTGCGCTTCTTCCGGCGTTTGCCCCGCCGGTGGGCCAAACGCCGCCTCTTGCACAAGGAACAGAAGCCTGCCCGCCTGCTGCCCGGTAAATCCCGGCGCCCATTGGGGCAGGCGCAAGGCCAAATCTTCCTCTGCCCTTAGCGCCTCCTTGGCCGCGCCGGCAAAGGCTACGGCTTTTACGATGCGGGAAAACAGCGCTCTGATATCCATCCTCTCTATCCTTCGCAACCGCGACATCCGGTAAATCAAAAATGCAGCGCCCAAGAAAAACACAGCATACAGCGCGCATACCGCCAGGGTTTGCGCATCGGGCAAGGCGGCCGAAAACGCCGGTTGCGAATCAGCCGCGCCGGTTTGCGCGGTTTGAGCAGTTTGCGCGCCGTGCAGCATATCGAAATTCCATTGGTCCATCCAATCCGACGTCCCCGGCGAAAAGATCGCTTCCAGCTCGCCGGCGTCCATCCCCAAATATTCGGCGGCGGTGCCGTTCACGGCGGGCGTCACCTCTACGGGCACCCACCCATAATCCTCTAAAAAAATCTCCGGCCAGGCGTGGGCGGATTCATCGGTCACCACGGCCAGATAGGTGCCGTCCTCTTGGCGCGTAAACGCCGAGGGCGAAACCGCGTAGCCCGCGGCATACCGGGCCGGTATGCCGTACAGCCTGTACATCAAAACCGCCGTGGAGGCAAAATGCTGGCAGTATCCCGCATGCCCCTCAAACAGAAAATGCTCCACCGGATCGGCGTTGACGGGGAACAAGCCCGGCGTTCTGGTATAAGCCGCGCCGGTTTGCAGGGTGTAAAGGATAAACGCGGTAATTTGTTGCAAGCTTTGCTGCGGATTCGCCTCGCATAAGGCTGCAAGGCGCGGCACCTGATCCTCCGGCACCGTGGTGTAAACGCTCTTCGCCATGGCTGCATATTGCTCTTGCGTTTCGTAATAGCTGTTCCTGTTTGCCATCAGCTGCCAGTTAAAGTTATTCCAATCAATCGCCATTTCGTCGCTTTGGTAGTAATGAAAGGTTTCCTCGCCGTTGTTGTTACTTTGTGTAAACCGGCTCGACCGGCCGAAATAAGGAACAAACCGGTCGGTATTCTGCGCATCCAACAGGCGCACCGAAAGGGTGCGGGAGTATTGCGGCGTTCCTTCGCTTAGCAAAACGTTCATAAAAAAATACATTTCATAAATATCTTGGTTGCTCAGCCACCGGCTCTCGGTTTGCGGCTCGCCTTCATGAATTTGCTCCAAAAGCGCGTCGTCCACATTGGGCAGCCATTCGCCCCCGGCATAATCGCCGCCGCTAAAGCCCCGTAAATACAGCGTTTCTGTGGGCAAGCGGTCGCTGCGAACTTCCAGCTGCGCCGTTCCCGCGGGATACAGGTTGCCCCGGCTCACCGCGCCGTTCACCGGATTGGCGGCCGTTCCACTTATTTGCCGGGCGGTTCTTTGCAAAAAGCCCTCCGCCCGATAGGCCGCCTGATAAAACAGTTCAGCGTTTTGGCCCACCGCCAGCAGAGAAAGAAAGAATACGCCAACAAGCGCCGCCGCCACCGCCGCCCTGCCCCCGGCGCCTTTGGCGGGGTGAACTGGGCCGAACAGGCCCCTGCGCCCCTTTCTTTGGGCCCCGTTCATCACCCAAAAAGCCACCTGAAAGGCAAAAAACAGAAAAACCGCCGTCAGGCCGGGATCCATGCCCAAAAACGGCGCCGCCAGCATGGCGAGAGTGGTGGCCAGATACATCGGCCAGTGGATGCGAAAAACCAGCTCCAACAAAAACACCGCCAAGGAAAGCAGCGTTGTAAAGAAAAGAACCGCTCCCGTTAACACGGGGGCCTCCCCTTCGCTCTCCGGCGCCTGCGCCAGCGCGGCCAGCAGCGCCTGTATTTGGCCGCGCGCCGGGGCAAAGCACAACGGCAGCAGGCAACCCGCCGCCAGGGTAAAAAAAGCCGCCCAAAGCTGCTTGGCGCTTTTGCGGCGGCGCAGATACCAAAGAAGTGCGCCCGGCAGCGCCGCAAGGGGCGCCGCCCACAGCTGAAAGCGGACGCCGCCGGCGTTGCGTAACAAAAGCACCAGGCCGAAGGCGGCTGTTAAGAGAAAGAGCAGGTCAAAGCCGGAGCAGCCGCCGTTTCTCTTTTGCGTTTCACCTGTAATAACTTTTTGCCTCTCTTGCTTCACACCCGCACCTCCCGCGTTAAAGGATGAGCACCAACTGCTTTAATTCCTCTTGATAATTTTCTTGCGAAAAGCGAAAAACCAGCCGGCCTTTTTCATACAGCGTTAATTTTAAATCCAGGCAAAGCCCGGTTTCTTTTTCGGCAAAGTCTTCGCTGTTGCCGTCCGGGATGCTGGCGCTTTGATACAAACGCAGCAGCATGGCGCGGCAATCCTCCATGCTGTTTACCGCCATACCGACGGAAACGCCGCCGGGCTCCTTCCACAAAATATGGGCGCAAAGGCGGGCTTGCAGCAGCCCCGCCGTTAAAGCAAAGAGCACTTCAAAAAAGGCGTTGAGCTCTTTTGCCTCCCGCCGCTTAGAAGAGCGCAAATCCAAATATACAAATACGGCCCGCTCTTGCTCGGGCTGCCGTTCTTTTACCCAAAGCTCGTCCATACGCGCCGTTTGGTTCCAGTGGATCTGGCGGTAGGAATCCCCCGCCGCGTATTCCCGCAGCTGGCGCACCTCTCCGCCGCCGTTCCCCGCCGCCCCAAAAGCCTCTTCTTCCCAACCCGGCTGATCTCCAAACCCGCGGGACAGCGCCACCTTCACGGCCTCCCCCTGCGGCAGTACGGCAACGCGCAGTTCCCCCTTCGCCTTGAGCCGCGCGTGGAATAGAGATAGGTAATCGTAAGCCTGGGCGCTGGCTATACCAACGGTGAGCATACCGCACCATGGGGCGTTTAGATAAAACTGCGGCGGCGTTTGCTTGCCGCCTTCTACGCCGCCGTACAAATACCCGGATTTTTCGCCCGCCATGTTCCAATAGGCCCAAGAAAAGCGAATGCGGATTCTCCCGCCCGGCAGACGCCCCGTATTTTGCAGCGCAAAGGGGCACGGGGTTTTTTGCCCCTTTTGCACCACAACCCACTCCCCGGGAAAGCCGGCGCTGATATGCCTTTTAAAATACCGGGATAGGACAAACATGCCCAGCCAAAGCAAAAGCTCCGCCACCGCCAAAACCATTAAAGACAGCAAATGATACATGGCGGCCAAATACCATGTAAGGGCAATCAGCAATAAAAACAGCAGCTTTTTCATCGTTCTTTTCCCATAGGCGGCCTTGGCACAGAAGAAAGGATCTCTTCTATTACGGCCGCCTTTTCCATATGTTCCATTCTGGCGGCGTTGTTTAACAGCAACCGGTGGCGAATCACATAGGGGAACTGCCCGGCCACATCCCCCGGCGTTACAAAGCCGCGCCCCTCCAGCCAAGCGGCGGCCCGCGCCATGCGCACCAAGGCGATGGTTGCCCGCGGGCTTGCGCCCCGCGCTAAGAGCCGGTGCTCTCGGGTGGCGCGCACAAGCTCCACCAAATAGCGGGAAACGGGTTCGCCAAGATACACCCCGCTAGCGGCCTCTTGGGCCTGCAACAGCAAGGCCCTATCCATCACCGGCTGTATCGGCTCCACCCGGCTGCGGGCGCTCACCCCCATGGCCATAGAAAGCTCGCTTTCAAAATCTGGGTACCCAATCGACAGGCTGGCGGTAAACCTATCCACCTGGGCCTCGGGCAGAGACTGGGTGCCTGCGGCGCCGGATGGGTTTTGGGTGGCGATCACCAAAAAAGGGGAGGGAACGCTTCGGGTAATCCCCTCCACCGTCACCTTCCGTTCTTCCATAACCTCCAGCAGGGCCGACTGGGTTTTGGGCGAGGTGCGGTTTAACTCATCGGCCAGCAGCAAATTGCAAAACACGCTGCCCTTTTGGTAAACAAACCGCTCCTTGTCGCGCCGGTAGATGGAAAAGCCGGTCAAATCCGACGGCAAAACGTCCGGCGTAAATTGTATCCGCCGGTATTCCAGCTCCATCGCGCGAGAAAACGCCAGCGCCAGGGTGGTTTTGCCCACGCCGGGGATATCCTCCAGCAGAACGTGGCCGTTGGCCAAAAAGGCCAGCATAATCTCGCGCACTTCCCGCTCCTTGCCCAAAATCACCCGGTTGACTTGCTCAATCACCTTTTGCACCGGTACAAACAGTTTTTCCATCCATATCACCTGCCGTAAACCAATAAAAATTATGTCGCCAGCCGCCGCCGGTAAATTCAAAAAAGCAAAGCGGCCTCTCTTATTAGAATACTATCGGCCGTAAGGCCTGTCTAATACTTTTTCTTTATACACAAACATACCTTCTGGTTATGCTTCTTTGGGGGCGCGGCGGCCCAAAGCGCCCTGTTGGGCAGAAAGCGGCCGCCCATTGTTTTATATGGGTAGCCGCCCTTTTTATTCGCGAATAAAATTTGTAAAAACCAGCGGCTCCTGCGGCGGCATTTCTACCCCCAGCTTGCCGCCCGCCTCTTTGCATTTAAGAAAATAGGCCATGTTGCGGCCCAACACCCGCATGGTTTGCATCCCTTCCAGATCCTGCGCAACCTGCCGGGGGTTAGCGCCGTGCACCATGTTCCAATAGCGCGAGGTGACGATGGGCATTTGCATCAGGCCAAAATACTTGTTGAGCTGATCCCAGGTGGCGGTGGTGCCCGCCCGGCGGGCAGAGATAACCGTCGCCGCCGGTTTGAGCAAAAAGCGCCTGCCGCCGCCGTTTAAATCGGCGTAAAAAGCCCTGTCTAAAAAGGAGGTAATCGCGCCCGTGGCCCCGCCCCAATGCACCGGCGTGCCGAACACAAACCCGTCGTAATCCAAAGCCAGCTGTAAAAATTCGTTCACCGTGTCTGCAAAGACGCACCGGTTGAGCCGGGCGCATTTGTGGCAAGCGGTGCAGCCGGCAAGGGGCTTGCTCGCAATCCAAAAAATCTTTGCGCCTATGCCGTTTTCACGCAAGGCCTTGGCCACCTCGCCTAAAGCCGTATAGGTGCAACCCTCTTTGTGCGGGCTGCCGTTAACCAGTAAGACTTGCATCGTCCGCTCTCCTTTTTCTTTGCCGTTTTTCGGCCGGTTGGCCTTTATTTGCTGTGAGAAACAATCCAGTTTAAAATAGATGCGTCTTCAAACAAGATGTTGGCGCCGCCGTGGTAGTTGCCGGTAATGCCCCTTTGGTTAAAATAGGCATTGTTGGGAATTTGCAGCTGCAAAACGTCGTCTATCTCTTCTTGCGTCCAGCCCAGCGCCTCATAGGCCGCATGCAACTTGTCGTAGGCATCCCGGGCCCGCTGGGAGCCGTAGTATTCGTCGCCCTCCGCCATAAAGATATAAACCGCTACCCGGTTTTGCGCAACGGGGTCAAACGCCCCGTCCCATTGGGAAGCGCCGTGCAGGTAGGCCGCATACAGGTCGGGCCGCATGGCCACCGCCTGCGACATAGTTTCTCCCCCGGCGGAGTAGCCCGCCGCGTAAACGCGCTTCGGATCCACCGAGAAGTTTTGCAAAAAATATTCGGTGAGCGCCACGGCCTGCTGGGCGGAGGTTTCATGCCAATCGGTCAGCTGGGCGGATACCACAATCATATCCTCATCCAGCTCCGTCCAACAAACAAATCCGCGCCAATTCAGGTTGGCGCCGGCCGAATCCTCGCCGAACCACATCATATCATAGCCGGGCATAACCACCATCATGGGGTATTGCCGGTTTTCGTCGTAATCCTCTGGCAAATAGTAGCTGTAGTGGATGGCGCCCGTTTCGTGTTGCAGAACCTGTTGCGCCACCAGGCCAGTAGGCCGCGCCGCCGTTGGCTCCGGCTGCTGGGTTTCCTCCCCAACCAGGCTCCCGTCCGCCCCGCTGTTCAAACCGCTGTTCAGACCGCTGTTGGAACCGCTTTCTAAACCGCCGTTAGCGCCGCCGGAGGAACAACCGGCAAACCCAGCCCCTAGGCAAACCATGCAAGCCAGTGCCAAGATAGCGCACAGATGCCGGGCAAAGGAGCCCAGGGCTTTTTGTTTTTCTCGCTTTCTTTTCATACCGCCGCCCCCTTAGTAGCCCAGCCCCTCCAACCAGGAAGCCACGTCTGCTGCGGCTTGGGCCACGTTTTGTTCATTAACGGTAA
This sequence comes from Candidatus Gallacutalibacter stercoravium, assembly GCA_018716975.1. GTDB lineage: Bacteria > Bacillota > Clostridia > Oscillospirales > Acutalibacteraceae > Gallacutalibacter_A > Gallacutalibacter_A stercoravium. Next base: position 89,698 of record DVJE01000018.1, on the reverse strand, counting down.
AGCCGTTTTCTATTACCGTGGCGTTTGGCTCCAGCTCCTGGATGGTTTCAATGGTGCGCGAAAAGCGGCTGCCGTTGTGCACGTTAAAGGGGACGATGGTTTTGCCCGAAAAATCGTATTCGTCAAAAAAGCTGTAAAGCGCCTGGGGCATGTCGGCCCACCAGTTGGGGTAACCGATAAAAACAGTGTCGTATTGATCGAGGTTTTCAATGTGAGAGGTGAGCTCCGGCCGGGCGTCTTGGTCCTGCTCCTGGGCCGCGTAGTCGATAAGCGCCCCGCCGTCCGCCGGGTAAACTACCGCAGTGCGTATTGAGAACAGATCGCCGCCCACGTTTTGTTGGATCATATCGGCCACAGCGCGGATGCGGCCCACCGCCTGGCCGTTTATGGTGGTGTAACTGGCGGAGGCAATCGCGTCTACGCCGCTGTTTTCGGCTGCGGTAAAGTAGGCGATTAAGATGTTGCCGCCGTTTGCCGGGGCGGGCTCTTGGCTTTGATCCTGCTGGCTGCCCGCCGCCTCGGCGGCAGGAGCAGAAGAGGGCTGCGCGCTTTGCGCCCCGCCGCCGTTCCCGCAGGCGCTAAGCGAAAGCGCGGCTACGGCCAACGCCGCGGCCAATATTTTTTTAAAACCTTTCATGGCAGAAACTCCTTTCTTACAAAAGGGGGCTTGCTTTTTAAACCTTTCGGGTTTTGCCCATATTGGTGAGCATTTCCACCGTAGCCGGGTCGTAGTGGGAAAAGAACAGGCTTTCGCCCTCGTCCACCGCGCGGATGGCCGCCATGTCCTCTTCGCTAAGGGCAAAGTCAAACACATCTAGGTTTTGCTCCATGCGCTGCCGGTGGGTGGATTTGGGGATTACCACCACATCGCTTTGCAGCAAAAAACGCAGGGCCGTTTGGGCGGCGGATTTGCCGTATTTGCCTCCGATCCCGGTCAGCTGCGGCCTTCGGCAAAGGGGCCCCAGGATTCATGCTGCACGCCGTACTTTTTCATATACGCATGGGCGGTTTGCTGCTGATGGAACACATGGGTTTCCACCTGGTTAACCGCCGGGGGAACTTCTACGAACTGGCACAGATCGATAAGCCGGTCGGGATAAAAGTTGCTAACGCCGATGGCCCGCAGCTTGCCCGCCTGATAGGCCTCCTCCATGGCGCGGTAAGTTCCGTAATAATCGCCGAAGGGCTGGTGGATCAGCAGCAAATCGATGTAATCGGTTTTGAGCTTTTGCAGCGACTTATCGATGGATGCTTTGGCCGCTTCATACCCGGCGTTGGAGATCCACACCTTGGTGGTAAGAAAGAGCTCGTTTCTGGGCACGCCGCACTTTGCAACTGCGCTGCCCACCGCCTCTTCGTTGCCGTAGGATTGGGCGGTATCGATGGCGCGGTAACCCACCGCAATAGCGTCTAGCACGCAGCGCTCGCATTCCTCGTTGCTCACCTGATATACGCCGTAGCCCAGCATGGGCATTTTTACGCCGTTGTTTAATGTTGCATATTCCATAACCCGCATCTTCCTTCCCATGGTTTCTAAACTTATTATAACCGGCCGTACGGAAGATCAGAAGTTTCCGTTCGTTATGCAGTTTGAACGCTGGGGTTTATACTTAGGTTTCGCCAAGCGACGGATAAACGGGGCGAGCGGCGCGCCGGCGAGGGCCATGCGCTCCCGTTGATTCAGCCCCCGCTTGGCGCACAAAATAAAAAACAGCAGGGGCTTTTCCTGCTGTTTTTATTGGGCTTTGCGTTAACGCTTGGTTTCATACCGCAGCCACAGGCTGTCTTTGTCAACGGCCTTCGCCTCTTTTAAAGCAAAGGCTACCGGTTGGCCCGCAGGCAAAAAATCCGCCCGCTCAAAAATAGAAACAGCGGTTGTGCCGCCGTCCGCCACCGGGGCGATAACCAGGCTCAGCTCGTCGATGAGCCCCTCTTGCAAAAAGGACCAGTTGACGGTGCCGCCGCCGGCGATCATTAAACGATCGATAGCGAACAATTTTTTCAGCTTATGTAACGCCAAAGCGCAATCAATTGTTTGCTTGCCCGCAAAAAGGTAAGAAATGCCAAAGCTTCGCAGATACCGCAAGTAGGCCGGGGTTACCTGCTCGGTGAGCACCTCGATAACGTGGGCCTTGGCGCGGCCCTTTTTCTCAATGGTATTCGCGTGCCAACCCAGCGCCCCTTTGGAATCCACCGAGACGATATAGTTGCCCAGCGCGCGCCCGTCCACGTTTACATAATCTTCCTTAGGATAGCCCGCCCCTCCCTCCGGCAGCGCGGGGGCAGGGCCGTCGGCATAGCCGCCCAGCATGGTTGTGGTGCCGTAAAGGGTGGCGTGGCAATCGTAAAAGCCCCGCAGCTCCCCATAGGCCTTGAGGGCGGGGGCTGTTTCCGGCGCGCCGAAAAAGGCCCCGTCGATTTTTCCATCTAAGGAAGCAAGCATATGGCAAACAACAAAGGGTTTTTCCATAACAATCCTCCGCCTTTCCGGCTCCGGCAGGGGGCCTTAGCCCAGAGAAGCGCCGTCGCTGAAAGCGCTGCCCACCTTTTCGCCCAGCACATGGTACGCGCTGTGCACCGGCTCAAAGGCGATGGGCTGAAACTTTTTAAAATCAATATTGCCGTCAGCGCCCAAAACGTTCTCTTCGGCGCTGACATTAACAATCTGGCCGATGACGTTGCCGTCTTCGTTTACCTTGAGGAATTTGCACTCCAGCGCCACCGGCAGCTCTTCTATCAGCGGCGCGTTTACATAAGCGCTTTTCACCGTATGAAAACCGGATTTTTCCATCTTTTGGGGTTCTTTATTGGCAGAAACCAAGCCCACATAATCGGCGGAAGCCACATGGGCGGCGTCGGCAAAGCTAACGGTAAAAGCGCCCTGCGCCTTGATATTGGCGGTGGTTTTGTGGCCCGCGCTTAAGCACAGCACCACCTTGTCGGAATCATACAGGCCGCCCCAGGCCGCGTTCATGGCGTCGGCGGTGCCGTCTTCGTTATAGGTGCCGATAATCAACACCGGCAACGGGTAAAACCAAGATTTGCTTCCAAAATTCTTACGCATAAATAAAACGCTCCTTCTCTATTCTTTGCAAGATAACCGCATAACTGCCGGCGCTTACTTTTGCTCATCCACCGGCGGCACCATTTCGGCGTATTGTTTTAGCAGCGCGGGGGTGCTGGTGTAATAGCGTTTTTGCTTATCCAAAGCGGCAATCTCTTTCATCTCTTCGCCGGTCAGCGAAAAATCGAACAGGTTAAAATTATCTTGGATGTGGGCCGGGTTTTTAGAGCCGGGGATCACCATGTTGCCGTCTTGGATGTGCCAGCGCAAAATAATCTGAGCGCTGGCTTTGCCGTACTTTTCGCCCAGCTCGGCGAACAGCGGCTCTGCAATCAGCGCCTTATCGCCGTGGCCCAAGGGGTACCACGCCTGAATGACGATGCCCTCTTTTTGCAAAAAGGCTTTCAGCTCTTTCTCTTGTGAGTAGGGGTGCACTTCGGTTTGCAGCACGGTGGGCTTTACTTGGCAGACAGCCAAAATTTCATTGATTTGCTCCGCCGTAAAATTAGAAAGGCCAATGGCTTTTACCTTGCCCTCTTGATAAGCCTTTTCCATCAGCCGGTACCCGGCCACATAGTTGCCCGCCGGCTGGTGGATCAGCAGCAGATCGATATAATCGGTGTTCAAGCGTTGCAGGGTCTTTTCCACCGCGTCGGGCTGCTCGTAAAAGCTGGGCCACAATTTGGTTTCCAAAAAGATTTCCTCCCGCTTTAAGCCGGATTTCTTCATGGCGCGGCCAACGGCTTTTTCGTTGACATAGGCGTTGGCGGTATCGATGAGCCGGTAGCCGCACGAAAGGGCGCTTAGCACCGAAGCCTCCGCCTCGTCGGGGGTAAGCAAAAAGGTGCCGATGCCCGCCATAGGCATTTTAACGCCGTTATTTAAAGTTGCAAATTCCATAAGTTCTGCTTCCTTTCTAAAAAATTAGTCATTGTATATAACCGGCTTTATGAGGCCGCGATCCCGGTTTAAAAAAAGATTCATTGCTTGGGGAATTTTTTCCATACCGTGATAACGGTGGGTGATCAGTTTTTCCGGCGCCACTCTGCCGCACGCGATGAGCTTGGCCATGCGGGCCATCCATAGCCGCCCACCGCGGCAACCTACGCCCTTGATAGTTTTATCGCCATACCCAAAGCCCCACACAGAGGGGTCAATCTCTATAGGCGAGCCGCCAAAATAGGCGCTCATGTTCACCAATGTTCCGCCCTTTTTCAAAATAGATAGCCCTTTGCCCAATTCCTTTTCACTGCCGCCGCAGAGAATAACCCCATCCACCGGGCCGCCGTTATCTTTTACAATCTGTTGCAGGTAGTCTTCGTTATGATAATCCACCAGATGGGTCGCACCGTATTCTTTGGCCACTTCAAAGCACACTTGTCTGGATCCGACGGCAAACACATTTCCTGCGCCGTGAAGCACCGCTGCCCGCACCGCCATCAGTCCCACCGGGCCGATGCCTAAAACGACTACAGAGGACCCAAACGCCGGAGCGAGCTGGCTGACCCCTTCAAAGGCGGTGCACATCATATCGGGCACCATGACGGCTTGTTCCAGCGTAACCCCTTCGGGGATGGGGGCAAGGTTCATATCTGCGTCGCGTATCTCGTATTCCTCCACAAAAGAACCTCCCCGATCGGGGAAATCAACGCCTGCATACATATTATCCTGATGCTGCTTAGCCATGCCGTCTTGGGCCTCTAAGCTACGCCAAACCGGCATAACAGAGCATACGATTACTCGTTGACCCACCTTAAAATCCCGCACTTCGCAGCCCACCTTGGTAATCACGCCGCACATCTCATGCCCCACCGCCTTGCCGAGCAGATAGGGTAAAGAGGCGCAGCCGGTGGCGCACAAGTGCGCATCGCTGGTGCATGGAGACCAGATGAGCGGCCGGATTAGTGCCCCGGTAGGGCAAGGTTCCTCCGGTACGGGGCACTGGCTGCTGACAGTCATGGTGTTTTTCCCAGTAATAATAACCCCTTTGCATTGGTTCATTATGCTTCCCCTTTCTTTTGTTTTTTCACAGGAGCTGGTTTATATAGCCGTGCGGCCTCTCCTTGGTAGTCGGTTTATGTACGCGCCGGGCTGCAACTGGCCACCCCAAACACCGCCGACATCTCCATCCCGTCTAGGGCCTTATCCAGCGCCTGCACTTGCGCGGGCGTAAGCTCCACGTCGGCGGCGCCGGCGTTTTCGCGCATCCGCTCCTCTTTACGGGTGCCGGGGATGGGCACAATCCACGGCTTTTTGCAGAGCATCCAAGCCAGGCTGATCTGCGCCGGCGTGGCTTTCATTTGCTCGGCCATGCCGCTAAGCAAACGAAGCAGCGCTTGGTTTTGCTCCATGGCCTTGTCGCTAAACTGAGGCATGCAGGCGCGGTAATCGTATTTTGCGTCAAACTGCGCGCCCTTTTGGTACCTGCCGGTTAAAAAGCCGTTGGCCATTGGAGAAAACGCCACCAACCCTACGCCCAGTTCCTCTAACGCCGGGAACAACGGCTCGTAAAGGCGGGCCATCATCGAGTAACGGTTTTGCACGGCGGTCACCGGGCAAACGGCGTGGGCGCGGCGCAAATATTCCTCGTTTGCCTCTGAAATGCCCCAGTGGGTAACCTTGCCCTCCCGTATCAGATCGGCCATCACGCCCGCCACTTCTTCGGGCGGCACCGCCGGATCGATGCGGTGCTGAAAATAGAGATCGATGTGATCCGTTTGCAGCCGGCGCAGCGATCCCTCCACCGACCGGCGGATGGTTTCCGGCCGGGAATCCGGGATTAAGGGCAGCGGAACCTTGCCGCTTTCAAAATCAAACCGAAGGCCGAACTTAGTGGCGATAGCCACCCGGCTGCGCACAGGGGCCAAGGCCTCGCCCACCAGCCGCTCGTTCACATGGGGATCCTCCGGCGTTCCGTATACCTCTGCGGTATCAAAAAAGGTGTAGCCCATTTCCACCGCCCGGCGCAGCAGGCGCACCGTTTCTTTTTCTTCGGTGGGCGCGCCGTAGGCGTGAGAAAAACCCATGCAGCCCAGCCCAACGGCGGAAACAGCCAGGCCGTTTCCCAAAACTCGTTGCTTCACAAATTGTTCCCTCCGGTTTCCTTCTTTAACATTTTCTCTCTCTTTGCCTCTGTGCCTCTATTATAGTAAAACCCATTGTTTTACAGAAGTTCCCGTTGGTTTTGCAGTTTATACCCAAAGGTTATCTCTGAAAAAGGGTTGCTGGGCAAAGCCCTTTTGCAAAATGCAGCCGCTTTATTTTTCGTTTTTGCTTAAATCCAGGCTGCGGATGCGCTTTCGCAGCGGGAGAACCGCCGGCGGCGAAACCGACAGCTCATCCACGCCCATGCGCAAAAAGGTTTCGGTCAGGGTCAGATCCGCCCCCAATTCACCGCAGATGCCCACCCAGCAGCCGTGGCGGTGCCCGGCCTCTACGGTTTCGCGGATCATGCGCAGCACCGCGGGGTGATGGGGATCGTAAAACGCGTCTAGCTTGGGGTTTTGGCGATCTATGGCCAGCGTGTATTGGGTTAAATCGTTGGTGCCCACCGAGAAGAAATCCACCTCTTGGGCGAGCTCATCGGCAATCATCACAGCGGCGGGGGTTTCTATCATAATGCCTACCTCCACCTCCCCCATGGGCACGCCCTGCTGGCGCAGCTGCGCTTTGCATTTCTCCAGCAGTTCTTTGGCGTCGCGAACCTCCCGCACAGAAATGATCATGGGGAACATAATCGCAACGGCGCCGTAAGCGCTGGCCCGTAGGATGGCCCTAAGCTGCTGAAGAAAAATATCCTGCCTCGTCAGGCAAATCCGAATGGCGCGGTAACCCAGGGCGGGATTTTCCTCTTTGTCCAGCCCAAAGTAGGGGGCCTGCTTGTCTGCGCCGATGTCCAACGTGCGGATGACCACCTTTTTCCCCGCCATGGTTTCCACTACCCTTTTGTAGATGGCGAACTGCGTTTCTTCGCTGGGAAAATCTTTTGCGTCTAAGTAGATAAATTCACTGCGAAACAGCCCGATGCCTCCGGCGTCGTTTTGCAGCGCCAGCCCCACGTCCCCCACGTTGCCGATGTTGGCGTACACATTCACCTTTGTGCCGTCTAAGGTTACGTTGGGCTTTTTCTTCAGCCCCTGCAACAACGATTCCTGTTTCAAATCCTCCTGTTGTTTTTTCTGCATGGAGGAAAGTAGCTGCGGGGCGGGATCCACATATACGCAGTGGTTGTAGCCGTCCAGCACCGCCGTGCGCCCGTCCCAATCCTGGTCAAAGTCCACGCCGATTAGGGCGGGGACGTTCATAGTGCGGGCCAGGATGGCGGTATGGCTGTTGGAAGAGCCATGGCGGGTGATAAAGCCCAGCAGCTTGCTTTTATCCAGCTGCACGGTTTCGCTGGGGGTTAGGTCGTCCGCCACCAAAATAGCCGGTTGCTCCCCCAGGATGCCGCTTTGCGCCTGGCCGTTTAAAATATTTACCACCCGCTGGGAGATATCCTTTACATCGCTGGCCCGGGCCTGCATATAGGCGTCGTCCATAGCGGCAAAGGCGGCGGCAAAATTTTTGCCTGTGGTGGTTACCGCATACTCGGCGGTGGCGCCCTGCGTTTCTAAAATCCCCTTTACCGCGTCCAAATAATCCTCGTCGTCCAGCATCATTTGGTGAATTTCAAAAATGGCGGCGTTGTCTTCCCCCACCTCGTCTAACGCTTTGCGGTACAGCTCCTTTAGCTGCTCTTGGGCTTTCACCCGGGCGGTATCAAAACGCGCCCATTCCTCCTGCGGCGTCAGGGTAGAAGAAACCTCCGTCTGGGCCGCCGCCCTGCGGTAAATGCGCAAAGGGCCAATGGCAATTCCGTTTAAAATGGATTTTCCGGTAGCGACCTGCATTTTTGCCGCCTCCTTTCGCGCGTTACAAGTTCTCTTTAAAAAACTGCTCCATGGCCTTTTGGGCGGCCTCCTCGTCGCCGCCCTCCACTGTTACGGTAACGGTGTCTCCGCATTTAACGCCCAGGCCCATTACGGCCATCAGTTTGGTGGCGGCGGCTGCTTTGCCGCCTGCCTTTTGAATGGTAACCGTGCTGTTTAGCGCCTTGGCGGCCTTAACCAGCAGGCCGGCGGGGCGGGCATGAATGCCGACCGGATCGGTGATGATATACTCAAATTGTTTCATTGCGCTCAACCTTCTTGGGCGCCGCTACAGGCGGCTGTAAAAGCTATCGTTCCAACCAGCACGGCGGCCAACAATCGGGTAAGAACCCGCTTCATAAGCAACGCCTCCTTTCTTTTACCGCTGTGTTACAGCCCTAAGCTTTCTGCCCATGCCGCCACTTGGTCACGGCTGCCCGCCACGCTGTTGCGCGAAATTGCCAGGCCGTTTTCACTTACCGTAGCCCCCGGCTGCAGCTGGGCTATTGTGCTCTCGGTTTGCGAAAAGCCGCTGCCGCCATGGGGGCAGAAGGGGATAATGGTTTTGCCGGAAAAATCGTACTCCTCTAAAAAGGTATACAACGCCTGAGGCATATCGCCCCACCAGTTGGGGTAGCCCAGCAGGATGGTGTCGTACTGGTCTAAATTTTTAATATGGGTGGCAAGCTCCGGGCGGGCGTTTTGGTCTTGCTCTTGGGCGGCCTGATCCACCAGGGGATCGTGATCCAACGGATACTGCTGCACGGTTTCAATTTGAAAAAGGTCGCCGCCCACGGTTTGTTGAATAACGCCGGCCATATACTCCACATTGCCCATCACTTGGCCGTTATCCACCACAATGCTGGCCCCGGCCACGGCGTCCACCCCGGCGGTGTCCACATCCTCAGGCATGGTGAAATAAGCGATAAGGATATTGGAGCCGCTTTGTGCGGGCGTTTGGCTTTCGGCTACGCTTTCGCTGTGGGAGCTCTGCGGCTCCTCAGGCTCCGATACTTCTTGAGAAGCGAGCGACGAGACCGGTGCCTCGGACGCGGCGGGCGCTTCGCTGTTGCAAGCGGCCAGCCCAAGGGCTAGGGCTAAAACGAGAAAAGCCGAGGGGATCCGTTTCATCAGGTATTGCTCCTTTCTGCGCTTTCTGTGCTTTGTGCTTGCGTTATTCCATTACAGCCCCAACTCATCCAACCAGGCCTGCACATCGTCTTCACTTACGCTGGAGGAAAAACGGTGGCCCTCCTGCCAGTCGCCGGTGCCGGCCATATCCGCCAGCAGCTGGCCGCTCTCGCCCAAGCTGGAACTGGCCGATGTGCAGAAGGGGATTACGGTTTTGCCGCTAAAGTCATTGGCTTCAATAAAGCCATCCACCGGCCAGGCCGCAATGCCCCACCAGATAGGATACCCGATAAATACGATGTCGTAGTCATCCCAATTGTCCACAGTGTCGGCCACCAGTTCCACATCGCGCAAATCTTCGTTCTCATGCTCTTGCGATACGCGGCTTTGCTCGTTGCTGTAGTTTAAATCCTCGTCGGTATAAGGGTCGGCGGGTTCCAACTCAAACAAGTCGCCCCCGGTGAGCTGGGCAATATAGTTTGCCGCTTCCTCTGTGTTGCCCGTGGCGGAGAAATACACCACCAGGGTGCTGCCCGCGCCTGTGCCGGTTGCTTCTTCTGCGCTTTCTGTGCTTTGTGCGCTTTCCGTCTGAGAAGACTCCGCTTCGCCGGATTCCCCGGCTGCCGAAGACGCCTGTGATGCGGCGGATTCCGGCGCGCTGGATTCTTCCGCCGCGCTGGATGCGTTAGACGCGGCGCCCCCGTTGTTGCACGCGGCAAAGCTTAAGGCCATTGCCAGGCTCAAAACCAATGCAGTTAGCTTTTTCATCCTTTTCATACTGATTGCTCCTTTCATTCATAGCACTCTTGAAAGATTGCTAAAATTTCTTCATGGGTCATTTTTTTGTAGCTGCCCGCCGAGATGCCGCAAGAATCGGCAATCTCTTTGAGCTGCTCTTTATCGGTAACGCCCAGCTCCTTTAAAGTGGTGGGCAGGCCGATCTCTTGAATAAAGCTTGCCAAGGCGTCAATGCCAGCCAGCGCCAATTCCTGCTGGGTTTTGCCGTTGGGATCAACGCCCCAAACATCCCGCGCAAAGCGAACGAATTTGGGCAAGCCCTCTTGGTAAATGTGCCGGTAATAAACCGGGTGCAGCACCGCCAAACCGCAGCCGTGGTTGCAATCGGTATAGGCGCCCAGCTGGTGCTCCATGTTGTGGCACTCAAAGTCGCACTTTTTGCCCATCTTAATCACCCGGTTTTCCGCCATGGTGGAATCCCACATCAAATTGCTGCGGGCGGTGTAATCCTGCGGGTTTTGGATAGCGGCCCGCAGGTTGCGGATGACGCTTTTCATCAACGCTTCCATGATGCTGTCGGACACATTGTCTTCATTGGGTTCGCTTAAATAGGTTTCCATAATATGGCTGAGAATATCAAACCCGCCGGACACCATCTGTTTTACCGGCACACTGTAGGTATAGGTGGGATCCATCAGGGCGAATTGAGGGTTCAGCTTGGGGTAATCCCGGCCGGTTTTGATCTTTTTGTCTTGGTTGGTGATCACCGCGCCGCCGTTGCACTCACTGCCGGTGCCCGCCACCGTAACGATTACCCCCAAAGGCAGGGGCTCCACTTCCATCACACCGGGCCGGGCCCAGAAGTCCTCCCAAATATCGTCCTCATACCGGGCGGCTAAGGCCACCGCCTTGCAGCAATCCATCACCGAGCCACCGCCGACGGCGAGAATCATATCCACGTTGTTCTCCCGCGCCAGTTGCGCGCCCTGCTGCACCTTGGCATAGGTGGGGTTGGCCATGATGCCCGAAAACTCCACAACGGTTTTTCCCGCCGCGTGCAAAATGCCGGTAACCTCGTCATACACGCCGTTGCGTTTGATGGAACCGCCGCCATAGGCCAACATGACGGTATCGGCCTTTCTGGTTAGGCAAGAAAGGTACTCCTTCACGCAGCCCTTGCCAAAATAAACCTTGGTGGCGTTTTGAAAAATAAAGTTGTTCATAACAACGCTCCCTTTCTATGAATCCTTGCATCCCTGCGCTTGGTTTTGGTGTTGTTGGTTACATCCGCGCTTCCCAAAAGGCCACCGCCTCATCCAGCCAGCCCCCGGCGGCTGTGCCGGTGCCCAGCCCAAAGCCGTGGCGCAGGCCGGGGTAGTGGTGAAACTCGGTGGGGATGCCCAAACTGCTCAGCGCCTCAATGCGCTGCTGCATCACGCGCCAATTGGCGATGCCGTCGCTCTCTCCCACACAGGCAAAGGTGGGCGGATCGTTTTCGGTATAATCGGAATGGCCCGTGTACTGCATGATCACTGCGCCGGGTTGGGGCAGGCTGTCGCCGCCGAAGGCCGCCGGCCCATAGGATCCCAGCCACGCCGCCATCCGCGCGCCCGCAGAGCCACCCCAAAGGGAATAGCACTCGGTGTCTACCTCCAGCTCCTCGGCGTGTTCAAAAATAAAGCTGATGGCCCGGGCCAAATCCTCGCAGGCAGTTTGCGCGCCAGGGCGGTAAATAAGCGCAAAGGCGTTGTAACCTTTTTTCGATAATTCCAACGCATGGGGGAAGCTATCCTGCATGGCTCCCACATAGGCAAAGCCGCCGCCGGCGTTGCACACGGCAAATTTTGCGCCCGGCTCCCCTTTAAAGAGGAATAAACCGGTGTTCTCTTTGGCCGGATCCTCCGCCTTTTCTTCCTCGGTGTAAATATCGTAAAAGACGGTGTCGCCGGCTTGCGCGTGGCTTTTTAGGTAGTTGGCGATCTCTACCGTTTTATTGGGGTCTATGTTGTTATACCAAGTAAGGCTCAAATCCCCCAAGGTATCGCCGCTGTAATATCCCGTGTTTACGGGAAAAATCAGCCGGCCGTATTCCCCAAAAACCGGGTCGTTTATGACATCGCTAATGAGCGTATTTACGGTGTAAGGCCCGTTTGCACGATTCTCTTGCACAGGCTCCACCTCTTCTTGTTGGCTGCTGGCTGCCGCCGGCGCTTGCTGTGTTTGTTCCGTCTGCTCCGTTTGGGCTCCGCCGCTGCATCCGGCCAACCACAGCAACAGGCACATTCCTGCGGCAAGGATTTTCTTTCGCATGTTCTCTCACCTGACTCTCTAATCCTCTTTGCCTACATTATAAAAAAAGCGAGGCTTGATAAGAAGTCTCGATTCGTTATGATGTTTATACCCAAAGGTTTACAGTGTTCCCCGCTTGCCACCCCGCTGTTTACAGCAGCCTATATCGGGTCCGCCCCTTTTTCTGCACATTTTGCACAAAGCTATTGCGCCCTATTTTTGGCGAAAAACGCTTTTGAAATGGCCGGTAAAATAATTGTATAATAGAATTAAGAAAAAGAGGAAACAGATACGGCATGGATTTTTATGGAGGGCCAAAGCGAATGCACAATAAGAATGAATACGTAAATTACAGCACATATGGAATTTGCAAGATTGAAGATATTTGCCAAAAGCAGATGGACGGTTCGTCCGATAGGCGAAGCTATTATTCATTAAAGCCGGTGAACCAAAGCAGCGCCAAAATTTTTGTGCCGGTAGACAACGCGGAGCTAACGGGCCGCATGCGGCCTGTGCCGCCGCCGGAGGAAATCGACCGGATTATTACAAGCGCGAAACACAAAAATATGCCGTGGGTCAACGACCGCAAACAGCGGCTGGCCAACTTTCAGAATATTTTGGCCAAGGGCAATGAAGAAGAGCTGTTATCCTTAATTCGTTGCCTTTATTTCAGATCCAAAGAAAGGGCGAGCGGTATTTCTTATGTTGACGCGCAAATTTTAAAAAAGGCAGAAAATATCATTGAACAGGAATTTGCATTTTCACTGAAAATAAGCGCGCAAAACATAGGGTATTACATCAAATCGAAATTTGAATCATCCGATGAAATCAGCGCGTAACCGCAGGATAAAAGACGCGCGGCCCGTTCACAGCTGAGCACGGCTGATTAACCGCTGCCTATCCGCTGCCTATCCGCTTGGTTTGCCTGCTTTTGCCCATTTCTTTTCGCCCGCGCTTTTGCGGGCGTTTTTTTGATAACGCCCTCTTTTTCCATATCCCGCCCCCATCGCGCGGCACCCCTATTCGCGCTGCGGAATAGGATAAACTAAAACCGATTGGGAGGCGATATTTTTGCCAATCCGTATTTTTATCGATCAGGGCCACAACCCCAGCGGCCCCAACGCAGGGGCCGAGGGCAACGGCCTGCGCGAACAGGACGTTACCTATCAGGTGGGCATCGATTTGGCCAGCCTGCTCAACGACGATTACCGCTTTGTGGCGCGCGTTTCGCGCCCCACCCCCGAAACTGTGCTGGGCACCAGCAACGCCACCAGCTTGCAGGCCCGCGTCAACATGGCCAACGCCTGGCCCGCCGATTATTTTTTGAGCATCCACTGCAATTCCAACACCAACCCGGCCATCAACGGCAGCGAGATGTATGTTTACCGCATCAACACCCAATCCTACTGGCTGGCGCAGCATATCTTAAACGCTGTGGTGGAACGGGTGGGCACACGGGATAACGGCGTGCGCACCAATCCCTCCCTTTACGTGCTGCGGCGCACCAAGATGCCCGCCGTTTTGGTGGAGCTGGCCTATTTGAGCAACGCCTCCGACGCAGAAAAGCTCCGCTACGACCAGCGGGGCTTTGCCTGGGGCATATACAACGGCCTGCTAAGCTACTTCGGTTTTGCGCCGCTTTCATAATCAAAGCCGCGCAGGGCCGGGCAACCTTGGCGTTTGGCCCCAACCAAACCGGGGATGTCTTTTCACTGAACAAAAAAGATCGAGAGGAAAAGCGCTTTCCTCTCGATCTTTTTGCTTTGATTTGCTCTCGGCTTATCTGCCTCTCAGCGGCGTGGCTGCTTTGCTGCCCTGCTGCCCTGCTGTTCGGCGGCTCAACCTCTCGACTGCGTGACGGCTCACCAGGGGGAGCGGCGCAGGGGCAGGGGATCGGCCGTTAGGGCCATGGCGTCGGTCATGCGTTCCAGCAGCGCGCACTTTATTTTTGCATAGGCGGGGTTGTTATAACGGTTGTTGGTTTCGCCGGGGTCGGCCTCTAAATCGTACAGCTCGCCGCCCACCGTGCCGGGCGTGTTGTGCACGCGAACCAGTTTATAGCGCCCGTCATACACCATGGTTAAAAAGGCCTTGGGATCCCGGTGGTTGATGTTTGCGTTGTAATACTCCGCATAGACGAATTCCCGGTGGCTATCTTCCGTTGTTTCATGCAGCAGGTGGGCAAAAGACCGGCCCTGCATTTGCGGCTGGGGCTCCATACCGCACAGCTGCGCCAGCGTGGGGGCTACGTCGGTGAGCTCCGTTAAGGCAAAGCGCTTTTGCCCGGCGGGCAGATGGTTTTTCCACGCCATCACAAAGGGCACGTGCACATTGCATTCGTAAAAATACGGGCCCTTTAAATACATGCCGTGATCCCCCAGCAGCTCGCCGTGATCCGAATGGAAGAGGATAACGGTGTTTTCCAGCTGGTTTTTCTGCTCCAAATAATCCAGCAGGCGGCCAAGGTTTTGATCCAGCAAATCGATCATAGCATAATAGGCCGCCCGGAGCATCTTGTGATCCCGTTCGTTCATGGCCGCAAAGGGGTAATTGCCCGGGGTTTCATAGGCGCCCCGATGATCCTTCGCGGCAAACAGCGGCTTTTGCTCCAGTTCGCCCTGGGTATAGTTGGGCAAGGGGATCTGCTCAATGCGCTTTACATATTTCTCCAGCAGCGGCGCCGGCGGATCAAAGGGATGGTGGGGGTCGTAATAATTGATGGAGAAGAAAAAGGGCTTTTGCAGCGCCAGGGCCGCGTCTATAAACTCCATCGCCTTATCGGTGCACCAGGCGGTTTGGCTGTATTGCGCCGGCACGCCGGTATCCACATATTTGCAGCCCGAAACCTGCTCCGGCGGCGACAGGATCCCCTTTTCTCTTAAAAACCAGGTGTATTCATTGCCCACCCAGTTGCCCCGGTTGTTGGGGTACACCGGGTGATGGGACCAATGGAACACGTCGTAACCGTCGTCGATGCGGCGCTCTACGCCGGGGCACACCTCCATAGAGCAGGCCGACAGATGCAGCTTGCCCGACAGGCCGCAGGCATAGCCGCTATCGTGAAAAATTTTAGAGATCAGCCGCTCGCTTGCGGGGATATCCTGGCCGTTTTGCCGCACCAGGGTGGTTCTGGGGTAACGCCCGGTTAAAAAGCTTGCCCGCGAGGGGGCGCACACCGGGCTTTGACTGTACATGTTTTGAAAAGAGACGCCCATGGCGCACAAGCGCTCTAAATTCGGCGTTTCCACAATGGGATCCCCGTTGATGCTGAGCGTGTCGAACCGAAGCTGATCGGCGCATATCCACAGCACATTTGGACGATTGCACATAAGCACCCTCCTGCTAACTTATTTTTATAGAAAGTATAGCACAAGGCTTTGGTTACGGCAAGAAAGAGAGCGGGGGCGTCAGGAGCAAAACTTTTGCCCCATCCTTCGGCCGGTTGCTAGGGAATACGGCTCTATGGTACAAACGTGCGCCGCTGCTCCGGTTATGAAAGGAACCCCGCGTATCTCTGAAATTGCCAGGCGACTGGCCTGCTGGGCAGATCGGCAGCCTGGGTAAACTGGTCAGCTGCGCAGACTGGTCAACTGCGTAGACCCGCAGCCCCATAGACCGGCACCGAACCGGTTGCGAGCGCATAAAATACGGTATCCCCTTATGGTTGGAGGTGAAGCAAATGCAAGTTACTACCATGCGCGCCAGGGTGCTGCGGGTGCGCAACAACAGTATGCTGGTATATGATCAAAACGGCCGGCAAACTGTGGTTGTTAACACAACCGAGGCGCTGCGTTACCGCCCCGGCGAACGGGTTTGTATTTTGTACAGCGGCGCTATGACGCGAAGCATTCCGCCGCAAATTACCGCCTTATGCATTTCGCGCGCCGGTATCTGCTGACATACCCCGCCCTTGTTGTCTTTACGGCATCCCACAGCGGGCAGTTACCCCCTTCTTGTTTTGTTCCAAAACGCGCCCTGTCCAACCCTCCCAATAGCCCATGCTTTCTCCTCGTTTTTATTACCCATGTATTGTCGCACACAAAAAGGCTTGCCGCCCCATGGTTAGGGCAACAAGCCTTTTGATTATGGAATCAATAAAGTCCCATTCGTGAACGAGTCTTATGCAAAACCAGCCGGTTTACTGGCCGCTGCCTTCGCCATCCTCGTTCTTATTATCGGCCTTTTTGCGAAGCACCAGCAGCACAACCACCAAACAAGCCGAAGCTATCACGGCAATACCAATCCAAATCAGATTGAGATAATCGCCGGTTGTGGGGCCATCGGTTTGCGGCTTGGAAGTCTCAGGGGTAGAGCTATCGTCGCTAACAACGTCTTTACCCTCAACAGAGAAGATCCAGCGCACCTTAGCCATCGCATTCTGATAGCGATTGTCCAGCTCTTCGGGCACCTGCAAGGTAGCCACGATGGTAGCCGACGTATCTTGCGCAAAGGAACCCAAGCTGATGGGGGTGGTCATATCGCCCACCTCACCCTGCTCACCGGCAGGCACACCGGAAGCGGGGCCATCATAAATTACGGTGGACACATCGCTACCCGGCTGGGTCAGCTCTAAGGTTAGGTTCAACATGCCGATCAGCTCGTTCGACATGGCGTAAGCCTCGTCAGAATCGAAGTCTGAACGTTCGGCACCTTCCGCCCGCAGATAAATATTTACCGTGTCTTGGGTGCTGTTGGTTACGTTAATGGTTTGGGTATCGGTTTCGCCCGGCATCATCTGTTTAAAATTGAGCCAGAGGTCATCCTGATCCGGCAAAGAAATTAAATCTTGGGATCCGCCTTGGAAAATCACATCGCTTTCCTCGGCCGCGACGCTGATCAAATTGTATGATACAAAAAACGTGCCGATCAGCAGGATGGCCGCAATCACCCGAAACATCTTTTTTCTCATTGCATCATATCCTTTACTAACATGGCGGGCAGGCCTTTCAGCCCTCACACCCGAATTATATATCTATGGCGCCAGACCCGCCGCCTTGCCGGCACTACAGCGGTTGCAGCCGTGATAACCGACGCATTTGCCTACAAGTCACATTTAAACCCACAACCTGCTTTCGTCAAGCTGTTATGGATTAGTCATCATAATTTTCAACGGTAACCTCATCGCCGTTGCTGTTGTACCAACCGTACACGCCGTTAACCTCTTTGGGCTTGAAGTTATCGGCCTGGATGGCTTCAGCCTGCACCGAAATGAAGAAATCCTCATCGGCAACCGCATTGGTCCAATCTTCAGGAACAATAACGGTGTCAAACAGCACTACTGCGTCGTTCTTTTTCAGGGGCTCGGTATAATACCAGTACTCGCCGGATTTTACCCACTTATTGCCGTTCGCAGAAGCGTCGTTAATCGAGATGTAGCTAACCGCCTGAGTATCGGGATCGGTATACTTGAAGTAGAGGTCGGCGTCGCTCAGAGCCGCACCCTCGGCAGAGCTTGTGAACTCGATCTTGGCGCGCACATAGCAAGCAAAATCACCAGTGTTGGTAATGGTGGGATCCTTAGCGATCTTATCGCCAGGCATCGCATAATCGTTATAATGCAAGTTACCTTCAGAATCAACAGTAGCGTTCTCTACATAGCTGGGCTCAGTCAAGTCAATATTAACATTCCCCATGGTAACCACATTGGTTTTCGCTTCGGTATCGGTAAACCAAGCCAGGGTGGCGCCAACAACAACAGCGGCCACCAGCACAACGGCTGTGCAAGCCAGCGCTATCTTTTTCTTCATGGTTAAATACTCTCCTCTCGGCTGTTAAAACATCTGTTAAATGGCAGTTAAGCAGTTGCTCAAACAGCTTTACACAATCAAACAGACTTACAACGTTACGGGCTTACCCGTTCAAACACAAGATAGATGAACCGGTAGTAACCGCGGGCGGGGCATTTGCAGGCCGCCCCGCCGCGCCGTTACCGTAATACTAATGTAAGGTTTAAGGAATCGACAAATTTGTCCTTATGCGCCAACCTGAGTCATCAAATTATCCAGAGCAGTTTTGGCTGCTTCATATTCAACGTTTTCCGCTTGAACAGCATAAGCAGTTACATCAATTTTGAAATTATCCATACCCTGCTCGTTGGCATCATTGTTAATAGCGACTTCGCTAAACAGATTAGCAGTTTCAGCACCAGCAGCTACCTTAGTCTTGTAATAATAAACCAAGGAGTTACCATCGGCATCCTTCGCTTCCCACCCTGCATTCCAGTCAATCTGAGCAAAATCTTGAATCTTGTCCAAAGCGTCTTTGCCGGTTACCTTATAAGTAGTTCCATCTTCATTCAATTGATAACCAACATCCAGCTTTACAGCGATCCAAACTTCATCCGTTTCAGAGATATTCTTTACGGTAGGATCCTTGGGGATCACACGGCTGGGAACAAAGTTTTGAGCCAAGTTTTCGCCCAGATCTTCAGAAGCGGTAGAAGTGTTGCCACCAAAATCCACGCCGTCCCACGCGGGCTCTTTCAAGTCGATAGAAATGCCTTTACCAACAGTAAAGGTGTTTTGAACCTTGTCAGTGCTGTCCGTCAACAGGGCCAGGGTGCCGCCTACCGCGATGGCCGCTACCAGCACAACAGCGGTGCAAATGAGCGCGATCTTCTTTTTCATGATTGTTTGACCTCCAATTGTTTTTTATTGGTTTGGGTGAACCAAAATTTATGTTAGCCGCCCCCCGGCGGCCGGGTACCAATTAAGAAAAGGAACGAAATCCTTACGCAGTGGGAAGGGTAGAGCCTGTTGTGGGATCCACGCCCCAAGCCTCTTGGGCTGCGCCGCCTTCCGCTTGAATAGAATCGGCAATCACTTGAATTTGAAGCGTCATGCCCTCGGGGATGCCGCCGTCTACGTGCACCGAATCCAACAGCTGCGCGGTGGTTTCGCCGGGCTGCAAAACCTTCTTGTAGTAATAATAATCGCCGTTTTGCGCCCAATTCTGTTCCCAACCTTCGGCAAAGTTGTACGTGATTTTTCTGTCAACATTGCCCATGTTTTCTTCACCGGTGCTGTTGCGCCATACCGGCACGAGCCTTACTCTAATGTACATGGGCACGTTGAGCGAACCCTCGGGGTTGGTGATCCACACGTTCTTGTCGGCGGAGCCGCTGGAATCCAACTCATAGCTTTCGCCCGGTGTTTCGGAGCTGCCGCTGCTTTCTATAATTCCAATGTCGCCCTGCCCCGGGGTAAATGGGTTCACCTTTGTATCGGTGCTGGTTTGCAGCATACCCAACGTGCTACCCACACTGATCAAGGCAAGAAGCACCACGGTTGCGGACAGCACCAGCAACTTCTTCTTGGGGCCCTTAGCCGCAACATGCCGCCCGGCGTGCCCGTTCTGTTTTTGCATGGCTAATCCTCCTTCTTCTCAGTTATATCAGCATTTTTAACATTGCCGGCCGCCTGGGCCTTGGCTTTGTCTTTTTCCTCTGCTTTTGTGAGTATATCGGGTATGAACATCAGCACCAGCAGCACTACAACCCCTGTTACCGCAAGAATCATGCCCCGCAGACTACTCACCGCGTTGGCGATATAGCCCAAATATGGGATGGTAGCCATCGGCTTGCCGATGAGGCTTTCATAGGCCACCGCGCCGCCGTCTTCGGTTTCATTGGCGTCGCCCTTGGTGTAGAAGCATTGTCCCTCGGTATCCACCCGCACCACCCGGTGGGTTACAATGTAATCCCCGGCGTGATAGGTGATGGGGTCCCCCACCGAAACCTCGGTGGGGTCCACCGCTTTCACGTAAATCAGGCTGCCCACGTGGTAGGTGGGCTCCATGCTGCCTGAGAGCACCGCATAAGGTTGCAGGCCCGCCAGGCGTGGACCGGCGATAACACCGGCCACCAGGATAACCGCGATCAGCAAGATGGTGGTAACCGTGTTCCAAATCCGTTTTGCTAGTTTACTCACAACATCCTCCGAACCGCTGGTTACGCTTCGCTACCGTTGGTGATGGTGTTAACCGCCACCGTGGTATCGCTCAGCCATTTTTCATCTGTTAACTTGTTGGTTACACCAACCGTTGCGGGGTTTTCCCGAACGCCAGCCGTATTCTCTCCGACGCCGTAGTAGGCAAGCGGTTCTTCACTTGTCTTGGTGCCAATCGCTACATAGCCGTCGTTGTTCTCCCAGTTATCCGTCATCGACTCTTGGTCGTAGCGCCACGCGTCGCCCTCTTGCTCGGTAACCACATAGTAGCCCTTGCTCAGGCCGGTAACGGTTTTGGTAATGCCATCCTTTGCTTGTTCGGCATTCGATGCATCAACCGTGATAACCTCGTAGAAGGTGTCTGTAGGAGTGCCGCTACCATTGTCGTAGGCCTCTGCGCTGTCATAGCGCTCTACCTTAAAGACGAAGCTTTGCTTGATATCGCCCTTGCCTTCGTAGAACTCACCGTCAATGGTCTTGGTGATTTGCAGCTCGCCGGGCACCACCTTTACGGTGTAGGTGCCGGTTTCGGTGGTCGCTTCGGCCTCCTTTTTGCTTTCAGTGGTTACCTTGTTGTTGGTATTGTTGGGATCTGCCGCCTGAGGCGTAAAGGTGACGGTTAACTGATACTGCGTGTCTTCCTCTGGATACTCTTTATCTGCGGGGAAGGTGTTGTCTACTGTTCCTTCAACCACCGGGTTCCAACTGTAGGTGAACGTTCCAATATCTGTGTGCCCGCAGTACATGTCATCGCCGGTAATGATGTTGCCCTCACTATCTGTGGTGTAAGGCACCAAAGTTGTGCCGGGGATGGGCTCGCCCTTAAAGATAGTATCTGTGTCATTGGTCACATCAAATCGAACCTTCACGTTAACCTCAGGCTGCGGGAACTTCTTATCGATACCGTCTACCGAAATGCCCGACTCAGGACCATTGGTGGTGATGTCGTTGCCGCCGATGAACTCCTCTTTGGCTTTAACATAAATGGTTTTAGACCATGTGGGTTGATTGGGATTATCCTTGTCATAAGGGATATCTTGTGCCGTCCAAACAATTTTCTGGACGCCATTTTCAATTACCAAAGTACCGCCAGCCACCGAAGCACCGTTTTCCAAGGGAGTACCATTTTCATCGGTTACGATAAAGGCGGGGTCGATCACATCGGTTACAGTTGCATTGGTAAAGCCGCCGGTGGTTGTGGTATCTTCCAAAATTTCCAACAACGAGTCTGCCAGTTCATCCATGTTCTCGCAGTTTTTAAAGTACTCGGTGTCATCGCCCTCCTGCGGCTGGGTGCACACTTGGCGTAAGAACTCTTCATTCGCTTCGCCCACGCCGACGGTGAACAACTTCGCGCCGGTATTTTTTATATTGCTAGCAGAAGTTTTCGCTCTTTCTTTGTTATAGTCCTCGCCATCTGTAAATGCAATGACTACCTTATTTTCACTCTCTATACTTTGCAAAGCATTGTAAGCTAAGTCTAGTCCTCTATACATATACGTACTGCCACTCGCCCGCAAAGAACGTAACGTGCCAATAACCTCTTGTTTAGAAGCTTCCCCATTAATCTTCATAGTGTTACAAATCGTACTAGCCCTGTCGGCGAACGTTTCAATGGTAATTGTGCTGCCGTCGGGCAGAGCATTTACAAACTCGGTTACAGCTTCCCTGAGGATTTCAAGACGGGTGAGCCGCTGATAAACCGTTCCTATCTCGCTCTCAAAGTTGCTCTCAGTAATACGAGTATCGTCCTTATACCAATCACTACCATTTTTGTCCAATCCTTCGTACGAAGGCCACCACCAACTAGTGTCGTAGTAATAATATCTATTACCAGTCAATGCTTGCAATTCGGCAAAGGTTTCTGCTACAGCCACATATTCGTAATCTCCCATGCTCCCCGAGTTGTCTAACACCAAGACGATATCGGCCGGTGTGCGGGTTTCAATAGAGGTGGTTTGGCCGTCCGCCCAAGCGGAAAGGTCAATCTTATAGGTTCTATTCTCCCAATTCACCAATTCAGCGGTCTTATCCAAGTGCAGGGAATCGGACTTATCCTTATTGGTAAATACCAGGGTTACGTCTTTGCCTAACTCGATTGTACCGGCCACCGTGTTGTTGCTGAAAGCAACAGGGTTGCCTTGTGCATCGGTGACGCTATCCAAATGGTATTTGGAATCGCCGCCCAATTGCTCGGTTACCGAGTAATTGGCGCCTACACGCAGATTCTGATATACAACCGTTTCCCCATTTTTCAGAGAAGCTGATTTATTCCAATTATCACTATTATTGTGGTTCACACCGGTGGTAAAGGTAAAGGCATCCTCCGTTCCCTCCACCACTTTTTGAATGGTCAGCGTCTGCGAGGGGATGTAAACTTTGGGGTATTGTTCAATACTACCGCTCTGGGGGGCATTGTTCGCATCCGTAAAGCTGATGCTGGCCGAAGCGTTGGTGTCCAGATCCGGGCTCTCAAAGCTTGCGCTGCCATCTGTTGCGCTCACCTTGCCGCTGTTCAGCGTTACCTGGAAGCGAACCTGCAAAGCGCCCTGCGCAGAGGAAACCTTTGTGAATTTGAGGTCGATACCACCATTACCATCATAGACATAGTAAGCATCTGCACTCGAATCCGTGCCCATGGTAGTCCATGCTTCTTGGTTAGCATACTTATACTGCACCGCACCGCTTGCGCTTGCATTAAAGGTAAAATTCTCTGTCTGGATTGCGTCGTGTATGGTCAGATCTGTGGCGTAGGCGAAAACCTGACCCAAAATATCGTCAAATACTTCTTTTAGACCCTCTGAGCTTTGCGCCGCCTCGATTAACTTACCCTCATCCGCTAAAGAGGGCAAAACGTCATTATGAATAAAGTCTTTTTGTGCCTCTTTGGAAAAATAATATCCATTCGCCCATGTTTCATAGCCATTGTCGTTAACAGTTCCATACCTTCCGTACTCAATACCATCATATTGGAAATACTTATCTGCATACGAATATGACGAAGAACTCGTCCCCTCAACGTTATCGGCATCAATACCGGCAGCATACGTGTCATCCCAATCAGGCTCCCAATAGACACAATACAACTCGGTGTTCTGTAAGGATTGGATTTGCTTTGCCGCCTCTGCTGCTTCGACGCACCAATCATATTCCATTACATACAACGCAGGCATGCCATCAGTGAAGAGAACAACTACCTTCTTCCTATCAGCAGAGCTTTCCCTCTGAAGCAAATCATAAGCCTGCTCTAAAGCCAAGCCCTGCCGCGTGCCACCGTCAGCAACATAGCTATTGATAACACTTTCAACTCCGTTGTATCCTGAATAGTCACTCCGAAAGCCTGTGGTCCAAGTATTCTTAATACTATCCGAGAAAATAATAGTAGCTACTCTATTATCGGGGCTAACATTGTTGCCTTCTAGGACTTCTTTGGCAAAATCCTTTGCAGCTTCTTTCAAAGCACCCGCTCTGCTGTCCCCTTTCATGCTACCCGAGGCGTCCAACACCATTACAACATCCACCGGCTTAGGCTCGGTAGTATCATCCTGCCCGGTAACGTCGAACTGCACCCAGAACTCATTCTCGGTGCCGGCGTTATACTCTTGGGAACTTACCGCCTGGGCGCTTTTCTCCACCGTAACGCCGTCCATATTGGTCGGATCCCCCGTAGTAACCGGCGCATACGACGTGCCGGCGTTGTTGGCGGCGGCCGCCGCGGGCGGCGCCGAGAAACCTTCCGCCATAATTCCACACATCATGGCAAGCGCCAATATCATGGAAAACAGGCGGAAACTCCTTTTCTTTTTCATGACCAACCACTGCTCCTTTACATTGAGAATACCTATTGCTCTACCGAAAACGATCGGGCCGCCTACCGGTGCGGCCGTATCGATGCTTATAAGTCAGCCGCCCTGGCCGCGGGGCGTTTATCATGGACTTATCATACACCTTTGCGGTCACACGCCGGTCACAAAACGCGGGTTTTTCAAAAAAAACTTAAAAAATTTTTTAAATTTTTTATTTTGCGGCCCGCGGGGCCTTTCGTGCCATTTTTACAAAAGCGCTTTTCTCTTAACGCGTTTTTAATCATTTCCAGCAAGATTCGGCCAGGTTTTCTTTATCATACACTTTTCGGGTCACACGCCGGTCATAAAATACGTGTTTTTAAAGAGCTTGACAAATTTTCATGAGAATATCGTGTTTGACATACCTTGTCTCGCTTTTTCGATCCCGCCAAGGGGGCTGCGGGCTGTTTTCGCTGCGGAAAAACTACTTATACCAAGGGCGCTTTCATATGATATAATAGATTAGAAATGACAGATTGCTGCCGCCTTGGCGCAGGCGCGGTGCAGTGGTACAATCGTTTTATCAGCTAGATGCGCAGATGCGAAAGGCCGAATGATCGAAGGGTCGAATGGTTGAATGGATGAAAAGCTGAAAGGATGGGGAAAATGAAAATTTCTGCAAAAACGCAATACGGCCTGGCCGCTATGATTTATATCGCCGCGCGGGAGGACGGCAGCCCTATCACCGTGCTGCAAGTATCGGAACAGCTGGATATCTCTAAAATTTATTTAGAGCAGGTATTTTCTCTGCTGAAACGGGCGGGGTTGGTGCAATCGGTGAAAGGGGCGCAAGGGGGCTACCGGCTTGCCCGGCCCGCTGAGGATATCTCTGCCTACGATATTTTAAACGCGCTGGATACCGCGCTGCTGGAAGAGGCCGCCCCCGCGCTGCGCAGCTGCCGGGCCCAAGGGATACAAGCGGCTGTGCAAAACCTGGTGCTCACCCCTCTGGGCGAAGGGCTGCAAAAATTCTTGCAGGGGATTTCGCTACTGCAATTGTGCGAAGCCGGCATCAACAGCAGCACCGTATAGCGGAACATGAGCACATAGGGAGCACAAGGCAATGGAACCATGGCATCGTGGAATGCGGGCCTATTGGGACAGTGGGACCGTGAGACTAGCGGGACTAGTAGAATCAGCGGGCCTTGAAACGGAGCATTGAAAAATTGGGCGCAAAAAAGGGCGGCGTGGATGATTTTCCACACCGCCCTTGCTCTATTGTTTTGTTTTTGTTTGACGCTGCCTGTTCTTATGTTCTTATGCTCTTATGCGCCTATGCTCCTACCTTATGCGCCGCTGTCTAGCTTTCTGGCAAGCGCCGCTTTATTTTACTTAATCTATCTTCCTATTATATATAGAAAGGGAAAAGCTATTTTACAATGCTTTAAATCGTTTTGCGCATTGGAATATTGGAACATGGGAGCATTTGCCGTTACATATCCCGCGAGGCCACAAAGTTCACCCCGGTGCCCAACACGTTGGCCAACACCACGTCCCCCGCCTTTACGGGCGACTGAACGGTAACGTCGTCCAGCAGGCGCACCGCGTCAAAAATCAGCTTTTTGCTGATGTCTTTATCGGTTTTTACCGGCAGGCGCTGGTGTAGCCCGCCCGTAACGCGCACGGTAGAGGTAATCACCCGGGTGGGGTTGGTCAGCTCCTTTTTGCCGTACTCCTCCCCGCGCTTGCAGGAATTGCCCGTCACCCGGTAGCCGTTTTCTTCGTCCACCTTTAGGTGGCAGCCCTTGGGGCATACAATGCAAATTAGTTCGGTCATTTTGCCGCCTCCTGTTCCGCCTTCTCCGGCTGCTCCGGCTTCTCCGCCTGCTCTTTGGGCGCCACCATTACGGTAATAGCGCCGCTTTGCACCTTATCCAGCAGTGCACGGGGCAGGGCGATGCGCTCCATTTCGCCCGGGGCCATGTGCTCCCTGGGGTAGCTGGCCAGCTGGTTTTCGCCGTCCATCACCCGAATCACCCTATCGCGGTACACCTGGTTGACCCGAAAGAAAATTTCCACTCGTTTTTCCACCTGTTCCACCCGGATGCTTTGCGGCACCGTATAGTTAACGCAGCTGCCGTTTTGTACTTGCAGCACCGGGCCGGAATCTTGCTCGCCCTCTTGCTCTTGGGCCGTTTCTCTATTCTTTACAAACCGGGCGGCGGCAGCCCCTGCCCGCTGGCTTTCTGCCGTGACAAAATCCACTAAGTCGTGCACGTGCACCACGTTGCCGCAGGCAAAAATACCGGGAACCATGGTTTCCATATTCTCATACACCAGCGCGCCGTTGGTGCGCCTATCCATGGGGATTTGCGCCTCTCGGGTAAGCTCGTTTTCGGGGATGAGGCCCACCGAAAGCAGCACGGTGTCGCAATCAAACACCATTTCGCTGCCGGGCACCGGGCGGCGGTTTTCATCCACCCTGCTGACGGTTACGCTTTGCACGCGCCCCTGGCCCTTGATATCGGTAATGGTGTGCGACAAGTACAGCGGGATGTTGTAGTCGTTTAAACACTGCACAATGTTGCGGTTTAGCCCGTTGGAGTAAGGCATCAGCTCCACGCAGGCCAGCACCTTGGCCCCCTCCAGGGTCATGCGGCGGGCCATAATGAGGCCGATGTCGCCCGATCCCAAAATCACTACCCGGCGGCCCACCATGTAGCCTTCCATATTCACATAGCGCTGGGCGGTTCCCGCAGTGAAGATACCCGCCGGGCGGTCGCCGGGGATGGCGATGGCGCCGCGGGTGCGCTCCCGGCAGCCCATCGCCAGCACAATGGCCCCAGCCTGCAGCTGCATGTAGCCGTCTTTGCTGTTTACCGCGTGCACCACGCGATCTTGGGTGATGTGCAGCACCATGGTATCCAGCTTTACCTGCACGCCGGTGCTTTGCAGCATGGCGATAAAGCGCCCCGCGTACTCCGGGCCGGTTAATTCCTCTTTAAAATAATGCAGGCCGAAGCCGTTGTGAATGCACTGGTTTAAAATACCGCCCAGCTCCTTATCCCGCTCTAGGATTAGGATGCTGCGCGCGCCTTCCTCCCAGGCCTTGCAGGCGGCCGCCAGGCCGGCGGGGCCGCCGCCTATGACGATGATATCGTACTTTTCCATTAGGCAAGCCCTCCCTGCTTATCGGATTTTGTGCGCCCCGTTAATATCACGGTGCCCAAGTCGCCCAGCAGCACCTGTTCCATGGGCAGGCCCAGCTCCCGCGAAATAATCTCTTGCACCCGGGGGGAGCAGAAGCCGCCTTGGCAGCGGCCCATCCCGGCGTTGCAGCGGCGTTTCACCCCATCTAACGTAGTGGGCGGGATAGGGCTGTGCAGCGCCGCCACAATTTCGCCCTCGGTTATGGTTTCACACCGGCAAATCACCCGGCCAAACCGGGGATCCCGCCGGATGAGGGCCTGCTTTTCTTCCACAGGCAGCTCTTTAAAGCGGATTTTGCGCCGGTAAGCGCGGAATTCCTCGTTGGGCAAAAGGGCAAGGCCGCACCCTTGCAGCAAGGCTACCGCCTCTTCGGCGATGGCCGGCGCCGAGGTCAATCCCGGCGACTTGATGCCCGCCAAATCGATAAAGCCGGGAGCGCCGGGGGCCTCGCGGATGATGAAATCGTCGCAATCGGAGTTGGCGCGCACCCCCGCAAAATTGCGGATGGACTCCCGGAAGTTAACGCCAGGCACCGATTTTAACGCCTGCTGGCGCACAAAATCCAGCCCTTGGCCGGTGGTGGCGGTGTCGTGCCCCTGCCCCACCGGCTCGGCGTTGGGGCCCACGATTAGGTTGCCGTGCACCGTGGGGGCCACCAGCACGCCTTTGCCCACCTTGCTGGGGCACTGAAAGATTACCCGGCTTACCAACTGCCCCTGGTTTTTATCCAGCAGGTAATATTCCCCGCGGCTGGGCGCAATGGTAAAATCGGCCGGGGCCGCCATGGCGTGCACCTTGGCGGCGTCCACCCCTGCGGCGTTTACCACAAAGCGGCTGTGCACCGGACCTTGAGGGGTTTGCAAGGCGTAGCCTTCTTCGGTTTTTTCCACCCCGGTTACCTCGTGCATCAGCCTGAGCTCGGCGCCGTTTTGCACCGCCGCCTCCATCAGGGCCAAGCACAGCTCCCAGGGGCTTACAATGCCCGCGCTGGGCGCATATAGCGCCCCTAACACGTCGGGGCTTAAAGCGGGCTCCATGGCCAGGGCTTCTTCCCGGCTAAGCAGCCGCAGCTCCGGCACGCCGTTTTGTACGCCCCGGTTGTACAAGGCGCGCAAGGTTTCTTGATCCTCCGGCTGTAAAGCCAGCACAAAAGATCCTATTTTTTGATAGGGCACGTCCAACGTTTGCGCCAGCTGCTCGATTAGGGCGTTGCCCCGCACATTGAGCCGGGCCATCATAGTGCCGGGCTCGGGGTCGTAACCAGCGTGCACAATGGCGCTGTTGGCCCGGGTGGTGGCGTAGGCCACGTCGTTGCCCCGCTCCAGCACCACCGTTTTCACCTGATATTTGGATAGTTCATAGGCCAGGGCCGCGCCGGTGATCCCGCAGCCCACAATCGCCACGTCATACATGCCTGCCATGCCCGCACCCTCCTTTTCTGTTTCGGGGTTGACCTGCAACCCGTTTTATCTGTTTCACCATTCTCCCTCCGATTCTCCAACTCTCCACGCTTCTCCGTTTGCCTTTGCCCGCCAAGGCGCCGGGCAAAACGCAAAAAGAGAAAGCAGCAGCTGCCCCCGGCCGGTAAACCGGAGGAAAGCCGCCCGCCTTCTCTTTCTCTCTTTGGCAAGCTTGTTTTGTTTTATCCGCGCACCAGTGTAGCACAACCGCCCGGCGATTGCAAGAGGCAAAGCTGCCCTATGGCCTTACACCCCCAAAAACTGGCGCAGGGTGGCGGCTGTTTGGGCCGCCAGCTGCCGGTTGGGCATTTCGCAAAAAATGCGCAGCAGCGGCTCGGTGCCCGAAAAACGGGCCACCACCCAGCCGCCGTTTTCAAAGTAAACCTTGCAGCCGTCTTGATAAGACACCCGCTCCACCGGCAAATCAAAGGTAGGCAGTTCTTTGTTATGCAGCAGCTTTTGCTGAATTTCGGCTTTTTTCCCGGCGGTAAAACGAAAATCCTCCTCGGTCATCTCCAAGCTGCCGTAGCGCTGCACAATCTCGCGGTACAGCTGCGAAAGCCTGCGCCCGGTGGTGGCTATCATCTCCACCAGCAGCGCGGCGGCGTAGATGCCGTCTTTGCCCTGGATATGCCCGCGCACAGTAAGGCCGCCGGAGGATTCGCCCCCGATTACGGCGCCGGTTTGCAGCATTTTGGCCGAAATATGTTTAAAGCCCACCGGCACCTCATAGCACTGCTCCCCGTGGTCGGCGGCGATGCGATCCAACAAGTGGGTGGTGGCCAGGTTGCGCACCGCCGGGCCGCGCCAGCCTTTATAGTGCAGCAGGTAATAATACAGCAGCACCAAAATCTGATTGGGGTGCAAAAAATGGGCCTCGTCGTCCACAACGCCCAGCCGGTCGGCGTCGCCGTCGGTGGCAATGCCCAGGTCGCAGCCGTTCTCTTCTACAAAGGCCATCAGGCCGCCCATGGTTTTTAAATTGGGCGCAGGCAGCCGCCCGCCGAACAAGGCGTCGTGCCGCTCATGTATCACATCCACATCGCACCGGGCGGTGAGCAAAATGGTTTGCAGCGCCGTTTTGCTCACGCCGTACATGGGATCCAGCACAATCTTCAGGTTGCGCCCGCGGATGGCGTCCATATTCACCGATCGGATGATGCTGTCGATATAATCGTTCATGGGGTTCACCTCTAGGATGAGCCCCTGGCGCACCCCCTCTGCATAGGGCACGCTGGCAATGGCAGCGGGATCCAACCCGTCCATAGCCTGCTCCAGCTCGTGAGTGAGCACCTCGTCGGCGTCGCGCCCGCCCTCCATAAACACCTTAATGCCGTTGTAAACGGCGGGGTTATGGCTGGCGGTAACCGCCATGCCGTAGGGCAGCGCCATATATTTTACGGCGAACATAATCAGCGGCGTGGGCGCCTCGCGGTTGATCACCCGGCAGGCCACGCCTTCGCCCGCTATTACCTCGGCTGCCCATTGGGCCGCCTCGCGGGAGAGAAAACGTCTGTCGTAGCCTATCACCAGCCCGCGGGCCTGCTGCCGCTCTTGCCGGATACGCCGGGCCAAGGCCGCCGCCAGCAGCCGCACGTTGCTTTTGGTAAATTCATCCCCAATCACGGCCCTCCAGCCGCCTGTGCCAAACCGAACCATAACTATCCTCCCTTTTATTGTGTGTCTGCGTTAAAATCCGGCAGCGCGCCTAGCTCCTGTGCGCGCCGCAGCCGTTGCTGCAAAGCGGGCACAAATGGGTAACCCGGCACCTCTTGCCCGGCGATGATCGCAGCGAAGGTGTTTGCCGGAACCCAGCGGTAATCCACTGTTTCTCCCTCTTGCAGGCGCACGGCGTCTTTCTCTCCCCGGTAGTCAAAGCAGTAGCCCGCATAAA
The DNA here is from genome assembly GCA_018716975.1 of Candidatus Gallacutalibacter stercoravium. Taxonomy (GTDB): domain Bacteria; phylum Bacillota; class Clostridia; order Oscillospirales; family Acutalibacteraceae; genus Gallacutalibacter_A; species Gallacutalibacter_A stercoravium. Next base: position 59,274 of record DVJE01000018.1, on the reverse strand, counting down.
TCCCCTGGGTCTTACCGTTTACCAGCCAATAAATAGGGCGCAACCGGCCCTCTTGCGCCTGCAGGCCGGTTTCTTCCCACAGCTCCCGCACGGCGCCCTGCACAGCGCTTTCCCCTAGGCAAACGCTGCCGCCCGCGCCGCTGCCCCAATAACCTGGGTAGTTGGGCTTTTGCAAGTCGCGCCGCATCAGCAAAAAGCTGCCGTCTTCGTGCCGCACCAGCACTTCGGCCACCAGGTGGTAAAGCCCCTGGGGAATCGCCTCCCCGCGCACCAGCACCCGGTTTGCCGGGGTTCCGTCTTCATAATAAGCATCCCATTTTTCCATCTGCTCCGCTTGCTCCGTTTGTTTCATTCGCTCCATTCGCTGTTATTCCTCCCTTCGCCGGCTTTAGCCCTAGCTTACCACAAATCCCCGCGCGGGAGAAGGGGGATCTTTCTGTCAAACCGGCAAATAGCACAGAATTCTTAAAAAAAACGCAGTTTCTTCTATTGACGAAGACTTGACATCACATTATGATGGAACCAGAACTTTGAACCGGTTTACCAATCAACGTCAGGAGGTTTGATAAACGTGTCTAATTTAGCAGCAAAATACACCAAGCTGAAAAAGCTGGTGGGCGGCAACCGCGAGGTTATGGGGTATGAAGAAACCTTCGGCATGCCGCGAGAAGAGGCGCAGTACGTCACCATGCCTAACAAGTGGATACGCCGGATCCTGGGCCAAATTGAGTTTGCCATCCGCCTTTCCGGGGCCAACGAGGGCCAGTTTGACGGTGCCATTGGCGCGGCGCTGGATTATCTGATGGATTGCATGCAGGAAGACGGCGTGCTCACCAAGGCCGCTTGCCTAAAGGCAGAAGAAATGTTGCTGCCCTTGCAGCCGGCCGCCAAGGAATACAGCCTGATCCTGGCCGCCCACGCCCACATTGATATGAACTGGATGTGGGGCTGGCAAGAAACGGTTGCGGCCACCCTGGCCACCTTCCGCACCATGCTCAACCTGATGGACGAATATCCTGATTTTTGCTTTTCGCAATCGCAAACCTCGGTGTACAAAATTGTGGAGGATTACGATCCCGAGCTGATGGAGCGTATTAAGCAGCGCATTCAAGAGGGCCGCTGGGAGGTTACCGCCACCGCTTGGGTGGAAACCGATAAAAACATGCCCAACACCGAATCCCTGCTGCGGCACATCAAATACACCCGCGATTATATGCAGGAAAAGTGGGGCGTGGATCCCGACAGCCTAGAGGTGGATTTCTCCCCCGACACCTTCGGCCACAGTGCCTTTGTGCCTGAAATTAACAACTACGGCAACGTGAAATATTATTATCACTGCCGCGGCCTAGACGGCGACAACGCCCTGTACCGCTGGCGCGCCCCCTCCGGCAAAGAGGTGCTGGTGTACCGCGAGCAGTATTGGTATAACAGCGGCATCACCCCCAAAATCGGCGCTGGGCTTATCGATATCTCCCGGCGCAGCGGCGGGTTGAAAACCGGCCTCATCGTCTACGGCGTGGGCGACCACGGCGGCGGCCCCAGCCGGCGGGACGTGGAACGCGCCATGGAAATGATGCAGTGGCCCGTATTCCCGGCGTTGCGCTTCGGCACGGTGCGCGAGTTCTTCCACATTGCCGAATCGGTGCGCGAGAAGCTGCCTGTGGTGGATCACGAGATGAACTTCACCTTCCCCGGCTGCTACACCACCCAAAGCAGGCTAAAGCTGGCCAACCGCCGCTGCGAAGCCCAACTGGTGGACGCCGAGAACATCTCCGCCCTGGCCAACAAGACTACGGGCGCCACCTTTGCTCCCAGGCAGTTTGAGTCTGCCTGGCAAAAGGTGCTGTTTACCCACTTCCACGATATTCTCACCGGCTCTTGCGTGCAAGACAGCCGCGAGCACGCCATGGGCCTGTTTGCTGAAGCCATGGCGGTGGCCAATACCCAGCATGCCAACGCCACCCGCCGCTTGGCAGAGCAGATCGACACCTCCTTTATCGTAACCGACGGCATCCCCGCCGATTCCCAGTCGGAGGGCGCGGGCGTAGGCTACGGCCTTTCCAGCTTTACCGGCGTGCCCAGTCCGGAGCGGGGCGCGGGCCGCACCCGTATCTTCCATATCTTTAACCCCAGCGCCCACGACCGCACCGAGCCCGTGGAAATCACGGTGTGGGACTGGGTGGGCGATATGCGCTACATCCGTTTGGAAGACAGCAAGGGCGAGGAGCTTTCCTTCCAGCTGTTGGATTCCTCGCTGCAACAATATTGGGATCACAAATATTTCCGCTTCTTGGTGGACGCCACTGTGCCCGCCTTGGGCTACACTACGGTGGTGCTGCGTGAAACCGACCCCGAGGAGTACCGCATTTACTACCAAGGCAGCGAGCGCACCAACAAAGAAACCGCCAACTTTGTGTTGGAAAACGAGCATCTGCGCGCCGAGTTTGACTACAAAAACGGCGAGATGATCTCCTTTATCGATAAGAGCAGCGGCAGCGAACTGCTGTGCAAGTGCGGCGCGGGCTTGCGATATATTGAAACCGAGTCCGATTCCTCCAGCGCCTGGAACATCGGCCGCTACACCCACATCGAACCCATGGAGCAGATGGTGCGCATCCACGCGCTGCCTGCTGGCGACCTGCGTCAGGGCTTTGAGATGGAGCAAAAAATCAAAAACTCCACCGTAAAGGCCACCGTAACGCTGGATAAGCACGCCAAGGCCGTCACCTACCATTACGAAATCGATTGGCACGAAGTGGGCCTGCGCACCACGCCGGTGCCGGTGCTGGCCTATGTGGCCCCCTTGGGCTATGAGGCGGAACAATATCTTTACGACGTGCCCGCCGGCGCGCTGTACCGCAAATCCCAGCGCATCGACGTGCCCGCCCTGCAATATGCTTCCGCCGTTAAAGCGGGCGGCAAGTCGCTGGCGTTGGTAACCAACTGCAAATACGGCTACCGCGGCGCCGACAACACTCTGACCGCCACCCTCATCAACGCCACCCACAATCCGGATCCCTATCCGGAGCGCGGCATTCATAAAATCACCCTGTCGGTGGCGGTGGAAGACGCCTGCCCCAAAGCAATGGAAGAGCTGGCCACCGACATCAACCACGGCATGAGCTACCAGCCGGTAGTGGCCCACAAGGGCACCTTGCCCGCCGAAAGCGCGTTGCTGCGCTTTGAAAGCGACACAGCGGTGCTCTCCAGCGTCAGCTTGGCCAAAGACGGCTCCTTGCTGGTGCGCGCCTATGAAACCTGCGGCAAGCCCGGCTGCGCCAAGGTTACCTTGGGCTTTAACGCCAAAGAGGCCCAGCTTGTGGATCTCAGCGAGCGCGTTACCGGCGAAGCCAAGGCAGAGGGCAACACCGTTTGCTTTGAGCTGGCGGCCAACAGCCTGGCCTGCGTTAAAATTTCGTAACGCAGCGCCGCCGTTTATAAATTTGCGCCCTTTCACTATCCTTTTTCATGATTTTTGGGCCGGGAGCCTCTGGGTTCCCGGCCCGCTTTTTGTAGCAGTGCTTCTGGCTGCGCCAGGCGTTGCGCAAGCTGCCCTTTGCCGCCCTGTTTTGCCCGCGCCGTTTTGTGCGAAAAAGCGCCCGGGGCCGCCCGGTATATCTGGATTTTAGCGCTTGGGTTTGGGGGCTTGCCCCGCCGCAAACTTTTCGTTATAATCACCATGGCGGCGGTTTGGCCGCGAAACACAGCAATGATTTTTCATACGGCACAGAAAGGTTGGAAAACAGATGACGGAAAAGGAACGGATGGCGGCGGGCCAGCTCTATTTATCCGCAGAGGAACAGCTCACCCAAGAGCGCATGCGCGCACGGCAGCTCAACACCCAATACAACGCCCTGCCTGCCCAGGATACGACCCAGCGCGCCCGTGTGCTGCGGGAGCTGTTTGGCTCTTGCGGCGAAGGCGCTTGGGTAGAGCAGCCCTTTTACTGCGATTACGGCTACAATATCCACGTGGGCAAGAACTTTTACGCCAACTTCAACTGCACGATTTTAGACGGGGCAAAGGTCACCATTGGCGACAATGTGCTGTTGGCCCCCAGCGTGAGCCTGTATACCGCCGGCCACCCCTATGATGTGCAGCAACGCAACGCTGGGTTGGAATATGCGCTGCCCATCACCATCGGCAACAATGTGTGGGTAGGCGGCAACGTGGTAGTGGTGCCCGGGGTCACCATCGGCGACGACACCATCATCGGCGCAGGCAGCGTGGTAACCCACGATATCCCCTCCGGCGTTATCGCTGCAGGCAACCCCTGCCGGGTAATCCGCGAAATTACGCCGGAAGATAAACGGCGCTTTATCCGGGAGGAGTAAGGATAAGAGGGACAAAAAGGAAAATGCCGAAACGGCTAAAATGGCCGAAAGCCGTTTCAACACGCGAAAAGATATCGCCGCTCTCCCGGCCGCAAGCCGGGAAAGCTGGAAACAAGCTAAAAACAAGCCGAAAATAAGGAGGTTTTGCCATGGATTGCAATCCCGCCTCCCCCGCCTGGCGCGCCATGCGGGAGGGCAGGCCCTTTGATGTGCTGGATCCCGATTTGGTGGCCCTGCGCAGCCGCGCGAAAAAGCTGTTGCGCCGTTTGGAGCAAACCGGCGAAGATGATATCCAGCAGCGTGCGGCGCTGCTGCACGAGCTGCTGGGCGGCCACGGCGCCACGCCCCTGGTGGAGGCGGGGTTTCGCTGTGAATTTGGGCGCAACATTACGGTGGGGGATTATTTTTACGCCAACTTTGACTGCGTGATTTTAGACAGCGCCCCTGTAACCATAGGCAACCATGTGCTGCTGGGACCCCAAGTGGGGCTGTATACCGTGAGCCACTCGCTGGATCCCCAGCAGCGGGCCGGCGGCCTGTGCACAGCGGCCCCCATTGCGCTGGGGGATCATGTTTGGCTGGGCGGCGGCGTGCGGGTTTGCCCCGGCGTTACCGTCGGCGAAAACACCGTTGTGGGGGCGGGCAGCGTGGTAACAAAGGATCTGCCCGCCAACTCGCTGGCTGCGGGCAATCCCTGCCGGGTGCTGCGCCCCCTGTCGCCCCAGGATCGTTTGCATGCGCCAAAATAAAGAAACCTGCGCGCATGTCGGGAGCCGCTTTCCGTTGGAGAAGGCGGAACTGCCGGCGTAACGGGAACAAAAATTTTTTGTGCACTCACTTGACAACGCGCCGGCGGGTGCTTTATAATCCAAACATACAAACCAATAGCCAAATAAACCGTTGAGTAAGAGTAGTAGGCGGGGTCTTCCTTATCCTAGAGAGCCGCAGGTGGTGGGATTGCGGTATGGGGTTGCCTGTTGAATGGGCTTACGAGGGCAGGGCGAACGGCTTGATAACACAGGCCCATTAGCTGATGACGGGTTCTCCCCCCGTTACCAAGGGAGCGCATATGTTGGTATGCGGCTGAGCGGGCGCTATAGCGCCAATGTGGGTGGTACCGCAGGAGTTTTGTTTGATAAGCTCTTGTCCCAGTGTAAACTGGGGCAAGGGCTTTTTTGTATTTTATTTTCATTTTGAAGGGAGCTATCGCTATGAAAAATGTGCCTTACCGGCTTTATTTAACAGAGGAACAAATGCCCAAGCAATGGTATAACCTGCGCGCTGATATGAAGGAGCAGCCGGATCCCATGCTCAATCCCGCCACGCTCAAGCCCATTTGCAAGGAGGAGCTTTATCCCATTTTCTGCCGGGAGCTGGCCCATCAGGAGCTGGACGCCGAAACACGCTATGTGGATATTCCCGAAGAAATCCGCCAGATGTACCGGGTGTACCGCCCCTCCCCCCTCATTCGGGCCTATAACTTAGAAAAAGAACTGGGCACGCCCGCCAAAATCTACTATAAATTCGAGGGCAACAACACCTCGGGCAGCCACAAGCTCAACTCGGCCATTGCCCAGGCCTACTATGCCAAAAAAGAGGGCATGAAGGGCCTCACCACCGAAACAGGGGCCGGGCAGTGGGGCACCGCTTTGTCAGAAGCCTGCGCCTACTTTAACCTGCCCTTGACCGTATTTATGGTAAAGGCCTCCTACGAGCAAAAGCCCTACCGCAAAGCGGTGATGCAAACCTTCGGCGCCGAGGTCATCGCCAGCCCCAGCAACCAAACCCAGGTGGGCCGCGCCATCTTGGCCAACGATCCCAACACCACCGGCAGCCTGGGCTGCGCCATTTCAGAGGCCATCGAGCGGGCCGTAAGCTCCGATGGGTACCGCTATGTGCTGGGCAGCGTGCTCAACCAGGTGCTGCTGCACCAATCCATCATCGGGCTGGAAAGCAAAACCGCTATGGAGCTGCTGGATGAATACCCCGACATCATCATCGGCTGCGCGGGCGGCGGCTCCAACTTAGGTGGCCTGATTGCCCCCTTTATGCAGGATAAACTGCTGGGCAAGGCCAACCCCTACTTTATCGCGGTGGAACCCGCCTCTTGCCCCTCTATGACCCGCGGGCGCTACGCCTACGATTACTGCGACACCGGCAAGGTTACCCCCATGGCCCGCATGTATACCCTGGGCAGCGGCTTTATCCCCTCGGCCAACCACGCAGGCGGTTTGCGGTATCACGGCATGTCGCCCATCGTTTCTAAGCTGTATCACGACGGTTATTTGGATGAAGCCCGCGCAGTGGAGCAAACCAAGGTGTTTGAGGCCGCCACCCTGTTCTCTCGGGTGGAAACCATCCTGCCCGCCCCCGAATCGTCCCACGCTATCCGCGTGGCCATCGACGAGGCGCTCAAGTGCAAAGAAACCGGCGAGCAAAAGACCATTCTCTTCGGGTTAACCGGCACAGGCTATTTTGATATGACCGCCTACGCCGCTTACCATGAGCACCGCATGACCGACTATATCCCCACCGACGAGGACTTGCAGCGCGGCTTTGACGCCCTGCCCAACGTCCCCGGCGCGCAGGAGTAACCTTGCCCCAGCGGTAAGGGAAACGCCCGGCATTCCGGCCGTCAGCCGGAGCGCCGGGCGTTTTTTGCCCTGCATCGTATCAATTGACACGCCCCATGCCAAAGGCAGGGGCTTTACGGCAAATTTGGTAAATAAGCCTCCTCGCGCAATCCTGCGCGTTCCAGGCGCCACCCTGCCGCATTTCACTTTAGGCTTTGTTTTAGGCGGCGGGGTTAATACTCAATCCCCTCCCGGGCGGGCACCCCGCGCTCATATGGATGCTTTACCATTTGCACCTGCGAAACATAATCGGCCAGCTGCAAAAACGCTTGGCCCGGCGCGCGCCCGGTGAGTGCCACCTCTAACCCCCGGGGCTTGCCGCGCAAAAAGGCAAGCAGCTCCTCCTCTTGCACCATCCCGGTGGCCACCGCGTCAAAAATCTCATCCAGCACCAGCAGATCGTATGGTTCCTCCCGGCAAGCCTGAACGGCCCGGCGCAGCTGATCGCTCCACAACCGGCCGGCCTCTTGCTTTTCTTGCGGGTTCATCTGAAAGGTAAACTTAATCTCATGCGGGCAGGGCGCCACCGTAACGCCGGGCAACGCGCTCAGCGCCGCCCGCTCGCCGGAAGTATCCCCCTTTAAAAACTGCACGAAAAGCACGCGCCTGCCGTGCCCCGCAGCCCGAACGCACAGCCCCACGGTGGCCGTGGTTTTTCCTTTGCCATCCCCGCAATAAATATGGATCAGCCCTTGTATTTCGGCCATGAATAACGCCCCTTCCTAAAAATCAATCCGTTTGCCGCTGCGCACTGAACAGATATCCGGTGCTTGGTTGATGCCATCCGTCTATGTAAACCTCCGCAGCCCAATATTTATGAGGGTAAGGGATCGGAACCCCCTGCCCCAGCATAATATTTCTGGTAACGTCGTACATGGCGTCGCTGTCATAGCCCTCGCAGCTGTGCATAGCCGCGCTATCGCCGGAGAAAACCGCGAACGCGAATTGCGATAGATAGGGCGGGCCCTCTTTGCCGTCGTCGTACGGCACAAACTCCAAAGAGAGAAATCCTTCCGGCACGGGGGTATCCGGTTTCATAAACCGCCCCCAAACCGCATGGCAGGGGCTCACATCAACACACAAACCGTTGTGGTGCAGCAACAAAATATCATAGTCAAAACCAGAGCGGTAACCGTGCAGGGCATCCAACCTGCAAAAGAGTTCCCGACGCGCCTGTGCATCGCCAAGATCGCCGCCTTCCCGCCCGATAAAGCGCATGGCGGGCATTTTCTGATAGGAAAAAGAGCTTACCCGAAAGCCCTTTTGCTGGTTTGCAACGGTTTCGGGCATAAAAAGCGCCCATTGCACCGCCGCATCACAGTCTTTCAGACAATTGATATAGCCGTAAACATCCGCATGGTCGGTGCCGGCAGGCCCCGTTTTATCCCCCGCTATCTGTTTTCTAACGCCGCTATCGCTCATAACGGAAAAGTTGGCAAACAGTTGCCCCACCGCGTTTTGCAGCAAACCGTCTTGCGTTTTTCCCTTTAACTCGCTGTCAAACCGATCCAACGCCGGAAACAGCGCCTCGTTTACCACGCCCGTTGGCTTCAGCCGCAGCAGCCGCTCTCTGAGCAAAGCATTCTGCTGTTGAAAACGCGCCAGCACGCCCTGCATCAAGATGCGCTGGTTCTCCGCAAGCCTGTCTTCGCTCCACTGCGCATCATCCAGCAGCCAGCCGGTCAGCGCATCAAAGGCCAAAGGATTTTTCCCTCTCGCCCTGCCTGCCCAGGCAACTAGCTGCTGATATTGTTCGGCGCCGGCGTTGGTATCGTCTATTTCTTCCGTATCCAGCCAACAAAACTCCTGAACCAGTTTATCTACCGTCATTACACATGCTCCTTTGCTGAAAACTGATAAGGAAAGCGCGAAAGGACAAACTATTTTCACAACCGCATAACAGCCAATGATACCTGTTGAGTCGTTCTCCCTTGACCGCCGGAGCCAACGCAGCCCAGCTGTTTCCCGTATCGCATACGCTAGTTTTCGCGCAAGCACAATCCGGCTGTTGTTTTCGTTGTTTTTAACTGCTGTTCTCAATCTGCTCTAAAGCAGCACTAAACAAGCCATGCGCACAACCGCAAACCAAGAGCGCCAATCAAGCGTGTGCTGGTTTCTTTCTGTGCGCGCAACTTGGTTGTGCACACATTATACCACACCTTTGCCACAATCTTCTATCTTAAATAAAAAACCAGATCCAAATCGTGAGTAAGTACCGGTTTGCGCCGCGGCTATCCGCAATAGGGCTTGCGTAAAACCACAGGTATGGTACAATAGTGAATATAGAAAACCTCCGGCAGACGGCGCCGGAGAGGCAAGGAGTGGAACGACATGAATCTTGTGGTATATCCCGAAAAGCGGCAAATCGGACAAGCTGCGGCTATGATGTTTGCCGCGCAGCTTTTGAAAAACCCCCGCAGCGTGCTGGGCTTCGCCACCGGCTCCTCCCCGCTGCCCGTTTATGAAAGCCTAACGGCCCTTTACGATCAGGGTCTGCTGGATTTTTCTAAAGCGGTATCCTTTAACTTGGACGAATATGTGGGCCTTGACCGCGACCATCCGGCCAGCTACCATGCTTTTATGCAGCAAAACCTTTTTTCAAAAATTAATCTGCCCCAGGAGAATATTCATATTCCCAGCGGCACAGAAAGCGACGTGGAGCAATCCGCCAAAGCATACGACGCCAGCATTGCCGCCTGCGGCGGGATTGATCTACAAATTCTGGGCATTGGTAACAACGGCCATATCGCTTTTAACGAACCTTGCGACTGCTTTCCCGACGGCACACACAAGGTACAGTTGAGCGAAAGCACCATTGCAGCCAACGCGCGCTTTTTCGACAGCGCAGATCAGGTGCCCCGGTTTGCTGTGAGCATGGGCATCGGCTCTATTATGCGCGCCCGGCAAATTATTTTGATCGCCACCGGCAAAGCCAAGGCCGAGGCGGTTTTGGGCATGGTAAAGGGGGATATCACCCCCCGCTGCCCCGCCTCTATTTTGCAGCTGCACCCCTGCGTAACCGTATTTGCCGACCCTGACGCCGCTGCCCTACTATAACCACCGCGCCGGGTGATACGCCCGGCGCTTTTGCTTTTTATTATGGATCAGGAGGGCACAACCATGCCAGAAGTAAAAACCAACGCTATGCGCGTTTTAGATAAGGCGGGCTTGGCTTACCGCCATCACAATTACGATGCGGCCGACGGCCATATAGACGGCGTATCCGTAGCACAAAAAATGGGTCAAAATCTACAGCAGGTATTTAAAACCTTGGTTACCAAAGGATCCAGCGGCAACTATTTTGTTTTCGTCATCCCTGTTGCAGCCGAGCTGGATCGCAAAGCGGCGGCCCGCAGCGTGGGGGAAAAGGCCGTGGATCTCATTCCGGTAAAGGATATCAACCGGGTCACCGGCTACATTCGGGGCGGCTGCTCCCCCATCGGTATGAAAAAAGCCTATCGCACCGTCTTTGACAGTGCGGCCCTCACCCAGCCCACCATTTTTGTTAGCGGTGGGCGCATCGGCACACAAATTGAAGCGGAGCCCCAAGGGCTGATAACGCTTTTGGGGGCGCAAACCGCCCACCTTACCACCTAACGGCCGCGCGGCCATCGCGGCCATTCTATTTTTTAAAGCCGCTTTGCGGCAACGCTGGCTACACAATCTTAGGCTCATCGATCTGTGTGCGTCTCTCCCGGCACCAGCTTACCCTGAAACAACGCAAAACATCACCGCTCTATCGTCCCCTTTGCCTGCTAAAGTGGCAATCAGATAGCAACGGCCCTTACCTGCGCAATCTCGCCATCTTTTGTTTAACAGATAGAAAAGCCCCCGGCAGCTTACACCACTGCCGGGGGCCAATTGTTTAATAAGATTTGTAAGATAGGAGTTCTTTTCCCCGAAATACCGGTCTTATAACTATATTGATAAAATTCAAATTAAAAGCCACTTTTGCTTTCTCGTCACAAAAGCTTATTTCGGTTTCTTCTCTCCTGCTATCTATTTACCACATGGGACTCAATCCTTATCTTTTACGATTTTTGTCATCTATTCTATAAGTTGCCTGCTTTCTCGCTTTTTGGTAAACCAACGAAACTATACCCTTGCATTCCAGCCCGTTTAGGCATTTGCCTCTTCAGATATGCATGGCCTTTCTAGTGAACCTTATCGCGAAGAAAAACTTATAGAAATCGACAACCTCTTTTGAGGAGGTAATTATCCTAGAACATTGGACTCACCTTTTCAATAGAAATAAGGAATGAGAATAAAATATCTCTTTTATTAGCTCTTACAACACATAATCGCTACAGCCCTTTGGGCTCAATCCTGTACTTTGGACTCACCTCTTTCTTTTTAAAATTTTTTATAACAAGGTCTCTACATTCGTTTTTGCCACTTCTTTTCTTCTTGGCCTGATTATAACCTACAGCGATTCGTTTTTCGAACCACCCTCTAGCTTCTTCTATCATAGCCGCAGCCCTAACCACGTTATATTCCATATTTCCCCATATGAAACAACCGATTACTGTAGCCAATCTTGCTCTTTATCCGGCATGTATTGATACAACTAACGCTGCTATCCATGCAAGTCTTTGAGCAACAGCCAAAAAGTAAGAGGCATCTGGTATTAAATTGTTTTGCAAGCCACTTAGCTTTGCCTTGCTACCTTTTCTTTATGGTAGCTCTTTCATCCTTCGCTCGCATCTTTAAAACCAGATAAATCGCTTTTTAACCGCTGATCCGGTTCTAAGCGGGGTTCCCGGTGCGGGAGCCATTTCTTTGAATGGAACTTGCACCCTATCAAAGGCAACCCAAACAATTTTTATTTATTAGCGAAAATCCGGGCGCTCCGACCTGCACAGCCGAAGCACAGATGCTGCGTTTCTATACTGTCCATTGGACTCGCCCCTTTCTCTATCATCTCGTCATTTTTTGTACCTTTTCTTGAGTACGTCTTTATTATAGCACGCTTATGTATTTTGTCAATACTTTTTTTAAAAAGTTTTATTTTTTTATGTTATTATCGCGATCAGGCTCTGGAAAATTCAATAAAAGCTGCAAATAGCGGTTGACTATCGCCGGGCAAAACGGTACAATAGGGGCAGTTACCCTTTCACCTGTTAAGGGTCAAAAAGGAGATGAAACACATGGATAATGAATTTGCCGCGGATCTGATCACCTTGATCGACGATGACGGGAACGAGCATGAATTCGAGATTCTTGACGTAATTGAAAACGACGATGGTTGCTTTTACGCCCTGCTGCCCACATTCGACGATCCTGAGGAGTCGGTGGAATCCGACGGTTCCTATTATATTTTTGAGGCCATCGAAGAAGACGGCGAGCAGCAGCTGGCCGAGGTGGAGGATGAAGAGCTTTTGGATCAGCTGGCCGAGCAGTTTGAAAGCCGTTTTGAAGAGATGTTTGAATCCGCCGATGATGAAGACGATGAGGGCAGCCAAAATTAACACCTTTTCGTCTAGCGAAAGATGCCTATAATTTCCTTACAAAACCCTTCATAAATACCGCAAAACATGCTATAATGAAGGTAGCAAAGCTTTCCTGCCCAGTGCGTGGACTGCGCTTATATAACCCTACAACGTATTTTTCGGGAGCTTAGCTCCGCCGGTGGACTGCAGACCTCCCGGCCTTGTGCTGGAAGAAGGGAGCATGAACCCGGTGGGCAGGCACCCACCTGTCTTTTGGTAGGCAGGTTATTATTCGCGCGATACGGCTGGGCGGGCTTTTTATTTGTATAAATACAGAGCCGGTGAGTGGCTGCCGGCCCTGTAAAAGCTGTAAAAAAGGATTGGGACACTTCTCCCAATCCTTTTTATTTTGCCTATTGCTGCTTATTATTTTTTATAACCGCCTAGCCGCCTGTCTGGCACTTCATCCTACTTTTGCGCGCGAACCAGTAGCATCATGGGCCGGCGTAATTCGTCACGCATGCCTGCCACAGTATCCAACATTTCGGCGGGAGGCTGCGGTTCCACCACATGGTTGATGACAAATCCCGTAGAAAGCAAACCCTCTAAATAGGTTGTAAGGGTTTTATGATATTTTAACACCTTTTCTCCCAAAAAGACCGCTTCGCGCTGCCCTTCCAAAAAGTAGTGATCCACCGGGAAATGCAAAATGTTCCCTTGCCCGTCGTAATACCAATCCTGCGAACCATAGGCGGTAAACACCGGGTGTTCTACCGAAAAAACAAACACGCCGCCGGGGGTTAAACAGCGGTAAACCCGGCGAGCCACCTCTTCAAAAGAAGCCACATAGTGCAACGCAAGAGAACTTAGCACAACATCGTAGCGTTCTGCTGGGTAATCAAAATCCTCCACCGCCATATGCAGGTATTGCACCTGCGGATAATGGGTTTTCTTGTGCGCCACCGCCAGCATTTTTTCTGAAATATCCAGACCCGTTACGCTGCTGGCCCCATGCTCGGCAGCATAAATGCAGTGCCAGCCGTAGCCACAGCCTAAATCCAACACCCTTTTGCCGTTGAAATCCGGCAAGAGGCGGCGCAGCGTTTGCCATTCTCCCGCTCCCTCCAACCCTTGCTGAGAGCGGCTCATTTGGCTATATTTTTGAAAAAAGACCTGGTCGTCGTATCGGTTCTCTTTCATCCAATCTCCTCCGTCCAGCGGGCGGCTTTCCATTAGAACATGCCACCTGCCTACTTTTTCTATATCGCTTTGTAAAAAAGGAACCGGCGGCACACGCCTCCGGCTCCCGAAACATTTTATTGCCCCTGCTCTGCCTGCTCTGCTTGGGCAGACACAAGGCGTTGCTGCAGCGCCTTGCTTTGTTCCAACCTCTGTTGGATATCCGGATTTTCCATATCGGCCTCGCCAAAGGTACGCACACACAGGCGTAGCTTTTCCAAATAAGGCTCAGCGTCTACTGTTTCTAAATCGTCGCCGCTTTCGTTCAACATATTCACCGTATAATTAACGCTGTTTAAGGCTTCCATTTCATCCCAGGAATAGCCCATGTTTTCATAATCGGTGGCTCCCGAGACCGGGGTGGTGCCATCTTCATAAGCAAAAAGCGGCTCTTGATCCTCTACGCTCTGGTAATAAGCCAAATTGGTATCATCCAAGAAAAACAAAACAACTTCTTTCGACTCTAAATCCGCGGCGATTCTTGTATAATTGGCCATTTCTAAATTGGCATTGCTGGTGCCTGTTCCGCCGGGGTTCATCGTATATTGGTTAATTAGCACCACAACCTTGCCGTCGCCGTTGAGATCGTCTCCCTGCTGGGCGATGGCGTCTTCCAGCTGGTGCAATAAATCGACAGGGTAAGAATCCACCGTTATCATGTCAATGGTGTAGTCGGGATTATCCCGGTTTATCCAATCGTATACGAACCAAGCCACCAAAACAAGGGCAATGAATCCCACAATAAAGTGGGTTTTATGGTAAAACCAAAAATTCTTTCGTTTTTGCTTGGGGGTCATATTTTCTTCAGTCACTTTGTTTTTGTGAATGGTATCTTCCCCACTGTTAACCAATAATCCTTGCCTGGGCATAATAACCTCCATTCCGCCGCACCGCTTTCATGATAACATCCACCCGGCCGGTATCCCATTTTATTCCTTAGGCTTCATCGTTGGGAACAATAGCACGTCGCGAATGGAAGCGCTGTCGGTCAGCAACATCACCAAGCGATCCACGCCTATCCCCATGCCGCCGGTGGGCGCCATGCCATACTCCAACGCGGTCAAAAAGTCCTCGTCTAGCATGTTGGCCTCATCGTCCCCCGCTGCGCGCAGCGCCGCCTGCTGCATAAAGCGCTCCCGTTGATCGATGGGATCGTTGAGCTCGGTGTAGGCGTTGGCAAATTCCCGGCGGGTCATAAACAGCTCAAAACGCTCCACCAGCTGGGGCACGCCGGGCTTGCGCTTGGTCAGGGGCGATATCTCTACCGGGTAATCGCACACAAAGGTGGGCTGCACCAGGGTTTGCTCCACCTTTTCTTCAAACACCAGGTTGAGCAAATCCCCCCAAGTGGCTTTGTTGCCCACTTCTAGACCCAACTTTTCCACTTCTTGGCGAGCACGTTCGCCGTCGCCCAAAAAGCTGCCGAAGTCCACGCCGGTAACTTCCTTAACAGCGTCGATCATGGTAACCCGGCGGAAGGGCAGCGACAAGTCGATCTCTTCCCCTTGGTAGACCACCTTTTCCGTGCCGCAAACCTCTTTGGCCGCGGTATTTACCAGCTGCTCGGTGATTTCCATCATGCCGTGATAATCCGTATAAGCCTGATACAGCTCAAGCGAGGTAAACTCCGGGTTGTGCTTTACATCCATGCCTTCGTTGCGGAACAGCCGGCCGATCTCATACACCCGTTCCATGCCGCCGACAATCAGCCGCTTTAAGTAAAGCTCCGGGGCAATGCGCAAATATAGATCGATATCCAGGGTGTTGTGGTGGGTGATAAAGGGGCGCGCCGCGGCGCCGCCGGGGATGGTGTTGAGCACAGGGGTCTCTACCTCTATAAACCCACGGCTGTCTAGGTTGTGGCGCAAAGAGCTGATAATTTGGCTGCGCTTAATAAAGGTGTCTTTCACCTCGGGGTTTACAATTAAATCCACATACCGCTGGCGGTAACGTAAATCGGTATCCTTTAAACCGTGGAACTTGTCCGGCAAGGGCAGCAGCGATTTGCTCAGCAGCTTAACCTCTTTGGCGTGCACCGAAATCTCGCCCCTGCGGGTGCGAAACACAAAGCCCTTTACCCAGGCGATATCGCCGATATCCCATTTGGCAAAACCGTGGTACACTTCTTCGCCCAAATCGTTAATGCGCAGATACACCTGCATGCGGCCGGTGCGGTCGTGCAAATCCATAAAGCTGGCCTTGCCCATTTCGCGCCAGCTCATAATGCGCCCGGCGATGCACACATCCTTGCCTTCCATTTCTTCAAAGTTCTCTACAATTTCCGCCGCGTGGGCTGTCACCTCACAGGTAGTTTCTAAAAAGGGATCCTTCCCCTCTTGCTGCAACGCGGTCAGCTTATCTCGCCGGATTTGCAGCAGCTCGCTGAGATCCTCTTGTGCGGGGGCCTGCGTCTCCTGCTCGGCAGCTGTTTCCTTTCTGTTTTCATCCATTGCCCAAACATCCTTTCCCGGCGCTGCCGCGCCCCGATGGGACAGCAGACGCGCGCCCTATTGATACAAAATTACCTAAATCCTCTTTACAAATGCCTGATTGCACAGCAAAACGGGCGGGGCGGACTTGCATCCTCCCCACCCGCATGTCTGATCGCTGTCATTTTGAGATTTCTAGCACCTCATACACCATCACACCGGCAGGGGTTTCAATTTCGACCCGTTCGCCCACCTTGTGCCCTAACAGGCCGCGGCCCACCGGCGATTCATCCGAGATCAGCCCATTTGTAGGATCCGCCTCGCTGGAACCTACAATTTGATAATCACAAATCTCGTCAAACTCCTCGTCGCGCACCTTAACCTTAGAGCCCACATGAATAATCTCGGTGGTCAATTCGTCTTCATCAATCAGTTTTACGTGTTTGAGCGTGGCCTCAATTTCAGCGATGCGGGCCTCCATCAGGGCCTGATCGTTTTTCGCCTCGTCATACTCGCTGTTTTCAGACAAATCGCCGAAAGAAAGGGCCACCTTAATTTTCTCTGCAATTTCTTTCCGTTTCACGGTTTTGAGCATTTCGAGCTCCTGCTCCAGCTTTTTTAAACCGCTTTCCGTCACCATAACCTGTTTTGCCATTTATCAATTTACCACCTTTAGTGCAGATATTTTTAGACAATACATGTATTATAATCATACCGTACCGCCATGTCAAGCAAGGAATCATGAACTTGCCCGCAGCTTATTCGCAGCGCGCTTGCCGTCAACCTCCGGCACAGTATATGCCCCAATCCGCCGGGTTATACCCTGGTTTTAGCGGCCTGCCGCTCCAGTTTATGGCAATTGGAGCAACGCCGGCAGGCATTTTTTCTTTCGATCCCTGCCTCTTTCTCTCCTTGAAAAAACAGCGTCCCCGCATAGGCGGCGCCGCTGTTTTTTGCTTTATCGCATTCTATTAAAACTCTGTCATCGGATCATACTTCACGCCGTTTAGCCGGGTTTCAAAGTGCAAATGCGGGCCGCTGGATCTGCCGGTATTGCCCACATAGCCGATTAGCTGCCCCTGCTGCACGGTTTGCCCGGTGGTAACCACCACGCCGCTCAGGTGGGCGTATAAGGTGGCCCGGCCGCTACCGTGATCAATGATAATATAAGAGCCGTAGCCGCCGCCCCAGCCGCCGGATTCTGCATGCACCACCGTGCCGGAGGCCGCCGCCACCACCTGCGTGCCGTAAATGCCGGAACCCGCAATGTCGATGGCGCCGTGGTTACGCCCATCGCCCCAAGTGGAAGAAAGCGAGGTAAAGCCGGGCGTGGGCCAAACATAACGGCCGCCTTGATAAACCGGCGTAGTGGCTTGCCCCTGGTTTTGGGTGCTTTGCCCAGAAGACTGCTGCTGATACTGCTGATAATACTGCTGAATTTCCGCCTCAATCTGCTGTAATTCGGCGTCATTTTGATCCAACTCGTCTTTAATGGCCTGCTCTTCCCCTTCCAGCTGGGCCAACAAAGCGTCGTTCTCTTCCAACAGCTGGGTCAGCTCCTGCTGCTGGCTCTCCAAGTCCTTGCGCACCTGCGCCGCTTCGGTGCGCTGGGCTTCAATCTCATCTTTTTCGGCCTGAATCTCCGCCATAGAAGATTTTAACCCGTTGATGAGCTCCATATCATGCTCGGTAATGGATTTGAGCACCTGCGTCTTATCCAATAAATCGTTAAAACTTTCCGCGCCCAAAAGAAGATCCAACGTCGAGGTTTCCCCTGCCATATAAATGGCGCGTATGCGCTCTTTGAGCAGATCAAAATTGCCGTCTATTTCCTCCTGCTTGCCGGCAATCTCTTCCTCCTTGGCAGATATTTGGGTATCCAACTCGTTTAAGGTGGCGTTACTGGTATCGATTTGCTGCTGCACCACCTCAATTTTGGCCGCCAATGCATCCCGCTGGGCTTGTTGATCCGCCGTTTTTTGCCGGGCCTGCTCCAGCTGCGCATCCAGCTCTTGGCTTTTTTGCTTTAGCTCCTCCTGCCGTTGCTGGTTGTCGCTAAGGGAATCCGCGTGCACTGCCGCCGCAGGCAAAATCAGCAGGCTCATGGCCAGCACCGCTGCCAGCAAGCGGCGTTTTAAAGAGTTACCAACCAAAGATTTCTCCTCCTTCTTTGCGCAGATATTTGCTGATGGAAATAATGCCGCCCAAAGCGCCGAACACCACGCCCGCCGCTGCAAAGCCCAGCAAAATGGGGCCAAGCATAGAGGTAAAGGGGATGCTGACAAAGGGCAGTATATTGCGCACAACACCCATCAGGGCATCGTAAAGCAAATCTAGAAGTAATGTGGCAATCAGGGCTGAAATAAGCCCGATGATAATTCCTTCTACAATAAAGGGGATGCGGATAAACCAATCGGTGGCCCCCACCGATTTCATAATGCTGATTTCCAGCCGACGGGAGTACATGGTAACCCGGATGGTGTTAACAATAATAAACAGCGACACAATTGCCAGCGCCAGCACCACCCAAAAACCGATGGTAGATACCAGCCGGTTTAAGCTGGTAAGCTTTTCGGCCGTTTGGCTGCGATCGCTTATGGTGTCTACCCCTTCCACCTGCAAAATCTGATCCACCGTCTGCTGATACAGCGAAAGATCGGTCATGGTAATGCGGTAAGAATCGGGCAGCACCCTTTCGTCGCCCTGCAACCCGTCTACCAAATCGCCCAGCACGTCGCGGTATTGCTCCAACTGGTCGTCGCCGCGAATAAATTCGCAGCTTTCCACATTGTCAATCTTCTGAATTTCCGGGCCGATGCGTACCGCCTCCAGGGTGGGAATATCCATGTCTAGATATACCTCCACCGTGTTGCGGTCTTGCACATCCCCCATAATGCTGTTAACGTTTTGCGAAAACAGCAACGCGGCGCCTGTTAACACCAAGCAAGAAACCAACACGCAAATAGAGGCAATCGACATGGTGCGGTTGTTCCATATGTTTTTTAAGCCCTCTTTTAGTAAATATCCCATTGAACTAAGCTTCATCATATCCCTCCGCACCGCTGTCGCCCACAATTACACCGTCGCGTATCTCTATAACGCGGCGCCGGAACTTGCGAACCAGGTTATGTTCATGCGTCACCATCAGCACGGTGGTGCCTCGCCGGTTAATTTCACTTAACAAATCCACAATTTCATAAGATAAATTGGGGTCTACGTTGCCCGTAGGCTCGTCGGCGATAATCATGCTGGGGTTATTTACCAATGCGCGGGCCAAACCCACGCGCTGCTGCTCGCCGCCCGAAAGCTCGTTGGGCCGGCAATCCGCCTTGGCCTGAAGGCCCACCAACCCTAAAATGTAAGGCACGCGTTTGCGCACCTCCCGGGTAGAGGCCCCTGTAACATACATGGCGAACGCCACATTTTCATATACCGTCATTTTATCAATCAGGCGAAAATCCTGAAAAACGATACCCATCGTTCTTCTTAAATAGGGCACGTCCCTATGGCGCACCGACGAAAGCTTTCTGCCGTTTACCACAATTTCGCCGTCGTTGGGGGTTTCTTCGTGCATGATAAGCTTGAGGAAGGTGCTTTTGCCCGCCCCAGAGGAGCCCACAATAAACACAAATTCCCCTTTGTCTATCTTCAGGCTAACATCTTTAAGCGCCTGCGTACCGTTGTCATAGGTTTTAGAAACATTTTTAAATTCAATCATAACCAACCTTGCATCGGCCGTTGCGCGGCCTCTTGCTCAACCACCTTTCTTTAGAGTCATCCTGCGCCGGCGTTATCCGGCGTCCCTCTTCTTTCCTATCTATCATGATACGTCCGCCCGCAATCCGGCAAAATCACAGGCCGCCGGGCAGACGTCTTTTTTCCTCTTTTTTCGCGCCGCGGGGCTAAAAATTTCGGCCCTTTAGGCCGTAAGACAGCCAGCCGGCAGGCCTTGCCCTTTTTAGCCTGCCGCCCGGCCAAATTTTTCTATTCTTTCAGGATTGTTGGGATGATTGCTGGATGAATGCTACAAATTACAAAAGCAATATAACAAATATTTCCAAAAGCAACGGGCAGACACTGCTGCCTGCCCGTGTTGTTTTAATACTTCACCGGATTGGCAGACAGATATTTTTTCACCATCAAGGCCACTTTGAACACAATGGCATCTTCAAATTCGCGCAAATCCAAGCCGGTCAATTTTTTAATCTTTTCCAAACGATATACTAGGGTGTTACGGTGCACAAACAGCTTGCGGGAGGTTTCAGAAACATTCAGGTTGTTTTCAAAGAAGCGCTGGATGGTGAAAAGCGTTTCTTGATCCAGCGACTCAATAGAGCCGCGCTTAAACACTTCTTTTAAAAACATTTCGCACAAAGTGGTGGGCAACTGATAAATCAAACGGGCGATGCCCAAATTGTCGTAACTGATGATGGTGCGCTCGGTGTCGAACACCTTGCCGACCTCCAGCGCCACCTGGGCCTCTTTAAAAGAGCGGGCCAGCTCCTTGATGCCGCTAACTGTGGTGCCGATGCCGATAACGCAGTGGGTGTAAAATTCGCCGGAAAGGGTATCAACAATAGAGCCCGCCAGCTTTTCTAAATCTTTGCTCTCTATGCCGGGGCGAATTTCTTTAACCAAAGCGATATCAGACTCGTTGATGTTGATAACAAAATCCTTGCTCTTATCGGGGAAGAGATTTTGCACCACATCAAAGGCCGAAATATCGGTTTTGGTGGTAATTTTGATCAACATGCAAACACGGCTTACATCAGAATTAAAGCGCAGCTCCCTCGCCTTTAAATAGATATCGCCGGGCAGGATGTTGTCGAGGATAACATTTTTAATAAAGTTACCCCTATCATACTTTTCATCATAGTATTGCTTAATGCTGCTCAGCGACACAGCCAGCAAATTGGCGTACTTTTGCGCCGCTTCGTCGTTGCCCGCCACAAACACAGCATACTCCGGGCGGGGATGGTTGCCAAAGGATTTATAGGTGTAGCCGTTTACCACAAAAGGCGCTGGGCTTGCCATCGTCTCCGCCGTAACATTTTCATTTACCTCGCCAATTTTACCCAATTCGCTGCAGGCTATTACAACCGAGGTTTCATCAATAACACCGATGGTTCTGTCGATAGCATCACACATTTGATGAATGACACCTTGAAAGAGTCTATTTGACATAATCGTCCCTCGCTTCTTTTAAATTTTCCTCCGGTGAGCCTCCTGCCCACCCGTAATCCTGACAGCACCCTGGCAGCGGGAGGAATTTTCGGAACCTTTAGCGGAGCTATCATACCTTATATGATACCTAAATAGTTACAATTTTGCAACCTTATTGGCCGCAAAACTTGAAAATGGAAGAAAAAATCCGCTGTTTTTTACAAAATTTTAACATCTTAGTTTCAAATTTACCGGTAATAATCCCTTTTGCACGCCGCGCTGTAGCCCCATTTTGAGACAATACAACACATCAATTGCACATACTAAATAGAAAAGGCCGCCCAGTTATGGGCGGCCCAACAGTCCAAAAGATATATACCTATTAGTTCAAGATAGCCTTTTCGGTCTCTTTATCGAACAAATGCATCTTGTTCATATCCAAAGCTACCTGAATCTTATCGTTGGCCTTGGCCTTAGAGGTGGGCTCAACGCGGGCGGTAACCTGGCTGCCCTCAACATTGAGGTACAGATAAATCTCAGCGCCCATCAGCTCAGTAACTTCTACCGACGCGTCAACCAAAGAATCGGGGTTCTTGGCGATAACATCAGGCTCGTCGTGCACATCCTCGGGGCGGATACCGAAGGTAACTTCTTTATCCACATAGCCGGCCAGCACGTCGTCTTTATTCTTATGAGCAGGAACCTTAACATTGGCATTGCCAAACTTCAGGTAATAATCGTTGCCCTTCTTCTCTACCACAGCGCTAATAAAGTTCATTTGCGGCGAACCCATAAAGCCGGCCACGAACTCGTTGGCGGGGAACTCATACAGGTTTTGCGGGGTATCCACTTGCTGGATAAAGCCGTCTCTCATAACCACGATGCGGTCGCCCATGGTCATAGCCTCGGTCTGGTCGTGGGTAACATAAATAAAGGTGGTACCCAGTCTCTTATGCAGCTTGGCAATCTCGGTTCTCATCTGAGCACGCAGCTTAGCATCCAAGTTGGAAAGCGGTTCGTCGAGCAAGAACACCTTGGGGTCACGCACGATAGCACGGCCCAGGGCAACACGCTGTCTCTGACCACCGGAAAGAGCCTTCGGCTTACGATCCAGCAGGTGAGAGATATCCAAAATGCGGGCGGCCTCTTCCACACGCCGTTTGATTTCATCCTTGGGGGTCTTGCGCAACTTTAAGCCGAACGCCATGTTATCATATACCGTCATGTGCGGATACAATGCATAGTTCTGGAACACCATCGCGATATCGCGATCCTTGGGCGGGATGGTGTTGGAAAGGGTATCGCCTATGTACAGCTCGCCTTCACTGATCTCTTCCAAGCCGGCGATCATACGCAGGGTGGTGGACTTACCGCAACCAGAAGGACCAACCAGAATGATAAATTCTTTATCAGCAATATCCAGGTTGAAATCCGTAACTGCAGTTACACCGCCTGCATAGACCTTGTAAACGCCCTTTAATGTTACTTTTGCCATAATAAACCTCCTGCTTCATTATGATAAAACCCGTTGGCTTTATCCCTACGCACAATATCATAACAGATTTGTAATTTGAAAAACAGTCATGTTTTGCCTAAAGATTTCGAAACCAGTTTAGGTATTTCTCACAGAACACAAACGAAACGCAAAATTTATGTATATTGTGCTAGTGGAAAATAGAAGCAACTTCTTGCGCTGATAATTCACGGCACTCTCCAGGTCCCAGGGCCGGATCCAAACAAAGCCCTCCGATTTGCAGCCTTTTTAGCCCGGTTACCCGGCACCCCTGGGATAAAAACATCTTTTTTACCTGGTGGAACTTCCCCTCGCGGATCCAAACACGGGCCCGCACAGGCGGAAAAGGCGAAACTACTTCCAGCCGGGCGGGTAAGCACAGCGTGCCGTCGTTTAAGGTAATCCCCGCGGCAAAGGCGCTTTCTGCATCCGGCGGCAGGCTGCCCTCCAGCTCGGCTTGGTACAATTTATATACGTGCTTTTTGGGCGCCAGCATGCGGTGGGCAAAATCGCCGTCGTCGGTGAGGATCAGCAGCCCGGTGGTGTCGCGATCCAGCCTACCGGCTGGGAATAGCCCCCGCCGGCGCAGCGGCTGGGGCACCAAATCTACCACTGTGCGCTCTTTGGCGTCGTTGCTGGCCGACACAACTCCCGCCGGTTTGTTCATCATTAAATAAAGATATTCTTTATAAGCAAGGGGTTGCCCCTCCACCGTAATCACATCGGCCTGCGGGTCTGCCTTGCGTTCCACAGAGCGCTCAATTTCCCCATTCACCGCCACCGCGCCGCCGCGAATGAGCTTTTGTACGTCTTTTCTGCTGCCCAGGCCCTGAGAGGCCAACAGCTTATCCAACCGCAGTTTGGGCATTGCTTTTTCTTCCTTTCCGTTTTCCGCCGTCCGGCGCCTCTTTTCATCTATTTAAAATCTATTACCTAAATAATATCTATAACCCTTCGCATTTTTTATGATAGTGAAAAGCAAGCGTATGATCCGCCTAATTTGTCGTTTATTTTTCAGTATATCATAAAAATGCCCGTTTTGCCTACGTATATCGCAGGCAAAACGGGCGCGCTTAGCCTAAGTTTCGCCCGGCCCTTTTGCTTTTACCGGCCTGCGCCCGTCAATCGGTGGGCGCGTTGGGCATGGCGGGATCGGGCGCCAAAGTTTCGCGCTCGGTGCTGCTCTCCGGCGCCACGCTGCTGGCCGCCTCCGGCTGCGAAACCACCTGGCCGGCCGGCGCTTGGGATTGCTGGCCCTGCGATGCTTCTGTTAAGGCCTGCGGGGGCACAAACCCCTGCATAAAACCGTCCAGCTCCACCGAGCTGACATCTCCGCCTATTACCTTGCCGTCTAGCACCAGCAAATTGGCCCGCACCCCCTCGGGCTGGCCGGGATAATTGGTAATGGTATAGCTCCACTTTTTGCAAGTTGCGCCGCAGTAACGGATCAAATCCAGCCCCTGCTCCTTTTGCAAGGCGTTGTACTGCTGGTAGGTTTCATTAAATTCCGCCGGTATTATCACATCGCTTACTTCCACGGGTTCCTCCTGGGCGGTCCAGCCGAACTGATTTAAAAACTGAATGCGTTCGGCGTTGGTGCCGGCTTGCAGCGCATATTTCCCCATAGCAGAAACGGCGTAAGACTCCCCGCCGCCTCTGCCGAATATCAAAAAACACGCCGCAATCACAAGCACCACCGCTCCGGCCGCCAAAGCAATTTTCTTTTTAGACGTCTTCATCGACCACACGAACATAAAGCACTCTCCCTTCAGCCGGTACAGCCGGCCGGGCTATTTCCCTTCGGTAAAGGATATGCGTCCCCCGCCGCAGGAAGAACCATACCCGCGCAAGTGCGTGAGATTTTACTATAAATCGTCGGATTCTCCTAGATCCAACCACCCGTCCGGCTTTATACTGAAAAGCAGCAGAACAAAAAGCAATACGGCCGCTGGTTGCGCGGCCGGTTTTTCAGAAAGGATGTTGTAAGCCATGGCAACTGCGGTAAAAAGAAACATGATACAGTGGCTGGAGGATATGAAACGCGCGCCTAGAAAGAAGGCTTTGCCGGTGCTTTCCTTCCCCACGATACAATTAATGGGAATTACGGTGGAAGAGCTGATTTCTGACAGCGATCGCCAGGCCCAGGGCATGAAACTGGTGGCCGACCGCGTCGATTCCGCTGCGGCCGTCAGCATGATGGATCTTTCGGTGGAGGCAGAGGCCTTTGGTTCCACCATCCGCGTTTCTCCCGACGAAGTGCCCACTGTAGTGGGTAGCATCGTGCCCGATCTCGAGGCGGCCGAGGCGCTGCAGGTGCCCGCCGTGGGCGCCGGGCGCACTGGGCTTTATATTGAAGCCATGCATAAGGCCTGCCAGCTTATCACCGATCGCCCTGTGCTGGCCGGCGTTATCGGCCCCTTCTCTCTGGCCGGGCGGTTGATGGACGTAACCGAAACCATGGTCAACTGCTACACCGAGCCGGAAATGGTGCATGAGGTGATGAAAAAAGCCACCCAGTTCCTCATTGAATATGTCAAGGGCTACAAAGAGGCGGGCACCAACGGCGTTGTAATGGCCGAACCTCTCACCGGGCTGCTCTCACCCGACTTGGCGGCGGAATTTTCTGAGCCCTATGTGCGCCAGATCATCGAGGCAGTGCAGGATGAAAACTTTATCGTTATCTACCACAACTGCGGCAACAATACCATCCAGATGATCGATTCCATCCTGGCGGTCAATGCTGCGGCTTATCATTTCGGCAACGCCATCAGCATGGCCGAAATGCTTACCAAGGTGCCTGCCGACACCATCGTGATGGGCAATGTGGATCCTGCCGGCGAGTTCCGCAACGGCACGCCCGAATCCATTAAGGCGGCCACCAAAGAGATTATGGCCCAGTGCTGCTCTCACCCCAACTTTGTTATCTCCTCCGGCTGCGATATTCCGCCCCTTTCTCCTTGGGAGAATATCGACGCTTTCTTTGAGGCGGTAGACGAATTTTACGCCCAAGCTTAACCACAGTTGCCTTTTCTGCGCTGTAGCGCTGAGGCACTGTGGCGCTGTGGCGCTGAAGCCGGTAACCGTTTTTGCTATCATGCAATTTATGTAAGATGTACAAGACGAGAAAAAGAACTGCTGCGTTCCTTTTCTCGTCTTGTTTTTTATTGGTTTCTTCTTTGATCCAAGGCGCTAAGCTGCAGTAACCCGGGCTATTTTTGCCGAAACAGCAAAGAAAACCGGCAAAACGCCGAAAGCTCTGGTTAATTTTCACAATTTTGCCCGATAGAAATTGGCGGTAGAAGCGAATTTTTAAAACCCGCAGATTTTAGTTGAAACTGCTGTATAATTGCGCTATAATTATTGCGATTATTTGTGCCCAATTGTTAATTTTGTTGCAACAGATGCCGGATTTTGCGGTTGACCGCAGGCATATAGGAAAGGAGCTTAACTAGTGAAACAGTACAACGCGAAAAATGTGCTCAATATCGCCCTGGCGGGCCATAGCGGGGCGGGGAAGACCTCCCTGGCAGAGTCCATGTTGTTTCTGGCAGGGGCTTCCGATAGACTGGGCAAGATCAGCGAGGGCAATACCATATGCGATTTCGACGCCGAAGAGATCCGCCGCCAAACCTCGGTTATGACAGCTGTGGCTCCTTTGGAATGGAAAAATAAAAAGATAAACCTAATCGACACTCCCGGCCTGTTCGATTTTGAGGGCGGCGTGTGCGAAGGCATGCGCGCCGCAGAAACCGTGCTGATTACCGTTTCTGGTAAAGCCGGCGTGGCAGTGGGCACCGAAAAAGCGGTAAAAGCCGCCGATAAGCAGGGGCTTGCTAAGGTGTTTTTTGTAAACGGCCTGTGCGATGAAAGCGCTCGCTTCTATCGGGTGTTTGAAAACTTAAAGGCCAGTTTCGGCCCCTCGGTGTGCCCGGTTGTGGTGCCCTTTATTGTAGACGGGCAAGCCAACTGCTACATCAACCTGCTGGATTACAAGGCCTATTCTTACGACGGCGGCAAGGTCAGCGAGGTTCCCATGCCCGACATGGGGGATCGCCTGGAAGGCCTGCGCACCGCTATTTATGAAGCCGTGGCCGAAACCGACGACGAGCTGTTTGAAAAATACTTCTCCGGCGAACCCTTTACCCCTGAAGAAGTTATCGTGGGCGTAAGCAAGGGCGTAAAAAGCGGCGCCATCAGCCCGGTGTTTTGCGGCGACGCCCAAACCACCTACGGCGTGGATCAGCTGTTAAACGGCCTTAACTGGCTGGCGCCCAGCGCGGCCGATAAGGGCGAAGAGCTGGGCACCGATCCCGACGGCAACCCTGTGGAACTTTCTATGAACGAAGATGCCGCCCCCGCCGCCATTGTGTTTAAAACCGTTGCCGACCCTTATGTGGGCAAACTCTCTTATTTTAAAGTAGTGTCGGGCAAAATTTCCTCCGATACGCAGCTTATCAATATGCGCACCGGTAACCCCGAGCGCATCGGCAAGGTGCTGATTATGCGGGGCAAAAAGCAAGAGGACGCTTCTTACATCGGCGCGGGCGATATCGGCGCCGCGCCCAAGTTGCAGGGCACCAACACCGGCGACACTTTGTGCTCCCCTGTGCGCAAGGTTACATTGGAAGGGGTCAACTACCCCAATCCGTCGCTTTCTATGGCCATCTTCCCCAAAAACAAAGGGGAAGAGGATAAGGTGGCACAGGGCGTTATGCGCTTAGCGGAAGAGGATCCCACCATCCGTTTTGAAACCAATAACGAAACCCATGAGATGATTGTCTCCGGCCTGGGCGAGCAGCATTTGGATGTGGTCGTTTCCAAACTCAAGAGCAAGTTCGGCGTAGACGTGGTGCTGCAACAGCCCCGCGTGCCCTACCGCGAAACCATCCGTAAAAAGGTGCAGGTGCAGGGCCGCCACAAAAAGCAAACCGGCGGCCACGGCCAATACGGCGACGTGTGGATCGAGTTTGAGCCTTGCGACAGCGACTCTTTGGAGTTTGGCGAGCGCGTGGTGGGCGGCGCGGTGCCCAAGGGCTTCTTCCCCGCCGTGGAAAAAGGCCTGCGGGAGTGCATCGCCAAAGGCCCGCTGGCCGGTTACCCTGTGGTGGGCCTGCGCGCCACACTGTACGACGGTTCCTATCACCCGGTGGACTCTTCTGAAATGGCCTTTAAAATGGCCGCCGCTATCGCTTACAAAAACGGTATGCCCCAGGCCGGCCCCGTGCTGCTGGAACCCTTCGGCAGCCTGAAGGCCACCGTGCCGGACGCCAACATGGGCGACGTGCTGGGCGAAGTTAACAAGCGCCGCGGCCGTGTGTTGGGCATGGAGCCCGGCGAGCAAGGCACCCAGGTGATTGAGGCCGAAGTGCCCATGGCAGAAATGTCTGACTTTTCCACCTTCATCCGGCAAACCACCCAAGGGCGCGGCTCCTATGAGTTTAACTTTGCGCGCTACGAAGAGGCTCCCGCCCCGGTGGCGCAAAAGGTGATTGCCGAAGCCAAGGAGCGCGGCGACGTGGAATAAAGCGCCCGCTGTGGTTTCGCCGCTTTGTTGCAAAACTGTAAAACGATAATCTTTATGTTCCCTGTGCGGGCCGCCGTTTTGGCGGCCCGCTTTTGGTATCAAACGTCCGCGCTGTCATTGCTTGTATCGCTTTCAAAAGCGGCTGTCAGGGTCTCGTTGCCGTATTCGCGTCCTTTTCTACAAAAAGAACCGGTGACGAACAAATGGCAAGCCGCAATTTTGGGCCTTTTCGCGGATTTTAACATTTGTAAATGTGAGCAAGGAACGCGGCGAATACACTTGGGCAATTTTTTATTTTCATACCGCTATGCATAAGCAACGCGCCTTTGAAACATCGGTTTTCAAAGGCGCGTTGTTTTGTTTGCTTATCGCTTCATTTTTACTATTTTCTAACAAGCAAGGCTGTACCGCCAGGTTAGGGCCGGCGCAAGGAGGGCACAATTAGCACCGCCAACACCCAAAACAGCTCGTAAATGGCCATCTCTAAGGCGCCCAGCTGGCCCAGGCCCGAAAAGGCCACCAGCAGCAGCACCAGCAAAATGCCCAACACAACGCCCACCGCTTGCAGCACAAGGGAAAGAGAGGCGTTGCTGCGAATGCGCATGCAGGCCGCCAGCATCCGCAAGAAGGGCCGGCACGCCCCTTTGGTAGCAAGATAGGCGCGCACACGGGGCGCGGTGGGCTGGGTAGCCTCTGCATAAAGTTGGGCGTGCTCCTCTTGCATGATCTTCACAGAACGGAAGAATACGCCGAAGTGTTCGCATACCATTTTTGCCGTGACGTTGGGATCCACCGTGCGCACCAAAAAACTAACGCCGTGATCCTCCAGCGCCCGCATTTGGGCGGCCATTTCTTCATTGGGGGTATAAGAAAGCACAAACATGGCCACTAACTCGCCCGCCGTGGCAAGATAGGTTAGCTGCCTGCCGTCCTTTTTATATTGGCGCTCATAATCGCGGGAGGGGGGCATGATGCCGTGCTCCTCTAAAAGGCGGCGGTTGCCTAGCAGCACCCGTTGGCCGCCCACCCAGGCTACCAAGCCCATTTCATCCTCATAAACCACGCTTTCTACCTTAGGCAGCATTTCGCTTTTTCCTTTGATGATCTGATCAAAGGTACTGCTCATTGGGCCGCCCACCTGCTGCATCACGGCGGAGGCCTGCAAAATGGCCTCGTCTATCCGCTGGCCGCTAAAGCCCTTAATGCCGTGCAGCACCACCGAGCCCGCCGGGTAAAGCTCCTGCGCATCCAACACAACGGCGTTAACGTCGCAAAACTGGCGCACTGCGGGATAACCCGACAGCATAGCCCCCATGCCCGCAGCTTTTTTGCACAGGCTCTTTATGGGCAAATTCACAGCCAAGGCCGCGCACAGCGGCGTGCACACGCACGCTGCCACCGCCAACACAGACAACGCCGCTAAAATATCTCTGCTAAAGGCAAAGTAGGCCCCTGCTAAAATAAGGCAAGCCAAGGTGCTAAATACCGAAGCCTTGCCCGCCAGCTTTTCGCTGGGATCCGGCTCGTAAGAAAGCTGCAAAAAGTGGCTGAGCAGATCGGTTGGCTGTTGGTAAGCCATCACCGGGGAACCGACCACCAGGCCTTTACACATTTTGGTGGCCTGGGCTTCGTCGGTATAGATGCGGGCAGCATACTTTGCATCGGGCGACGATACAAATTTAAAGTTCTCTTGCACCCGGCGCACCATAACGAATTTACCCCAGCTGCTGAGGAAAAGGCCCAGCACCACCAACACCGCATAAACATTCAGCCCGCTTTCAACCGAAAAACGCCACGGCGCGGTGAAGGCCGCCGCCTGCTGAACCAACGCCGCCAGCGCGGCAAACGAAAGGGCGCTGTCGCTGGTGCCCTTTAAACGCACTAGGGCGGAAAGGCCGCTGCGCAAAATAGGATAGCCTGCAGCGCACGCCCCCACCAGCAGTACAAAATCAAAAACCAAATAAAACATGGGTAGCTGCGCGCTAAATTCCTGCAAGGCAGGCACAGGCAAGCGCTGCAGCACCGTCGCCGCTAAAAGCAGCAGCAACGCCGCGCCCATCAACAGCAGGCGCACAAAGCTGCGCCGCACGCCGCCCACCAGGTTACCCTTTATCAACATGGCGTCTTGCGGGCCGTTGTAATCTTCCAGCTCCGGGGGCTGTTCCTCCGGCCTGGGTTCCTCTCCTGGGTCGTTGTCCTCTTCGGTGCTGCCGAAAATGGCAAAACGTTTTTTCTTCTTTCCGCCGGGGGCAGAACCGGTTTCCCATTCGTCTTCCTGTTCAGCGCGGCCGGTTTCTTCTTTTATCCGGCTGCGCCGGAATCGGCTTTCATATTGCTCATATGCTGTGTATTCCTGCCGCAGGGCATGTAAAAAGCTCTCTCCCTCCAGCGGCACCACGGGGATATCCGCCTGCTGCGCCTCCCCGTCCGGCGGGAGCTGCTCCCGCCTTTTTCCGGTTATCCTGCCGCCGATGCGGCCGTGGCGCTCCGCCGCCTCGTCAGCGGACGGTTGCTCTTGTTGCCCTTGCGGATCTTCTTGTTCTTCGTCTGGTTCCGTCTGCCCTGCGCGGGCGGGAGGCAGCTTGCCAAAATGCTTTTCATACCGGTTTTCCGGCGTAAGCAGCCGAAACTCCCGGGTGTTCTGCATATTTTCTGCGGCAAGGGGCTTCTCCTGCTCCTGCGGGATAGGCGGCTGCCCAGGTTCGTCCATGGGGGCGAGAGATGGCTCCGGCGGCTCCGGTTCCCCATCTTCTTGGCTCTCTTGCTGCTCAGCCTGCTCCTGCATCCGCCCGGCTTCTTTTAACAGCTCTTGGATGGTAAGCTCCGATTGTTCCGACTGTTCCAGCTGCTCCGATTGCCCCAGCTGCTCCTCCTGCGCTTTCTCAGGCTGCCATGCTACCTCTCCGGGCGCAGAGGTTGATTCCGGCTGCGGCTGCGGCGGCTTTTCTTCCAAAGGCTCCGTCCGCTTTGTTTGCTCCGTCTGTTCCGGCGGCGCTGTCGTTGCTGGCGCTTCCTCTTCCCGCTCTAGGGCGACGTCTTGGGCTGCTTGCTCATCAACAGATGACTCTTCTTCCCGCGCCGTATCTTCTGCGGGCATAACAGCGGCCGCTCGGGTCGCCTGCTCGTCCTCTTGCACCGGCTGAATCGCCTGCTGAACCGATTGCCGGCCTGGCTGCGGATCTTTTTGCTCCATCCGTCCGGCTTCTTTTAGCAACTCTTGGATGGTAACCTCCAATTGTTCCGGCTCCTCCAACTGCTCCAGCTGTTCTTCCTGCGTCTTTTCGGACTGCAACGCTGCCTCGCTGGGCGCAGTGTCTGCCTCTGGCTGCAGCTTTTCTTCCAAAGGCTCCGGCGGCTCCTTCTGTTCCGGCGGCGCTGGCCTTGCTGGCGTTGCTGACGTCACTGGCGTCACCGCATCGTTTTGCGCCGCAGGCACTTCCTCCGATTGCTGCGCCGCCGCTTTCTCTTGCAGGCGCCGCTGCTCTTCTTGGGTTTGTGCAAGCAGGCGATCCACGGCGGCGACCAACGCGTCCCCTTCCCCGTCTTTGCGCCCCGCCGGCGCAGAGGCGGGCGCTTCCTCATTCGCAACCGGCTTTTCTTCTGCGCGCCCCATGGTTTCTTGATCGTGCTCTTGCGCGGCCGGCTGGGTTTGCGTAACGCTCTCTTGCTGCGGCGATGGGCCCGTCTGTTCAAACGTCTGTTCAAACGTCTGTTCAACAGCCTGCTCAAGTGTCTGCTCCAACGGCTGCTCGTCCGGCCGTTGGGACGTCTTGGGCAGCTGTTTTTGTGGCTGTTTGGGCAGCTGATCCTCCAGCCTTTCTTCCAACTCTCGGGCCCGGCGTGCGTCGTCTTGCCGGCGCTGCCACTGAATCTTTTCTATGATGCTGGAAAAGTTCTGCGGCAACGCATCGTCTTCGCCGTCCTCCGGCAAATCCGCATTTACCGGTTCTTGTGCTCCCCCCTCGGGCGCATGATGCGACAGCAAGCCCAAATCGCCGTATTTGAGCATCATTTCATCGGGCGCGTCCTCGTCCCGCTCTTGGCGGCGGGCGGCCCTTCTTTGACGTAGGCGGCCCAACAGGGAGCGCACCCCCTTTACGCCCGCCCCTTGTTGCGCGGGCTGCGATGTTGAAAGCGCCGGCGTATCCTGGTTTTGCGCCCCGTCCCCGGCGTCGTGCGTATGTTCCGCTTGGCCGTCGGGCTGCTGGTCGGGCTGCTGTTGGGGAGTATGCCCGGTCATCTGTTCATCCAGCCGCTCGGGGTGCTGTTCAGGGCGCTGTTCAGAGCGCTGTTCAAGATACTGTTCAGAACCCTTTAAGGATGGCTCCTGCTGTGGTTGCTGCGGGTACAGCGGCCCTGTTTGGGTTTCTTCTTTTTCCAAAACAGCGGGAGGCTGCTGTTTAGACAGCCGTTTGGACAGCTGTTTGGGCGGTTCTTGCTGTTCCTCCCCCGCGATGGCCGAAGCTTCTTTTGGCTGCTTTTGCGCTTCCTCGGGCAGGTTCTCTTTCGGCAACTGAGGTTGGGGCTGATCTACAAGATCATCCACTTTTTGGCGCAGAGCCCTTGTCTGCTCCAGCAGTTCTTGCAAAGAAGCGGCCGCATTTTCTTTCTCTTGTTTTTTTTGCTGTTCACTCATCATCAAACAATCTCCTGCGCAATGGCAAAACGCTTAAAGCCAGCGCTGCTTTCTGTTGTGTTGCTTTCATCGGCTAACGCGCCCGGATGCCCAGCCTTTGGCGGGCTGCCTCATACATCAGTATACTCGCTGCCACCGAGGCGTTGAGCGAATTAATTTTGCCCTGCATGGGCAGGGTGAGCAACCCGTCGCACTTTTCTTTTACCAGGCGGCTGATGCCGCTGCCTTCTCCGCCCACTACCAGGGCGATGGGGCCCGTTAAGTCGCAGTTGCACCAGTTTTCACCGTGCATATCGGCCCCGTAAACCCATAGGCCGCGCTGCTTGAGCTCTTCCAGCGTGGCGGCAATATTGGTTACCCGGGCCACCGGAACATACTCCACCGCCCCGGCAGAGGCCTTGCCCACCGCATAGGTTAGCCCCGTTGCCCGCCGCTTGGGCACAATAACCCCATGGGCCCCGGCGCATTCCGCCGTGCGCAAAATGGCCCCCAAATTGTGGGGATCCTCCAGCCCGTCGGCTACGATCAAAAAGGGCGGCTCTTTACGCTGTTCCGCCAGACGGAACAGATCCTCCAGCGTAGCATACTCGTGGGCGGCAGCCATAGCCGCCACCCCCTGGTGCGCCCCTCCGCCGCATAAAGCGTCCAACCGGCGCGAATCCGTTTCTTTTATCACAATGCCCATCTGCCGGGCTTTTGCCGCTAGGGCGGCCACCGCGCCCGATCGTTCTCCTTTTGCCACCAACAAACTATCGATAGCGCGGCCCGCCCGCAACGCCTCTTGCACGGCGTTGCGCCCAATGATCAGCTCGTGCTGATCGCGAGCCTGCGCGCTTTGCTGTTTTTTCTGTTCCATTGCGCCGCCATCCTTCCAAAACAAATTCCGCCCGGCGCTGTTTTGGAGCTTTGCTGCGCCTTTGCCGCAAAACAAAAAAGCCATACCGCCGGGCGCGGGCTTTTTACCCGCTTACCCAGACAGTATAGCATATGAGGCTATATTTTTGAAGGGATAACCCTTTTCTAAACTGTCATAATTCTGTAAATTTCTGCAAATTGCGCCCCTTGCTACAGCCCACGCACATCGGGGCACAGCACCTCTAAATCCTGCTGGCGCACCGGCAGGCCATAGGAAAAAGCGTCCGGATCCCAAAACAGGGCGCAGCGCGGCGGCCGTGCTGTAAAAAACAGATACATGCCTAAAAAGCAGGCCAATGCCGCAGCGGCTGCGGGAAAGAAGCGCTCCACCGCCCGGGGGGATAAAGCCAGGCGCCAAGAAAGCGCCTGGGCGCCCGCTATCCACACAAAGGCAAGCAGCATGTCGGCCCACGCCACCCGCGCGCCCACCATCGAGCGGTACAGCAGCGCGCAGCCCGCCACGCCGCCAAGCATAAAATACAGCCCCGCTGTTTTAGCC
Source organism: Candidatus Gallacutalibacter stercoravium (assembly GCA_018716975.1). Classification (GTDB taxonomy): domain Bacteria; phylum Bacillota; class Clostridia; order Oscillospirales; family Acutalibacteraceae; genus Gallacutalibacter_A; species Gallacutalibacter_A stercoravium. Next base: position 24,960 of record DVJE01000018.1, on the reverse strand, counting down.
ACCACCATGCGGCGCAGGGGCATCCGCACGGCGCACAGCTCAATTGTGCTCCAAAACAGGTAGGGCAAAGCCAGCGTTTTTAGGTATTCCCACACGCTGCCGTTCACCGCGCCCGCCAGGATCGTCCACACCGCCCCGCCGGAAAGGGGGTAGCAATATAACAGCAGCACCGCTGCTGCAAACGTAAAAGGAAGGCCCCAACGCTCCAGCCCGCTAAAGGCCGCCGCATCGGTTGCGTTTGCTTTTTTCATCTTTCCATCCCCCGCCCCATGCTGATGGCTTTTTACCAGCATATGCCCCCCAGGGCCAAAAAAGAACCCGGCAAAATACGTTACAACAGCAAAACCGCGGCGGCAACTCCTGCGCCCACAGCGGCGGCCGCGCCCAAACGCACCGACCAATACAGCACCCTGCTGCGGCGTTTGATGCTGGAGGGCGCTCCCATGCCGCGCAGCACCCGTCTGGCTTCTTTTTCCAATAAATCGCGTTCCGCTTGCGCGTATTCCGGCTTTACCACCAGCAGCGCCCGCTCATAATATGCGCTCTGGGTTTCCGTTATCTCAATAACCTGCCTATTTACGCCTTTAATCACACCGGTTCCTCCCCTTTTTTCGCCTTAGCTGTTTATGCCGGCGCTTGGTTCTTAGGTATTTTAGGCAATGCTCTGGCCGGTTATACAATTCTTGGCAATCAAAAAGCAAGTTATACCCTTTGTAATTCCACAATGCGGGCCCGGCATGTTGAAAACTCAGTGGAAAAGGTTAAAAAGTTTCCACAAGCCCACGCTGTGCCTTACTGTGTTTTGGGGAAAACCCGGCGGCAAACTTTTTTTAAAGAAAATGAAACGGGCTTTTAACAAAAAGTACATAACTTCCTGTAAATTGTACCTTGTCAACCATCTTTCGCCCGATTTTGGCAAAAACACCTATTGTTTTTTGGTGGCGTCGTGTAAAAACATGCACTCCAAAAAAGATTTGCCGGTTTTTGTTGCAAAACAAGTGTCACAAATTGTTTCAATTTGCTTTGGCGTCATCTGTTCTTCATAGATGTTAACCAAAAAATCCGCCTCAACCAGAATTTGATAATCGGGGCCGTCAATTTGGTGGTAAGTATGGTGATGGCCCACCAAAAAGCACACCCGCCGGATAAATTCCGCATCGTATCCCAGACCCTCCAGCAGCTTTTTCGCCTCTGGGGGACCCTCCAGCTCTTGGTAACGGCCTGACGAAGCGTGATATTTTTCTTCGCTGAGCCGGATGCCGATATCATGCACCACAGCCGCCGCCTCTAAAATCTGCTGGGTGCGCTCCGGCAGGCCTTCTTGCTCGCCGATGGCTTTGGCAAAGGCGTAAACCTTCATAAAATGCTGCACACGGCCGGGATCTCCCTGGTCATAGGCTATCATGGCCTGCACCAAGGAACCGATATCCTTTTTATTTTTATATTCCATCGTTTTTCCTCCGTTGCCGGTTGGATACCTTCTCACTCACAGGATGCCCAGCTTGTTATCCTCCTGCTTATTCCACCCCACCTTGCGGGAGGTTAAAAAGTGGATAGCCCGCTCTATCGCGTCCTTTGAGGTGCCCCAATCCTTGCCCTTGCTGCGGTAATCGAACATAGAGCAAAAATAGGTCACATCTTTTTCCAACGGCTGGGCGTAGCGCAGCACAATATCGGTGGTCGCCTGGGCAAAGGCCTCATAGTTGCGCCGGTGCACCCCTTTTACCGCTCCGCTTAACAGCGCCGTGTAGTGGGGCAGGCACAAGCAGGGCTGCTGGTTGTATAAATCGCGAAATTCCGCCTCGCTTTGCCACAAACTGTAGATGGTGCCGAACATGTGCTGCATACCCCACTGCACCTGCTCGCACACAAAGCAGCTTTTATCCAGTTCTTGCGCTGCTTGCAGCTCCTTTTTGCCGGGAGCGCCCTTCTGCCCGGCCCGCAAGATATTCTTTTGAATCTCTTTTAGATGGCTTTCTAAAATCAACGCGTTGGAAAGGCGGCTCCCCTTGGTGAGCATCATGGCGAAATGATCGTAGCAAAAACCAGTGCGGTTGGTAACGATGCGCACGTCGGGCTCCATCATGGCGGAGCCGGTGATATATTCGGTAATACGGTTTTCCAGCATGTCGCGCATGCGGCAAATGGGGCAACCCTCTCGCGGCTCAAACACCTCGTTTATCGGTATGGTGCAAATATCTTCCTTCATATGAACAACGCCTCCCTTTCTCTATCTATTGAAAACGAAACAGATCCACCGGCTTCATCAGTTCAACCAGCGCAACCGGCTTTACCGCGCTGCATTTCACCGGGGTTATGGCTATTCATTGCGCCCGGTCAAAACAGCCACCGGTTTTTCATCAGATGAAAATCTTTTGGCAAACCGGCAACGAAACCCTTTGCTTATCAATCGGATGAAGGGATATCTTCGCGGTCACATTATAGCATTCGGATATGAAATTTTCTATCGTTTCTCTACTTTTTACGCAGCAAAGCAATCGCGCAACGTTTCAGATAAATGGGCTACCCGCGCCGCCAACAAGTGTGTCGCCCTTGCCGCTCTTGCGAACAACCGGGGCAAAACAAAGCGTGCTTTTACCTTAGCATTTTTTGGATATGTTCTTCATACCTGCCCGCATCTACTTACATCGTTTCCGGCCGCCCGCCTATCCGCTTATCCTCCCAAATTTTCCAAAAAGAGGGCATGACAATCCGGCGGCCTCTTGCTATACTGAAAGAAAGAGAAACGCACGCAAAAGACGGCATAAGCCGCCGAAACCGCCAAATGCCGCTAAAGGGAGGAATCTGTGTGCAGTACCGGCAAACGCCGCAGGGCATTTTGATAGAAGACGCAGGGGAGTTCGACTTGGCGCAAACGCTGGATTGCGGCCAATGCTTCCGCTGGGAACCTGTGGGAGAAAACGCCTACCAAGGTATCGCCATGGGGCGCTGCTTACTGGTAGCCAGGCAAGAGGCAGGCGTATTGCTCAAGGGCTGCACCTGGGAGGAATTTAACACCCTTTGGCGCCCGTATTTCGATTTGGATCGGGATTACGCCCGGATCCGCCGCAGGCTGGGGCGGGGCGATCCCATCATGCGGCAGGCTTGCGCTTATGCGCCGGGGCTACGCCTACTGCGGCAAGAGCCCTTTGAGGCGCTATGCTCTTTCATCCTCTCGCAAAACAACCGCATTCCCCGCATTAAGGCCATTATCAGCCGCCTATGCGCCCTGCTTGGGGAACCGCTAGAGCCGCTGGAATCGCTGCCCAATACGCCCGGGGCGTACGCCTTTCCCACACCGCAGCGCCTGGCCGGCGCCAGCGTAGAAGAGCTCTCGCCCCTTCGCTGCGGCTACCGCGCCGCTTATTTGTTAGACGCCGCCCAACAGGTGGCCGGCGGGCGGCTTGATTTAGCAAAAACCGCCGCGCTGCCCCTAGAGGACGCCCGGCGGCGCTTGATGGAAATAAAGGGCGTGGGCAACAAGGTGGCCGACTGCGTGCTGCTTTACGGCATGCACCGGCTGGATGCCTTCCCCATGGATGTGTGGATCAAGCGCGCCATGGCGCACCTTTATCCGGGCGAAACCGCGGAACGCTTTGGCCCCTATGCTGGCATCGCCCAGCAGTATTTGTTTCACTACAGCCGTATGCATCCCGGCATATTCACCGGCGCCGAACCGGCCTGATAGTCCTTTTCAGTTGCATACAACCACCGCAAAAACAGATTGTCAACTTTATTCTTTGATTGTGATATGAATAGAAAAGAGGCGCTGCACCATGTTTAAAATTCCTTCCGGCTGCTGCTCCAGACAGCACACTTCACCGCCCATTGTGTTTGATTTAGATTTTGGCGCGCTAACCCGTATTGCCGCCACCCTGCGGCGTTGCCACCCCGATTTTGCCCGCGGCTGCGTGCTGTTGGTGGCCGACGGCAACACCTGGGCCGCCGCCGGAAGCCGGGCGGAGCAGGCGTTGGTGCAAAACGGCTTTACCGTTAAACGCCACGTTTTCAGCCAACTGGATTGCGCCAGCATGGAGGACGCCCAGCTTTTGGCCCGCCTGGCGGCGGATGTGCAGGGGATTCTGGCTGTGGGCACCGGCACGATAAACGATCTCTGCCGGTATGCGTCCTTTTTAACCGGCAAGCCCTACGCCGTTGCCGCCACCGCCCCTTCTATGGACGGCTTTTGCTCCGGGGTAGCTCCGCTGGTGGAGCACGGTTTTAAACGTACCTACAATGCCGTTCTCCCCCGGGCGGTTATCGGCGACGCCGAAGTGCTGGACGCTTCCCCCATGCCCCTAAAGGCCGCCGGGTTGGGAGATTTGCTGGGTAAATACACCTGCCTGGCCGATTGGGAGATCTCGCACCTGCTCACCGGGGAATATTACTGCCCCGGCATTGCCGGCATGGTGCGCCAAGCGGTGGACGATGCGGTGGCCGGCGCGCCTCAAATCGCGTCGGGCGCGCCGGGCGCTGCGCTGCTGCTGATGAAAGCGCTGTGCCTTTCCGGCGTAGCCATGGCGCTGTGCGGCAATTCCCGGCCGGCTTCGGGCGCAGAGCACCATCTCTCTCACTTTTGGGAGATGCGTTTTTTGGCCCAAGGGCGCAAGCAGGTTTTTCACGGCACCAAGGTCGGCGTGGCCTCGGTGGCGGTCAGCGGCCTTTATCGCCGGCTGGCGGCGTTGGGCAGCGTTGTCCCCTACCGCAAAGCGCCGCCCGTGCTCAATGAGGAATTTTTAGCCCCCGCCTTCGGCCCCTTGACCGCCGACGTTATCAAAGACAACACGCCCGATCCCCTGGCCGGTTTCTCGTTTGACGCTTTGGCCCAGCGCTGGCCCCAAGTACAGGCCATTCTATCGCGCCTCCCCGCACCAGAGCGCATTGCGTCGCTCATCACTCTGCTGGGCGGCCCCACCTCGCCGGATCAGCTGGGCATCGATCCCGCTCTGGCTCTGGAGGGGCTGCAATTCGGCCGCTACGTGCGCCCCAGGCTCACCCTGCTGCGCATCACCGATTGTTTGGATCTGCCGGCCGCGGGGATCCCTCTTTTGCCCTAACGGTTTTCGCGCCGCGGCGCTTAGGCTGTAAAGGCTAGGTAAAAAACGTGCCGTTTTGCACCCTTTCTTTGTGCGAGGCGGCGCTTGTAAAAATTGCCGAATTTTAATATAATAAATAAATGGAATTAACAAAGGCGCATGGATGTAACTGAAAAAGCGGCGATTGCACACTGCAAAAAAGCGAAAGCCGCTTTTTTCTATGTTCGCAAAATAGTGGATGTAAGGATGGGGGAAACCAGAATGTGTGCGGCAAATACAGCAAACGCTTCCAACACGGCAGGCACAGAGAAACGGCCGGAGGCGAACAATACAAACAACCGGCCTATCGGCTTTGACAACGAAAAGTACCTGAAAACCCAGTCGGCCCATATCCGGGAGCGCATCGCCCAGTTTGGCGACAAGCTCTATTTAGAGATGGGCGGCAAGCTGTTTGACGATTACCACGCCTCCCGGGTGCTGCCCGGCTTTGCGCCGGATAGCAAGGTAAAAATGCTGCTACAGCTGGCCGATCAGGTGGAGATCGTTGTGGTAATAAACGCCACCGATATTGAAAAAAACAAGGTGCGCGGCGATTTGGGCATCACCTATGACGCCGACGTGCTGCGGCTTATCGACGCTTTTCGCGGCATCGGGCTGTATGTGGGCAGCGTGGTCATCGCCCAATATTCCGGCCAAGCGTCGGTGGATGTGTTTAAAAACAGGCTCAACCAGCTGGGTATTAAGGCCTATCTGCACTACCCCATTGCGGGCTACCCCAACAACCTGCCGCTGATTGTCAGCGACGAAGGTTACGGCAAAAACGAATATGTAGAAACCACCCGGCCCCTGGTGGTGGTAACCGCCCCCGGCCCCGGCAGCGGCAAAATGGCCACCTGCCTGTCGCAGCTGTATCATGAGCACAAGCGCGGCATACAGGCGGGCTACGCCAAATTTGAAACTTTTCCCATTTGGAACCTGCCCCTCAAACACCCGGTCAATCTAGCCTATGAGGCCGCCACGGTGGATCTCAACGACGTAAACATGATCGATCCCTTCCACCTAGAGGCCTACGGCAAAACCACGGTGAATTACAACCGGGATGTGGAAGTTTTTCCGGTACTCAACGCTATTTTTGAAAAGATCTTGGGCCGTAGCCCATACAAATCGCCCACGGATATGGGGGTAAACATGGCTGGATATTGCATCATTGATGACGAGGTGTGCCGCGAGGCCTCGAAACAAGAGATCATCCGCCGCTATTATCACGCCCTGTGCGATCAGCGCCAAGGCAGGTTGGATGAAGAAGCGGTATATAAAGCGGAGCTGCTTATGAGCAAAGCGGGCGTTTCCACCGCCGACCGCCCCGTGGTGGCCCCGGCCCTGGCCCGGGCGGAAGAAACCGGCATGCCCGCCGCCGCCATTCAATTGGCCGACGGCACGGTGGTCACCGGTAAAACCTCCTCCCTGCTGGGGGCTTCGGCAGCTGTGCTGCTCAACGCCCTGAAAAAGCTGGCAGGCATCGGGCACCGGATGAAGCTCATCTCCCCCATCGTCATCGAGCCTATCCAAAACCTGAAAACCCGGCACCTAGGCAACCACAACCCGCGGCTGCACACCGATGAAATTCTTATTGCCCTTTCTATCAGCGCGGCCACCAACCCCACCGCCGAGCAAGCGCTTAAGCAGCTGCCCAAGCTGCGCGGGTGCGAGGCCCACTCTACGGTTATTTTGTCGCAGGTGGATGATTCCATCTTCCGCAAGCTGGGCATCAATTTAACCTGTGAGCCCAAATACCAAACCAAAAAGCTCTATCATAAATAAAAAGCACCGCATGTGAAAAGGTAGGCTGGGAAACTCCCAACCTGCCTTTTGGTATTATGATATGATTTTCAAATGAAAAGTATCGAGCAGCATCGAGCGGCATCGGGCAGTTGCCGCATCGAAGCGATCAGCCAGGGCAGCCGGGGCAACCGCCCCAACCGTCCACATCAGCTCTTTGCATAGCCCCGATTACCTTGGCTTTTAGATCCGGGTATTCTTGCTCCAGCCGCGCCGTCAGCTCCTTGGTGCGTTGGCGGGCAGTGCAGCCGTCGGCCGGGCAAGCGCTTTTTACCACCGGCAAGCGGTACCGCCGGGCCACCGAAGCCACCTCTTTTTCTTCACAAAATATCATGGGCCGGATGAGCCAAAGCCCCTTGCGCGAAAGGTAACTTTTGGGCGAAAAGCAGCCGATGGATCCCCCCTGGAACAAATTCATAAAAAAGGTGTGCACCGCGTCGTCTAAATGGTGGCCCAGGGCGATGGCGCCGCAGTGGTGCTCCAAGGCCATATTGTGCAGCATCCCCCGGCGCATCCTGGCGCACAAGCTACAGGGGTTGGGCTCCTTTCTTTGCTCAAAGATCAGCTGGCCAAGGCCGCTGCGCCGCACCACAAAGGGCACGCCCAGCCTGCGGCAAAGCTCCCTTATCTGGCTGTAATCGGCGGGCGCGCCGCCAAACTGGGGATCCACCGTCAGCGCCACCAGCTCAAACGGCGTGGGGTAATATTCCCTCAACCCGGCCAAAGCGCACAGCAGCGCCAGGGAATCTTTGCCGCCGCTTACCCCTACTGCCACCCGCTCGCCGGGTTGAATCATTTCATAGCGCTGCATCGCCGCGCGCATGCGGCCCATCATCTGTTGCATGGTCCCTCCTAATTTTCGGCCCTTACGAGGGCCGGTTTTGCCGCCAAAAGATAATCTTGGCAATGATAACAATCAACGCCAAAACAATCAAAATCCCCAGCAAAACTTTTATCATATCAACAGCCCCTTTCGCATGGTGCAAAAGCAGACACGCCTTTCTATATAAAAAAACAGACATAAACACCGTTTTGCGGCCGGCATGCCGCAAAAACCTTTTATCAGGGTATCATGCCCAGGCCTGCTTGTCAACTTTGCCCCGCCGGCGTGCCGCAGCACAAGCTGCACAAACCGTGCAAAATAAAAATGGCGGCTTAGCTACAGGCACTATTTGGCGCGAAAAAACGAGATATCAGAAGTTTACCGCGAGATAAATTAAAAAATCAGGCCAAAGAGGTTGACAGCCCCGCATCCCTGTGATATGATTATCTGCGCAATGAAACGTTCTAGGCAGAATGTGTCATACAGTATGGGCTTGCCGCCGCGCTTTGCGCCGGCCGGCTGCCAAATTGATACAGGAGGAAAAAGCTATGTCCACTTATATGCCCAAGGCCGGCCAGGTCGAACGCAAATGGTATGTGCTGGACGCTGCCGGCAAACCGCTGGGCCGTGTCGCCGCCAAAGCTGCCGTGCTGCTGCGCGGTAAAGATAAGCCGATTTACGCCCCCCATGTTGATTGCGGCGATCACGTGATCATCATCAACTGCGCCAAGGCCATTCTCACCGGCTCTAAAGCCAGCCAAAAGTATTATTACCGCCACACCGGTTATATCGGTGGCCTGAAGGCTGTGCGGTATGATACCCTGATGGCCCAAAAGCCCGAAAAAGCCATGGAGCTTGCCGTAAAGGGTATGATTCCCTCTACCACCATCGGCCGCGCCGCCATGCAGCGTCTGCGCTTGTTTGCCGGCGAGGAACACACGCATGCGGCTCAAAAGCCCGAAGCGTACGAGCTGTAAGGAAGGAGGACAATCATTATGTACGAGAAAGCACCCTATTTTTACGGGACCGGCAGAAGAAAGAGCAGCGTTGCCCGCGTTCGCTTGTATCAGGGTACCGGCAAGGTAACCATCAACGATCGCGACATTGACGATTATTTTGGTTTGGAGACTTTGAAGCTCATTGTCCGCCAGCCCTTGGCCCTCACCGAAACCGACGGCCGTTTTGACGTGGTTTGCCGCGTTGCCGGCGGCGGCGTAACCGGCCAAGCCGGCGCCATCCGTCACGGTATCGCCCGTGCGTTGCTGCAATACGATTCTGAAAATCTGCGCTCCCCCCTGAAAAAGGCCGGGTTCCTTACCCGCGACCCCAGAATGAAGGAACGCAAGAAGTACGGCTTGAAGGCTGCGCGCCGCGCGCCCCAGTTCTCCAAGCGCTAAATTTCTTCTATCCAGGTATTGGCAGTTTTATTTACCAGCAATTGCAAGAGGCCGGTTTTTACCAACCGGCCTCTTTTTGCGCGTATGATTGGGGCCCACTGGCTGGCCCCGCCTCGCCTTGCCCCTATAAACGCAGCAGGACGCACCGCAGTTTTTTTCTGTGGTGCGTCCTGTTTTTTATGCCGCAAGCGCTACCTCTCGGGGATACACCGCTCCTGTTTGTAGGCGGCGTATTCGTCGGCGCTGCCGTAAAACAGATTCAAATCGATGTAAGGTTCCACCCCGCCGTAGCCTGCCAACAGCCCTTTATCAGAAAACTGCCAAAACTTCCACTGCCGGCCGTCTTCCAGTTCAGGATAAAACCAGACGTCCCTTATCCAAACGTCGCATTGCTCAAATCCTTCCTGTAAATACAGCCGGTAGGCCTGCCGTGTGGCGTAAAGAATAGGCGCCGTGCCGCAGGCATCTTCTATCCGATGAACCATACCGAGCAGCTGCATCCTTACCTTTTTAGCGTCCGGCGGGTTCTTTTCAAAATCCCCGTACAGCTCCACGTCAATCACGGGCGGCAGGCATCCCTCCTCCCACCGCATGCCGGTCACTTCTAAAAAATGCCGGGCTTGGCTGGCGCCGGAGGATTCAAAACTAAAAAAATGGTAAGCCCCCACATCCAAGCCGCTTTGCTTGGCGTTTTCCCAATTCTCTGTAAAGTACGGATCGGTATAGCCGCTGCCCTCGGTGGCCTTGATAAACGCAAATTCGATATCCTGCGCAGACAGCATCGGCCAGTTAATTTCCCCTTGATATTCCGAAACGTCTATGCCCCGCACCGGAAACTGCCACTGATCCGGCTCGTTCCAGCGGGGGCGGCTGCAATAGAACAAACCGCCCACCAGCAATATCGTTACGGCGGCAAACAGCAAAAGCCGAACCGTGAGGCGCAAAAATAATCTTGCACGCTGAAACCGGTTTTTAAAAATAGACGCCATTTCTTCTACACCCCCACCGCTTCGCTACAGCAAGCAAAAAATTGCAAACCACCGACCGGTAAGCATAGGCTTTGATGTCCATTTGTTATTTTCTATGATAATATGCCGCCTAGGTTTTGTCCAGCCCTTCGGCGGCTTTGCTTTTTTATTTGTTGTTTGGTTCTTTTTGCCAGAGCGGCAAAGCGGTAAAGAAGGGCGAAAGGCGTATAAATCCCGCCGCTCAGGGTGAAACTGATAGCAAAACGCTGGCGCCGGGCGGTTCGCCCGGCCCACTCTTGCGCGCAAGAACGGAGGCACAGCCGGGCGTGGAAAAGCAGGCGCTTATTTTAGCCACCACCGCCGACTTTTTGTGGAAGTTTGAGGCGGAAAATGTAAAACTGCTGCAGCAAATGGGCTATACTGTGCACTTTGCCGCCAATTTAAACGAGCCCGCTTATCTATCGGAAGAGGATTGGCGGGTGCCCGAAGGCGTGCGCATGCACCATATCGAAGCGGCCCGTTCCCCTTATCAGATAAGCAGCAACCGCACGGCGTATGATCAGCTGCTGCGGCTTATCAAACGGCTGAACATCCGCCTGATTCACTGCCACACGCCGGTGGGCGGCGTGCTGGGCCGCCTGGCCGCTCACCGCAGCAGCCCGCGCCCCCTGGTGGTTTATACAGCCCACGGCTTTCATTTTTACCGCGGCGCGCCGCTTGTTAACCGGCTGGCCTACTACCGGGTAGAGCAATGGCTGGCCCGTTACACCGACGTGCTGATAACCATCAACCGGGAGGATTACCAAAACGCCTTGCGCCTGCCTCTCAAAAAAGGCGGACGGGTATACCAAATTCCTGGAGTGGGGCTTGATACGAACCGGTTTCGCCCCCTTTCTCAGCAAAGGCGCGCGGTCTTACGGGCCCGGTTGGGCATTGGGCCGGAGGAATTTTTTTTAGTGTCGGCGGGGGAACTCAACAAAAACAAAAACCATCAAGTGGTGCTGCGGGCCATGGCCCTGCTCAGGCAGCAGGGTGCGCCCCCTATCCGGTACGGCATATGCGGCGACGGCTTCTGCCGCCGGGAACTGGAACAGCAAATAGAGAGGCTGGGCCTATCCGGCGCCGTTACTTTGTTTGGCTATTGCCCCGATGTGCTGCCCTTTTTGGGCGGAGCGGACGCTTCTGCCTTCCCCTCTATTCGAGAAGGGCTGGGCATGGCGGGGTTGGAATCTTTGGCCATGGGCATTCCGGTGCTGGCTTCCGACAACCGGGGCACCCGGGAATATATGCGCCATGGGGAAAACGGGTTTGTTTGCTCTTGGTTTGACGCGCCGGCATTTGCCCGGGGGATTGCCGCCTTGCAGGGTATGGACGCCGCGAGGCGCAGCCGGATGGCGCTTTTCTGCCGCAGCAGCGCCCAACCCTTTGACAAGGCCCACGCCGGCGCGGCTATGCGCCGTATTTATCAACACGCGGATCAACAAATAGGAGGGCGGGCTTATGAAGGCTTTACCAGCCATCAGCGTAGCGATGGGCGTATATAACCCCCAAAGCGAAGCGCAGCTGCTTCAGGCGGTGGGTTCCATTATGGGGCAAACCTTTTCGGATTGGGAACTGCTGCTTTACGACGACGGTTCGCCGCCGGAAAGCGCCCAAATGATTCGCCGCGCCGCCCGGATGGACGGCCGGATCCGCTACCTGCGGGGGGAGAGCAACCGGGGGCTTGCCCATGCGCTAAACGCCTGCATCGCCTGCGCTTCGGGGCGGTATATCGCCCGGATGGACGCCGACGATCTCTCCGCCCCCCGCCGGTTCAGCCTTCAGCTCGCCTTTTTAGAAAGCCACCCCCAATACCAATGGGTGGGCAGCAACGCCACGCTGATAAACGCCCAAGGCCCCTGGGGGCAGCTCACCATGCCGCCCCAGCCGCAAAAAACAGACTTTTGCAAATATTCGCCCTACATCCATCCCTCTGTGCTGTTTCGTAAAGAAGTGTTGGTGCAAAACCACGGCTACTGCGAATCGCCGGATTTTGCGCTTTGCGAGGATTACGAGCTGTTCCTGCGGCTGCACCGCAACGGCTGCCGGGGCTATAACCTGCAACAGCCCCTGCTGCAATACCGGGAGGACGCCTGCTCTTACCGCAGGCGGGGCTGGCCCCGCCGGGTGCGGGAGGCCAAACTGCGCTACCATGGGCTGCAGCGGCTGGGCGTACCCCAGGCGGCGGCGCTGGCTTGGGCGCTGCGGCCCTTGCTGGCAGGCGTTTTGCCCGGGCGGGCTTTGCACTTGCTAAAACAACGGCGCGTTGCGGCGCAAGCGCCAAGCAAAGGAGAACCGGCATGAAAAACCACACCGGCGTTAGTTTTGGGGCCGCCTCGACCACCCCGGCGGCTCTCGCGGCTTCGGCGGCTCCAGCGGCCAATGAAAAACGCAAAGCGCAATATCTGAGGGCCTTGCAAAAAAGCCCCCGTCTGCACCGGGCCGCCCTGGCCTTGCCCGCCTCGCGCGGCGCGCTGGAAACCGCCTGTTCCTACGCCTTGGCGCCCGCCCTGGCGGGATTTGTGCAGTGGCTGCTGGATAGGGCGGTGCGCAGCGGCAAAAAGCGGCTGTATTTTTTAGCGCGGGATGGGTACTTTTTTTATCAGGCGGCCCTGATCCTTTGCAAATCCCACGGTTTGCCGCTGGACTGCCGGTACCTCAGCTGCTCTCGCTACGCCCTGCGATTGCCGCTGTATCACCTGGATCCCCAGGAGGCTTTAAGCGATATTTGCCGCGGCGGCACAGAGGTTACCTTGGAACGGATCCTGCGGCGGGCCGGGTTGCAAGAGGAAGAGGTGCGGCAGGTGCAAGACCGGTTGGCGCCCAAGCTCGCCCCGGCGCTCAACAGCGGCGCCCCCCTTTCTCAGCAGTATTTGCCTGAAATCCGCCGCCTGTTGGCCGCCTGCCCGCTGTTTTTAGCCGATATGAACCGCCGATCAAAAGAAGCCCTGCCCGGCCTTGCGGGCTATTTGCGCCAAGAGGGACTGCTGCAAGAGGAATCCGCCGCCATTGTAGACAGCGGCTGGCTGGGCTCCATGCAGCAAACGCTCAATCAAGCCCTGGCCCTGCTGGGCCGCAAGCAGAAACTAGAGGGATACTATTGGGGGCTGTACGATTTGCCCGCCCAGGCGGATCCCGGCGGCTATCACTACTATTTTTTCTCTCCCCAGGGCCCGCTGCGGGCCAAGGCGCGCTTTAACAACTGCCTGTTTGAAGCCGTTTTCACCGCCCCCCACGGCATGACCCTTTCTTACGTTTTGCAAAACGGGCGCTTTGCGCCGTATTACGGGCCCATCAGCGGGGCAAAACAAAAGGCGGTGCAAACCATCGGGGCATATCTTATGCGCTACATCCGCCTGTTGGCCGCCCAAGGGAGGCAGCACGAAGGCCCCCTGTCTTTGCCCCAGGAACAGGATTTTGCCCGGGACCGGGCGGCCATACAGCGGCTTTTCTTTCTTCTTTCGGCCAGGCCCACGCCGGAGGAGGCGCAGGCGCTGGGCAGCCTTCCATTTTCCGACGACGTGGTGGAGGATCCCCATTCGGTGCTGGCCCCTTTGCTCACCGAAGAAGAGCTAAAAGCAGGCCATCCGTTGCGCAGGCTGCTTTCCCCGCCGGGCGCAGGAATGCGGGCAAGCGCCTGGTATGAGGGCAGCGCTGTGCGGCGCGGCCGAAAGGCGCGCTATCACCTTTGGCAGCACGGGCTTTACCAATACCTGCGCCACGGTGCGGGCCGTTACCGGTATATTCGCAAAAGGCGGGAGGCAAAAAAACATGGATGAAACACAAAAACGCCGGCAATACGCCTTTGTTATCAAGCAGCTAACCGCCCGGGAGATCAAGCGCAAATACGCCCGATCTTACCTGGGCATTGTGTGGAGCGTGCTCAACCCGCTGCTCTCTATGGCGGTGCTTTCGCTGATTTTTTCTCAGCTGTTCCGGCGTTCCATTGAAAATTACCCCATCTATTATTTAACCGGCTATATCCTTTGGCAAACCTTTACCGGCGCCACCAACGCCGCCATGACCACGCTGGCGGACAACAAGCAGCTGCTCATCAAGGTGAAGTTCCCCATGGATCTTTTTATCCTCACCCGCGTGTATACGGCTTTGGTAAACCTTGCCTATTCGCTGGCAGCCTATGCCGTGATGCTGTTGGTCTTTCAGGTGCGGCTGCACGCCACCGTGCTGGCGGCGCCGGTTATCATCCTTTTTTTGCTGCTGTTTTCCCTGGGGATTTCGTATATACTGGCGACGGCTTATGTATTTTTCGGCGACGTTAAGCATCTTTACTCGGTGGTGCTGGCCCTTTGGATGTACTGCTCGGCCATCTTCTACCCGGTGGAACAGTTGCAGGGCTTTATCCGCACCGTCATAGAGCTCAACCCGATTTACGCCTACATCCACTGTATGCGCAACGCGGTTATGTACGCCCAACTGCCCACCGGCGCGCAATGGCTGCAAATGGCCCTTTGGAGCCTGGGCGTTCTGCTGATAGGCTACCTGGTTTTTCAAAAACACAAAAATACGATTATGCAGCGGATTTAGCGGAGGCGGTTATGAATACAGGCGAAACGCAAGCGCTCCCCCAAGCGCCGGGCCCAGAGGGGCAACCAACCGAGATTATTGTGCAAAACGTCACCATGCAGTTTAAGCGCGCCAAGGATGAAGCCACCAGCATCAAAGAGCTGCTGGTGCGCAAGCTGCGCCGCCAGCACAGCTACGAGCTGTTTACAGCCTTGGATAACGTAAGCTTTTCCCTAGGCAAAGGGGAGATTGCCGGCATTATCGGCACCAATGGTTCAGGCAAAAGCACGCTGCTCAAGATCATCTCCGGCGCGCTGGCCCCCACCAGCGGCAAGGTGTGGGTGGATCGCTCTAAGGTGCAGCTGCTCACCCTGGGCACCGGCTTTGATCCCGAGCTCACCGGGCGGGAAAACGTCTATTTAAACGGGGCAATCATCGGCTACACCAAGCAGTATATCGATCAAAAATACCGCTCCATCGTACAATTTGCCGAGCTGGAAGGGTTTATGGAGGAAAAGGTGCGCAATTATTCCTCGGGCATGGTGTCCCGCCTGGGCTTTGCCATCGCCACCGCCCGGGAATCGCCCGAGATCCTCATCCTCGACGAAGTGCTCAGCGTAGGCGACATGTTTTTTCGTAAAAAAAGCGAGGCCCGTATCCGCGAGATGATCCACGGCGGCTCCACCGTGCTCATTGTGTCTCACTCCACTTCGGTCATACGCAACAACTGCACCACGGCGGTATGGATTGAAAAGGGCAAGCTGCGCCGCATAGGCAACCCCAAAGAGGTGTGCGACGCCTATGAAAAAATGGGCAAGGCTTAAAACCAACCGCTTACGGTGCGGCGCTTGACGGTAAGGTGCTTGTGAACGAACGGAGGGGAATGGGAAGTGAAGCAGCAATTATACAGCCTGCTGGTCAACCGGGTGCCCGGCATTCGGGATAGGTTTTTGCAAAAACGCCGGCAGGGCGCGGGGCGCGTTTTCGCCCTGGTTTATTTAATTTGGCTCAACGTTCAATACCATCTGCTGCGCCGCCGCAGCCTGGGGCGGCCGGCCCGCTTTCCTTATTACGAAGAAAAGGCGCTGTACACCGGCGGCAGCGAATCTTCCCTCAGCGCCCGGCAAGGCCCGGAGGAATTTGCCGCGGCGCTCATGGGTTACGACGTGATATCCTTCGATGTGTTCGACACTTTACTGCTGCGCCCCTTCTCCCGGCCGGAGGATCTGTTTTTGCTGCTGGGGCAACGGCTGCAATACCCCGGCTTTCAAACCATCCGCATGAAGGCCGAAGCCCAGGCGCGGCAAATCAAAAAGGAACAGTCGGGCGCCGGCGAGGTCACCCTAGAAGAAATTTGGCGCCTGGTGGAACAGCAAACCGGCATTCCCAAAGAAAGCGGCATGCAGGCGGAGTGGGAGTGCGAACGGGATTGCTGTTTTGCCAACCCCTATTTTCACCGGGTGTGGGCCGCGGTGCGCAAAAGCGGCAAACGGATGATTGTTATCTCCGACATGTACCTGGGCCAAGGGCGGTTAAACGCCCTGCTTAAAAACTGCGGCTACGGCTTGCCGGACGCCTGTTATGTGTCTTGTGATTTCGGCGTTTCCAAATACGACGGGGGTCTTTTTGCCGCCGTGCGGCAGCAAGAGGGGGAAACTTTACGCTTTGCCCATATTGGGGATAACAAGTATGCCGATGGGCAGCAGGCCGCCCGCCATGGCTTTCAACCTTTTCTCTATGCCAACGTCAACCAAACGGGCAACCGTTACCGGCCGTTTGATCTATCCGCCGTTACCGGCAGCCTGTACCGCGGTATCGTCAACGCCCACATACACAACGGTCTTTCCTTTTATTCCCGGGAATACGAATACGGCTTTGTCTACGGCGGGCTGTTCGTTATGGGCTATTGCCGTTTTATCCATCGTTATGCGGCCGCGCATCACATAGATAAAATTCTTTTTTTGGCCCGGGACGGCGCTGTGCTTTTGCAAGCCTACCGGCTGCTGTATCCCGGCGAAGCAGAAAAAACCGTTTACGCCTATTGGTCGCGCCAAGCGGCTGTGAAGCTGGCGGCGGGCTATTTTCGCCGGGAATATTTGCAGCGCTTTGTGCACCATAAGGCCGGGCACCGCTTCACCATAGCGCAGATTTTGCAGGGCATGGAGCTTGACCATCTGCTAAGGCCCTTGTGCCAAGAGGAAAAGATCCGGTCGGATGAGCCGCTGACGCATAAAAACGCCGGTAAGATTGAAGACTATCTGATAGTCCACTGGGATCAGGTGCTGGCGGCCTATACCGGCCAACGGCAGGCGGCGCGGCTGTATTTTGCCGGGCTGCTGGGCGGCTGCCGTCATGCGGCGGCTGTGGATATCGGCTGGGCGGGCAGCGGGGCGGTGATGCTAAACACCCTGGTGAACCGGGAGTGGGAGCTGCGCTGCCCCATCACCGGCATTTTGGCGGGGAGCGCCTCTTGCGCCGGGCCGGAGGGCGACGATTGGGAGCCCTTTTTGTTTTCCGGCCAGCTGGTGAGCTATCTGTATTCCCAACAGAAAAACCGGGATCTTTGGAAATACCACGATCCAGTGTCCAATCACAACCTGTATTGGGAGCTGCTTCTGGGGTGCTCCCAGGGGAGCCTAAAGGGTTTTTACCCAAACGGCAAGGGCGGCTATACTGTCCGGTTCAAAGATCCCGCCCCCAGCGCCGGGCATATCGATGAAATCCACCGGGGCATTCTGGATTTTGTGCGCCTTTTTCTGCAAACCGAGCGCCGGTTGGGGGTTGCCGTTCCCGTCAGCGGGCGGGACGCCTACGCCCCCATGCTGGCCGTAGAAAACCCTGTAAATAAAAAGTTTCAAAAATATTTGGAGGGGATGCTGGATGACGCCCACATCGGGTAGCGCGCCCATGGTTTTATACCACGCAATCAGCACTTATCAGCTGCTGGAGGTAATGCTGCACCGGCAAATCTACCATCCCAACGCAAAAGCGGTGCTGCTCCTGCCGGATTTTATAAAAGAAAAATACCCTCACTACCGGCGGCTGAAAACCGGGCGGTTTTTCAACGAGGTTTACCTGTTCCCCTACCTGCAAATTCCCCATCGGGAAGAAAGCAGCGTGGCGCTGGCGGTCAACCGCAGCTACCGAAGGGTTGTGCCCTACGAAATCGAAGAGTTTGGGCGCGTCTACGTGGCGGGGGCTCATTTCTATTTTTCTTTATACCTTATCAACAAGGGCATCCCTTTTACCTTTTTTGAAGACGCGGCGGGCTGCCTGAGCCGGGGCGGTGAGCTTTACCGGGCGTTGGCGGCCAAATATCCCCTTCACGCCCAAATCGCCTTGCGGCACGGCCTATTTGACGGCACAAACCCCTTGGCGCGCCGCGTGGTTTGCCTAAAAAGCGCCCAATCCATCGACGTATCCGCGCCAAAATTTCAAAACTTTTCGGTGGAGGAAGCGCTGCTGGCCCTTCCCTCCCCCGTCCGCCGCCGGCTGCTCCGCTTTTTCTGGGGCTTGCGGCCCAAGATACGCACCAACGCGCAAGGGATCCTGCTCACCCAGCACCTGGCCAACCTGGGCGTAATGAGCCTGGGCGAGCAAAAAAAGCTGTATGAAAACCTGCGGGACGGACCCCTAAAGGGGGTTCCCCTCTTCATTAAGGTGCACCCCGACGACACATTGGATTACCGGGATATCTTTCCCCAAGCCCAAATTATGCGCCGGCCCTTTCCGGCCGAGCTGCTGCCCTATCTGTTTTACCGCAGGCCCCGGGTGATTTACACCGCCGATTCCACCGGCTGTGAAAACCTGAAAAAGCATTTTATGATTGAAAAGCTAGGGAGGGATCTATATGTTCCATAACACAGCGCTGATAATCGCCAACTCGGTTTATCAGCTGCTGACGGCCATACACATCAAAAACGCCCTCCTGCCGGGCCAAGAGGCAGATATTCTTGTAACCGACGCCACCCCCGCGCTGCAAAGCTACCTGCCCCGTTTGAGGGAAACCGGGCTTTTCCACCGGGTGATCCGCGGGCAAACCGCAGAAATCAACCGGCAATACGGCGCTAAGATAGAAGAGATAAACGAGGCCTTTCAAAACGCCGGCAGCTTGCTGCGCTGGGCGCTTAGCGACGAGCTGGCAGAATACGCCCAGGTGTATTTTGCCAACTTTGATCTGTTCACCCGCATGCTGGCCGCACGGTTGGGGGAGAACTGTGCGTTTACCGGCTTTGAAGACGGCTTTTCTTCTTATGTTATCAATTTCTTGCGCGAGGATAGGGCCCCTGTCAACCGCCATCCCGACGGAATCAAAATAAAAGAAAAGCTGCATAAAATGCTGCTTTACGAGCCCCGCCTGGCCATGCGGGGCGACGGGCTGCCCAATTTACCCCTGCCCAAAATCCCCCGCCGGGATCCGGGGCTGCGGGAGCTTTATAATTATGTTTTTGATTACAAGCCGCTACAAGAGGGCGCAGACTTTATTTTTTTAGAACAGTCCTTTGCCGCCGACGGCATCAAAAGCAACGATCTGGATTTGATGAAAGAGTGCCAGCAAGCGGTGGGGCCGGGGCGTTTTCTGGTAAAGCCTCACCCCCGCAATCCCGAAAACCGGCCTTTTGCGTTGGGGCTCAGCCGCAAATACGCCAGCGCCGCGCCGTGGGAGCTGACGCTGATGAACGAAGACGTGCAAAATAAAACCCTTATCACCGTATGCTCCAACGCGGCGTTGACCGGGCGCATTGTTTTCGGGCTGGATCTCAACACCGTTATGCTCTACCGGCTGTTTCAAGGCAAGGTTTTGTGGAAAGAGGATGCTGTTCTTTGGCGGTATCTGCTTAAATTCCGTCGGCAGTTTGCCGGGAGCAATTATTATGTGCCGCAAACAGTATATGAGCTGCGCAATATCCTGCATTATCTGGGAGGTGAAGGCCGCCATGAGCCAACCTGTTCAACCTGTTAAAGTATCCGTTATTATCCCGGTGTTCCGGGTGGAAAACTATTTGGAACGGGCCGTGGACTCCGTGCTGGCGCAAACGCTGGCCGAAAAAGAAATCATCCTGGTGGACGACGGCAGCGACGACGCCTGCCCCCAGATCTGCGACCGGTACGCCCGGGAATACCCCCAGCTCGTGCGGGTCATCCACAAGCAAAACGAGGGGCTGGGCCTGGCGCGCAACAGCGGCGTGGACGCCGCCGTGGGGGAATATGTGGCCTTTGTGGATTCCGACGACGCAGTAGACTGCAAAATGTATGAGCAGATGTATCAAAAGGCAAAAGAGGCGGATTACGACATCGTTATGTGCGACGTACAGATCCACTACGTGGAGGAAAACCGCACCGCCACCGTGCCCACCTACCCTGGAGAAGAAATTGATCTGCCGGACTATATCGCCAACGGCAACAACATCACCTACAGCGTCAACAAGCTGTTCCGCCGCAGTATTTGGGAACAAAACCGGTACGAAAAAATGCTGTTTGAGGATATCGCGCTCATTCCGGCCCTCGTGACCAAATACCCCCACATCGGCTATGTGAAGCAGCCCTTTTACCATTATTACCGGCGGGCCAACACCATCTCCACCACCTTTACCGGGGCTATGGTGGATATTGTGCGGGCCTTTCGCGCCTTTATCGAAACCAGCGACCCCGCCTACCGCGAAGAGGTGATCTACTGCGCCGCCAAGCAGCTTTACTGGAACATGACCCAATCCCGGGCGCTGTTCCTGCCGGACTTTATTCAGCTGTTGCAGCAGTATAAAAAGGACTTTTTGCTAAACCCCTATGTGGCAAAGGACGCCAAGATAAAGAAAATTTTGGACTTTATCCCCCAAGAGGTTATCCCCCGGCGGTTTATCTGTGTGCACTTCGGCGCCGGGCTGCCGCAAGGCTACCGCCGGCGGCTGGAGGAATGCTTTCCCGCCGGCGATGTGGTTGACGCAGACGAAACCTATTTTGCCGCCCATCAGCTGCCGCAGCCGGTGCGTTTGGCCATGGAGCACGGGCAAGCCGGATTTGCCCGGGAATACTACGCCTTGCGGATCCTGTATGAAGCGGGCGGCATTGTGTTGGATCCCGATATGCAGGCAAACCTAAACCTAAACCGCCTGCGCACCAACCGGTGCTTTTTCGGCTTTGAGGATGACGAGGCCCTTTCCACCGGCTGCTACGGCGCCTTAAAGGGGCATTATGTGATACAAGCCCTGCTGGATTCCTACAAGGAGGATAACATCTACAACAAAGCCTTTTTGCCCCTGCGCGAACGCCTGCGGGACTTTTTCATGCTGCACTTTGGCCTGCGGCCCAACGGCCGCAACCAGCTACTGCAAAAAGAGGTGCAGCTTTACCTGCCCAGCGTGTTGGCTTACGACATGCAAGACGGCGAAAATTGCTGCAAACGGGTTCCCATCCCCATCCCGGAAGGCTATGAGCTGGTGAGCCGCCCTGTTTTAAAAATGTGGTCCACCCGGCTGATGGAAAACTGGAACCTGTATAAACAGGCCCTAAACGGCCGCCCCGCCGGCGAACCCCCTGCACCGCCCGGCGCGGGTTTATCCGACGCCCAGTGGGAGCGCCGCCTGCAAGAGGTGGTAAACACCTACGAGCAATCCACCTGCTGGCGCATCACGAAGCCTTTGCGGGCCCTGTCGCAATTTTTAGCAAAACTATTTGGAAGGTGAAAAGCAACATGCGAACAATCGCCATCATCCCGGCGCGGTACCAGTCCAGCCGCCTGGCGGGCAAACCCTTGATGGATATCTGCGGCAGGCCCATGATTTGGTGGGTGCACCGCCAGGTGAAACAGTGCAGGCGTATCGACGAGGTATACGTGGCCACCGACAACGAAGAAATCCGGCGCGCCTGCGATGGGTACGGCATCACCTGCCTGATGACCTCCCCAAACTGCAAAACCAGCACCGAACGGTTGTATGAGGCCGCCCAAGCCGTCGCCCCCGCCGACGTCTATGTGTGCGTCAACGGCGACGAACCTTTGATTGACCCCCGTCTGGTGGAGCAGGTGATCCCCGGCAGTATGAGCGGCTTTTTCGCCGCCAACCTAATGGCCGAAATCCACAATCCTGTAGAAGTGGTGGACAATACCAACATTAAGGTGGCAACCGATCCCAATGGCAACGCCTTGTTTTTATCCCGCAGCCCCATCCCCCACCCCAAGGCCAGCATGGCCTTTTCGTACTACAAACACCTGGGCGTGCTTGCTTACTCCCCCCAGGCCCTGGCCTTTTTTGCCGGCACGCCCAAAGGGCCCATGGAAGAAATTGAAGATATCAACGAGCTGCGCTTTGTGGAGCACGGCAAAAAACTCAAAATGATCCCGGTGCAGGCCAACACCCTGTCGGTGGATACCGCCAAGGATCTGGAATATGTTCGAAGCATTGTGCAAAATAAGCTGAAAAAAGGAGAGCTGACGCTATGAGCATGCGGATATTGGATTGCACCCTGCGTGACGGCGGTTATGTGAACGACTGGCAGTTTGGCAAAAAAACCATTTCGTCCATTCTGGATAAGCTGGAGCGCGCCAACATCGATATAATCGAATGCGGCTTTTTAACCGGCATGGTAAAAGATCAAAACAGCTCCCTGTTTAACAGCATCGCCCAAATCAAAGAGGTGCTGCCCAAGCGGCAGCGGCGGGCCATGTTTGTGGCTATGATTGCCATCGGTGAAAAGGAGCTTCACCCATCGGAACTGACCCCCTACGACGGCGAGAGCATCGAGGGCATCCGCCTAACCTTTCACAAAGAGGAAATCGGCCAGGCCATTCAGTGGGCGGGCATTATCATGGGCAAGGGCTACAAGGTGTTCATGCAGCCGGTGGGCACGGTGCTTTACCGCGATATGGAATTGCTGCACCTGGTGGAACAAATGAACGGGTTAAACCCCTATGCTTTTTATATTGTAGACACCCTGGGCAGCATGTACCGCAACGAGGTATCCCACCGGTTTTATTTAATCGATGAAAACATGGATCCCGGCATCCACCTGGGCTTTCACGGCCACAACAATTTGCAGCTTGCCTTTTCCAACGCCCAAGTGCTGGGCAAAATACAAACCAAACGCACCCTGATTTTGGATTCTTCGGTTTACGGCATGGGCCGCGGCGCCGGCAACCTGCCCACCGAGCTTATCACCCAATATATCAACAAAAACATTGCTTCCCGGTATGATGTGGCCATGGTGATGGATATTTACGACGAATACATCGCCTCTATCCGCAAGGAGCACGAGTGGGGTTACACCGTGCCCTACCATATCGCTGCTAGTCACGTCTGCCACCCCAATTACGCCTCTTACCTGCTCAACAAGCAAACCCTCACCATGCTGGATATCGAGCGGATCATCCAGTCCATCCCCGAAAAATACCGGGTGCTTTACGATCAAGCCCTCATCGAGCAGCTTTACGCCCAATACCAAAGCAACAAAATCGACGACAGCGCCGCGGTGGCCGAAATTACCCGCACCATCCAAAACAAAAGCGTGCTGCTGCTGGCGCCGGGCAAAACGCTGGTTACGGCGTATGACGACATTATGGCCTTTGTTGAAAAGGAAAAGCCCTATGTGATATCGGTTAATTTTGTGGATCCCAAATACCGTATGAACGCTTGCTTTGTCAGCAACCATAAGCGCATAGACGCCATTGAGCGCGACATGCAGCACATGAGCGGGGTGCGCGCTATTCTCACCTCCAACCTGCCCGCCGGCGGCGTGCAGGCTCTGCGAGTAAACTACGACCGCTATATCAACGGCGACAGCATGATTTCAGACAACGCCGGGCTGATGCTGCTGCGCTTGCTGGAGCGCTGCGGCGCGCAGCAGGTGTACCTGGCGGGGTTCGACGGGTTCCACCACAAGCACAACGGCAACTATTACAGCAAGGAGCTGGATCGCGACGTAGACACAGAGCAGGTGCAAGAAAAGCAGCGCCGCATCCGCCGCCAGCTGGGCCGGTTGGCGCAAAGTATGAACCTTCGCTTTTTGACCCCTTCGGTGTATCAACAGGAAGATGAAAGCCGGTGAAAAGCATGGGCAAGTGCGACAGATGTATTTTGTTTGACATGGACGGCACCCTGGTGGATTCCTACGAGGGGATATACAACGCCTACCGCTGGGCCATGGAGCAGGCCGGGCGGCCCTTTGGCGGCCACGCCTTTGTAAAAAAAGCCATTGGCGCGCCGTTGATGCAGGTGATGACCCAGCTGTGCGGCATGGATCAAGCGCAGGCCCGGCAAGCGGTGGGGGATTACCGGGCCTATTACGCCCGGTTGGGCAAGCGCCAGGCCAAAGCCTACCCCGGCATGGAAGAAACCCTGCGCCGGCTAAAAGAGGCCGGTTGCTTTGTGGGGGCCGCCACCTTAAAAAATGAAGGCTTTGCCAAAGAGATACTGCAACAGCTGGGGCTTGCGCCCTATTTTGACATTGTGTGCGGCATGGATCAAGACGACCGGCTCACCAAAGCGGCGCTCATCCGCCGGTGCATGGCGGCCGCAGGCGCTTTGGCAGAAGAAACGGTTCTGGTGGGCGACAGCGCGTTTGACGCTCAAGGCGCCAAAGAAGCCGGGGTGAAATTTCTGGCCGTAACCTACGGTTTTGGGTTCCGCCAGCCGGAGGAGCTGCAAAAATACGGCATATCCAACCCCGCGCGCTCCCCCGGCGAGATTCTACAAAAGCTTTCTCTGCCGCGCGCTATGTAACCCGGGCGGCACAATCGGGATTCCCCCAGCTTTTGAACTATTCCGCCCCAAAAGGACAGTTGCAAAGAAACCACCCCCGGAGTAGGATAGAACTATAACGGGGGTGAATTTGAATATGGCAAGAAGCTATACCCATATCAAACAGTACTATGAAGAAATGGAGCAGATGCATCAGGAAGGACATAGCTGCCGAGAGATTGGAGAAAAGTTTGGATTTACAAAAGAACAGGTCAAAGAATGTTTGAGGAGGCCAAGACGCAAAGCCCGGAAAGAACAGGAACGTATTCCAAAACGACGAGGGAGGCCAGCAAAGCAAATACCAACCACACTATCAGCATTAGAAAAAGAAGTAAAACAGCTTCGAATGGAAAATGAATTGCTGCGGGATTTTCTCAAAGCAGCCGAAAGGAAGTGAGAGCCCGAGTCAAATATACGGTGATACAAAGATATGCAACCAAGTATCCGGTCGTTTCTATGTGCCGTTTCTTTGATGTATCACGCAGCGGATATTACAGTTTCCGAAAGCGAAGCAAGCAGTCAAATCGCGAGACCCTTTTGGTGGGACAGATTCAAGCATGTCGTAACAGTGGGAAGTATATGTGCACATATGGCTGTCGTCGGATT
>DVJE01000017.1 GCA_018716975.1 Candidatus Gallacutalibacter stercoravium | reverse complement strand
GGTTATATTTCACGATTGCTTGACAAGGAGGCGCGGGGAATGAAAGGCAAAGGGAAAGTTATTGTGCCCATCGTACTGGCTGCTGCGGTATTGGTTATAACCGGCGTAGTAATATATCAGCACCCGCTGCCGGGTATGGAAGGGTGGTTCCCACAACAGGCGCCGACCGGTCAACCAGCTGTTTCACAACAGGAAGAAAGCGCAGGTGGTCTCACTTCGGTTCCATTAGAGCAAGTATTTCCTGATCCTAATCTGTCGAAAGAAATCGATTCCTTTCAGCTGGATCCGGAAAAAGTTTACCAGATAGGAGAAACCTTTCAGGCAACGAATTTAGAAGGGATATATAAGATTACGATAAACAGCGTATCGATGAGCAAGGATCTCCAAGGGCACCCAAAAGAGTATTTTAATTATTCTTCTAATAAGGATTTCCCGGCATTTAACTGGATAACAGATGAGGAAGGGACGTTTATAAGCCCTCACCATTATTTGTTTGCCAATCTAACCATTGAAAATTTAATGGAAAAATCAGTGGAAGTCTATGTGAGTAGCGTAAGAATAATTACTATTGGAGATGATAATCGAGAGGTTGGAAGAAATTTGACGCCCTCACCGTTGTATCTAGATCTAGTTCATAATAAATATGATGGAAATGATTCTATAGTAAAGTTTGAGCCAAACGAATCAAAGACCATGACTTTGGGGTATATTACTTACGAGGGAGAAGATGGAGGACTCCAAGAAGGAGATCACCTTTATTTGCAGTTCAATTTAGCGGGTGTGGGTGTTGAACCTGGCGAGAGCACCATTTATTATTACCCAGTGGTGGACCTAAAGCTGCCGTAACTAGCTGCCCGCTTGTTCCTTATATAGTTCACGGTTATGGCACAGTTGACAAAGGAGGCGCGGCAAATGAAAAAGAAAAGAAAAATTATTATTCCCACTGTATTGGTGGCAGCAGTGTTAGTTATAACCGCAGTTGTGTTATATCACAATCCATTACCCGGGATGGAAGGGTGGTTCCCACAGCAAACATCTGATTCAGTGGGACAGGTAGGTTCTGCCCAAGAAGAAAATACTAGTTTAAAAGCGGCATCAGATGAAACGGCAGAGTCCATCCCAGCAGATTCTTTATCTGATAACAGTGCATTATCTTCAGAATCAAATGAAGAAATTGACACCTATCAGCTAAACCCAGAAAAAACTTTTCAGCTTAATCAATCCTTCCAAGAGGGGAATCTGGAGGGCAAGTTTGAAATAACGGTAAAAGATGCCACTATGAGTAAAGATTTGCAAGGGCATCCAGTAGAATATTTTGATTATGGCAAAGAATCTGAAGAATATCCATCGCCGGGATTTTTTCCAACTGTAGATACCCAGGGTAATATGTTAAGCGATCATAGTTATTTATTTACAACTTTAACTATTGAAAATTTAGAGGATGTCGCATGCACTCTAAGTTTAAAAAGGGTAACTTTGCTATTCATTGAGGAAGGGAATAGAACTATCACGGAGCGTCCAGATCATTCGTCAGATATGGAGGTGCATTATGTTGACGTAAACGAGGACAAATTTGGAACGGATGATTATTACTTTTTAACCTTAGAACCCCATGAAAAGATTGATGTGACGCTAGCTTATGTTATTCATGATCCAGATATTTTTGTTGGAGATCGGTTGTTTTTACATTTTAATTTAGCGGGGACAGGTACGTCAGCAGGAGAAAGTGATGTGTACTATTATCCTGCCGTAGACCTCAAACTACCGGAATAAAGCAAAAGGCGGGCGGCTAAAAAGCCGACCGCCTTTCGCTCATAAGAGCATTTTTCAACAAAAGCCGCCAAAGCGGCGAAGATTATGCGGGTTGCCGCACTAGCAAGAAGCCCCCATATCTAGTGCTTTTTGGGATTAGATGTCAAGAGCCCGGTAATAAGAAATTTTGATATTACCCGGGGTAATCGGTTTTCCACTTTTTCCACAAAGAAATGTTGAAAACTTTTCGGGCCTGTGGAAAGCCGCAGCAATATAGATATGCGGCTTAACCGTGGCCAGGATGCGCGAAAGAAGAAGGTACAGAGAAATATTCGTCTTGCAAAATCGACAGGTGATCCACGTCGTAATAAACGCCGTCTTTGCACAGTTCATCCCGGCCCGTGCCTTCGTAGCGCATCCCTAATTTTTCCATCACCCGGCGGGAAGCGGGATTAATCGACATACAACGCCCGGTGATACGGTGCATATGCAGCTGCCCAAAAGCAAGATCCAGCACGGCGGCGGCGCTTTCGGTGGCGTAGCCCTTGCCCCACAAATCAGGGTCGATAAAATAGGATATGGCGGCGGAAAAAAACCGCTGTTCAGCCGCGCCTTGCCCGCGTTGTATATTGATTAGCCCACAGTTGCCAATATACCGCCCAGTGCGGTTGCAGAATACGCCGTACTCACAGCCGGTGCCGTTGCGGCGCTGGTTGTCCAACATGGCAAACCACCAGTCCACCCGGCTGCGAGGATAGTTGCGGGGGATTGCGTAGGTTGTGGCAAAAATTTCTTTCCGCCGGATGACCTGATGCACAGCGTTGCCGTCATCCGTGCGATAAGGGCGCAGCAACAAGCGGGGTGTATGCAGAACAGCTCCCAAAGGCATGGTAAGGCTCCTTTCAGCAGCCGGTTGTGGCCGGCTAGATTTGACTCATTTAGTGGCCGCAAACCCATTATACACGCCTTTTGTTGCCGGGAAAAGCGGAATTTTGCCAGGAATTTTCAGAAAAAATAAGGTTTTCTTGTTTTAGGCTTGACAAATCGGTATATGATATACTATAATTAATAACGCTCCGCAGTTGTGCAGAGTAGAGATGGCGGCATAGCTCAGTTGGCTAGAGCATTCGGTTCATACCCGAAGTGTCGATGGTTCAAATCCATTTGCCGCTACCAAATGGCCCGGTGGTCAAGCGGCTAAGACACCGCCCTTTCACGGCGGTAACACGAGTTCGATTCTCGTCCGGGTCACCAATATGGACGCGTAGCTCAGCTGGTTAGAGCGCTCGCCTCACACGCGAGAGGTCTTGGGTTCGAGTCCCAACGTGTCCACCACACCTGCGGTGAGCAATTCATGCACCGCAGGTTTTTCTTTATTCTGAAGTTTTGTGCCCGCGCTTGTAGCGGGTATCTTTTTTGTCAACGCAACCCCAGGATCCTGTAGATTCTGGGGTTTATTGCTTTTTGTGAATTTTACGTTTTGTTTCGTAACATGCGTACAACATTGTAGCAGTCATAAAAGCATGTGGTTTCACAAAAACAGTAGGATACAACCCTTACCCTCACCCGTCTTGTGTCGGATGAGGGATTTGTGCTAAGCTATCGGCTGCCTATAGTCCCCACTTCCGCGCAGCCAACCTGAAAAAGAATCTTAGCACCAAGTGAGCGGTGGGATGGCTCAACAGAAGCGTTACCAATGTCGTTTGGATTCGTAAGTAATGTGGCGGATGCGGCCAACAGATGCGGCCAACATAGAAATATCATTCAGAGACATTTCATGCAGCTAAGGCGGTTAATCAAAGTAGCCCATGTAGTTTTCCATCGCATCCATCAGGGCTTTCACGTTTTCGAGCGGGATGTCGGGATACAACCCGTATATCATCATCAGGCCGCCCTGTTTGCTGCCAATGGCGGTTACCTCTTTGCGGATTAAGGCCTCTATATCTTTGGGCGTGCCGAAGCGGGTGACCTTTTGCCGGTCAATATCCAAATCCACACAGATTTTGCCGGCAAACCGGTTGGCTATCCAGTCTATACCGTTTACCAAATCCTGTAGATTGATAATTTCTACACCGCCGTCGATAATGTCATCCACCAGGGTGCGAATATCCCCATCGGAATGCATGTGGATGGGTAGCCCCTTTTCCTTTGCCGGGCGGATGAGCTTTTGGTAAGAGGGCTTGATAAACCGGCGGAACTGATCGGGGGAAAGCATGGGCCCTACCTGCATTCCTAAATCTTCGCCGTAAGTCATCACATCCACGCCGCAGGCGAGATAGTGCTGAATAATCCCTAGGTTAAAGTGTTCTATTAGTTCAATCAGTTGAAATAGGCGGGGTTCTTCGTCCGCCATATCAAACATTAAATTTTGATATCCCCGAATATCGCAAAGCTGAAGAAAGGTGTGGCCGTGGCGCAGCCCGCCCATATGCAGAAGGTTGGGCGTGGCGGCGATATCGCGGCGAATCTGCTGCCAGTCAATAGGACCAATCCCCATACACACATCCGGGTCGGGGGCCCGGTAACTGTCAAAAGCGCTCCAATCCGCAAGGGGGTGTTTGGTAACGGTGCCGGTAATTCCATCTACAGTGGTTTCCCACAGGCAGCCGAAGTCATCGCGGTAGGGGGCGTCTTTTCTCGCTACACGGGCGTAGTTCGGCCGGTAGGGCAGCGGGGGCGCGGTAAAGCCGGGGAACAACTTTGGATGGGATTCCATCAGCGC
Source organism: Candidatus Gallacutalibacter stercoravium (assembly GCA_018716975.1). Lineage (GTDB taxonomy): Bacteria > Bacillota > Clostridia > Oscillospirales > Acutalibacteraceae > Gallacutalibacter_A > Gallacutalibacter_A stercoravium. The sequence continues at coordinate 100,792 of DVJE01000017.1, read as the reverse complement.
AAATAGTTCCTCTTGGGGGTAAGCGTTGTAGCAAGCGTCGTTAATAGCGAAAACCATGGGGATATAGTCGGGGCGTTCGAAGCGCACTGCACGCAAATAATTTTCTTTTTGCTCCATTTGCTTTTCTCTCCCAATCTCTTCGTAAAGCGCGCGAAACATATTACAGGAATAGCTTTCGGGACTAGGTGCCGGCGGGCTTTAGCCGTGCGGATAGAAAGCCGCCACCTGATCTTTGGTGGGGATGGACACCGCCGCCCCTTTTACCGAAATCGCCAGCGCCGCCGCCTGTGCGGCAAGAAGCAGGGCTTGCTTTGGGCTTTGTCCGCTGGTAACGGCGGCCAAAAAATAACCGGTAAAGGTGTCGCCCGCAGCGGTGGTATCCACTACGTCGGCGGGTAGGGCAGGCTGGTAAAGCCGCTGTCCGGCGTCCAGGTAAAGGGCTCCTTGCGCCCCCAGCGTCAGCACAATATGGGCTTTGGGCCAGCGAGTAAGCATGGTCTGGGCGGCCTTATCGGGCCGCTGTTCGCCGGTTAGAGCCTGGGCCTCGATTTCATTGAGGATAAACCAATCCACATAGTCCAGCGGCAAGCTTGTTAAAGCATCGTCGATGGGGGAAGGGTTAAAGGCCACCTGCATCCCTTTTTGGTGGGCTTGGCAAAGGAGATCCGCCACTGCGTTGGTTTCATTTTGCACCAGCAGCAGGTCGCCCGGCGCAAACTGTTTTAACGCATGGGCTATCTGTTCAGAAGTAATGCGCCGGTTTTCACCGGCGAAAAGAAGAATACAATTTTCCCCTTGGGGAGAAACCTGTATGATAGCGTGGCCGGTGGGGCCTTCTCCGGTTTGAATCAAGGAGATATCCGCCCCGCTTGCACTTAATAACTCCACAAGAAAGGCGCCGTCTTTCCCCACCTGCCCGGCGTGATAGATACAGGCGCCGGCCCGGGCGGCCGCGATGGATTGGTTAAGCCCCTTGCCGCCGGGGAAATTCTCTAGGCTTTGAGAGGCCAGAGTTTCGCCCGCTTGCACAAAGTGGGCGACCTCGTAAACATGATCGATATTGAGGGATCCGAAATTCAAAATTTTCATAGGCTTGCTTTCTCCCAGTTGCGGGTTATCCATAATACCACATGTATTCGGCGTATGATAAGGCCGTCCGCCGCTTATTACAGCGGCGGACGGAAAAATTAAGAGAATGGAAGTTTAAAGTTCCTGGGCTTGAACCGCCAGGTGAACAAAACGCGCCACAACGTCATCCAGAGCGAAATCGGGGTCTTGTTTCATATAGGTGTAAACTTTGTTATGGAATTTCTCCGTCCAGTGGGCGGGGATACCGGCGCTGCCGATAATTGCGCCCAAAATACTGCCCGCTGTGGCGGCGGTGCAGTCGTTATCCATCCCCATAGCCACCACCTGAGAAACCGTCTTAGTGTAATCCCCGCCGCCCAGCATTAGGGCGAACACCGTTAGGCAGGCGTTATTGTTGGTGTGCACCGGATGCATACCGGCAAAGCGATCGTCTACCGCTGCGCGGGCCTGCCGGTAATCGGTGATTTTTTTGCCTTCCTCCAACGCCCACTGAATATCCCGGTACAGTGCACAGGTGTTGGGAATTTCGGTTAAACCTATCCGCAGAGCGTCAACCGGATCTTTTGCTGTAAAGGCAGCTGCCTGGGCGGCGGCGAAGAACATCTCGCCGTATATGCCGTTGCGCCGGTGGCTGAGCATTGCGTCCCGCCAGGCCAGTTCGGCGGCCAGCTCCGGGCGCCCCGCACAGGCCCAACCCCAGCCGTCGGAGCGGATATCCGCCCCGATCCACTGCATGTAGGGATTATTGGTTTCACCGGCCAATAAAGCGGGAACGCCGGCGTTCAGGTTATCCAGGGCCACTTTTTCCGCAGTGCAGGCAATGGGCAACTGTTGCTTCCACATTTCGCCCACGTCTTCGGTGGTAAAGGAAAAGCCGTATTTTTCTAAAATTAACAGATCCAGCAGGGTGTAGGTAATATCGTCGTCCACAGCCACACCGTCCATGCCGTCTTGGGTATAGGCGCGCCGGGGACTTTTCTCATATTGCAGCCGGTAGGGGAAAGAAGCCGCTTTCCAATACTGCGTTGGCGGGAAGGGCGTGCCGCAATCCTTGGCAAGCGCTTCCATTTCTGCAATACTCCAGCCTTCTACAGGCACGCCCAGCAGGCAGGCGGCAAAACGTCCCAATACAGCCCCTTCCATCCGATGGGGCAGGGCGGATTTATCCAGTTGCGCGCTGAGATTCCGAGGCCCGTTATCGCGCAAGGTGCGGATGGCGTTTAACTCATTGGGTTCGGTTTCGGCCAGGCGGGGATCCTCCTCCAAAGCACGGATGGCGGCCAGGCCTTGCGCCAACTGTTCGCCGAGTTGGCGGGTGAGCTCCTCTACAGCACCGGCCGCGCCGGATTCGCACTTTAGCGCGCCATATTCGGCGATTTGGCCGCAAAGTTGCGTTAATTTATCAAACGAAGGGTAGCGGTATTGCATTTGGTTTCCGTCCTTTCTAAGTAAGGTGCCCTTTTGATAGCGCATAGCGCGGCTAGGGTTCTATGGCCCTACTGTAGCACATCTGAAAAAAAGACGCCATATGAATTACTGCTCTTTGCCGATAGCCTTTTTACAGTTTTGCCAAACACGGGCAAGCGCAGCAGAAGAAAAGGCCCGCATGGTTAGCTCCGCCAGGCCGATGCCCAAAGCGGCCCCTGCCAGCACGTCGGTAAAATAATGGGCGAATAGATACATGCGCGAAAAAGCGATGAGGGCCGCCAATACAAGCGCGGCGATCCCCCAACTCCGGCGGGCCCGCAGCAGCACCCATGCCGCCGCAAAAGAGGAGGAGGAATGCCCCGAGGGGAAAGAAAAGCCATAAGGCGGCTCGATGAGCAGAACCACTTGGGGCAGCTCCACAAAGGGGCGTGGGCGGCATATGAGGTTTTTTAGCAATAGGTTACCCACCAACACGCAAAGCAGCATGGCGCATAAACCAGCGCCTCCCCAGCGCCGGTAGCGTTTGGTAAACAACAGGGCAACGCATATCAAAATCCAAATAAGGCCGTAATTGCCCAAAGCGGTGATAATGGGAAACAATGCGTCTCCTAGCGGAGTGCGCAAATACTGTTGCAAAAAAAGCAAAAGGTTTTTATCAAAAGCGCAAATCCATTCCAGCACAATTATGCCTCCCGCTCCGCGCTGTGCACGGCCTTATCAGAAAGCAGGGTGCTGATAAAGAAGCGGATTACGGTATCGAAGGGCTCTTGCGTTTTAAAAAAGCCGTGGCCCTGGCCTTGTATGGCTTGATATTGCACAGCAACCCCTTTTTCCTTTAACGCCTGATAGAGCCGTTGGCTCTGCGCAATAGGAACCAGGTCGTCTGTTGTGCCGTGCATAATGAGAAAGGGCGGCGCCCCTTCTTTTACATGGGTTACCGGGCTGGCCCAAGCCGCCAGGCTGGCCAGTTCCTGCAAAGGCAGGGGCTTTGTGGTCAACAGGTTTTTAATGAGGGTTAATAAATCGGGCTGTGCTTCATAATCGTAATCATGCAGAAAGTCCGAGGGGCCGTACCAATCGCACACAGCGGCCACGGGGGAAAAGACTTTTCCGGGGGAAAATATATCGCTTCCCCCCGAAAGGCCCAACAGCGCGCACAGATGCCCGCCGGCAGATTCCCCCCAAACGCCTACCCGGGCGGCATCGGCATGGTAACGCAGGGCGTTGGCGCGCAGCCAATCCACAGCGGCTTGGCAGTCCTGGATCTGGGCGGGAAAGGGGCTTTGCTGCATGAGCCGGTAATCGGCGCTGGCCACCAAAAAACCAGCTTTTGCCAGTGTGATTAAACTTTCTTCCGGCCGGCAGTTTCTATCCAACCCCGACCAGGCGCCTCCGTGGATCCACAAGAGGATGGGTTTTAGTGGGGCTTGGGCGGCGCCGTTTTGGCAAGAAAGCGGGCCGGGACAATATAACAGATCTAGGCAAAGCTGGCAGCCGTCAACCTCATGGTATACAACGCCCTCTTCCAGCCGTAGCCCTGCTTGGCGATAGGCTTCTTCGTATTCTTTCATTTCATATAACCTCCTTCGGCACAGCACCCGGCGGGTTGTACATGCCGCAGGGCTGTGCTATGATTGGTGCAAAGGGGCGGGCCTAAATGCGAAATTAGCGCGCCGGTGGCACTGTGCTATGTTCGGCGTGTAAAAAATAAGGGCCGCTGCCTGTTTTATGCTTACATTAGAATGACGATAAAAGGGGGATTTACCCATGATCATTAGCGCTAGCCGGCGCACCGATATTCCTGCGTGGTATGGAGAATGGATGTTGCGCCGCTTGCAGGAGGGGGTTGTGATGACGCGAAACCCCATGAATCCCCGGCAGGTGCGCCGGGTGGATCTTTCCCCCCAGACAGTGGATTGCATTGTGTTCTGGAGCAAAAACCCGGCCCCGTTTTTTGCCGGTCTGGATGCGGTAGACACCATGGGCTACCCCTATTATTTTCAGTTTTCTTTAACCCCCTACGGCCAAGAAATGGAGCGCTATCTGCCGCCCAAAGAAAAACTGGCCGGCGATTTTTGCCGCCTGGCACAACGCTTAGGGCCACGGCGAGTGGTTTGGCGGTACGATCCCATTATCGTCAGCGCCGCCTACCCCGCCCAGTGGCATTTGGAGGCGTTTTACCGCATGAGCCGCGCGCTGCGGGGATATACCGATACCTGTGTTATCAGTTTTGTGGATTTATATGAAAAAACCCGCAAAAACACTGGAAGCCTGGTGCCGGGGGAAGTACCGATCGACGTCAGGCAGCAGCTGGCAAAGCAGTTTGCTCAAATGGCGGCGCAGGCCGGCATGCGCCTGTGCGCTTGCTGCGAAGAGGATTTGAGCGCGTGCGGCGTGCACAAATCAGCCTGCATCGACGCACAGCGGGTAGAAGAAATTTCGGGCCGGCCCCTGGCGTCGGGGCTCAAAACCGGCGAAAAGGGCGGCCAGCGCCCCGGGTGCGGCTGCGCCCAAAGCGTGGATCTCGGCGCATACCACACCTGCCAAAACGGCTGTGTGTATTGTTATGCTACCTCTAGCCAGCAGAGGGCGCGCCGCAGTTTCGCGATGCACGATCCTTCCTCCCCGTTGCTGATAGGGCAACTTGCCGGAAATGAAAAAATAACGGCGTATCCCATACAATTGCCCAAATCCATGCCCATAGGGGACGAGGATGCAGAGGATGTGCCCCAACAGACAAAGCTTTTTTAAACCCCGCTGTTGCTTCTGCCCGCCCGTTTATTTTTGCCCACCGGGCGTTTCTTGCGCAATGGGCAGCATAATTTCGGTGGCGAACACGCCCTCTTCGTGTGCCCGGCGAACAAAGCCGCCGTAGCGCTCCACAATGCGATCCACCCGGGCTAGGCCATAGCCGTGGCTGGGGGCGTCTTTGGTAGAGAGATACCGCTTGCCTGCGCGCCGGATTTGTCCCCTAGCGGAATTGCTCACCGAGATGTACAGCTGCTGCTTGAGCATACCCAGATACACCCGAATAAAGCGCTGTTTTTTCTCTTCGATCAGCTGGCAGGCTTCAATGGCGTTATCCAGCAGGTTGCCTAAGATTACGCAGAGATCTACCTCGGTCACCGCTAGTTGAGACGGCACGTAGGCGGTGGCGTCGGTGCGGATGCCCTGGCTTTTAGCCAGCGAAAGTTTGCTGTTTAAAATGGCGTCTACCATTACATTGCCGGTTTTGAGCATGGTGTCTATCTCGTTGAGATCCGTGTCCAGCGTGCTCAAGTATTGGTTCAGCTCATCGGTTTGCCCCAACGCCAAATGGGCCTTCATGGTTTGAATGTGGTTGTGATAGTCGTGCCGCCAGCCCCGCATTTGCCGGTAGATGTTTTCCACCTCAGCGCAGTGGGCGGCTATTTGATCGTTTTGAAAGGCCGCCAGACGTTTATCCAACAAGGGCGCAAGCAGCCGAGAGAGAACGTTAGAAAAAAACGACATATAGGGCCTTCTTTCACGAAATGTTTCTAGCGTTTGCGGAATTTACAGCCCCGCCTGTTGGGCAAAGCGGCGCAGGTTGTCTAACCCTAAACGGACGCCGGTCAGGCAATCCTCCAATCCCTCAAATTCCACTGCTATCATGCCCTGGTAACCGTTGGCTTTGAGAACGCTCAAACACTGGCGCACCGGCACACAGCCGTGGCCGATGATGGCGCCCCGCAGGTAGTTGCCTGCGCGGGTGGTGAAAAAGCCGGGGCCGGGGTTGTCACCGCTGCCGCTTTTAAAGTGAAAATCCTTTGCGTGGGCGTAAAAAGCGTAGGGTGCAATGCGCCCAAAGGCCTGGGTAGGATCCTCATCGGCGCACAAAAAGTTGCCCATGTCGGCCAGCAGGCCGAAGTTGGGATGATCCACAGCGGCAACCAGTTTTTCTACCCGGCTGCTTTCTTGGCAGAACTGACCGTGGTTTTCTACCATGGTGCGCACGCCTAAAGTGGCGGCGTATTCGGTTATTTGGCGGCATGCGTCGCTGAGGATGGGCAGCACACTGTCAAAGGAGCGGTAGCCCTTGCCGGCCGGGAGGCCGATGGTAGCGTCGTGCCGCACGCTGGTGGCGCCCAGTTCCACCGCCAGCTCAATGCGCTCTTTTACACGCGCAATTTCCGCTTTGGCGCCGCCGTCAGCGTTTAAAAAGTCGGCCCCAAACGTAAAGTTAGATACCTCCAACCTCTGGCGGCGAACTTCTTGCCCCAGCCGCTTGGCGTAATCCCGTTCGCTGGAACCGTCGTGAGGCAGAATATCCACAAATTCAACGGCGTTAAAGCCAAGCTCTTTGGCTTTGGCGATGCAAGAAAACTGGTTCAGTTCGCCGCTGTTTAGCAGCTGGCTAAAGCTATAGGTGCTCACCGAGATTTTCATAAAAATGCAATCCCCCGTTTCTTTGCAGCGGCTAAGCGGCCATGGGGCAAACGCCGCCGCGGCTTACTTATCATTTTGGCGCAAAAGCTGCGCCTGTTAGCCCTATTATAGCGGCGAGGCGCGGGAATTTCCACCGCTTTTTTTCTATAAGCGCAACTTTCCGGCATTTGTACAAAAAATCACAATAATTTTCGATACACAAAAAGCGAAGAGATGCTATAATGTGCACGAAAGAAAATCCCGCATGTGGCTGATTTTTTGCGGGATTCTCGTGCTGTGTTCAAATAATTAACAGGAATAAAGCGCCCGCAGCGGGCGCGGCAAGGAGGAACCCCCACACATGGAACCAATTAAGCAAATTAGAAAGCCCTGGCCCTCCACTTCCACCGATCGGGAGCGTTTCTTAAACCAAATGACGGGCAAGAGCTTTGACCGCAGCTTCAATATGGAGTTCGGTTATTGGGATGAGAACTATTACACCTGGGATATTCTGCGGGATAATGGGATCAAAAATGAAGCCCAGGCCAACCGCTTTTTCGGCTTTGACCGCATTGAGGTAATCGGCGGCAATGTGTGGATGCAACCCTCCTTTGAAGAAAAGGTGGTTTCCGAAACGGAAAAGACCAACATCATCATGAATGGCGACGGTTTGCTGGCCGAGGTGCCCAAAGACGCCCACGGCACCATCCCCCATTACATTAAGCCCACCATCGTTACGCCGGAGGACTGGAAGCGCTGCAAAGAAGAGCGTTTTCGCCGCGATTCCCCCGAGCGCAAGATTGACATTGAGGCATTAAAGCGCCAATTTGGCCCCGATGAGGAGCGGGATTATCCCCTGGGGGTTAACTGCGGCTCTATGATAGGCAAAATCCGCGATATGCTCACCTTTGAAGGGATTTGCTACGCCCAGTTTGACTATCCGGATATGCTGGAAGATATGGTGGAAACCTGCTGCGTGCTGGTGGAAGACGCGTTGGATCAGCTGCTGCCCAACTTCCAGTTTGATTATGCCTCTGGCTGGGAAGATATCTGCTTTAAAAACGGCCCCATCGTAACCCCGGACTTTTTCAAAGAGGTGGTTATGCCCCGCTATAAGCGCATCAGCAAAAAGCTGAAGGCCCACGGCATAGACATTTGGTATGTGGACTGCGACGGCGACGTTCGCCCCATCCTGCCCTATTTGATGGAGGGCGGCATCAACTGCCTGTTCCCCTTTGAGGTAAACTGCTGCGCCCATCCCGGCGAGCTGCTGAGCCAGTACGGCGGCGCGCTTAAGATTATGGGCGGCGTAGATAAGTTGCAGCTGCGCGCCGGCAAAGAGGCCACCAAAGCTTATTTGGAAACCCTGGAGCCCTGGGTGGCCAAGGGCGGCTATATCCCCTTCTGCGATCACCGCTGCCCGCCCGACGTAACGCCGGAGAATTACCTGTATTACCTGGATCTTAAGCAAAAGATGTTTGGCTAAGCTGAGTGGCGTAAAACCGGCCAAGCAAGGCCCAAGCCGTTGCGCCGGCATTTGTTTGCTTGCAACCCGATTCTAAAATGCGCGTATGCGCAAAATAAGATGCAAACGAAATCCCGCAAGCGCACTGGGGAGCTTCCCCACGCGCTTGCGGGCTTATTGTTGCAAATTTTCCGGCCCTGGCCGGGACGATTTCTTCTTGTTATTTTCTATACTGCGAAACAACGCAGCATTTTACTTTTGCTTGATTCCGCTAAAACTTAGGCCCTTTGTATGGAGCGACACCGCTCGCCTTTGATTCTGGCGGTTACGGAGGGGAAATCGGCTCATTCGGTTGTGTCGCATTCGTTCATTTCAGGGTAAAGGCGTTCTGTAATTATCTGCCCCATAGTCTGCGTAGTTGACCACCACAGCACCTTTAAAATATTTTCGCCGCAGTTGAGCGAACCGTAGTAATCTATCTTTATTGGGCAGAATTTCCCTGCTTCAAGCTCTTTGGTGATAACGATTAGCTTGCAGCCTTCAGTTTGCGTGAACTGCTGCGACTCAACCGCATCGATTGTTTCTCCGTAATTTTCGATTTTCTCGCCGTCGAGCATGATTTCCGGAGCCTCTCCTGTGTATTCGATAAGAATCTGGTACTTCTGGCCGTATCTAGGAAGAAGACTGCCGGAGAGGCAAAGCGTATATTTGTCGTCGATATTGTCGGCCGGGGGATTTTCCTTGTTGAAATGGTAGTCTAATTTTTTGCCGCTTATGCGTGCAACGGGTGCGTTTTTATCCTGGTTTGGATATACAACGGCGGTCAAGCCTGTTCCCGTTGCAAGCTTTTCAGGCACGGGAGTTACATATTTTGCAACCGGCTTTAGCCTTTTTTCAATAAAACAGCCTTCAAATTCTTTGATGTAACGCGATAAATCGAGAACCGCGCCTTCTTTTGCGATAAACTCGCAGTCAAGCGTTAGCTTTTTCGCGCAGGAATAGGCACGGCCTGCCGGGGCTGCGATAACATAACGGAACGAAAACGGCTTTTCGTCTGCGGAATAGAACGTGCGGATTATTTTGTAGGTAAACGTATTTTGCGCAGGCTGATAATTTACCTCTGCCCAGAATTTAGGATAGTAAAGCGTCACGTTCAATCCGCCGTCTGATCCGCATTTTGGCCCCAGCGTGATTGTGCCGTTCGGTACGTCTAGAGCGGAGCCTGCAAGCACGTCGGCGATAAACCACGAAACAGTTGTGGTCATATACGTGGAGTATGCGGGATTCCAAAGGTTTTGCGTCCACATATATCCCAGGTTGAGGTGAACCTCCATCGTGTGCTTGAGTATTGCAAGACCGTCATCCACAAAGCCGGCGGTCATTGCAGCCATTCCGCCGTAGCTGTCGAGATAGAACGGCCAGCAGCGCGAGCCGCTGTTGTCAAGGCTTTGCTCGGTTCGGATGTTGAACACCTTCGGCGCATAGTAATCGTTGCTCTTTTGAACGGAGGTTGCAAGGAACGCCGACATATGCGATACGAAATGATCGAAGGGCACAACGTCGCCAAGCCCGCTGTAACGGCTCATGAATTCGCCCGCCATCGCTCCCGCAAACATCACTTCAGACAATATTTTACCCGATTTTTTGTTTGAGCTTATATATTCGTAATCGCTTCCGAAAGCATAGTAGCTGCCTATATCCAAATCGTCAAAGTGATTGCCGTATAATTTTTCTACGTCCGCATAGGTTAAAGCGTATTTTTGGCGGTACCGTTCGGATTTTTCGCCGTCCCCCATAAAGTTCGACCACTGCGCTGCGATGTCAAGCATCACCAGATAAATGGTTCCGGAGTAAATGAGAATCTGCGGATGGCTGTAGTCGTCATAGGTGGTGTTATAGTTGGGAATAGAAGTACCGTTTGTGCATTTGGAATCAATAAACGCCATGCTCGTCGTCATGATATCGTAGTACGATTGAATATACTGAGCATCGCCGGTTTGACGGTAGTAATTCCACATTTGTATCATCCACGCGCCGGCGTTGTCGATCATAGAGCCTGCCGGCGTGGGATTTGCCTTGTTGTTTTCGTTAAAATCTGAAATTCCGTGATAATAGTGCAAATCAAAGTGCTGTATTTCGCCGTTTTTGCCGCGAACGTTGGCAAACTGACGGTTTTCGTTCATGTTGAGTTCGGGGTACATCTTCTCATAGAACGGATGGGACGACATTTTTTGATCCATGGTTCCGCCGTAGCCGCCCATTTCGCCTTCAAGCGAGGAATAGTTCCCGCGTTTGTTCAGCACGCTGTTGGAATATAGGGTGTATCCGCTGTTTATCAGCTTGAATTTCAGCCAATCCGGCATGGAGCCGTTTAGGATGGGCTGCTGCCATTCGTGAATACCGTTAAGAGCCGCGCCGCGGTTATCGATTGCGTAGGCGGCAACCTCTTCGGCGGAGGCAAAGAAGTTGTGATAATACTTGTTATAGTCGCAGCCTTCCATGTGATTGATTGCGCCCAACTGCTCGGGGCTTATCTCCGGCATAAACCATGTTACCATAAATTTCATTTCAGCGGTTTCGCCGGCTTTTACCGTCTGTTTTACGCATACCGCGCTGGCGCTTACGGTTTCATTCGGTTTGCCCTGATTTTCACCAGAGAGCACAGACGCGCTTTCATCGTAAACAGAGAGCTTGCCCCCGTTTACAAAATCGCAGAGCGCGTTCTCGTCGTTTACGTCAAAATTTTTCAGAATGGTAATTTCGCAGTTTTCTTTACTTTCGGCAAGAAGCATGAAAGAGGTGTTGTAATTTTGGAAAGTAGCCTTTCTGGGAAGAATCTGCTTTTGCGTATACTGCATAACGCCCTTGTATGTTGCGGTTTTGCCGTTTATCTCAATTCCTTTGGCATATGTGGCCGGGGGCGCGATAAAATTCCAGTCGCCGCTTTCCCCGTCAAGATTGGAGGGAACTTGCTTTTCGGTGTCTCTGATGCCGCGGCCGATTAAGTCTGCCCAAGTTACCAGGGCGCTCATTTCACGGTCGCATACGTCTTCGTTCTTCAGCGTTACGGTGTAATAAACCGCAGGAATTGCAGAATTTTTGATGTCGTGCGCCGCCGCGCTGGAATAGGCAGAAAAACGCATAGCGGCGGTTTTGTTCGCTGCGTTTGCAAAATCAATGGTAAGCGTTGGCCATAGCCCGGTGTATTCGCTGTTTGCATATGCGCCCATTTTGTATATGGTATCGCTATCGCGCTGAAATCTAACCGCGTTTTTCCCATCGTGCGCCGCTATTATCATTCCGGCCGGGGAATCTACAAACGATTTGTGCACGTTGTTGACGCACATCCTGGTAACTTTGCCTGTTGGAGCAATCTCGTAATATCCGCAACCGATTCCTCCAAGCGCAACGCCCGACGGGCCGTTTAAATTTTTAATTTTCATATTCTTCTCCATATCTATATATCAATATTTTTGTGGAAAATTATAGCATAGCACAGGAAAAGTGTCAATTATTTATAGCATTTAAATATAAACGCAACGCATCATGTGATGAATACAGCACTTTTCTTGTGTTTTGCTTGCGCGCATGGTATCCTGCGAAAAGTGCTACCGATAAACGGCAAGCGGTTGGCTCCCCTGAACAAATCGGGGGCGCTTCTTGCCCCCTGATCTTACGAAAGGGGGGCTGACAATGGTTACATATTCCGATCTGATTCAGACGGGGATTTTAGTCGTTGCCATTATTGCCCTGTTTTTACAGGCAAATAAAAAGAAGTAACCGCCGCACCCTCTCACAGATCGGCGATTACTTCAAACATCATGTAGGGGGCTAACCGTTTGCCGGTAGCACCCTCGTTCTATTTTTAGTATAATCCAAAAGCATTATCATGTCAACCGCGTGGCGCCCCGAAAAAGCGGGGGTTTCGCCGGTTGCGCTTTTATGGCTTATTGTGATAAATACAGCCCTTTTCTTGTGTTTTGCCGGTGTATATGGTACTCTGCGAAAGGTGCTACCGATAAACGGCAAGCGGTTGGCTCCCCTGAACAAATCGGGGGCGCTTCTTGCCCCCTGATCTTACGAAAGGGGGGCTGACAATGGTTACATATTCCGATCTGATTCAGACGGGGATTCTAGTCGTTGCCATTATTGCCCTGTTTTTGCAGGCAAATAAAAAGAAGTAACCGCCGCACCCTCTCACAGATCGGCGATTACTTCAAACATCATGTAGGGGGCTAACCGTTTGCCGGTAGCACCCTCGTTCTATTTTTAGTATAACCCAAAGGCGCTATTCTGTCAACCGGCGGGGCGCTGTCTAACAGCTGCCTAACAGCTGCCAATAGGCAAGGTTGTTGGTGCATGAAAATCATAAAAAATTAGAGGTTATATTTCACTGTTACTTGACAAACAAAAATGCAGCCAGTTTGCCTTGCCAAGGATTTAAAGAGAGTGTTATTCACTAAAACTTGACAAAACAAAATTGCGTGTTCCGGCGCGCACGAATACAAAAAGTTTAGAGGTTATATTTCACGATTGCTTGACAAATGAAAATGCAACAAGCTTGATTCACCAAAGATTTTAAGAGAGCATTGTTCACTAAAGCTTGACAATAGAAAATTGCGTGTTCCAACACACGCGAATACAAAAGTTAAGAGGTTATTGTTCACAAATACTTGACAAATAAAAATAGGTATAAAAAGCCCCGCAAACGCGCTGGAAAATCGTTCCGGCTGCATTCGTGGGGCTTTATTTTTTTCTGCATAATTTGAATTTACTTAGGCTTTTTTTCCTCTAAATCGGCGGCCTGGTTCAAAAGATCACCGGCACGTATATTAAGAGCATCCGCTATATTATAGAGAGCTTCCAAAGAAAAGGCACGGACAATATTAGGGGCTTCGATGGCACTCAGATTTGAACGGCTGATATTTGCCTTATCTGCTAGTGCCTCTTGGGACAAACCCTGTAGCTTTCTCAGCGTGGCTATAGTCAGGCCAAGTGAAATGAAGCGATCCCGGTTTTGAAAGCTTACATTCTTACTCATGTTCTGCCTCCCTTCTATATACCTTCTCTCAATTATAGCTTTACCATAAAAGTTGCGCTGTGTTAATTGTTGAGCTATTGACTTATTTATAAAGCAAATATATAATATTTATGTATTATGATTTTTTTATTAAGCTATATACAGCCCTAACGCCTATTGTTTTAACGAAGCGTTTAATAAATCGCCGGCCTTAAGGTTAAGAGCGTCTGCGAGGTTGTATAAAACTTCAACTGAAAATGAGCGCACAATGTTAGGCGCTTCAATAGAGCTTAGGTGCGAACGACTGATGTGAGCTTCGGCAGCCAACTGATCTTGAGATAGGCCGCGCATCTTTCGATAGGTTGCTATTAAAAGACCAAGTTGAATAAAACGATCTCGATTTTTAAATTCAACTTCTTTGCTCATGGCTTTTTTCCTTCCCAATTTTTCAGTAACCTTATTATAGCCAAAAGATAAAAAAATTGCCGCACGTATCATTGAGCATTTGATTTATATATTGAGCAATTTATGATATACAAAAGCATATACACAAAAAATAGTGAAAAAGCATCTTAAACACGAAAAATGTGTGGTGATCAAAACAAATGCCCGATCTCTATGAAAAGGATTACCGAGGGGAAAAGAAAAAGAGAGAGAAAGGGACTAATGACGCGTTAGAAATGTTGCTGGATACCGGCGCGCTGGGCTTTTACCAAGCCTTTTTAAACCAGGTTCCCAAAGAAGAGCTCCCCCACGATAAGGCAACCTTTTGCCGCCTGCTCAAAAAGTGCGATAAAATGGCCGAGCAGTGGGGCGGCCTCATCCGCGGCGAGATCGATCGGGAGCAGTGGGAGGCCAATATCCACCTTACCTTGCCCTTTTTAGAATTTACGCCCGGCAAGGATATGGCCCTTTTGCAAGATATCGCCCAAAACGCCGCCAGCGTGCTGTTTAGCCCCGCCCAAGACGGCTGGGTAGATATGCACATCTTCATCCCCTATTTTCGCGAACTGCCCTTAGAAAACTTTACCCAAGCGCAATTGGAGCAAATGGCGCGGCGGGCCGCGCAACAAACAGGCGTGGGCCCCGAAGAACTGCGCCGGTTCCAAACCTATTTACAAAGCCTGCAAGAAGCCGGTTGGTCTCCAACAAAAGCATAATTCGCTTATACCCCGGCTTTTACAGGACGCGCCCCTGAAAACCTACATTTCAGGGGCGCGTTTTTTGTGTTTTATTTTTAGTAAAAGGATACCTTCGGCTTTGCCGGGGATCAATAGCGGTTGTCGAAAATGCGGGTGGATTTCTTTTCGCTGCGGGGCAGATCGCCGATGGCCACCGCCTTGGGCACCACGGTTAAGCCGATTTTCGCCTTGATGTGCTGCACCAGATCCCGCTCCACCGCCTTTTTATCGGCGCCGCTTTCGGTTTCTACAAACACGGTCATAATGTCGCGGCCGTTTAAATGGTCGATCATCACCTGATATTCGCTGCTGGCGCCGGGCACATCCCGCAGCAGCTCGTCGATTTGGCCGGGGAAGATGTTAACCCCCTTCACCTTTACCATGTCGTCGGTGCGGCCCACCAGTGTGTCGATACGGGGCTCCTTGCGCCCGCAGGGGCAGTCGCCGGGCATAAAGCGGGTGAGATCGTGGGTGCGGTAACGGATGAGCGGCGCGCCCTGCTTGCGCAGGGTGGTGATCACCAGTTCGCCCACTTGGCCCTCGGGTACCTGCAAACCGGTGTGGGGATCGATAATTTCAAAATACAGGTAATCGTCCCAATAATGCATGCCGCACTCATAGTCGCAGCTCATGGCGATGCCGGGGCCGTAAATTTCTGTTAAGCCGTAAATATCATACAGCTGCACCCCCAGCTCGTGGGCAATGCGGCGGCGCATTTTTTCGCCCCAGCGCTCAGAACCGATGACGCCCTTTTTTAAATAGATGCTATCCCGCACGCCGCGTTTGGCGATTTCTTCCGCCAGCAGCAGCGCGTAAGAAGAAGTGGCGCACAGCACGGTGCTTTTCATATCCATCATCATTTGGATCTGCTTATCGGTATTGCCCGGGCCCATGGGCACAACCATGGCCCCCAGCAGCTCGGCGCCGGTTTGAAAGCCGATGCCCGCCGTCCACAGGCCGTAGCCGGGGGTTACCTGAATGCGATCCAGGTCGGTGATGCCCGCCGTTTCATAGCAGCGCTTAAACATCACGGCCCAGTCGGCCACATCCTGGCGGGTGTAGGGGATAATCACCGGCGTGCCGGTGGTGCCGGAGGAGGAGTGAATGCGCACAACCTCCCGGTCGGGCACGGCTTGCAGGCCCAAGGGGTAGGCTTGGCGCAAATCGCTTTTGTTGGAAAAAGGCAGCTTTTCAAAATCCTCTTTGCTCTGGATGCGGGAAACGTCGATACCGGCGAATTTTTGCTGATAAAAGGGGCTGTTGGCCATGGCGTTTTGCAGCACCTGGCCGATGGCGGTGAATTGTTGTTCGGTCATCATGGGGGCTTACTCCTTTTCCCCCGCCAAAAGCGGGTTGGCTTGTATGGCTAGCCGGGCGCCTGCGCGCAGGGCTGATTGGTTCATCTCGTGGTATTTCTGGGGCAGGCGCTGCAGGATGGTGTTTTCCACATCCGCCAGCGTAAGCACCGCCGCCGGCCCCTGCCAGGCCTGCAATGCCTGAACCGCAGCCCCCAGCAGGGCCACGTTCAGGGTTTTGGGCGAGGGGCACTGGGCCAGCAGGGCGTCGCCGTCCAGCACCACCAGGCGCTCCACCGTTTTTTGCAGGTGGGCGATCATAGCGCCCGCGTCGTAGCTTTTGCCAGAAAGAGAGGCGGTAACCGGCTGCACCGCCTTGCTGCACACCACCACCGCGCCGCCCGGCTTGCGGTAAGGCAGGCAGCGCACCGCTTCAGAGGGCTCAAAGCCCAGCACCAAATCGGCGCTGCCCGGCGGCAACAGGGGGGAGGGCACGTCTTGCGGGTTGCGGCCAATGCGCACGTGGCTCACCACGCAGCCGCCCCGCTGGGCCATGCCGATGGTTTCGGCGGTGCGGGCGAAAAGCCCCCGGTTCATGGCGGATTGAGCGATGAGCTTGGAGGCCAGCACGGTTCCTTGCCCGCCAACGCCGGCCAGGATGCAGTTCATAACGGCGGGTTGGTTTTTACTGTTGGTGGTTTCAGTCATTTTGGGCACCTCCTATCGCGCCGAAGGGGCAAACCTGTTGGCACAGCCCGCAGCCGTAGCACAGGGTGGGTTCAATATGCGCTTTGCCGTTTTCCAGCACCAGGGCGGGGCAGCCCAGCTCGCGGATGCACTTGCGGCAGCCGGTGCACTTGGCGGCGTCCACCTGGGCCATGGGGCCGGGTTTGGATACCGCGATGCAGGGCGCTTCAAACAGCACGGCGGATACGCCGGGATGGGCAGCCGCTTGCTGCACGGCCTGCACGGCTTCTGTTAAATGCAGGGGGTTAACCTGGTGGATATCCTGCACCCCGATGCCCTCCAGCACCTTGCGGATGCTGATTTTTTCTGAAATATTGCCCATCATGGTGCGGCCGGTGCCGGGGTGGGGCTGATGGCCGGTCATGGCTGTGGTGGAATTATCCAACACAATTAGTACAATATTTGTTTCGTTATACACTGCGTTGATAACGCCGGGGATTCCGGTGTGGAAAAAGGTGGAGTCGCCGATAAAAGCAAAGTTCACAGCGTCGGGCTCCACACGGTGCAGCCCTTGGGCGATGGTAACGCCCGCGCCCATGCAAAGGCAGGTGTCTACCATATTTAAAGGGGCGGCGTTGCCTAGGGTGTAGCAGCCGATATCGCCCGAGAAAACCGCCTTTTTGCCCTTCATGGCTTGCTTTACCGCATAGAAAGAAGCCCGGTGGGGGCAACCGGCGCACAATACGGGGGGCCGCACCGGCAGCGCGGGGGCGCTTTCTTGCTCCGGCGCCTGGCCTGCGGGCAGGCCCAAAAACCGGTTGAGCGCCGCGCGGATGGTTACGGCGGAATTTTCGCCGGCGCAGGGCATGTCGCCGGTGAGTTTGCCCCGGATGGTGACCGGCAAATGGTGCTTGCCGCACAGGTATACCAGCTCCCGCTCAATCACGGGATCCAACTCTTCGGCCACCAGCACCTCGTCTAGCCCCTGCAAAAATTCTAGGGCCAACTCTTCGGGGAAGGGGTAAGGGATGGAAACTTTCAATAGCTTCACATCGGGCGCATCCGCCTTGAGGGCTTCTTGCAAGTAAGCCCAGCTAACGCCTCCGGCGGCCACGCCCTTTTTACATGACTGCCCCGGAATCAACAGGTTGCGGGGATAAGAAGAAAAATCGTGCGCGAGCACCGGAGCGCGGGCTTCGATCTTTTTGTGGTTTTCGTAAGAAAGGCGGGGGAAGATCACCCATTTGTCGTCTTTCACAAAGCCCTCGGGCTTGTGGGCTTGCCGCTGCGTATCCACCGCAATGGCGGCGCAGCCGTGGCATACCCGGGTGGTGGGGCGGAACAACACCGGCGTGGCGTACCGCTCGGAGTAGGCAAAAGCATCGCCTATCATTTCATAAGCCTCTTCGGGCGAAGAGGGATCGAACACCGGCAGCTTGCAAAAAGAAGCAAAATGCCGGGTATCCTGCTCGGTTTGAGAAGAAATGGGGCCCGGATCGTCGGCCGAAACAATCACCATGCCGCCCTTTACGCCGATATAGGCCAGGCTCATCAGCGGGTCGGAGGCCACGTTCAGCCCCACCTGCTTCATGGTGACCATGGTTCTTTGCCCGGCGTAAGCGGCGCCGGCGGCGGCCTCTAAAGCGGCCTTTTCGTTCACCGACCATTCCACATAAATATCGCCGGTGTTGTGCTTGGCTATGGTTTCCAATATTTCGGTAGAGGGCGTGCCCGGATATCCCGAAACAAAGCCCACCCCGGCGCGTATGGCCCCCAGGGCGATGGCTTCGTTGCCCATCAACAGCTGTTGTGACGGTTGCGCCATAAATAAAACCTCCTCTTTGCCGCCTTATGGGCGGATAAAAAAACAAACGCCTGCCCCGGCATATGCCAAGGGCAGGCGCCAACCTGCGGTACCACCTTGTTTGGCCGCCAAGCGGCCCACTCGCGCCTGATAACGGTAGGCAAACCGTCGCGGGATAATAGGGCCGGCCCGTTCCCCCGCGCCCTCAAAAGGCCACATGTCCGCGCCGCACCCGCCGGGCTTTCACCACCGCCGGCTCGCTGATGGGGCAAAATCGCGGTTTTTCCCCTTTCTCAAAGGTTTTTGGGTAACCGATGTAAATCTAAGTAATTTTATGTTGCTATTAGTATAGCATCCCCGCCCGGCAAAAGCAAGCGGCTATTCCCCCCGCGGCACAATGTTGCCGCGCAGCTCCCGGAATTTGCCGGGTGAAACGCCGGTGGCCTTTTTAAACACCTTGGTAAAATAGCTTTGGTCCTCAAAGCCCGAAAGCATAGCGATTTCCGCCAGGCTCAGCTTGTCGTTCAGCAGGTAGGCCTTGCTCTTTTGAATGCGCAGGCGGTTAACGTAGCTGGTAAAGGTGCAGTGCAGCTCATCCTTAAAAATATGGCTTAAATAGGATTTGCTTAGGTGCACAGCTTCGGCCAAATCATCCAGCGTAATTTTTTCGCTGCAATGCTCCTTAATATAATCAATGGTTTTATACAGCACGTCCACATGCTTTACGTTGTCAAAGTCAAAGGCGCAGCTGATAAAGCGGTGCAGCACATGGGTGAGCAGGCGGTTTACCCCCTCTAAATCCCGCAGCTGCTCAATTTCTTTTAGATAAGCGGTGTTCAGCCAGAAAATTTGGTTTAAATCGCCGCCGCTGTCTATGGTAGCGCGGGAGAGGATGACGATAAGTTCAATGGCCCGGGCGCGTATGGTTTCAAAATCCCCATCCGAATGAAAATAAATGTGCCCCAAAAGCTGATTGAGCAACTGCTGGGATTGGGCCTTGTTGCCGGTGGCTATCAGATGCTGCAGCTGCTTTTCGGTGTTGATGGGGTAGGGGGATGGGCCGCTTTTTTGGTATTGGCGCGACATATCGTAAAGGTTATTGTGCAGCTTTTGCTGATCTTGCTCCACCAGCTCCACCGCGCCGTTGCCGCCTAAGTAGCCGCAAACCGACCCCAATAATTCAGAAAGGTAGCGCACCCGCTGGGTGCTCATGCGGGGCAGCAGCGCCAGCAGATCGGGCGCCAGTTCGCCGGGCTCGTCCTCCGCCTCGGGAGAATTGGTCATCACCACGGGGCCGCAGATGATGCCCGCCGCCAAGCGGCGTTCGGCGTCTGGCAAGGCGTTGGCAGAAAAAATAAGCCCCGCCGGGCAGTAATAAATGTATTTGCCGCACCAGCGCTGCGCCTCTACGCAGCCGTAAAAATGGGTGGAGGCGCAGGTGCAGCGGGGGGTGTTGTAATGTGGGCAATGGCGTTCACAAAAAGCAGGCGGCCGCTCGGCAAAGCCGTGGGCCTGCACCTGATAAACGCAGCAATCCACGCCGCACAGCTCACGGATATAGGCGGCGTGCCGCCCCGCCCTGCAGAGGAGGGAGCCCTCAGCAGGCGGACAGGGCGTTTTGTTTTGCGGTGAATGGGTCATAGCGATGAAACTCCCTTCGCGGCTACCAGCCGCGCGAAAAATTGCCAAGCACTTTGCCCTTAACCGGGCTGCTGGGATGCGGTGGGCAGGGCTGACGTTTGAACAGCTGTTTAAACAGACGTTAGAACAGCCGATTGATCAGCCTTCTGTTCAAACGGCGTGCAACAAAACTTTCCTTCGTCATAAGAAGGGGATAAAACCATGCCGGAAGGGCAGATGAAAAATTCTTCGTCGGTCCAAGGGCCGTTTACCAGCCGGCGGATAAAGGAAGAATCGCCCGGCACGGTTTCAAAGCCCAGCCCAAACTGCTGCGCGCTGCGTTGGGCTTCCTCCTGGGCCTGGGGGCAGTCGCAATGCGGCGATGTGATGTAAATAAATTCCCGGTAATTTTGTATCCAGCTGTTTTCAAAGTCGAGCAGGTATTGGGCATTGTCTTCCCCATAGAGCTCGGCATAGCTTTTGAGCTTGGCGTTGTAGTAGGCTGCACTGGGCACGTTGCCAAGCTCCCACCAGCTGCGGTTGCACCAAAAGGTGCCCTTATGGCTGGCGAACATCTCTAAATACCGGCGCTGGGAGCCCAAAAACAGGGCTACGCAATCGTCGCAGCGGGGCACAACCAGCGGCAGCGTGCGAGAAGATATCCCGGTGACGCCGTTGGAACACAAACCGTAGGCCAGCACGATGGCGTCAAATTTTTTATGTTCATAGGCGGATTCCTGTAGTTCGTCCACCAAATCAATTTGTGCCTGTAGCTGGGTGCGCAAAAAATCAGGGGTGTCGTGCAGTCCTTGCTCCAGCCAAAAAAAAGAAAGCACGTTGGGGCTATCCGCGCCGATTAGGCCCAGTTCCCTGGTGAACACTTTACAGCCGATTACGGCCAGTCGCATAAAAACGCCTCCCTTTGCTCCACAGGTTGCAGGAAAAGTTTCCGCCAAACCGCAGAGCCGAGAATTCAATTGCACCCCGCATTTTATTGTATGGAATGCTGTTGGAGCTGCGGGGTTAACCATAAGGCATTATAACATAATATCATGATTTTACAAAAGATCGCGCATTTTTTATTGAATAAACTTTGTTTTTTTTGTAGTATGATATCGTGCGTGTAAGCCCTCGCTCACTTAAGTTTGCGCCCTTCTGGCGGAGGTGCGGGCGGTTTTCTCATGGGCAGAGAAAACTGGTTTCGCTTATTTTCGCTCAAGTCATCCAGATGTTTTTTTCTGGCTTTAGCGTGGGGCTCTATTTGCGCGGGCTAAAAATCCATTTGTTTATGAGAGTTCGCATCTCACTTGGGGGCGCTATCGGCTTTTCTGCGTTCAGATAGCTTTATGGCGCCATATACGCAAATACATTGCACAAAAGGACAAAACGTATTTTGTTTTGTTAGATAAAAAACACTGCTGCTTTGAAGCGGCGCTATAATAAGAAAAAATTCATATCGATAAAGAAAGGGTAGGCGCATACGCCGGGTGACGACAATGGCGGTATTGACGGTACATACCGGGGGTAAGACGGAACATATTCAATTTGACGGCGAGGTGTTGCTGGCAGATTTACTGCATGGGCACCCCGGCCTGGTGATGCCCTGCGGCGGCAGGCACACCTGTGGCAAATGCCGGGTGAAGGCGGCCGGCGGGTTGGTTCCCGCCGAGGAGCAGGAGCTCAAGCTGTTGGGGGCCCAGGCGGCCGGGCAGGGGATACGGCTGGCTTGCTTTGCCCGGGCTATAGAGGATTGCGAGGTTTGGCTGCAAGCCGGAGAAGACGACTCCGCCGTGCAGGCTGGTTTTTTGGGGGCGGTTTTCACGCCGGATGAGAAACCAGGCTGGGGATTTGCGGTGGATATCGGCACCACTACGGTGGTGGTTTACTTGTACCGGCTGGGCCAGGCCCAACCGGTAGGCACCATAGGGCGCATGAATGGGCAGCGCCGTTTTGGTGCGGATGTGATTTCCCGTATTGAAGCCTGCAATCAGCAGGGGCAACCGGGGCGGGATGAGATGCAGCGCAGCATTGTAGGGCAGCTAAACGAGATGTTTGCCCAAGCCTTGCAGGAACACACAGTGCCGGCCAGTGAGGTAAAGCGGGTGGTAATAACGGGCAACACTACCATGCTGCACTTTTTGATGGGGTATGACGCAGCGGGAATTGCGGTATCTCCCTTTACGCCCCAAAGCTTGTTTGGTGAAGAGACGGCGGCCGGCGGGCTGTTCCCCGCTTTGCAAAACGCCAGCCTGTTTTTGCCCCGCTGTGTGGGGGCCTATATGGGGGCCGACGTGATGTGCGCTGTGTTGGCCTCAGGCATGACCAAAAAGGAACAGTGTTCGCTGCTGGTGGACGTGGGCACCAACGGGGAGATGGCTCTGTGGCGGCAGGGGAAGCTGATCACCTGCTCCACTGCGGCGGGTCCGGCCTTTGAAGGGGCGGAGATCACCATGGGCATGACGGCTTCTCGCGGGGCGGTGAATGATGTGCGCTTGCAAGACGGCAAAATTGTGTGCACCACCATCGGCGATGAACCAGCGAAGGGCATTTGCGGTACGGGCATTATCAGCGCCATTGCTCTGCTGTTGGATTTGGGCATTATCGGCGACAGCGGTCTCATTGAGCAAGAGGATCACGATTTTACCGATTTGATTGGAGAAAGCGACGAATGGGGCGTATTCGTGCGCCTGGGCGACAGCGGCGTGGTGCTCACACAGCAGGATGTGCGCAATATTCAGCTGGCCAAGGCTGCTATTTGCGCCGGGTTGCTGACGTTGGCCCATGAGGCGGGCATTCCTATGGAAGAAGTGCAGGCGTTGTATCTTTGCGGCGGTTTCGGCAGCTATATTGATGCGGTTAAGGCGGCGCACATCGGGCTGATCCCCGCAGCGCTACAACAAAAGGCCGTTGCCATGGGCAACGGTGCCGGTATGGGCGCCGGAATGGCGTTGCTGTCTGATCAGATGCGCGAAGCGTGCACGGCGCTTGCCCTGGAGGCCAGGGATATTCCCTTGTCGGCCAGCCCGTACTTTATGGATCAATATATTGAATGTATGATGTTCCCGGAACAAGAATAGTGCGCGGAATGCTCCTTGATAGGGGATAAGAGAGAAGCGTATGAGGGGAGGCGCTTTTTTCAAGGTAGACGGAGAGGAGAAAGAACATGTTAAATAAAAAAGGCCCTGCAGCTGCTCAGACCGGCGGAGGGCAAACGCTTGCGCAAAAGGAGGATGCCAAAACCTTTTACCGCACGGTATTTTCCCTGGTGTTGCCTATGGCGCTGCAGAACCTGATAAACGTAGCAGTCACCTCGGCAGACGTGGTGATGTTGGGTTGGGTGGGGGAAACAGCCCTATCGGCCTCTTCGCTGGCCGGCCAGGTGCAGTTTATTATGACGCTGTTTTTCTTTGGCCTGACCTCGGGCGCAGCGGTGCTTACCGCCCAATATTGGGGCAAAAAAGACACACGCACCATAGAAAAGGTGTTGGGTATTACCCTGCGCTTTTCGTTGTCTATTGCGTTGCTTTTTACCCTGGCGGTTTTGTTGTTCCCTGCCCCTATTATGCATATTTTTACCTCTGATCAGGCTGTTATCAATGAAGGGGTGCGCTACCTGCGGGTGGTGGCGGTATCTTATCTGATGATGTCGGTAACCATGGTGTATCTGAACATCATGCGCAGTGTAGAGCGGGTGGTTATTTCCACTGTGGTTTACCTGGTTTCTCTTTTGACCAATATTGTGTTAAACTCTATTTTTATTTTCGGCTTATTGGGGCTGCCCGCTATGGGTATTGCCGGCGCAGCCCTGGGCACAGTGGTGGCCCGCGGCGTAGAACTGGCGATAGTGCTGGTTTATTCCCACCGCAACCAGGTGGTGCGCTTTTCACTGCGGGATTTGTTTGTGCACGATAGGTTGCTGTTTCGCGATTTTTTGCGCTATTCCATACCGGTTACCGCCAACGAGCTGATGTGGGGGTTGGGCACATCGATGAACGCTGTGGTCATCGGCCACTTGAGCAGCTCGGTGGTGGCGGCCAATTCAGTGGCGCAGGTGGCCCGCCAGCTGGCAACCGTGGTGGCGTTTGGGATTGCCAACGCGGCGGCTATCGTAATCGGTAAGGCTATCGGCGAAGATCGGTATGAAGCGGCCAAGCTGTATTCCCGCCGTTTTATCAAGCTGACCTTAATTGCCGGATGTGCCGGCGCGGCCGTCATTCTATTGGTGCGCCCCATTGTGATTTCTGCTTTGACCCTGTCGGTGGAGGCCCAAGGTTATTTATCGTTTATGATGTTTGTTATGTCTTATTTTGTGATTGGTCAAGCGGTAAATACCACCATGGTGGTAGGCATCTTCCGCGCGGGGGGCGACACCAAATTTGGTTTATTTTTGGATGTATCCACCATGTGGGGCTGCTCTATTTTATTGGGCGCTCTGGCGGCCTTTGTGTTTCAGTGGAGCGTACCAGTGGTGTATGTGCTGCTGATGAGCGATGAGATAATTAAACTGCCTTTTACTGCGGTGCATTACAGGCGGATGTCTTGGCTGCGCAACGTAACTCGCTGAGTACCGGGCGGCGCCGGTATCAAGCGTTGCAAATAAGGGTGGATTGTGCCATAATTGACACACGCTATGTGAAAAGGGGATAATGAGGAATGGAAAAAGAAAAACGAAGTAGCTTTTCGGGGCGCGTGGGCTTTGTGCTTGCGGCGGCTGGATCGGCGGTTGGCCTGGGCAATATTTGGCGTTTTCCATATTTGGCAGCCAAATACGGCGGCGGGATCTTTTTGCTGGTTTACATTGTGCTGGCGGTTACCTTTGGCTTTGCCTTAATGGTGGCGGAAATTGCCATTGGGCGCAAAACCGGAAAAAGCGCCATTGAAGCTTACGGCATGCTGAACAAGAAATTTAGCTTTTTGGGGTGGCTGTCTTCGGTTGTGCCCATGATAATTTTGCCCTATTACTGCGTGATCGGCGGCTGGGTGATAAAATACCTGGTGACCTTCGCCACCGGGGAAGGTCCCGCCGCAGCGGGCGACAGCTATTTTTCCGGTTTTATTGGTCAAACAGGCCAACCGGTGTTGTGGCTCACAGTGTATATTGCCATAACCGCCGTTATTGTGATGTTGGGCGTTGAAAAAGGGATAGAAAAGGCCAGCCGCTTTATGATGCCGGTGCTGGTGATACTTTCTATCGTCATTGCTGTTTATTGCGTGTGCATGCCCGGCGCTTTGGAGGGCGTTAAATACTATCTTATGCCCGATTTCAGCAAGTTCTCGGTCACCACGGTTCTGGCGGCTTTGGGTCAGCTGTTTTACTCCATGTCGTTGGCCATGGGTATTATGATAACCTATGGCTCCTATATGAAAAAGGATGTAGACTTAGAAAAATCGGTGCACCAGATTGAGATTTTTGATACGGGTTTTGCCCTGCTGGCGGGATTAATGATTGTGCCGTCGGTATTTGTGTTCTCCGGTGGGGATGAATCTCAGTTGCAGGCGGGCGCGGGGCTGATGTTTCAGATGTTGCCCAAGGTGTTTAACACCATGTGGATGGGCGGCGTAGTAGGTGCGGTATTCTTCTTACTGGTGCTGTTCGCGGCGCTGACTTCGTCCATTTCTTTGATGGAAACGGTGGTTTCGATCTTGCAGGATAAGCTGCATTGGAACCGCAAAGTTACCTGCTTGGTGGTGGCGGTTGGATCGTTGGCGATTGGCATTCCCTCTTCTTTGGGGTACGGCGTGTGGAGCGGCGTTCAAATTTTGGGCCTTTCCATTTTGGATTTCTTTGATTTTATCAGCAACAGCGTGCTGATGCCCATCGTGGCTTTTCTTACTTGCATCTTTGTGGGTTATTTTGTAAAAACCAAGGTGATTTGCGACGAAGTAAAGCTTTCTTCTCCTTTTCATGGGGAAAAGCTTTTTGTGGTGATTATCAAGTATGTGGCGCCCATCTGTATAGTGGCTATTTTAGTAAGCTCGGTGTTAAACGGTTTGGGCATTGTGGTAATTTAAAACGCGCTGTAAATTTTATGGGCCGGATCTTGACAGGGATCCGGCCTTTGGCTATTCTAAGGCTAAGCTTACGCCTTTACAATAAGTGACAATGATAAAAACGATAAAGATAATAAAGATAAAAGGAGCTGCCTATGAGCATACAGGTTTATGGAAAAGCAAAATGTTTTGACACCAAAAAAGCCCAGCGCTTTTTTAAAGAGCGAGGAATTGCCTTTCAAGCGATTGATTTGGCGCGCTATGAAATGGGCAAACGGGAGTTTGAAGCCATCAAAAACGCCCTGGGTGGGGTGGATTCCCTTCTGGATGAAAAAGCCAAGGGCGCAGAGATGGTAAAATATTTGGCTTATGAGCAGGATAAAGAGGAAAAGTTGCTGCATAACCTAATGCTGCTGCGTACCCCCATTGTGCGCAATGGCAGACAAGTAACGGTGGGGTATTGCCCCGAAGTTTGGAAGGGCTGGCTGGATTGAGAAAAGTCTAGGCGGGCAAACGCGATAAAAGAGGAACTGCACTTAATGTGTGGTTATTGAGAACTTTAAGCGTAAAAAGGAGAGCTGCTGTGAGCTGTTTGGGCAATGTGCTTTGGTTTTTGTTTGGCGGGCTGTGGCTGGGCCTGGGTTGGTGCCTAGTGGGGGTACTTTGGTGCGTGTCGATTATAGGTATCCCGGTGGGCGTGCAATGCTTTAAATTTGCCGCGCTGGCCTTTTTTCCGTTTGGGAAAGATATTGACGCATATGGCGGTGTGGGTTCGGTGCTGCTGAATATCCTTTGGTTGCTGTTGGGTGGGCTGGTGCTGGCGTTGGAAGCCGCTGTTGTTGGTTTGGTGTTTTGCGTTACGGTGGTGGGCGTTCCCTTTGGCCTACAATGCTTTAAGCTGGCGCGCCTGGCATTGGCGCCGTTTGGCAGCAGGGTGTATGTACGTTAAATGATGTTGCATATTGCGTATTAGCGCTCTAACGGATGTGCAGACGATTTCCCCGATGAAAAGCTTATTATGTTTGCCCCCTCTGCGAAAATCAGCTTATTTTGTTAACTAAAAAGTGTACGCACTTCTATTCCTATCCCCTGAGGGAAGGGCTGCTTTTGAAAGAGAAAAGTTTTAAAATAAGATGGCGTTTATTCCGGTACACAGTTATTTTGATAGGAGGATAAAGTATGGCAAACTGGTTATTTGTAGAATATCCCAAGTGCACCACCTGCCAAAAAGCGCGACGGTGGTTGGAAGAGCACGGCGTAGCTTTTGAAAGCAGGCATATTGTGGAGCATACCCCTACTGCAACCGAGCTTGATGCTTGGCAAGCCATGAGCGGTTTGCCGCTAAGCCGTTTTTTTAATACCAGCGGCCGTTCCTACCGGGCTTTGGGCGGCAAAGAGGCGCTGGCCTCGAAAAGCCGCGAGGAGCAATTGGCTCTGCTGGCAGACGACGGTATGCTGATAAAACGCCCGCTGCTGATTGGCGAGGATGCGGTTTTGGTGGGGTTTCGGCCGGAACAATGGGCGCAGACGTTGGGGATACAAGCTGAGTGAGGTCTGTGCAAAAAAGCTCTCTGCAACCGTTGTTGCAGAGAGCTTTTTATCGTGGATTTCTATAGGGCTTTATGAGTGCCCATATTCCTATGCCTGTGGATCCCACCAAAAGGCGGCCCAAAGCAGCCCGCCTTGCGCTGGGGCTTTTAGGCTGTGTTGTGCGTTGGAGGGGATGGCGATCACGTCGCCGGGACCAATGGGTGCCTCTTCGCCGTCGATGACAATTGTGCCGTTGCCTTCATATACCACATAAATTTCCACCGTGGGATGGGCGTGCTCCTCCATAACGCCGCCATTTTCTACATAACCGTAGGCGTGGCCAAAGGGGCATTGCAGCAAATCGGGCACTACGGGTGCCGCTAAAATGGTGCCGCCGTGGGCCGCCTGAGCTTTCTCTTTTTCAAACCGGCGCACATGAATGGTTTTTAGCGCTTCCTGTGGGATAGGCGGGCCGATGTGCTCCCACCACAGAGCTGCCCATAAGAAGGGCGCTTCGTCCCTGTCGGTACACATCATGGTGTGCCACTCATTTGGGGGAATGGCGATCACGTCGCCTGCCCTAACGGCTTTGTTTTTGCCGTTTACCACCACATAGCCGGTGCCGGAAAGCACAATATAGATTTCGTCTGTGGGGTGGGCGTGCCCGCCCATGGTGCCGTTGTTGCGCAAATAACCGTACTGATGTTCAAATGGGGCCTTTATTCCCTCGGGCAACACATCGGAGGCAAGAATAGTGCCCCAATGGCCCAGCCCCGCCGTTTCGGGATCAAATTTGCGGATGGATATCGCCATGCGGATAACTCCTTTCTTATTTTCGGCACTTCTGCTTTTTGGACTTTTGACCTTTTTGCTTTCTTTGTTCATCCTACCTATTTATCGGTGGTTCGTCAATTGAAAATGTTGCTATTTATCCGGCAGTATACGATACCGGTGAAAGCTGTAAAGAGACGAAAGCTGGCACCTATTTTTACAGTTTAGCCGGTAGTGCGTACACCATCGCATACCTAAAAATAACGGTAAAAATTTTAAATAAAACAACTTTTTTGTCAAAATAGTAGAAAAATGTGTGTGCATATGTATGCTTAACGGTAATAGTAAAAAATAGTGGAAAGATCGGACGGGCAACACTTCTGCATCTTAGAGGGCAGAAGAAGAGCGGCGTTTCAAACACTTGCCGCTCCCTATTGGCGTTCTTTCATAAGCACACCGCAATTTGGATAACGTATGAAGATACCCGGGCAAAATGAAAATGGGGGTTCCAACCGGCCGGAACTTTATGGGCTTTATTCTTTTTATGGATTTTGTGGCTAGCGTGCAGAAAATAGAAACCGGTAAAGAGGAGATGAATCAAATGCAACCGCACTATTATGTGCAGCTGATTGCGCAGAACTATGCAAAAAATCTGGCGGCTGTGCCAGAACCGGAGAAATTCCAGGTGTGCCAAAAATTTTTATATGGGTTGGATGCTAAAACGTTCCGACAGGGATTTGAAGCTTTGCACGGCCTGTTGCACAGCCTGTATGCAGCGGTGGAGCGGGAGCCGCAAAGCTTTGGCATGCCGCTGAAGGAAATTGAAGACATCAACGCCAAAAGTGTAGATTATACCGCAAGCAATGCAGCCCTGCTGCGCATGCCGCATTTGCTATTGGTGGTTGGCGCTTATGGAGCCTTAACACCAAACGGTGTGTTAGAGATCAAGGGCGACGCCTTTTTGGCGGGCGTTAAAGAGTTAAAGATAACCAATGCGGTGCCTTTGCTGTTGAAAATGGAACAATTCGGCCTGCAAATCGGTGGGATAGAGAAAAGCACAAAGCGGGTGCCGCCAGATACCGTAATAACGCTTACTTGCCCTGAATGCCGGGTTCTTTCGGCGGCCCTCAAGGCCATGGCTCAGGCGTTGCTGGAGCTCAACGGCGGCAATTTGAAGCGAAACCGCGTTTATTTTTATATGGTGCATCCCGGCCTGCTGGAGCGCGAGAAAGTGAAAAAACCAAGGCTAGAGGTGGGCTCGCTGCTGCAGGCCCTTAGCCCCGCCAAGCGGGAACTGGCAGCTGCGCTGCACAAAAATGTTGTGTCTGCCGCCCGGCCAAAGGTGGAGATAGGCGGCCCGGGCCTGATGCGTAACGACTGGTCTTGCGTATATACGAGCCAAAAGAGCAAAAAGGTTATTATGAGCTTACAGGTATGCCAGGATCAGTTTTCGATTAAGATGAATTTGCAACATATTGGGGATTATGTGCCGCTGGTGAAACAACAGCCGGAACGGATACAGGCGTTTATTAGGGACGGCGGCTGGGAGTGCGGCCGCTGCCATGAGGGCTGCTTAGGCGGCTTTGCTTTTGAAATGGATGGCAGGCAATACAATAAATGCCGGGGCGGTTCCTTTGTTATAGAGGATATCGGCGCAGAGGACGTGCCCAGCTGCCAGGCGCTTTTGGAGCGGGAACTGCTAAGCGAAGACGGCAACTGACACAACAGACAATAAACAGTAGCTGAAAATAACGCTACCGATGATAAAATAAAAAGAAGAAACCCGCTGTGCGTCTTGGGACTCTTGCTCAAAACGTACGGCGGGTTTCTTGTTTGTTTGATTAGGCAATCAGAGAAACGCTTAACCGTTCCATATTTCGGTCTATGGCCGTTTGTTTTTTTCGTTTAAGCTTTATAGGCTGGCGTTGTGATCGTCTACCAAATCGCCAACAAAGCGCACGCGATTGATGTCGCCTGCCGAAGACATTTCATCTGAAATGCCCAGCACCAAATGCCCAGCGAACAGATCCAGCAGTTTTTTGGTGGTGTATTCCAGATCCTTTAAGGGATACTCTTCGTTAAACAGAATGGCCGGGATGCCGTCGATGAGATCTACCTCGTCGCCCAGCGCCTGCTTAATCTGATCGATGGTAACGTCGCCCTGGGGCTCGGGCGTAATCGCCTCAATGCCGTTCAGGCCGGTTTCTTTTGCGTATTTGAGGATGTTACGGGTGTCGCCGTCCCAGTGGGCAAAGGTATATTTGCCGCCCGCATGCAACAGCTCGTTGCGCTCTTGATAAACAGGCAGCACATATTTTTCAAACAGGTTGGGCGGCAAGGTGCCGCAATGAACGTTATCACCAAAGTTGACCCATTGGAAGGGTGTGGTGTTGATGAGCTTGATAAACTCCCGCTCTTTGGCGTTTTTCACTTTGAAGTATTCCTCGCAGGTGTCGGGGAAATCCATCAGGGCAAAGATACCATTGGAAACGCCGCAGGTATCGTTAAATAAGCTTTGCACTGTCACCCGGGGGAAGTAGAAAGAACCCTCGCCGTTGTCGCCCCACAGGGCATAGGTGCGGTCGTAGGCCTCTTGGCTGTAGGTATACCAGGAATTCTCCTCTACATAGATCATGACCTTCATGTCTTCTTCTTCCTCGATATACCATTTTTCTTGATATTGGCCGCCGTTGGAGGTGTTGGCCTTAATAATTTCATACACCGAGCCCACCGGGGTTTCAATGGTGTGTTTCACCCGCAGGGGATCCAAGCGCTCGCTGCTCATTTTTATGGAGGGGTCGTAATGCTTGGTAAAAGCGCAGTTGTAGTCGTAAATACGGTTGGAGCAGCCCAGGGCTTCATACAGGCCCCGCACATCTAGGCCGGTGTAGGGTTCGGGCAGGGGCACATGGTTAAACTGCCGGTCATCGTACCAGCAAATAATGCGAGGCTGCCACAGCACGCGTCCGCCGGATTTGCCGTGGATGATATCCAAATTCAACTGCCGCAGATTGATATTGCGGTGGTCGGTTGGCCTTCCTGTCATAAAAATCGCTTCCTTTCGTTATTTGCGCGCGCCGGAAAATGAAGGGAAGCGAAGGGAAGAGCACGCAGCTTCCCTTCGCTATAATGGATACGCAGTTACTTGGCGTTAACTGCTTGGCCGCCGTTGGGTCCATAGATGCCCTCTTCCCACCAGATCTTCATCATCATATTGTAGCGCTCCAAATCCATGCCGGTGTAAACACAGTTAGAGGTAGAGAAGATGTACCCCCAACCTTCCATACCCTGGCGCAGGCAGCGGCGCACGTCGGCGGCGCATTCTTCGTCGGTACCGGTTTGCAGCAGGCCGCAGTTTACATTGCCCACCAGGGCTACCTTGTCACCATACAGGCGTTTGACCTCGCTGAGATCCACGCCGCCCTGAGGATCCAGGGAATGCAAGGCGTCGGGGCCGCACTGCACCATTTGATCCACAATGGGCATGATGTTGCCGTCGGTGTGCTTAATGGTGTAGTATCCCATGCTGCGGTAACCGTCGATAACCGCTTTCAGATCCGGTGCGATAAACTCCGAGAACATGGCGGGGCTAAAGAAGGGATTGGTGTTAAAGCAGTAGTCGCTGCACAGGGTGAAGCCGTCCAGCAGGCCGGGATGGTGAGAGAGCTGCTCTGCCCACTCCAAAGCACGCTGGGTGCGCTCATGGGATTGCGCCTTCATACGCTCCGGCTCCTCATACAGCGCGGTCGTAAAGTCCAGCATGGTGTCGCCGTCGGGGATAGAGTAGGTGGGATCCCCGTGCATCATGGTGTAATATTCGTCGCCGGTGCGCTCGCGGATGATCTCCAACAGGCGGATGGTATCATCAGGCTTGCCCGGATTGGGATGGACAAAAATCGCGCTGTGATGATATTTTTTTGCAATGTCAATAAAGCAGGTTGCCATATCCTGCAATTGCAGTTCCCGCTCCTTAACGCTCATTTGGTTCCATTGGGAATACTGCCGGTGAGAAGGATGAACCTTGCCCAGTACCTCCATAGTGAGAAAGAACACCAGTTCAAATGTGGGAACATGCCCTTCAATGGGCTGGCGCTTTAACGCCCGAATAAAACGTTCTCTTTCTGTCATAGCTAAGCCCCATAAGGGGGCGCACCACCTTTCCTACTTTCCTATTTCATTCACCGGGGATTCGGCCGTTGCTCACAGCCCGGCGGGACGTAACACATCGGCGGGATCGCCGCGCCACTCGCGCACAATTTCCACCATGTTGAGGTAGCCCTCTACCGGCACATAGTCGGGGATAGAGTTGCCCGAAGAGAACACGAAACCGCCGTGGCCGCGGCATTGGGATATTACGTCTAGAATGTATTCCTTCATTTCGGCCTTGCTCAGGCGGCACACGGCGTCAGTGTCGATACCGCCGAAATTGCCGATGCGGTCGCCGTAGCGCCGCACCCATTCGGGGAACAGGGCGATCTGATCCTCGTTGGAATGCTTGGCGTCGATACCGGCGGCAATCAAATCGTCCATAACGTTAAAAATATTGCCGCAAGAGTGCAACAAAAACGGCTTGCCGTAGGCGTGCACCTGATCAATAATGCGCTTATACTGGGGAATAATGTGCTGGCGGATATCGTCGGCAGAAATTAGGGTGGTGCTCTTAAAGCCCAAATCGTCGCCAAAGCGCAGCACGCAGAAGATATCGCCGTACTCCCGCAAAAAACGGGCCCAGATGGCATTGACCACGTCGCCCACTTTGCGGAACAAATCGGCGTACAGTTCGGGATCATCGGCAGAGATATAGCAAAGCCCCATATAACCGGTGAGCTCCTGCACGCATTCAAAAATGCCGTTGCCCACCCCGCCTATGGCCTTCATGCCTGCGGGCATGGTTTCACGCAAGGCTTCAAAATCGGCCGAACTTTTTTCAAAGTACCAATCGGGAATTTGCTCCCAGGGGTATTTTTCAAAATCCTCCCGGTTTTTTATCACCGGATCGATGTGCCCGCCTAGGGCGCCGCTGCCGGGCATTGCCCCGCCGGTGCAGAACTCGTAGGTTACGGTGTCGTAGCCCATGCGGCGGTAAAACTCACAGTGGTGGGCAAAATATTCTTTCTTTTCCGCCGGGCCGCCGTTGTACAGATCCCCGTATTTTTCGCCCAAAATGGCTTCCATTACGCCAATCCCAATACAATGTTCGTAAAGGGGCAGACGGGCAACCTCTTGGTTGCGGGCGGATAGCAAAACATTTTGGTAATCGGGTTGCCAATTGCTCATAAAAGGAACCCCCTTTCTTTAAGTTTAAATTATCCATATGAGGTTAAATGCCTGTGATGGCACGCGCAAAGTGCTGCAAGCAAACTTTAACCAGCGCACATTTCATTTAGGGCAGCCTCAATGTTCACAAGGGGGGAGTCGGGCATAATGCCGTTGCCCGCCCCTAACAGCAGACCGCCGCCGGGGGTGCGGAAGGTATCTTTCATCCAGCGGATTTCTTGAGCAACCTGCTGGGGTGTACCCTCAGGCAGCAAGTGCTGCACATCTACGCCTGCTAAAAAGGTGATCCGGCCGCCGAAACGCTTGGCGGTTTGCTCCATATCCATACAACCTTTTTGCACCGGATGGAACACGTCCACCCCCGCGTCAATAAGCATATCCATCAACAGGGTATTGTCGCCACAGGAATGCAGCCAAAAATGCATACCCTTTTGATGCACGTATGAGATCAGGTCGCGATATAAGGGAAGATACAGCTCCTCAAATATAGCGGGCGACATCATGGGGCCTTGCTGGTGGCCCAAATCATCTGAGGTAAAAATACCGTCGCAGCCCAGCGCGGCAAACCGATCCACCGTTACCTTATAAAACTCCACCAACCGGGCGCCGATACGTTTGAGGCCGTCCATGTTGTCGTAGTAATCCATCATCAGGTTTTCCATGCCGCGGATAGACCACATGCGCTCATGGAACATAAGCCACCAGCAGCCCAAGCGGTAACGCCCGTTTGCTGTGGCAAACCGGCGGGCAACCTCGTCAAAAGTGCCCTTTTGATAAGGATCTGGGAACGTGGCTAAAAAATCATCCAATTCGTCCCAATTAGAAAGAAGAACGGCGGTTTGGCCGATGCTGTGCCGTTCCACATTGGTATAATCTTTGTAACCGAAGCGATATTCTGGGCTGCCGGGCAAAGGAGAAACGTCGTTGCCCGGAACCATAAACCAGGCGTCGCAGATATCATCGGGATATTTGCTGGCCAAATCCTCTAACGCTTGCCCATATTTGGCCACAAGCCCATCGCCCCAAAACTTATGTAAAAATACCGGGATCTTACCGTCTCCACGGCGTTCCACCGCCGCGCAAACTTCTTCCCGTGTGTAGGGCGCTCGTATTTGCTGCATGATAACACACCTTTCCCGCTCTCAAGGAAATAGAGCGGTTTGTCTTAAATGGCGGTAGTTCCACCGCCGGAGCAGCTGGTTGGCCCCAGCGGCGGTGAAATTGCGGGAATATAAAAAAGAACCGAAGCGAGTTCGGTTCTTCTGGCACGCAGTTTTCCTGATACGCGCGTAGTATATACCGCGCCGACCCCCCTCCGGGGCAAGCGCATGTTCAAGTTCACGGCAGGTCTCCTGGCTTGAGTTCCTTCCGGCGGCTTTCGTCTTCCCAGATATCTCCAGTGACGAACAGCAAAAAGCGTATTTTACTTTTTTGCCGTTGATAAAGCGCCGGTCCCTCTAACAGTAGCGGGGGCTGCTGCGGATTTGCACCGCATTCCCTTTTCATGCCTTGCGGCAGCCTGTGAACGGATATTCAAAGTTAACAAGGTGCCGGATCTTACGCGAAATTACAATAAAACGCATTGCGCGCCAAACGCTTACTGGCAGAAGCTCAAAGCAACGTCTGCAGCGGTGGCGGCATCGGGGGTGTAGCTATCGGCCCCAATGGAATCGCAGAAGCTCTGGGTAACAGGTGCGCCGCCAATCATGACCTTAATCTTGTCTTGCAAGCCGGCTTCTTTTACGGCGGTAACAACGTTCTTCATTTCGTTCATGGTGGTGGTCAGCAAAGCGGAGCAAGCAATGATGTTGGCGTTGTTCTCTTTGGCCGCCTCTAAATACTGTGCGGCAGAAACATCAACACCCAAGTCGATAACCTTGAGGCCTTTGCCTTCCATCATCATTTTTACCAGGTTCTTGCCGATATCGTGCAAGTCGCCCTTAACGGTGCCAATAACCACGGTGCCCTTTTCCTCTACGCCTTCTTCTACCAGATAGGGCTTCAGGATGGCCACACCGGCGTTCATAGCACGGGCCGCGATCAGAACCTCGGGAACATAAACCTCGTTGTTCTTAAATTTTTCGCCGATTACCGACATACCGCTGAGCAAGCCCTCTTCCAAAATGGTTTGAGGAGCAATTTTCTCTTCCAGCGCTTGGGTAACCAGCTGCTTCACTTTGGGCGCCTTGCCCTGTTGAAGCATCAAGCTGATGTCTTCCAAAATGCTCATAACAATCCTCGTTTCCCCGCCTTTTTGTAATCGATATTAGGTGCGAAACCTTACGGCGGCAAATTTTCAAGGTTTCGCCCGCTAAAGCCGGGCAAGCGCCCGGTAAAAGCCAGAAACAAAAGAAATCCCCATACTCAGCCTTATTATATCGGAAATACGCCCAATCTGCTAGTACAATCTTGCTGTTTTTTGTATTTTTCTTTTTGGAGCCTTGGAGTATTAAAACAGCTGCTGATTTTTTGGCTTATCAGCAGAGCAGTGAAAGCCGGCATTGTGTTAGCGTTAAGCTTTTGCGCGGGCCAACATAAAGAAACGGGGGAAGCGAAACATAATTTCGCCGTTTTGTTGCACGGGGTAACGGATGCGCAACTGAGACAGCACCTCTTGCTCTAGCCGGCTCGCTTGGTCCTGTGGCAACACCTGTAAATAAGGGCGCAGTCCAGTTCCACGGTACCACTCCAGTATGGCCTCGTGGCTGGGCATACGGTGTAAATAGACAGTCTCCCATAAAGTGAAATCGTCGGTTAAACCGGCCAGCAAGTCAAAATAGGCGGATTGCTCTAATGTATAAAAAATGCGCGGGGAAGGGATACGCTCCCGCCAGGCAGGGCTGCTAACCAGGCTAGAAATAATTTGATGGATGGGCTCCTTCTGATTCATGGGCACTTGGATGGCTAAAACCCCTCCTGGGGCGAGCAGCTGCATCATACGAGGCAGCAAATGGGGATGATCGGGTACCCATTGGACGCAGGCGTTGGAAAATACCACGTCAAAGCCGCCCTCTTCTAAACCAGAGAAGCCGTCGGCAGCATCGCACAAAGCAAAGCGGCACTGAGGTAGGCGCTGGCGTGCAGCTTGTATCATATCCGGGGAATTATCAACCCCCAAAATTTCTGCTGTGGGAAAATGTTCCAAAAGCACCTGCGTGCTGTTACCCGGGCCGCACCCCACGTCTAAAATCCGGCTGGGGTTGCCTGGTAGGCGAGCTGCTAAATCTTGGGCAGGCTGTGTGCGCTCGCGCTCAAACTTTAAATATTGCGCCGCATCCCAATGCGTCTGGCTCATCAGTAGCACACCTCTTCAATAATAAAAATTTTAAATTTAATTTAAAACATTGACTTTTTCGCAACATAAAAGTATAATGAAATAAATAAATATAAAAAATTAATCTTTTGCTTTCATGATACCAATTGCGCTCAATACGGTAACCGCGGCGCCGCAAAGGGTTACCGATATACCTAAAACCAATGTGGCAATGGGCAATGCCTTTTTCATAGAACAAACCTCCCTTCTGTGATAAGCGGCAGTAAAGTTTTATGAGGGGCAAGCGCTCTAAGATTCACCAACAGCAAACCGCTAAACGATTATGGGAACAAGAGCGAAAGGGGGAACGCTGCCTTAAAAACGTAGGCCGTAAAAACAGTGATAAATTCAATAAAGAAAGGAAACAGCGATGAACAAGTTTACCAGTACACCTGCAATACCTTCAACAAAAGGCAACCGCCTGGCGTTGGCCGAGGAATACGAAAGGGATATCGGCGCGTATTTGTTTAAGATTGTTAAGTTAAAAGAAAAAAACGATCCCGCGGATCAAACAAAATTACAGCAGATGGAAGAGATGGTAAGCGATATGCGCTTTGTGGTGCGCTGCTTGCGGCGGTGTTGCAATACCAGAGCTAAGAGCCCGCCGCGTCTGCCTGCGCCTGATCCAACATCTGATAATAAGACAACGCTTTTTTCATAAAATCTTCGGTTACATCAAAATATTCCGCCAGTTCCCAAACCTCACGGATTCCACACCGTATGGCTTCATCTAACTCATCCCGCCGGATCAGTGCCCGCACAGCCCAACGATTGGCGCGCTCTTCGTGGCGGCCGCGCACATCGCAGGGGCTGTAACGGTTGTAAAAGCAGCCGGTTTCGCAGTGGCCCAACTCGTGGGACAAGCGTTCCCGCTCCTGTGCGTTGGTTTCCAGCTGCAAAGGGTCGATGGCAATATAGCTTTTGCCCTCGTAATAAATGGAAAGCGATTGGGTATAGGGCAGACGCATACAATCTACCCGAATCCCGTGAGCTTGGGCCAGATTATAAAGTTCATTCGTCCTCATTTCGATGATCCTTTATATATCGGGCGTAACGCTTCACCTCCTCATACATTTCGTCGGTGATGTCGTCCGCACCGTGAAATAAAGCAAATTTAATATCTTCGTCGGTAATGGTTTTGTTTTCAGGCGTGTTTCTGTCGCGGATATAGGTTTTACCCAAAAGAAAATCCACCGACACGCCAAAGTAATCGGCTATTTTATTTAATATTTCTTGCTTTGGAGTTGAGCCGCTTCTTTTCCAATAAGAAACCGAGGCGGCGTTGATCCCCAGTTCATGCGCAAGAGGGGTGGGCTTTATTCCCTTTTCTCTGCATAAGCTAACAAAAATGTCGTAAAACATAGGAACCTCCTTTTTACGGTTGAATGAGCTATGCCCGCATCGGTGAAGCTTTCCATCTCTATCCTATCACACAGATTTAAGCTTTTCAACCGAAATAAAAAGGAAAATTATTCCTGTATTTTACAATTTACATTCTTTATAGGCGGTAAACAGCTGATTAAGGGGTAACAGCAAGCATGCGCCAATTAAGCTTTCTGGTTTCATTATGATTTTGTTCCCTCAGAAAGAGACGGTGCTGTAAATCGTTTAAAGAGGCTGGTGTTGGCAGCCGGGCCTTTTGGCGGCGGGTTAGCAATTGAATGTGATGCAACGGTACGCCAGAAAGGTATTGGCTTATCTCAAACCGCAGGCTTTCATAACGGTAGCTAATCACGGTAGGGGCCACGCCAAAGCGGCTGGCGGTATCTTGCTTAAACCGTTCAAAATCCCGCCAGTCCCGCAGCCCGCCAAAGGCTTGGCCGATGATCGGCAACAGAAGCCGGGCGGGAACCAACAATTCAGCCGCCCCTTCATTGGCCTGCCACTCTAAATAAGCGCTCTTGCCGGACGGGGGCGCTTCGTAGCAGGTAAAGGAATAGCCGGGTTCCCTGCGGTGAAAGGTTAGGTGCATCAGTTCGTGGGCACAGATAAAATTTCTCTCTCGCAGCCCTTGCCTGCTATTGATGAGGATTACGTCGCCGGCGTAACCGCAGCCGCCGCCAAAAGAAGCCATCCCCTTTAGGCCCGGTGTGCGCAAAGGCAGGTATCCCACCGGGATGCCCAGTTGCTTTTGGCACAGCATAGGTACGCTTAAAGGGTAATCCGCAAACGAAATACCGCACTGACGGCGCAACGCGCTAACGCCCTGATAGAGTGCTTTTCTAACGTTTTCATTCTCTTTTTGGTAAGGCAGCTTGCCCGGATCAACACCGCCAGCTGCAGCGGGAATGCCGTTCTCTTTTTTACAATTCACTTATTTCACCTCCCGCGCAGTTTTTTTATCATGTCTAAAGCTGCTTGGATGTCTTGCGGATCAATTTGCTCTTGCTGGGCCTG
The DNA here is from genome assembly GCA_018716975.1 of Candidatus Gallacutalibacter stercoravium. Classification (GTDB taxonomy): domain Bacteria; phylum Bacillota; class Clostridia; order Oscillospirales; family Acutalibacteraceae; genus Gallacutalibacter_A; species Gallacutalibacter_A stercoravium. The sequence goes on along the minus strand of DVJE01000017.1, from coordinate 61,538 downwards.
GCGGGCGAAATTGAAGTATACTTTGTCGAGTCCGTCCGGTGGGTCATTCCAGCCCATCAGCTCCTGCGGATCCAACCGCAAGGCCTGAGCCAGCTCTTTCAGCTTGCTGAGCGGCAGATTTTTGATTCCGCCGCTTTCATAACGCTGCAGGGTGGACTTGCTCATACCGGTTAGTTGCGCCAATTGCTGGTAACTCATATCCAATTCTAAACGGCGCTGGCGCAGCCGGGCTGCAATTTCCCGCATGGTTTGTTCACTCACAATTTTCACTCCTGTATGAAGAAAACTTTCACTGTGCACATTATACACTGATAGGTGCAAATATGCAACAGAAAATTTAAGTTCGTTGCATATTTGGGAAATTATATATACAAAACAGGCTCCTGCAAGAATACATAGCAGGGGCCTGTTTTGCTGAAAGCAGAGGCTATTTTAAGCCGGCTGTTTATGAAATTTAATCTCCAAGCGGATAGGTGGTTTCCTGATCCTGTTGGCCATATTCATGCAACTCATTTACCCTTTCTACCAGCTTGCTGGTGGGTTGCTCCTGTTCGCCGTCATCTGAGGAGTTTTTCTTTGAGCGAAACACTAGTTTCAGTAGAATAGGAGCAATTATGGTGGTAAGCACCACTGTAATTACTACGGGGCCAAAGAATACAGAAGACATAAGCCCCACCGCGGCGCCTTTGCTGGCCACAATCAGGGCAACTTCACCGCGGGATACCATCCCCATGCCAATTTGTGCGCATTCAGCGTTGGTGTAACGGCACAGCTTTGCGCCCAAGCCGCAGCCGATGATTTTTGTGAGGATAGCCACCACCACGAGCAGCACCGAAAATAGAATAATCGAGGGCGTCATATTGGGCAGTTCCACTTTTAAACCAATGCTGGCAAAGAAAACCGGCGAAAGCAATACGTAAGATACCGTTTCAAACCGTGAAGCAATATAAGTGGTGCGCTGGGTGTTGGATACCGCCAATCCAGCGATAAAGGCGCCTGTAATATCCGCTACGCCAAAGAAGCGTTCGGCACAGTAGGAAAGCAGCAGGCAAAACACAAAGGCCAAAATGACAAAGCGCCGCATATCTTTGTTGTAGTGCTTTTGCAGCTTGTTAAACAAAAAGTAAAAAGCAACGCCGCCTATGGCTGCAAATACAAAAAACCCCAGGATTTGTAGCAGCACAATACCGATATTCACCGAAGTATCGGCCATGCTGGTAACCAGGGTTAACGCGATGATACCGAGCACGTCGTCAATAATGGCCGCGCCTAAAATCGCATTGCCCGCCCGTGTGTTGAGTTTGCCCATTTCCTTTAGGGTTTCAACTGTAATGCTCACCGACGTGGCTGTTAAAATAACGCCGATAAAAATATTTTGTAAAAAGACGCTGGCGCTGGCGTCGGAAACCACTTCGCCGTTAAAGCAATAGGCCAACAGAAAACCGCCGCCCAAAGGAATAATTACCCCTAGGAGTGCTATGATAAAAGACGCCCCGCCGGAACGTTTCAGCTCCTTAACATCGGTTTCCAACCCGGCGGTGAACATCAGCACAATCACGCCGATTTCAGAAACTTGGGTGATAAACGACGTTTCTTCCAACACACCTAATACAGCGGGCCCCAAAATAAGGCCAGCCAACAACGCGCCTACCACCTGGGGCATGCGAAAACTCTTGGTTAACAAGCCAAGCACTTTTGTGCTGAGCAAAATCAGCGCGAGATCCAATAAAAAGCGATACGACATACGGGTCCTCCTCAAATCATTCGGCACATCAGCTGCCGGTATAACAGCATTTACCTTTGTTAAAAAAACCTCAAGCATTATAGTACGTAATTCGTCAAATTTCAATGGCGGAAATAAATAAATGAGAGAAGGCGTCTGGCTCATTTTCCAGTTAAATTTATGTTTAAGGTCAAAAAACCGCCGCAAGCCTTCTAACAGATGAGGCTTGACGGCGGTGTGTATTAAAACATTGTTATGAAACGGTGGCTTTATGGCACAAAACAAAATAACCTGTGCACCCAGTAACTAAGCGATAAAATGCCGCACACGGTTGGCGTTATCCGGCGTGCCGGCCACCACCAGCGTATCACCCGCTTGGAACACGGCATCCGGCCCGGGTGAAAGGTTGATTTTACCGTCACTGATAATGGCAACGATTGTGGCCTCTGTATTTTGCCAAAACTTCGCCTGACGAACCGTTTTACCAACAAGGCGAGAGCCTGGTGCGATCTCAAATTCATAATTATGCAGCGGATCGCTGCTTGTGAAACGATCTTTTAAATCGGTAATGCGTGTAACAATTTCTTCAATGCGCGCATCCAAACGGCTGCGTTCCGCCATAAGGGTGCGCAACTCGTTTTTTAGGGCCCGCAAATCCTGCGCCGATTGGAATTTTGCAACATAGGCAGCTGCCTTTTCTTTTGAAAGCACCACGGCGCCGCTGTTTTGCTGCACCCCTACAATCCCTTGGTCAGACAGCAACTTTAACGCCCGGCGGATGGTCTCTTGCGAGACACCGTATTGGGTAGACATTAATGAGCGGCCGGAAAAGCGGGTGTTTTCGCTCCAAACACCGCTGGCTATTTTAGAAGCCAAATCAAACGCCACTTGGGAATAGACAGATGGCGTGTCGCTTTTTCTCATTGTATACCTCCTTTTTGCAAAGTTTGATGCGGATAGCTATGCTTGCCGAGCAGATACCAAAAGTGAGCCGTTGCCATTATTTGTCGTCGGGTGTTTCGCCGGCGTTTCTTTTCATCGATTCGTTTGCCTCTTGAAAGAAGCTATCCCAATAAGCCTGGTTTTTATCAACACCTTGCCCGGCCTGCCCGGCATTTTTATTTTGCTGATTGTTTGTATCTTTTTGAGCGTTGTTTTGAGAGCCGGCTGTTTGAGAGGGGGAAGGTGCGGCTTGCCCGGCGTCGGGGCCGTCATAGCCGTCTTGATAGTCGTCTAAAACATCTTCGCCGTAATCGTCGCCATAGCCGCCGGTATCATATGCCGCGTGCCCGGCATTCCATTCCTCCGCTTGCTCCGCAGATCCATCTGACGCTATGCCGGCACGATTTTTGCGAGAAAAGAATTGGCTGTATACCACATAACCGATACCGCCCAATGCCAGCAGCAAAAGGCCGATGCCGGTTAATAGAATCCATAAACTGTCTTCCCGACCGCCTTGAATGCTTTTGAGCGTTCCGGCGCCATCGCCGTCTCCGGTATCGCTTGTATTACCGAAAATAGGATCCTCTTGTGAAGAATCGCTGCCGGATTCCAATTGGGAAAGCAGCTCTTCCCAGTTTTCTGAAGCCGGATCGTGAGGCGTTTGCTGAGAGGGGGCAGAGAGCAGGGAGGGTACCGAAGCCTCTACCTCCGGGATGGGTTCATATTCGTAAACCGGTGGTGTCAGCATGCTCTCGGTGCTTTCAGGCGAAGGATCCTGTGTGGTTTCAGAGGAATTGGGAGGGGGTTGATTTGTATTTTCTGACTCAGAGGAGCTGGATGAAGAAGTGTTGTTATCAGGTGATGAAGATGTCGAAGGGTTTTCCTGCTCTCCGCCATCAGATGGATCAGGATTTGTTGATGGATTGGAAGATGGGGGAGGAACAGAGGTGGAGTCATCTACGCTTTCTGTACCGCTGGGGTCGGAATTGGACGGTAGGGAGCTATCAGAACTAGAGGAGGTTTCAGTAGCAAATACGGTCCCACTGATTGTCGCAACTGCTAAGCAAGCAATTAAAAACACGGCCAATAGCCGTTGTATCTTTCTCATAATGATAAACAGGCCTCCTAATTTTGCCGCCGAATCTTTTCAGTAACCGCCCCGGCCGCATGTTGATTTGATATAGTTGCTTCACAAAATTTGTTGAGAAGCAAAAAGTTGCTTGCGGTCGCCAAACCGCATACTCGTGGGCATTATAGCATATTTCGTCAAAAAAGAACAGCAAAAAATCTTTTACAACTTTATCAGATCGTAGCGTTTTTGGCTTGACACACTGTTTCATAGGGTGTTTTGTGTTTACCGGTTTAGAGTCGGATTGCCGCAAGCTTAGGCAAAACCAGGAAATTAGTTGTATTATGTGCAGCTTGATGCTATAATTGCATCGTGGCAACGGAAACGGTTTCGGTTATTTTGCCCTAAAGCCCCCCTGAAATCCCCCTTCCCGGTTAACCGGGCAATAAGGCGGTGCATTTGGAAAGGAGCCGGATAGAATGCAAAATGAGCAAGTGCGGAAAAAAGTAAAAATTGTGGCCGACAGTACCTGCGATTTGTCAAAGGAACTGACGGATAAGTACGACATAGAGGTAATCCCTCTGCCGGTAAACTTGGGCGATAAGCCTTGCCTAGATGGCGTAGACGTAAAGCCGGCGGATCTGTTTGAATACTGCCGGCGTACCGGAGAGTTGCCCACTACCAGTGCGCCGAATCAGTTATATTATGAAGAGAAGTACCGGGAATGGAGCAGCCAGGGATACGAGGTGGTGCATTTTAGCATTAGCCTTTCTTTTACCGTTACCCACAATATTGCCAAAATGGCGGCAGAAAACTTCTCCGGTATTTATCCGGTGGATTCCCGTAATATCTCGGCAGGGATGGGGCTTTTGGCGATTATGGCCGCCCAAATGCGAGACAGCGGGCTTTCGGCGGCTCAAATTGCCGAACGCAGCCGCGCTGAATGCGATAGAATACAAACCAGTTTTATTTTAGATACGTTGGAGTTTATGCATAAAGGCGGCCGCTGCACAGGCGTTGCCAAGCTGGGGGCGAACTTGTTCCATTTAAAGCCTTGTATTGAGGTGCGTGACGGCGCTATGGTGGTGGGGCGCAAATACCGTGGCGATTTGGCTAATGTGTTGGAGCAATATGTTGAGGCAAAGCTGGCAAACCGAACCGATATTTGCGACGACGTTATTTTAGTTGCGCAATGCTGCGTGGATAAGAAAATTTTGGATAGGGTGACGGCCAAGATCCGCCAAGTGCATCCCTTCCGCGAGATTTTGGTGCTGGATACCGGTTGCTCGGTTTCAGTGCACTGCGGCCCGAACACATTGGGCCTGATTTATCTTGCCAAAGCGTAAGATGTTAAGCGGCTGTAGCGATAGATGGAACTCTGCCGGGCAGAAACAAAACGATGAGCCGTAGGGCTTTCAAACAGGAGGAGATAAACATGAAACCGTTTTTTACCAAAGGGCAAACCGTGCTTTTTCAAGGGGATAGCGTAACCGACTGCGATAGGGATAGAAACGATCCCACCTCTTTATCCGCCGGATATCCGGGTAAAGTAGCGGCGGTTTACCGTGCTTTGTTTGGCGACGGGGTTCGTTTTATCAACCGCGGAGTAGGCGGCGACAGAACCAAAAACCTTTTGCTGCGCTATGAAGAAGACTTTCGTCAGGTCAAGCCGGACTTTGTTTCGATATTAATCGGTATCAACGACACCTGGCGCCGGTATGACAGCGGCGATCCTACCTCTACCCAGCAGTTTGCCGCCAATTACCGGCAACTGTTAACCCAACTGCGCGCCGATTTTCCTGATATTAAGATCATGTTGATTGAGCCGTTTTTGTTGCCAACCATGGCGGATAAGCTGTGCTGGCGGGAGGATTTGGATCCCAAAATTCAAGAGGTGCGCGCTTTGGGCGCGGAGTTCGCCGATTATTATATTCCGATGGATGGCATTGTTAACGCCTTGTGCATAACAAAAACATACCGGCCTGAGGAACTCTCGGCCGACGGCGTGCATCCTACGGATGTGGGCCACGGCGTATTGGCCTATCAATATTTGAAAACCTTGGAAATTTTATAGTATAAAGATTAGTCTTAACGGCGAATGGGTGCCGTTAAGGCATTTGGGGCCGTCGCATGACGGCCCCTTTTTAAGCAAACGAATGTGAAAAAAATAAGCTTTTCTATTTTGACGTTATTGGGTATTAACCGATGCACGGCTGGCATAAAAATAAAAAATGAGGGTTTATGGAGCGCAAAAGCACAGCACACGGCAGGGCTGGAGCACGCTGTCATTGAGCAGAACAGCGGGAGGTGAAATTTGTAAAGAAAAGTTTTCCATCGGGGCGAAGAGCCCTTGCTTTTTTATGGCTCGTTGTGTATCATTATTGTATTAGGGTTTGGCTTGAATCCGGCAGCCTGAGCGGTGAAATGTGTGGGCACTGTAAAAAGGGCGGGATCAAAATTTAATATATTTTAAATGGGAGGACTGTGCTATGCAAAAAACACGACTGGGGATTTCGGTTGGATTACTGGGTGCGGCGGTATATTTTATGGGGTTGCTTGGAATTGTGCCGCTGGTGATTTTGGCAGGCTATGTGCTGCTGCTAGAGAATAATGAATGGCTCAAGCGTGCGGCGGTCAAAGCGGTTGTAATCGTTGTGGCTTTTGGGTTGATCTCTGTGCTGATTGGCACTTTGAGCGATGTGTTTGATTTCCTTAATGTTATTTTGGGTTGGCTGCATGTTCCCTTTGCGTTGGATTATCCGATTAATATCGATACGTTGCTTTACAGCGGCTTTAGCGTGATTGAAAAAGTTCTGCTGCTGGTGCTGGGCTTTAGCGCTTTGTCTCAAGGCACAGTTAAGGCCGGCCCCTTTGATAAAATTGTGAATAAAAACCTGTAAGGTGTTTTGTGCCGTCATTTATGGCGGCAGGTTAGCAGTATTAGGATAAAGGAGATACATAATATGGCTTTTTTTGATAAGTTGGGTGAAACCCTCTCGACCAAAAGTAAAGACGTGGCTAAAAAAGCCAAGGACTTTGCCGATGTGGCAAAGCTGAACTCTCAAATAAGCAGCGAGCAAGAGGGGATTAACGCCGCCTACTTGGCCATTGGAAGAGCTTGCTATGAGCAAAACCGCGGCCAGACGGGAACGCCTTATGACGCTCAATTTCAGGCGATTGATGCGGCCATGGGCCGGATTGCCCAGCTGCAAAAAGAGATTCAGGTAATCAAAGGCATTCGCCAATGCCCTGCTTGCGGCAGCGAGATGCCTGCAGAAGCGGTTTTCTGCCCTGCTTGCGGCACCAAGAGCGAGCCGGTGGTTGCTGCGGCGCCTGCCCCTGAAACACAACAGGCCCCAACAACAGAGGTTCCTGCACAAAAGGTGTGCCCTTCTTGTGGAACTGAGCTGCCGGCTGACGGAGCTTTTTGCCCGAACTGTGGCGCCAAGGTTTAAAAACGGTTACGGCGAAGTTGTTTTACCGAGTATTATGTAAGGCAAAGGAGGAGTAGGGAGGATGACCCTCTACAGCAAATGGTCTTTGGGTAAAAACATTATGTTTTTAGCCGGAGTGGTAATGCTGATTTGCATCTTCATCCCTTGGTCGAATGTTACGGATCTTCAAAGCCAGCTGGTAGGATCGCTAAGCCCCATTTACGATGGGAGCGAGGTGGAGTCTATGGTGGATATGATGCAGCGGGCTAATACCATGAGCAATTTGCGCTGGTTGATGCTGATTCCCATGGCTTACCCGGTTTATTGCTTGTTTACCGAAAGATATTTAAAAAATGTGTGCTGCATCAGCGCGCTGGTGGCTATCTTGTATCCCATTTTGGCCATCATTTTGGGTTTTCGTTACATCAACGCTACAGCGTGGATTTTTGCGCTGGCTGCTATTGTGTTTTTCTTTGGTACCACTATGGCTAACCCCAAGGCGGCGTCTCTCCCCATGCCGGATCCGAGCGCTGTGCCCCCGGTTAACGGCCAGGCTCCCATGCCGCCTATGCAGCCCCCTGTGCAGCAGCCTACACAGCCGCAGCAAGGTGCCCCGGTTGCTCCTCAGGCAGCCGCCGATATTTTTTGCCCCCAGTGCGGTGAGAGAAACAAGGCCGACGCTAGGTTTTGTGCGAAGTGCGGCTATCCGTTAAATAATCAATAAGCTTTTATGAGGGTTTTTGTTTTTATCATTCCATAAACGCAACGGCGTTGTGCCGAAAGCGGGCCGGACGCAAATCGGCCCGCTTTTTTTGAATACGGGTGTGGCGCCGTCAGGAATATGCAAAGCAAGGAGGTATCCCAATGCAGCCCATTTTTTTGTTGGCGTTGTGCGGCTGTTTTGTGTTGTTTTTTGTGGCGGATATAATAGGCCACAAAAAGCTAAAAATGAAACGGTCGGTGTTTCAGTGGGTGCTGGTATTTTTAATGGCTGCAGGCGCCGCAAGCAGCGGCTTTTTTGCGGTAACGCAAATGACCGGTTCTCAACAACAAAGTGCGTCCAATCTTTATATGGCCTATCAATATTTGCAAGACGGCCAAGGGGATTTGGCTATGCAAAAAGCGGAGCTGGCCGGCGATATTGGCGGGCAAGGGGAAGTAATTTCGTTGATGGCGCAAGCCATGGAAGAAGATTACTTGTCGGCCTATTTTGCCTCGCAGCAAATGTTAGACAACGGCGGACTTTCTGACGCGGTGCAAAACAGCATAGCGAAAATCCACAGTATCAGCGCTGCGATGCTGGGCATTTCGTCAGACGACAGCGACGCGTTGCTGCTGACGGGCACAGAGAATCAAAGCAGATCGGAGCTGGCCCAAAGCGCGATTTCTGCTGAAGCGGCTGCTTTGTTTGATCAGGTAGGGTTTAGCGACCAGGATCAGGCAAAATACCAGTCGCTGTATGCGATGGATCGCATATTAAATACCAGTGATGTCAGCTCCTTGAGCGAACAAGAGGTGCTGTCTGCTGTGGCCGCCTATCCGGGCGACCAAGATGTGCAACGCCTGGCGGTCAAGTATTATGCGCAGGCCGGGAATTACGACCGAGCGCTGCAATATGCCGACGGACTGCTGCAAAGTTCCCGTTCGCCGGAAAATTATGTCATTTATACCGATGTGGTGGCTCAGCAAGCTAGAGAAGAAGGGGTAGATCCCGATGACCCGGAAGCCCAGGAGCTACTGGCCCGCGCCCAGCAGCTGGAGGAGCAGGCAGCTGCCACTGAAGGCGGCGACGAACGTCAGGATGAGCTGCTCAACGAGGCAGAAGAGCTGCGCCAACAGGCCAATGCCCTGCCGGTGAAGCGTGCTATCAACTACTTGACGGCTAAAAAGCCTCTGCTGGGGGATCCCACCGGCATGTATGATCTGCAAATAGCCAAGCTGTATTTGGCAGCAGACGATCGCGACAGCGCCCGGGATTACCTCTACCGCGTGATAGACAACAGCGGCGCCATTAGTGAAGATTCCCCTATTAAGGAGCCGCTGGAAGAAGTGGTGGCGGCCTACAACCAGTCCACCGCGGATGAAACTAGCCCGCAGCTGCGCAGCTCGGTTAACTCCTTGGTTCAAGCCGAAAGCCAAGAGATCATCCCTGTTACCGAAAATACGGTAAACGGCGAGTTTACCAACTATGTTACCTCCACCCTAAAATATGATAGAATAGGGATTCATATCGGTAAGATTGATACCTCCAACTACCCCACCGTTCGGGCATATGTCAATATCAACGGCACCAAAGAAGGGGCCTTTGGCATGGTGGATGATTTTAGTGAAGGCGATTTTACTTTAATCGATACCCAATATGCTATTACAGATTTCCAGTTGGTGCGCGATGAGAATGCTGCCAACATTTCTATGGCTATTGTGCTGGATTGCAGCGGCAGTATGGCTGGCACCCCGTTGGATGACGCTAAGCAGGCGGCTCAGCTGTGCGTTGACAACATGGATGCCGAGACTCAGCAGATCGCTGTGGTATCTTATAGCGACAGCGCAACGTTGACCGTGCCGCAGACCAATAGTTCCACCGCGCTTACCAGCGGTATCAACGGCCTGGGCTCACTGGGCGGCACCAACATATCGGCGGGCGTTACCGCAGGTGTAGATGCTCTGTCGGGCGAAGGCAGCAAGGCTATGATCCTCCTGACCGACGGGCAAGACGGCAACAGCCAAGAGGCTATGCAAGAAGCGATTGATTATGCCAACGCCAACGACGTTGCCATTTATACGGTGGGTTTCGGCGATATCAATGCCTCTTATCTAACCGATATTGCCGATCAAACCGGCGGTAAATTTATTCAGGCCGACAATACCACTGAGCTGGCCGATATTTATTTGACGCTGCAAAAATACATTGTAAATAACTATTGCTTTGAATATACCATTGAGAAAAACCCCGATAAGGATCCCAGACTGCTTACCATCAATATCCCCTCTTACCAGGTGTCGGGCTCTAAGGCCTACAGCATCAGCGGCGAACCTGTGGAAGAGGAGGAAACCAACGAAGGGATTTCCCCAGTAGAGCCCGGCGAGTTGACCGTAGGTTCGGTGAATCCCAGCGGCGTATCGGTGGCCGATGTGCGAAACGGCGTTACCTTAACGGTAACGGGCGCCGGATTTACCGACGGTATTAATATTAGCATCGGCAACCTGGCGCTCACCAATGTGACCATTCAGGATGAAACGACCCTCACAGGCGAGCTGAAGGGGGATCTCAAAGAGGGGCAATATACGGTTTACGCCTCGTTGCCCGATGGCAAGGCCGCCTTTGCCAACAACCGCTTTTTTGTTACCCGGCATGGAACCACCAAGAGCGTGAAGCTGGGAGATTTAAATGTGGAAGCAGATCAAATCGGCCAAGTAGGCGACAGCAACTTTGTTGCCAGCGGCAATGTGCGCATTAACGGCTTTTTGCACAGTGACAGCCAGCTGACCTTGACCGCCTACAACCTGCCGTCGGATTTTGACATTGACAGCGGCAAGGTTGTGGATTTGGGCGATTCCGGCCGGATTGCCGGAACCGGGCGGCTCTATATCAGTTATGCCCAATCTAAGGGGGATGATTTGCTCAGCCAGGGCTTTACCGCTTTAGTGATGGGTGGTGAGGACTATGTGGTGCGCGACGGCGAATACACCATCGAGGTAGACGGCAACGGATCGGATCTCGACGTGCCGGCAGATGATACCGAGTTCGCCTTGCGTATTCCAGGTATTGCCAACGTGAAATTTGCCTCTTGCACGTTAACGGCCGATCGGCTACAGGTAGAGGTAAACTCCATTAATCCCAAGCAGATATGGGGCAATATTATTGACGGCATTAAGGGTAACTCCTATCGCAGTGCGGCCCAAGTAGCCAAAACCAAGGCTGACGCTGAGAAGAAAAAGGAAGAAGCCGACATTTCTCTGTTTGACCGCTTTGACGGCGAGCTGGCTTTTGCCCTTACAGCCACAGGCGTGGAGGTAAAAGGGAAAGTAACCCTCATTGCCAACCCGTTGGATTTGGACTTCTTTGGCTTGGATGAAATTAGCTTGCAAATCGATACCATCGACGAAGCCGGTACGCACGCTTATTGGGATATCGATTGTAAGGTAAGCCTTGGCGACATTCTAAAAGGACTAGACAGTGTGGAAGGCGGTATTTCGTCTTACTATTGGTACCCCGATGCCATTCAAATAGCGGCTAATCTAGATCCCGGCATTCCGGTATGGAAGATTGTAAACGTGACCCAGTTGGGCGGCGGTGTTCAGGGTATTTCCAACCTGCTCGTCAGCGAAGAAGAGCTCAAGCAAAGCTTTGGTGAAGATGCCGAATCTCAGGATGTGGCTCTTACCGGCTTGTTTGAAGCGGATATCAACATCTTTAAAACCCTAAATATCCCCGCCAGCAAAGAAATTGAGCGTTGGGGTGAGCTGGGCGCCATTAAAGATGGTGAGCTTACTTGGAACTTTACCGATTGGGAGCTTTCGGTAAAGGCGGATCTGGAGATCTTGCAGCAAAAAGCGGCGGATGCCGAAGTCCGGCTGGGGAAGCCAGGTGTAAAGGTAGCGCTGGGCTTGCAAGCCAACCTGGATTTCGTTATTTTCAACGCAGACGGCACCTTTGATATTGATGTAGGCACCAATTGGTCCAGTGCTTATTTGGATATAGGCCTGACGGGACATATGGATTGCGTGCTGGGCGATTTCACTTGGGACGGCGCTTGTTCCGCGCGCCTGGATGCTGAATTTGACGGCAGCTATATTGGCGTTACCCTGCGCTGCGGTGATAAAACCACCCGTTATTGGTATGATAAAGACAGCTCGGTGGTATTCCTAGGCCGTTTCCACAAAGAAGTAACCATGTAACCCAAGGCGTGTGACGGTTAACAGTGCCCGCTTGCACAAACCCGCAGGCGGGCAATCGACAAATCGATAAGCGGAGGGTGTTTATGAAACAAGAGTTATTACCACAACAAAAGTGGCGGCTGTTGCGGCGGTGGGCGGCTTGCCTGCTGGCGGCGGCGCTAACCTGGTTCTTTCTGACGGTGGGGCCGGCTATGACGGCCTACGCAGCCAGCGAAACCATTGAGATAACCCTAAGCGAGGATTACGAAACCTGTGTCTTCCAAATCCAATGGGAGAATCGGGATGCGGCGGCTACAGTGGAGGTTCACTCCCCCAGCGGTACGGTGTTTAGCGAAAGCGCTACCCCGGATCAGGTGTCGGCCGGCCAGGGGAATGTTATTGTTAACGTGGGTGCAGCTCACAATGGTGAAACCTGGCAGGTAATTGTCACTGGTGACGGTTTGGGCAAGGTAACAGTAGACGGCGGAGCTCTGCCCGGCTCGATGAATATCGATAGTTTTACTGTAACTGCGGTAAACGAAGAGGAAGGCACCTATAAGGCCGCTTGGTCGGTTTCGGACTGCCCGGAGGATCTTTCTTTTGAGATCTATGCCGACACCAGTTCCTCTGCTTTTAACGGCGAACGGGTGGCCTCTTTTAACGGGGGTCCTACCGGCGAGCAAGAGTTTGATATCGGCGGGCTGGAAACGGGGGATTACTTCTTTTATCTAAGGGTTTCGGCTGCAGAAGGGATGTTTAACCGCGCTTACGCCCAAGGATCCTTCTCGTATGCCAATCCCTCTGCGGCGGACGCGCTGCAAAATGTGCAGGCCCGCATGCTCAATGAAGAGGTGCTGCTCACTTGGGAGATGGGGGATCACACCGAATTTAAGGTGTTTTTCTGGGATAAAGCCACCGGCGACTTGGTGTTTGATAAGCAAGTGAGCAACGACAACGGCTACGAATGGCAGCTGCCCGAAGGGCAGGGCGATTTGTTGGCCGCGGTTGCGGCTTATGATAACGAACAGGTGGGCCGGTATGAACGGCTGGAAGTGGCGGTTACCAACCCGGTGCAAGCCCAGGTGACCTTCCCGGAAGGGGACGCGGTGAATACCAGCACGATTTTGGTGCAGGTTTCTTTTGACGGCGACTACAAGGTGAGCGCCTCATTAAACGAGGAACTGGTTCTGGAAGATGAAACCCATCAGGGGGATTACCGGGTGGATTTGAGCCAGGGCGACAACGACATTATCTTTTTAATTGAAGACGCTCAGGGCAATATGCGTTCCTTCCAAAAGCAGCTGTATGTAGACACCACGCCGCCCCAACTATCGGTGCACCAAGACATCAACGGCGCGCAGACAGGGGACGATTACATCTATCTTTCCGGCTATACTGAGCAGGGCGTTACCCTGCTGCTTAACGGGCAAGAAGCCGCTATGGAAAACGGTTATTTTAACATCCGTTGCCAGTTGAACCTGGGCGGTAACCAGTTGACATTAACCGCCCGCGATGTGGCGGGTAACGAGTCGGTGTATCAAGCTGCTGTAACCCGCACCACAGCCGGCGGCAGTTTGTGGCAATGGATTGTGGGCGGCGCAGTCTTTTTGGTGCTTCTGGCTCTGTATGCCGTTCTCTACATCAGGCGTGTGCGTCAAATGCGCCGGGAGAAGCGGCAGGCTCAGGATGGTACGCCCAGCCCTACGGGCGAAGATCCAAACGGCGGTAAGGAAAAGAAAGGCAGAAAGGGCAGAAAAAAATAAACCTGTGCATCTCAAAGGAATTTTCAACTTCGATGCGCAGCCTTACCGGCAAGCCCCTTGCCGTAAAGCTTGATACGCACAAAGAAAGGGAAGAAAGCCTATGAAATGGGTAAGAGGAATTCTGACGGTGCTTACCTGCGCCGTACTGGCTTTTGGCTTTTATGAGCTGGCCAGCGTGTCGGGTGAAAGCCTGTTGACAGCCGACAGCGATTGGGGCCACTTTTTGGCCGTCAGCTATCGCTATGTATTGATGGGAGGCGCGGTGCTGTTTGCAATTTGCGTAGTGCTTTGGATCTTTTACTTTAGAAAACGCCGCAAACAACGCGCCGCAACGGCAAAAGCTAACCCAGTCAATCAGGTTGCGCCGGTTAACAGCGTTGTGGGAAATCGCCCTTTGCCCGGCCAAGCAGCGGCAGGGCAACCGGCACCCCAAACGGTTGTGCAGCCTGCGCGTTCCTATACGCCTGCGGCGCAGCCTGCTGTACAGCCTTCTATACAGCAGGCTACACAACAAGCCAATGAACCTGCGGTGCAAACTGTGATAGAGGCGCCGCAAAAACCAGAACAAAGTGCTCAACAAATGGAACCAAACGCTGCGCATACTTCTGCCGTGGATGCGAAACCCACGTGGGAGCAAAAGGCGCCGCAGCCTGAAACGCAACAACCAAAAGAACCAGAAACGGTACGGCCGGTTACCGAAGTTAAGGTGGAGCAACCAACTGTTCCAGCCGCACAGCCTGTGCAGCCTTCTGCGCCGCAATCACAACAGCAAATGGAGCAACGGCCGGCGGGGCAACCCGGTCAGCAGGCGCCAGTGGCGGATAAGTTCTGCCGCGGCTGCGGGGCGCCCAGGGAACCCGGCGCTCGTTTTTGCAAGCGGTGCGGTCGTCCCTTTGCCGGATAAGTATATGCGGTATTGCTGCGAAAGGGGGGCAATATGCCGGTTATTCAATCTCATCCTATTACCCTTTACGGGGGTGGGCAGCATCGTTTGGTTTTGCGTCCACTCACCGATGAACACTTGCCCTATCTTTACCGCTGGTGTGCCGATCCCCAGGTGTTGTATTGGACCGAGGGCGGCACTGCCGAAACCAATCTTTCTTATGATCAAAAGATGGTGCAGCAGATTTACGGCACCGTGTCGAAAAACGCCCTGTGCTTCTTAGTGGAAGCACAGGGCGAACCTATTGGGGAATGCTGGCTGCAAAAGATGAATCTACCCCAAGTGCAGAGCCGGTATCCTTGCGGCACCGACGTACGGCGCATTGATATGGCCATAGGGGAAAAACACTGGTGGAACAAGGGCGTGGGCACCCGGATGATCGCTTTGCTGGCGGACTTTGCCTTTTGCCGGGAGCGGGTGGACGTGCTGCACTGCATCTGTGAGGATTACAACAAACGCAGTTGCCGGGTGTGGGAGAAAAACGGCTTTACCCTTTCCTACACGCAGCCGCTGTTGCCCCAGCCGCAAAAGGGAAGGTTGGAATGCCACTATACCCTGACACGCCAGGCGTATTTGCAAAGCCGTAAGCTTATTTGATACTTTGCCCTTTTATGATACGAGGAATATGAAAGAGGGCGTAAAAGTATTTCAGTAAATGTAGAAGGCCGGCTCCTGCTTGTTGGCAGAGCCGGCCTTTTGCATGGGAATACTCCGAAAACCAAGTGCGCTAAAAGCTATTTTTAGCAGGCGCCCGGCGGATTAACAGCCAAGCCAGCAGAAAGAAAACCACTGTAATTACCGCCATACACAGCGCCAAGCGGTAGGGGGAAACCATCAGAAAGTTGCCCAGTGCCTGCAGGGCGTTTATTACAGCGGCTTGCGCGGCTGGGGGCAAAATCATAAAGAGCAGCGGGAGCCCTACTATTACTAATGCGGGTACGCCGGCCGATACCAGAATCTTCACAATGCGGGACATACGGTAGTAGGCGCCGCCGATAAAATACCCCACGGCCGAAGCCGCCAATAAAATAGAAATATTGCAGATGAGTTGGGAAACAAGGGCGCTAAAACCAGGTTGCGGTGTGTATAACACTTGAAGAAGCTCTTCGCTTTGCCGGCCCGTCAATGCCAAGAAACCGCTGGCAAGCAGTTGATCCAGTAGCGTTATCACAACACAGGCAATAAGCGAGAAACACAAAAACGATAAAAAAGTGATACGGCGGGAAACGCCGCTTGCCAGGGCAAACCGTGTTCCCTGAGGAAAAAATAGAATGCTTAAAATAAACAACATGATATAAGAGGAGTTTTTGATGCCGCCCACTGAGCCGTCCTCCGCGGCAACTGAAATGATAATAGAAAAAAGCAAATAGAGCGCCAATATAACGCAATAAAAAATAATCAAAGATAAACCGGCATTTTGCCCGTACCATTTCATCATGCGGCCCAGTTTTTTCCCGGCTCCAAACGAGGGTTGCTGTTCATTGGTTTGTGGTTTGGCAATCGTAGTCATATCACAGCCTCCTTAAGCGTTGGTTAAGCGCACAAAAAGTTTTTGCAGATCTAAGGGGGTTACCTCCAGGCCGTTGGGCAAAGCGTCCGGTTTGCCAATCAAGCAGGCGGTTTTCAGCCCACCCAGGCTTTCAATACTCAGCACGTCCCGCCCAGCGCAATATTGTTCTACCTGCGATGCTTTGCCTGAAACGCAATACCCCATGCTTTTGACTTCCTCCGCCGGTTTATCCAGCAGAATGCTTCCGTTTTTGAGAATGACCACCTGCTCTACAATGTCGGCCACCTCTTCAATTAAATGGGTAGAAATTACAATGGTGCGGGGATTTTCTGCGTAGTTTTCAATCAGCTCACGGTAAAACAATTCCCGGTGGTTGGCGTCCAGCCCCAGAACGGGCTCGTCAAAAAATACATAGGGGGTGTTGGCGGCCAGCGCCGCAATCAGCTTGGCGATAGTGAGATAACCGGTAGAAAGGTTCTTTAGTTTCTTTTTCACGTTTAGGCCGAACTCCCCAGCCAGCCGGGCGGCGTATTCTTTATCAAAATTGGGGTAAAAATCCTTTGTCCAGCGAAACAGATCGCGCACCGTAGAAGTATCAGGCAGCAGGTTCTTTTCACCCATGTAATAAATTTTGCCTTGGGCATAGTCGTTTTCCAACGCAGGCGCGCCATCAATTGAAATACTGCCCTGCGTCGGGATCAACCGGTTGGATATCAGGTTGAGCAAGGTAGACTTTCCGGCGCCGTTGCGCCCAAGCAGGCCGTATATTTTTTGCTCGCCAAAGCAAACAGAAACATCCCGCAGAGCGGGGGTTGCGCCAAAATACATGCTCAGGTTAACTGCTTCAATTGCGTTGTTCATCTTGGCTTCCTCCTTTGATAAGTTCGATAACCTCCTGCCGGCTCATGCCGAGTTTGCGCGCCTCTTCCAACAGTTTTACCACATAACCCTCATAGAAGGCCGCGCGCCGCTTTTGCAGAATACGGGCGCCCGCGCCGGGACTTACGAACATACCAACCCCTCTTTTCTTATACAAAATTCCTTCTTGGGTAAGTTGCGTCATCCCTTTCAGCACGGTAGCGGGATTAATACGGTAGGTGGTGGAAATTTCTGTGGTGGAGGGCACCTGCGTTTCTTCTTCAAAGGCGCCGGAGAGAATGGCGTCTTCAATTTCTTCCGCTACCTGCTGGTACAGGGGGACTTCACTGGAAAAGTCAAATTGCATATCGCACCACCTTTACTTGCTAACTGGTTAACTACTCATGTAACTAACTATATAACAAGTTGTGCCTTTTGTCAAGGGTGTTTTATGTAGAAGCAGAATTTCATATATAGCTGCTATAGCAGCGTTTTGAAAAGATACCCGGGATTAGAGTGGAATATAGACAAAAAATTGACAGATTTCTAACCGTTTGCTGCCCGCTTTTTTGAATGAAATTTGTTGCTTAACCTGAAATTAATTGAATTTTAATAAACTTATTGACGCAGCCCCGTTTTATTGCTATGCTAAATATGTTGAAAAGAAGGAGAATCTGACGAAGAGCAGGGTGAAGGCGCTGCCTGAAAAAAGACCGGCGGCTAGGTTGTTTGCCTGTAAAAATAGAATTGGGTTTGGCGAGCCCTTTTTGGATACTGGTAGGTAGAGTTTCCATCCGGGGACCTACCTCTTTTTATTTAGTATCAAAGTAAAAGTAAACAACTAAGGAAGTTGTAGGGAGAGTGGAAAGGGGTTTATATGGAAGAGATAACATTTTCTTCTTTTTTGCAACAGATGACGGCAAATCCCGCGCTGTTTGTTACGGTGCTGTTGACATTGGGCGTCATCTTTGTAAACGGTTGGACCGACGCGCCCAACGCTATTGCCACGTGCATCACCACGCGTTGTATGAATGTGCGGCCCGCTATTTTGATGAGTGCGGCTTTTAATTTTTTAGGCGTGTTTGTGATGACGCAAATCAACAGCTCGGTGGCCTCTACCATCAGCAACATGGTGGACTTTGGGGGCAATACCCAGCAAGCGCTCATCGCTTTGTGCGCGGCTTTGTTTTCGATAGTGGTGTACAGTACTGTGGCATCTATTTTTGGCATTCCCACCAGTGAAAGCCACAGCCTGATAGCCGGTTTAACGGGCGCCGCCATCGCCATTCAAAACGGCGTTGGCGGCATCAATATGGATGAATGGGCCAAGGTTTTGTATGGGCTGGTGCTCAGCCTTGCTTTGGGCTTTGCTACCGGTTGGTTGGTATGTAAGGGCGTAACCATCGTATGCGCCGGTATGGATCGGCGTAAGACCAACCGCTTCTTTCAAGCGGCGCAAATTTTTGGCTCGGCCGCCATGAGCTTTATGCACGGCGCACAGGATGGGCAAAAATTTATCGGCGTGTTGTTTTTGGGCATGGCTTTTTCCAACGGCCAAAGCAACGCCACAGGTATGATAATCCCCGTGTGGATGATGCTGATGTGCAGCTTAATTATGGGCTTGGGCACCAGTGTCGGCGGCGAAAAGATTATTAAGTCGGTGGGTATGGACATGGTGCGGTTGGAAAAATACCAGGGCTTTTCAGCGGATCTCTCGGCGGCGCTGTGCTTGCTGTATTCCAGCTTGTTTGGTATCCCGGTATCCACCACTCATACCAAAACCAGCGCCATCATGGGCGTAGGGGCGGTAAAACGGTTTTCGGCCATCAACTTAGGTGTGGTGAAGGAAATGGTGCTTACTTGGGTCTTTACCTTCCCTGGCTGCGGGCTGATTAGCTTTGCCATGGCAAAGTTGTTTATGCTGATTTTTTAAAAGCTTGGTTGTAATCTGTGTTGGATGGCTCTTGTGAGCCTTAAAGAAAGCGTGTAAAGGAGAAGCGGCATGTCAAAGAAACAAGACGCCTTTTATTTTGAAAGTTTTATCGCCTGTGCGGATTTCGCCTGCCAGGCTGCGCACCTATTAGAAAAAGCCATGGAGGAATTTTCCCCCGAGGAGCTGCCGCAAAAGTTGGATGAAATTCATGCGGTGGAGCACGCAGCGGATGAAAAAAAGCATGTAGTGCTCAACACCATGGTAAAAGCTTTTATTACCCCTATTGAGCGGGAGGACATTATCCTGCTTAGTCAAAATATTGACGAAATGACCGACAAAATAGAGGATGTGCTCATCCGCATTTATCACAACAACATCCGCAGCATCCGCCCGGATGCATTGCAGCTTGCCAAGGTGGTTATTCGTTGCTGTGAAGCGGTAAAAGAGATGATGGGCGAATTCGCCGACTTTAAGCGCTCTAAAACCCTGCATGACCGGGTGGTGAATATTAACACCATGGAAGAAGAGGCGGATCAGTTGTATATTTCTAGCATGCATACCTTGCACACCACCTGCACCGATCCCATTGAGATTATTTCTTGGCGGGAGATTTACATGTATTTGGAAAAATGCGCCGACGCCTGCGAGCATGTGGCCGACGTGGTGGAAAGCGTTGTTATGAAGAATTCTTAAGTGCACAAGTGTGTATTAACGCTTTACGCCTCCTTTTATTAAAGTCAAAGTCGGCGGTAAAAGGCGAAGAATATGCGGCGTCTGTGTCGGCTGTATAGGCATAGAAAAAATAAGCAAGATAGAAAAAGGCGGTGCGAGCAATTTTGCTCACACCGCCTTTTTGTTTATATAAGGGCGGGAACCGAAAGGAGAAATGGATGGGATTTGCCCGCCCGCCGGATTAGTCCTCGTCTTGCAAGGCGTCGTAACCGTGTTCCTTGGTGCGAATCTTAATCACATCTTCCACGTCGTAAACAAAGATTTTACCATCGCCCACTTTACCGGTGTACAGAACTTTTTGCACCGTGTCCACTAGGGTCTGGATGGGCACCTTGCAGATAACCACATCTATTTTTACCTTAGGCAGCAGCCTGGTTTCCACCGGCGCGCCGCGGAAATAGGTTTGGTGCCCCTTCTGCATACCATGGCCAAACACGTTGGTTACGGTAATGCCGGTAACGCCCAGTTGTTCCAACGCATCCTGTAGTTGTGAAAAACGGGATTGATTGGTGATGATGGTTACCTTGGTCATCTTAGAGCTGCGGCTTTCATGAACAACGGGAACCGCTTCTTCACGGGATACAGCGGCAATAGGGGCCGTTACAGCCGCGGCCACCTCTGCGGCGGGTTGAACGGCGGGTTCATCAAACAGAACATCCGATTCGGCGGCTACAGCGGCAAAATCGGGATAAGCCACGTTGCCGTGCTCGCCGATATCCAAGCCGGCGATTTCTTCTTCGCGGGAAACGCGAATGCCAACCGTCTTTTTCAAAACAAGCCATACCACCGAAGAGGTGACGAATACAAATGCGCCAACCGCGAGGATACCCAAAACCTCAACCCCCAACAGCGAGAAGCCGCCGCCAAAGAACAGGCCGTTTTTCGTAGAAAGGGTGGTTACGCCTTCTTGCGCGAACAACCCGACACACAGAGTGCCGAAAACGCCGCATACCAAGTGCACAGAGGTGGCGCCCACAGGGTCATCGATTTTGATGCGATCAAAGAAAGAAACAGCAAATACCACCAAAACGCCGGCAATGGCGCCGATCAGGAGTGAGATCTCTATGCTAACGTAAGCGCATCCGGCGGTGATGCCCACTAAGCCGGCCAAGCAACCGTTGATGGTCATGCCTAGATCCGGTTTGCCGATGAAAATCCAGGAGGTAATGGTAGAGGTCAACACAGCCGCCACAGCGGAAAGGTTGGTGGTTACCAGAATGTGCATGACATCCGAGGGGGTTTGAAAGCTCATAGTGGAACCGGGGTTAAAGCCGCACCAGCCCAGCCAGAGCACAAACAGGCCGATAACCGCCAAAGACATGTTGTGGCCGGGAATGGCTTTTACCTTACCGTCCTTGCCATACTTGCCGATGCGCGGGCCCAAAATCATCGCTCCCGAAAGGGCTGCCCAACCGCCCACGGAGTGCACGACGGTGTCGCCGGCAAAGTCTTGAAAGCCCAGGTCGGCCAGCCAGCCGCCGCCCCATACCCAGTGGCCTACAATGGGGTAAATAACAAGTGTTAGCACAAACGAGAAAAGGATGAAAGAGATATACTTGATGCGTTCTGCAACAGCGCCCGATACAATGGTGGCCGCTGTTCCACAAAAGACCAGCTGGAAGAAGAACTTACCCCAGAACGGAACATTGCTGGTTAAGGTTTGATCGTAAAACGACAAATCCGAAGAACCCAGGATAAATAGGTTCTGTGTTCCCACAAAGGGGTTGTCGCCGCCAAACATCAGTCCCCAGCCCAACAGTAAAAAGCCAATGGCGGAAACCGCGAACACAATAAAGTTTTTGCTTAGAATATTTACCGTGTTTTTGGCCCGCGCAAAACCGGCTTCTACCGACGCAAAGCCCAGGTTCATAAAGAACACCAGGATGGCTGCCAGGAATACCCATAGCGTGTCGATAATCATGGTCGTGTCCATTTTCTTGTCCTCCTCTACAGAATGAGCATAATAAAAAAGTTAGAGCGCAAACGGCCAAACCTACTGTTTGGGAGCGTCTTTGCTCTAACTTTTCTTCCAATATTATACTTTAAGGATATTTTTATATCAATATTAAAAATAGTATTATATTTGTGAAAAATACAATCTTTTTTTGTAACATAAAGAGTACTACCCTATCAAGAACGCAAGAGCAGCTGTACCACAACAACTACGCTAACAAGCGGTGTAAAGCTGCTGATAAGGGTTTTTACTGTCGGGCACAATGCAATAAAAAGGTTTGCTTAAAATCTCGCCCAGATCTTCATTGAACAGGCGGGAAAATTGCTCCAAAGCCGGCTGGATGGAATCCAACTCCTGCGCAGAGGCCTTGTCGCACAGCAGCCTTTCAGAAAGAGCGGGGGGCGGCGTTTCGCTGCGCAGAAAGATGCGCCCGCCGTGCATGCCCATGCCGCAGAAATTGCCTACGGGATAGCCGTCGCTGTGCAATCCCAGCACCACAATAGTGCCGCCTGCCTGATATTCGCCCAAAAAGCTCCCGGCTTCGCCGCCGATGACCAACAAGGGCCTTTTTTCTTCATAGGCTTTCATATGGATGCCCGCCCGGTATCCCACATTGCCGTGCACATAAATGCTGCCGCCCCGCATGGCGTAACCGGCGGCATCGCCGAGAAGGCCGTCTATGTAAATAGCGCCGCTGTCCATGGTATCGCCCACCGCGTCTTGGCCGTTGCCATGCACGTAAATTGTGCCGCCGCTCAGATAGGCACCCAATGCATTGCCGGGCACGCCGTAAATCTGTAGCTCTTTGCCGGCCATGCCGCTGCCGATATACCGTTGGCCGCAGCAATTTTCGATCTTTATTTTTTCTTCGCCGCTTTGGCGGATACGCTGGTTCAAATCTTTAAAATGCAGATCCCTGGCGTCGATAACCATGGAGATGCCTCCTTTTGTTGCGATATTGCTTATTACCGTTTGTTTGCCGCGCCGCCGCGCCGCGTGATGGAATTTAGTGAGGCGCGGCTAAGGCAGCTTTGCGTACAGTTTGCGAAAAATCTATCATTTGGGGAGAAATTTGCATTTTTTGAAAATCCACCTCTGCAAGGGGCGTACGGTTGCGCACAAGAGCGGTATAAATGCCGGCTCTATCCACGTTGCCTATCAAAATATATCCGTTTAACATCCCGTCTTTGACAAACAGCTTTTTATACCTGCCGTTGCCCTGGGTGGTGAGAGCTTCCCCTTCGTAATTCCCGGCGCTTAAAACGTGCAACCCGAAAAAGCCGATGGCGTTCATGGCGATGGCAGAATCATAGGGGGTGGGCTTACCCGCCATGGTGTAACCGGCGCACTCCCCTTGCATATAAGCGTTGGGCAGCAGGGCCAACACTCGTTCCTGGCCGGATACAATATCGCGGCTTTCGGCGCAATCCCCCGCCGCATATACGTGGGGCAAGGAGGTGCGGCAAAAGGCGTCTGTGGCGATGCCCCGCCGGATTTCACCGCCGGCGTCTTGCACCAACTGCACATTGGGGCGCACACCCACGGCGGTTACGACAACGTCAAAAGGAATGGTTTCGCCATTGTCTAACAGGGCCTGTTGCCCTTGGTATTGGGCAACCTTGGCGGCCAAATGAAAGCGTATGCCCTGCTGCTCCAAATGTGTTTGCACGATTTTTGCCCCATCTTCATCCAAAATGCTGGGCAGTATCCGCCCCGCCATATCCACCACATCGATGGAACGCACCAAATGCCGGATGCCCTCGGCACACTTTAAGCCAATCAGCCCCGCACCGATAATCAGCACACGGCTGTCGGCCGAAAGGGCCGCTTGCAAGGCTAAGGCGTCGTCCAATGTCATAAAGGTGAAATGCTTTTTTACTTGCTCAATTCCTTCTGTAGGGGGAAGAAAGGGGGAAGAACCCGTCGCCACCAAAAGCTCGTCGTAGGGTAAAATAGTGCCGTCGGCCAGCGCAACGCGCTGCGCCTGGGGATCGATGCTTTGGGCGGCGATGCCGGACAAAAGGGTAACCCGGTTTTTTTCATAAAAATCCCGCGGGCGGTAGAGCATGCGCTCCCGATCGGTCTTTCCCAGCAGCAAGTAAGAGATCAACGGCCGAGAATAAATGTGGTGGGGTTCTTTTGAAACCACGGTGATGGGGCTTTGCATATCTAGCTTGCGTATGGCCCCAATGCACCCCGCCGCCGCGGTTGAATTGCCGATAATAACATATCCCTGCTTTTTCATTGCCGTTCCTCCCACACAAGCGCCCGGTTGGGGCAGCCCTCCACGCAGGCGGGCACGCCCTCTCTAGCAGGGCAAAGCTCGCATTTTTGCACGCCGTGATCCGCGTTTATCGTAATCGCCCCATAAGGGCAAGATAAAATACAGGTGTAGCAGCCCACGCATTTTTCCGTATCCAGCCGGATAACCCCGCCGCTGACGCTAAGGGCCCCCGAAATGCAACCCTTAACGCATAATGGCTCGTCGCAGTGCCGGCAGCTAACGGCGAAAGAAAAGTTGTTGTCTCCTTCCACCTGAATGCGGGGATAAATGGCTTTATCCTTCAACGCCCGCACCATATTGGTTTCGCCCGAATTGGAAAAGGCGCAGTAATATTCGCATAAATGGCAGCCCAGGCACCATTCTTCATTTACATAAACCCGTTTCAAGCCGTTCCCTTCTTCCTATTTCCTGTTGTGGCATGTTTGAAAGTAGTCATTCGCCGGCGTACGATTCGCCGACGTACGATTCGCCAGCGTGCTTATTCGCCAGCGTGCTTAACGCCCAAAATGGAAAGCTCCCGGTCGTTTAGGCCCACGCCCCGCAGCATCAAGCGGTTGCCGCGCAGGGCTTCGATGGAGTTGATGCCCATACCGCCCATCATTTCTTTGATTTCATGGGTCCATGCGTGCACCAGGTTGATAAGCCGCTGTGTGCCGATTTCGGGGTTTAAGCGCTTAACCAAATCGGGCCGCTGGGTAGCGATGCCCCAGTTGCACTTGCCCGCGTGGCAGCTGCGGCACAGGTGGCAACCTAAGGACAAAAGGGCGGCTGTTCCAATATAAACAGCGTCGGCGCCCAGAGCAACGGCCTTTACCACATCGGCACTGGAACGGATGCTGCCGCCCACAACGATGGAAACATTGCCGCGGATGCCCTCTTCCCGCAGGCGTTGATCCACGCTGGCTAAGGCCAGCTCAATGGGAATGCCGATGTTATCCCGAATGCGGGTGGGGGCTGCGCCGGTTCCGCCCCGGAAGCCGTCAATGGCGATAATATCGGCGCCGCTTCGGGCAATACCGCTGGCGATGGCGGCGATATTGTGCACAGCGGCAACTTTTACAATCACCGGCTTTTCATAATTGACCGCTTCTTTCAGCGAAAAGACCAGCTGGCGAAGATCCTCGATGGAATAAATATCGTGATGAGGCGCGGGGGAAATGGCGTCTGTCCCTTGAGGGATCATACGGGTTTTGGAAACGTCCTCCACGATTTTGGCTCCAGGCAGGTGGCCGCCGATGCCAGG
This sequence comes from Candidatus Gallacutalibacter stercoravium, assembly GCA_018716975.1. Classification (GTDB taxonomy): domain Bacteria; phylum Bacillota; class Clostridia; order Oscillospirales; family Acutalibacteraceae; genus Gallacutalibacter_A; species Gallacutalibacter_A stercoravium. The sequence goes on along the minus strand of DVJE01000017.1, from coordinate 36,272 downwards.
CTTGGCGCCTTGGCCGATTTTAATTTCAATGGCGGCGCCTGTGTTTAAATAATCCTTGTGCACGCCGAAACGGCCGGAGGCCACTTGCACAATGGTGTTGGGCCCGTATTCGTAAAAGTCCTTATGTAGCCCGCCCTCGCCGGTATTATAATAGATCCCCAGCGCCTTTGCGGCCCGGGCCAAAGAGGCGTGGGCGTTGTAGCTAATAGAGCCGTAGCTCATAGCGGAAAATAAAATGGGGGTGCTGAGCTCCAACCGGGGGCTGCGTTCGGGAATCAGGCGTCCCTGCCCGTCGCGGCGGATACAAGGGGTCTTTTTGCCCAAAAAGGTTTTGGTTTCCATGGGTTCCCGCAAAGGATCGATGGAGGGGTTGGTCACCTGGGAGGCGTTAATCAAAAGCTTATCCCAATAAATAGGGTAAGGGTTGGGATTACCCATGGAGGACAGCAGCACGCCGCCGGTGCCCGCTTGCTGGTAAACCTGGTTGATGGCGTCCCCGCTCCAGTTAAAATTAGGCCGGAAGGTGTGATCCGACTTAACAATTTTTAAGGCGCGCACCGGGCAAAGGGAAACACACCGGTGGCAATTTACGCATTTACTTTCATCAGCCATCATTTTCCCGCTTTCGGGATCAAAGCGGTGCACCTCGTTGGCGCACTGTCGTTCGCACACGCGGCACCCGATGCAGCGATCCGCATTGCGGACTACCTCAAACTCGGGGTAAATATATTGTATAGCCATAGAGATTTTCTCTCCTTATATCTATGTTTCAATGTTGCGGGGCAAGATAACTGCTGCTTGTCGGCCCGTTATAAAGAGGCCCCGCTGTTGAGCCGCACAATAACCGGCTCGCCGCCCTTGGGCGCCCAAATTCGATCCAACTGCGGCTCTATAACCCGGATGGCGCATTCCTCGCTGGCCACATAAAAACGGTCGCCCTTTTCCGCTGCCACCATAGATCGCAGCTTGAGCCTATCGTTTAAGGCCATTAAGCCGCCTTCAAAACCCAACAGGATGGAGAAGGGTCCGGTAATCAGCAGGCTAGAAAAGATATCCCGCAAATAGGTAAGCCTTTCCTGCTCCTCCGGGGGCTTGCGGCGGATGGTATCCCAAAACGGCGCGGCCACCACCTGAGCGGCCTCCTGCAAGGTAAGGCCCTGCTTGCGTATCAAATAATCGAAAATATAGGTGATAACCTCGGTGTCGGTCAGCAGATTACAGCGGTAGCCGAACATCTCTACATAGCGGCGGTTGGCGTCGTAAGAAGAAATTTCGCCGTTGTGCACTATCGAGTAATCCAGCATGGCAAAGGGGTGGGCGCCGCCCCACCAGCCGGGGGTGTTGGTGGGATAACGGCCGTGGGCCGTCCAGCAATATCCCTGATATTCCTCCAGGCGGTAGAATTCACCTACGTCTTCGGGAAACCCTACTGCTTTAAACACCCCCATGTCTTTGCCGCTGGAAAATATGTAAGCCCCGTTTATTTGGCTGTTCACCCGAATGACGCAGCGGGCCACATATTCCTTTTCGTTCAGCTGGCTGTCAGAAAGCTTGTGGGGCAGGGGGGCGACAAAGTAGCGCCAGATCAAGGGCTCATCTACAATAGAGGCCACCTTTTTGGTAGGGATTTTCGACAGGTTGATCACGTCGAAATGCCGCTCCAAAAATTGCTCGCACGCCTGCTTGGCGTCGGAATCGTCATAAAAGACATGAAACGCATAATAATCATGATACTCCGGATAAATACCGTAGCCGGCAAAACCGCCGCCCAGGCCGTTGCTGCGATCGTGCATAACGGCAATGGAACGTACAATCTCGCTGCCGCAAATGGGTTCGCGGCTTTTTGAAAAAATGCCGGAAACGGCGCATCCCGAAGGTATCCGCACTTGGCCTTCCCTTAACATGGTAGCATTCTCCCTAAATTCAAAATCGTTGAAGCTGGGCGCAGCCGGGCACCATCCATCCCGGGCTCTGCCGGCAAACAAAAAAGGCGTTCATGAAAAGCAGCCTAGCGGCACAGCCTTTCATGAACGCCTTCGTTCAACGGTGTTTATTATAGCGTTTTGCAAGTTTAAAGTCAATATCTTTCATTAAAAAATTGATTATTGGCAAAATATGCAAAATTTCAAAAAAACACAAGAGGTTTATACAGATGCAATGACACAAAGAAAAAATATCCTGCAATTCCTCTTGACAAAAAAGAAGAGCCTACGTATAATAAAGGCATACACAGCAAAGGTGCTGCGGCAAGCTAGCCGCAGTGCCTTTCTTTTTTATTTTTTGCAGCCCATCTACAAACATTTCCCCGCCGTAGGGCGGCGCAGAGCGCAGAGAAAAAACGGGCGTGCGAAAGTGCATTTGGTTTGCAATTGCGCCATGGGCGCTTTTGTATATAAGAATGGCCTATTATTATCCTAAATGCAGAAAGGGAGAAAGCACCATGAGCAAAGTGATGATTCCGAAAGAATACCGGCCGGTACTCAGCCTGTATCAGACCCAGGACGCCATCGGCCTTATAAAAGGGACTTTTCAAAAAAATCTGTCGGAAGCTTTGAACCTCAAGCGGGTGACGGCGCCCTTGTTTGTTGATCCCGCCACCGGCGTCAACGACGATCTAAACGGCGTGGAACGCCCGGTATCTTTTGATATTCCCGAGCTGGGAATTGAGGCGCAGGTTGTGCACTCCCTAGCAAAATGGAAGCGCTACGCCTTGCACCAGTACGGCTTCCCGGTAGGGGAGGGACTGTATACCGATATGAACGCCATCCGCCGGGATGAGGAGTTGGATAACCTGCATTCGGTTTATGTAGATCAGTGGGATTGGGAAAAGATTATCACCCGCGAGCAGCGAAGCAAAGCTTTTTTAAAAGAAACGGTGTGCCGTATTGTGGGCGCGGTTTGTGATACCTTAGAAAAGTTAAAGGAACAATTCCCCATGATCCCGGTAAGCCTGGAGCGGGAAGTTTCCTTTATCACCACCCAGGAGTTGGAGGATCTTTACCCCGATTTGCCCCCGAAAGAGAGGGAAAATGTTTACCTAAAGGAGCACCACACCGCCTTTATTATGGAAATCGGCGGGTTGCTCAAATCCGGCCAAAAGCACGACGGCCGCGCGCCGGATTACGACGATTGGAAGCTAAACGGCGATATCGTATTTTGGAGCGACGTGCTGGGCTGCGCGTTTGAGGTGTCGTCTATGGGCATACGGGTGGACGCGGATTCCCTGGAATCTCAGCTGGTAGAGGCCGGCTGTGAGGGAAGAAAGGCCTTCGCCTTTCATCAGATGATTTTAGACGGCACCCTGCCTTTGACCATGGGCGGCGGCATTGGGCAATCCCGTTTGTGCATGCTGCTGTTGGGCAAGGCGCATATTGGCGAGGTTCAGGTTTCACTGTGGGATGAAGCGACCCAGCAGGCCTGCAAACAAGCGGGCATTGTGCTACTGTAAGTTTTCACAGCAAAGACAAAAATTGCGGCAGATTGCGGCATTTGTATAAAATTAGGCCGGGTGTGCCGCCGGATGGGAGAGTTTTGCATGAATAGAGTACCGGAGTTATTCGGCAGTATGGTATTTAATGAAGCCGTGATGAAAGAACGGCTGCCCAAGGATGTTTTTAAAGCTTTACATAAAACGATGAAAGAGGGCACGGCTTTGGATCCCGCCATTGCCAACGTGGTGGCCGCCGCCATGAAAGATTGGGCGGTGAGCAAGGGAGCCACCCATTTTACCCACTGGTTTCAGCCCATGACGGGGATTACAGCGGAAAAGCACGACTCCTTTATTTCACCCTGCCCGGACGGATCGGTTATCATGGAGTTTTCGGGCAAAGAGCTTATCAAAGGGGAGCCGGATGCTTCCTCCTTCCCCTCCGGCGGCCTGCGAGCCACCTTTGAGGCAAGGGGCTACACCGCTTGGGATCCCACCTCTTTTGCTTTTATTAAAGACAAAACCCTGTGCATCCCCACCGCTTTTTGCTCCTATACCGGCGAGGTATTGGATAAAAAGACCCCCTTGCTGCGCTCGATGGACGCCATCAACAAGCAGGCTTGCCGGGTGTTGCGCCTTTTCGGCAAAGAAGTGAAGCGGGTAACCACCACCGTGGGGCCGGAGCAGGAATACTTTTTAATCAATAAAGAGGATTACGCCAAACGGCCCGATCTGATTCTGACCGGGCGCACCTTGTTCGGACACCCCGCGCCTAAGGGACAGGAGATGGAGGATCATTATTTCGGTTCCATCCGCCCCCGCGTGAAGGCGTTTATGGAGGATTTGGACGACGAGTTGTGGAAGCTGGGTATTTGCTCTAAAACCGAACACAATGAGGTGGCCCCCAGCCAGCACGAGATGGCGCCTATCTTTTCTACCACCAATATCGCCACCGACCACAACCAGCTGGCCATGGAGGTCATGAAGAAAGTGGCCGATAGGCACGGCTTTGTATGCTTGCTGCATGAGAAACCGTTTGAGGGTGTGAATGGCTCCGGTAAACACAACAACTGGTCCATTTCTACCGATGAGGGTGAAAATTTGCTGGAGCCGGGCAAGACGCCCTCTTCCAACGCACAGTTTTTGCTGTTTTTAACTGCCGTTATTAAGGCGGTGGACGAATATCAGGATCTGCTGCGCATTTCGGTGGCCAGCGCGGGCAATGATCACCGTTTGGGCGCCAACGAGGCGCCGCCCGCCATTGTTTCGATGTATATAGGGGATGAATTGGGCGCGGTGGTAGACGCGTTGGTCTCCGGCGAAGATTATAAGGATCCGGCCAAAAACAGCATGGATATCGGCGTGTCGGTGCTGCCGCCCATTCCGGTGGATAATTCCGATCGAAACCGCACCTCGCCCTTTGCATTTACAGGCAATAAATTTGAGTTTCGTATGCCGGGTTCTTCCTTTAACATTGCCTGCACCAACATTATGCTCAACACCGCTGTGGCAGAGGAGCTGCGGCTATTCGCCGATGAGCTGGAGCAGGCCGCCGATTTTGACAAAGCTCTAACCGCCTTGATCCGTCGCGAGCTGAAGGATCACCAAAATATCATTTTCAACGGCAATGGTTACGGCGCCGATTGGCCCGCCGAGGCGGAGAAGCGGGGCTTGTTAAACCTGCGCGCCACACCGGACGCTTTGCCCCATTATACCGACGAAAAGAACGTGCAGCTGTTTGGCTGCCACGGGGTGTATACCAAGCAAGAGATGCAGTCTCGAGAAGAAATTTCTCTGGATGAATACGCCAAGACGCTGCATATTGAGGCCATGACCATGCTGGATATGATGAAAAAGCAGATTGTACCCGCCTGTATCGCCTATTCTAGCGCAGTGGCGCAAACAGTGGCCACCAAAAAATCCATTGGTATTGACGCCCCTGCGGAAGCCGATATTGTGCAAAAAGTAACCAGCAAAACAGCTTCTCTTATTGCTTTGCAGCAGGATTTAGAAACAGCGGTGGCCGGCGCGCCGGAGGGTGCACAGCCGGCGGCGCGGTATTATTGCGACGCAGTGCTGCCCGCTATGGAAAAAGCGCGCGCAGTGGCTGATGAGTTGGAAATGCTGGTGGGCAAAGAATATTGGCCCTTCCCCGCTTACGGCGATATTTTGTTTTATACTTGATGCCCCCGCTATTTGAAAGGATGGGCGCCTTATGCCCTTATGCCGCAACGGCATGTGAAAGCTTACTGTCTGTTTAAAAAAAGATGTTTTGCGCCGTTGCGCTTTATATGCTGAAAAGTATAAATAATCGTTAGAACCGCAAAAAAGCCCTTTCGCTTGTGTTACACGGCGAAAGGGCTTTTACGTCTGTAAAGGCAGCCGCTCCTTTTATAGCTACAGCAGGCCAAGGGATTGTTTCCATTGTAAAATGCGGGCAACAGAGGTGTTTATCTGCTCCTCACTGATTTCACCGCTTTGCACCGCCGCAACCACCGCCGGCAGCTGGGTTTCATAATCGGTGCAGCACAGCAAATCGTTGCCCGCCTTTACCGCCAACACAGCGGCCGCAGATGCGCCGGTATATTCCTGAATCGCCCCCATAGAAAGATCGTCGGTGATAATAACGCCGTTAAACCCCAGCTCTTGGCGCAGCAGATTGTGCACCGCTGGGGAGAGGGAGGCGGGCATATCTTTATCCACGGCGCTTACAATGTTATGAGATACCAAAACGCAGGGCGCGCCCGCTTGTATTCCTGCGGCAAAGGGAATCCAATCCTTTTCTCGCAGGGCGCTGAGGCTTCTGCTGTCGTATGCAATGCCGGTGTGGGTGTCGGCATTGTCGCCGTATCCGGGAAAGTGCTTGAGCACCGAACCCATTTTGTTTTGACGGTACACCTCCACCGTCATGCGCACAAAGTCAGCGGTGGTTTGCGCGTCTTGCCCTAAAGAACGGTCATACATAAAGTCGGCTGGATTTTGCGCAATATCGCACACCGGCGCAAAATTTACGTTTACCCCCACGGAGGCCAACAAATTGCATTGCTCCTGCGCGTTGCTCTGAAGCAACTCCATGCCGCCCTGGGCATAAAGTTGCCTGGGGGATAAAAAGGGGGAAGAACGGAAGTTGGGATTGGTGCTTATGCGGTTGACCGTGCCCCCTTCTTCGTCCACACCGATAAACAGGGGTAGCCTGGCGTTTTGTTGGTAGCTTTGAATGTCGGCGGAAACTTGCTGCGGGGTTTTGCCTTCAAAATCCCTGCCAAAAAGCAAATATCCGCCAAATTGATATTGGCTGACGGCGGCGGCTCCCTCTTCTGGGCAGCGCACAAAGAACATTTGCCCCACTTTTTCTTCCAGACTCATCGTCTCCAAAAGTAAGGCGATTTCGTCCGGTTCCTCCGGTGTGGATGTATCCGAAACAGCGGGCTGCCTTTGCGGCTGTTCGGGGTCTTGCGTTTGTGAGGCCTCGTCAGAGGAGGCGGATACCGGAACGGAAGAGGTTTGGGATGAGGCCGCCGGTGAAGAGGAAAGGGGCTGGGTGGAATTTGCCGCCGGCAGAGAGGCGCCGCTTTCAGCTCCAACACTGTCCTGAGCCGTACAGCCGCAAAGCAACAGGCAGGCGGCCAGAAACGCCGCTAACATCGCCCGGCGTTTTAAGGCAATTTGCTTTTTTAGTAGGCTGCCCCTGCCAGAACAGCCGGATTTCACCCGTGCATTCTGTAACAGCATGGTCTGGTACCCCTTTCTTATTGGATTGTTGTAAAAAACAGGCTTGCACCTTTTGGTCGGGGAGGCATGGGGCGGCGGTTTGTTATTCGTTAGCGGCATAAACGGCGCGGCAGCCCTCCACTGTAATTTGGCTTTGGGATGTATTGTGGATGGTAAGGGTTTGGGTGCCATCGTCGTAGTCCAGCCGTATCATCCCGTTTTTGCCGGGAATGGTGCATGTCATGTGGGCAAACAGCCCCTGGCAGGGGGCTATTTTAATATGATCTGGCCCGTTTTCCATGCGAATGCCCATAAAATAGCGAAAAGCGATGGTGGCGGGCGCGCCGCTCCAGGCGTGGTTTTTTGTGCCCAACAAAAAGAAATCCTCCCACAAGGTGGTGTTCTCGTTGACGGCCAGCGGATAATAGCGTGAGATCATCCGGCGGTAAGCGTCGGCGATATATCCCATGCGGCACAGGGCGGTAAGCACATAGTTTTCCATATAGGTTGTGGCGTTGAATACGCCCAGCAATACTTCCCGTATTTGGGGGTAGTGCTCTTTGGGGCACAGCCCCGCCAGCACCGCCATGGCGTTGGCCCGATCGTCTACGGTTTGATCCGAGGCATAATAGCCTCCGCGCCAAAAGGCGTGCTCAAAATTGGCGGCGATGGAAGCGGCCCGTTGCTGTAAAAAATCATCATGGGCATGTTGGTTCACAACCACGGCAACCTCTTGCAAAAAGCATAGAGCGGAGTAATACCAGCAATTTTCCAGCACCGGCTTGTCGATATTATAAAGATGGTCAAACCAACCCCAGCCGCCTTCCCGATGGCCAACCAGCCCATTATCTTCCATGTGCCACAGTTTTAAATAGCGCACAGCGGGCTCCAAAACCCAATCCAGCGCTTCTTTGTCGCCGGTAAAGCGGTAATATTCGGCCACCAAGCCCAGCTGGCTGATGGCGTTCAGGCTTTGGGAGGGCAGCTCTCCCCGGCAGGTGCCGGGAACATTGCCCATTAGCACGTCGCCCTCCCGCAGGAAGATAAAGTCATGAATACATTTTTTTGTTAATTGGTGAGCACTAGGGCTTAGCAGGTATCCTGTTTGGGCGGCTTGCACTGAAACGTCCCCAATCCACTGGCCCCGTTCCCGGTCGGGGCAATCCATATAATTGTCGCGCATGCAAACGTACAGGGTTCTGGCCGCCTTTTCAACCAACCGGTTGGTAACAGGGCAGTTGCATGAAAAGCTGCCTAAGATATCGGCATCATAGCCGGTTTTTAAATAACCGATTTCTTGCAGCTCCACCGGCTGATCCGCCGTGACGTACACCTGTTCCCCATACAGATAGAAGAGCGAGAGAAAACAGTTGCGCCCCTTTTTACAGATGTATTGCAGCTTGTGCCCACGGTATTGGTGGTGGGTATCCCCCGGTCCGCCGTTTACCAGGTAGCGATCGGTGTAAAGGGTTATTTTTTCGCCGCCCTGGGCGTTTACCTCCAGATAGGGCGAAAAGGTCATGGCGTGGGGCAACTGGGCCTGCCAGCCGGTAGGGCCGGTTTGGCGCAGCGGGGCTGCCTGTTTTTGTCCGAAACGGATGGGAGGAATGGGGCGTTCATACAGCTCTCCCCAGCATTGGTTGGGGTACTCTATAGCGGGGGAGAATTGGTTGACGCAACCGGATAAAGAAAGGGTCAGCTGTGGTGAAACATGGAACTGTTCTAAGCGGGCGTCGTAGGCGGTGTCATATCCGCCGTACAGATAAGAGGGTTGGCTACCGTCGGAAGCTACAAACGCGGCGGGCCGCAAAGCAAGGAAGGAACTGCCGCTAAACAGCTTTAATGGCTCGCATTCCAGCAAGAAACCCGCTTGGGTACTGTCGATATTGTTGCGCCCTTGATTGCCGTAATACCAAACCAGGGCGCAGATTTCGTTTTGCCCTGAAACAAGGAAGGGGCCGAGATCCACCTGGTCTACATATCCGCAGCCGGGCAAGCTTTCGCGGAATAACCCGCCCTCATACACAACAAGCCGGTTGTTGACAAAAAGCCAGTATTTTGTGTCGGCGGCAATATAGCAGGCGCAGTGCGCCGGAGGAACATCTAAGGCAAAGGTTTTATAAAACAGCACCCTATCGTTGGGCGTTTGGTTGCTGCCGCACCATATCCATTTTGCTTTTGGAGTAAACAGTTTCATTGCACAGCCTACCTTTCCTTTTTGTATGTATGATGTGCGTAGTCAACAAGCAATAAATGAGAACAAAGGAAAACTGCCCCACGGTTTTATACCGGGGTGGGATCGCCTGTTTCATAAACGATGTGCGGCTGCTGGCCGGCAACGTAATCTAGCGCCAGAAAACGCCCGCCGTAAACCGGCAAGCGGAACCGAACAGAAAGCTCTTTTTGCCAAGCAGGAAGAACCGCAACCTCGTTTTGGCTGCTTTGCACCAGCGCTTGTATCAGCGCGATGGAGTTGGCGCTTCCGTGATCTTGGTCGGGTATCCAGTCGTAATTCGGCCCCCAGTAAGCGTCAAAAGCGCACTGCGGGCACTTGCTTTGAAAGGCTTGGGATATTTTGCCAAATGCCTCTTTGGCAAGCCCTAATTTGGCGGCGAAAATGCCGTCTTGTCGCCAGCCCTGGTATTCATAGGGCACCTTATGCAAAAGGGTATTTTGGGCAACGGCAAACCCTTCGTCATCTTTGTGGCGGCAATCAAACAGGTCGTACGGAAAAACGCCGTACAGTTCAGGATCCTCGCAGTTGCGCAGCTGTTTGTCAATAGCCAATTCACAGGGCGCAAAAACCTCGTGGCCGTAGATGGTCTGCCGGGGAATGGGAGGAAGCTCCCCTTGCAACCGGCGGCACAGCGCGGCAAGCGGCGTATCCGGACCCACGGCGGCTTCTTCGTTTATCACAAAATCGCAAATGGCCATTAAACCGCAGATATTGGGCGTGTCGTTTACGCAGTCCTGCCAGGTTTCCAACGCCGAAACATTCTTTAACACAAACTGGCCGTTTATGCCTCTGAAATGCTGATCGAAAAAGGTGAGAACTTCGGTGGTAAAGGGCACAGCCATACTGTGCAGAAAACCGGCATTGCCGGTAAAGGCGTAATATTTCAGCATCATATAGGCGATTTCTAGTTGTCCGTTAAAATGCCGGGCAATATAATCGCAGTCCACATAGCTTTTGTGCCGGTTTTTGCGGTTGTAGCCGTAGTTATCGTTGGAATAGGTGCCGAAGAAGGTGGTGGTTTCGGGAATAAGGGCGCCCTCGTGCCCAAAGTATTCTTTGGTGCGGTAGCGCGCGATGGGGAGCATGTTAAAGTATGTTTGAAAAAAGGGCATCATTAAGTCAAAATCGCCGCTGTATAGCATATTCCAATAGATCAGGCGGGTGTTTTGAATCCAATAAAGCCCGCCCCATTTGCGGTAATCATAGCTTTGTTTGCCGCTGGGATCCGGGTGCACGGTAAAGATAGAGCCGTTAAATTTGATGGGGTAAGCTCCCTTGCCTGCGCAACGGTTCATATAACGCTGATACAGGTAGCCGCGGGTAACAGCTTGCGCTTCTTCGCTGCCAGAAAGGTAGAGATAGCTTTTCTCCCAAAAGGCGTTCCACATCTTTTGGTGAGATAAGCGTTCCTGCTGCAGCCCGCTAAAATCTTGCTGTGCAGCCAGTAAGTCGTTTAAAAACTGCTCTTGTGTGGCAGGCTGCATGGTTTTGCTCCACGCCCGCAAGACGTGGCGGCTGCCCTTGCCGGTGCGCACAGCTGCCGAACCGTTACCGGCAACAGCCGTGCCGCCTTCGGCCCGCACAGCAAAGCCAAACATGCGGTGCAACAAGGGATCCTTGCCGGCAAAACCGCTAAGCCCCTGTAAATCAAGGGAAGGCTGGTAGCAAGACCAGCCGTTGCGGTGTAATTGATAAGCGGTGTGCCCGCCGTATTGCCCGCAGATATCGGCGCTTTGATATAGCGAGGGATCGTCCGGCATCGCAGAGCAGAATCCGGCAGTCTCTATGGGCATTTGTAGCGGTTCATCCCGGTAATTCACCAGCTGCGCCGTCAAGCAAATGGGCGTGCGGGAATCGCAGGTTACCACGCAGCCGTTTTCGTCCATCCATACGGCAAAATCGGCCTGTGCAGATTGAATGGTCAGCACGCCGTGGTACAAAGACAGCGTGAATTTTACATTTTGAAAAGCGCCGCAATCCGCCGTGATTTTGATAAGCCCCAGCTTTAATAGTTCGCACCACTCGTTAAAACTGTCTGACTTTGACAGCAATAAATACAAGGCGTTGTCTTGCATCCAAACATTGGCCCCCATATCGCCGTTGCCGATGGGGATCGATTGCAGGGAGGACTCCATTTGCCCTTGAAATGCATAATCAAATTCTGAAACATGCATGTTGCTGTGCAGACACTCCTTTCCAGCCAGTTCAAATTTTTTTTACTATACTTGATATATCACAAAAATGCAAGGGGGATTCTCTTAGAAATTAGGCATTTCATTTGCCTGTGTTCCGGCGCTGCACCAATAAATAAACAACGAATTGCTGCTCCCCGTTTTTGGGATAGAATAAGACGCAATGGAAAACATAAGAGAGGTGAAAGACAAAATAATGTGTACGGAGGCAGCTATGGAGTCCATTTGGTCGCAGTCTTGCCAAATTGAAGAAAGAGATCCCATGCCCGGCGATATCCAGACCGACGTGGCGATTATTGGCGCCGGGATGACGGGGATTTTAACAGCCCACCGGCTACAGCAGGCAGGCATACAGGCCGTTGTGCTAGAGGCAAACCGCATTGCCAGTGGGCAAACCCGCAATACCACAGCAAAGATTACCGCGCAGCACGGTTTGATTTATCATCAGCTGATAAAAAATTTTGGCGTAAAGAAGGCGGAACAATACGCCATGGCCAATGCAAACGCTGTGACAGAATACCGGCGGATAATCGATGCAAATGCCATAGATTGTGATTTTGAAGAAACCAGCGCCTATCTTTACGCCGATTCTCTTGAAGAGTTGCAGAAAGAAGCCGCCGCAGCAAAACAGTTGGGCTTGTGTGCCAGCGTGGTTGAAGGGGCTCCGGCTCCCATCCCGGCGGCTGGGGCTATCAAGATGGAACAGCAGGCCCAGTTTCACCCGTTGAAATTTCTGCAAGCAATATCCCGGCCGCTGACCATTTATGAAAACACCTCTGTTCAATCGGTGGAGGGGCATTTTTTGGTAACCAACAGGGGCAAGGTCGAAGCCAAAAAGGTGGTGTTCGCCTGTCATTTCCCCTTTGTCAACTTTCCCGGCCTTTATTTCGCCCGTATGCATCAGGAGCGCTCTTATGTGCTGGCGCTGGAAAACGCAGCGGCCCCCGAAGGCATGTGGATAGGGGCCGGCGGGCAGTGGGGGCCGGCGTATTCCTTGCGCCGGTATAAAAATTTGGTGCTGCTGGGTGGAGAAAGCCATCGGGCGGGCGAGAATCCGGGCGGCCGGTACGAAGCGTTGCGCCAAAGGGCCCGCGAATGGTTTCCTAAAGGGCGGGAGGTGGCCCACTGGTCGGCACAAGACTGTATTCCCGCCGATCATGCGCCCTATATCGGCCGTTACGCCGCCAGCCAACCGAACTGGTATGTGGCCACCGGCTTTCAAAAGTGGGGAATGACCAGCGCCATGGTGGCGGCGATGATTCTTTGCGACGCCATTTGCGGCAAAGAACATCCCTGCGCCGGGGTGTTCGCGCCGGATCGCCTTGTGCCCCAAGGGGTCCCTCAAATCGCCGGGGAGGGGGGCCAAGCGGTTAAGGGTTTGGTAAAGCGCATTTTTCAAATTCCCCAAGAAAAGGCGCAAGAGTTACCGGTGGGCCACGGCGGAGTTGTGCTGCTAGAGGGGGATAAGGTTGGCGTATATAAGGATGAGAACGGCGCAATCTACGCGGTAGATATCCGTTGCCCCCACCTGGGTTGCCAATTGGAATGGAACCCCGACGAGCTAAGCTGGGATTGCCCCTGCCACGGCTCGCGGTTTGACTATCGGGGCCGTTTAATCAGCGGACCGGCACAGGAGGATCTAAATCATGCGTGACGGCTTTTTTGGCTGCTACTTTAAGTGCCAGGACGCGGACAAAACCGTGGCGCTTATTCCTGCCCTTCATGTAACAAAAGGACAAAAAACCAGTTCGCTGCAAGTGGTAACCAACGACAGGGCGTGGAACGTGCCGTTGCCCGGCTATGCTTTTGCAAAAAAGAAAGACCGGCTGCACATTGCGCTGGGGGATAACGTGTTTTGCGCGCGTTATATCCGGCTAAACCTGCATGAAAAAGATCTTGACGCTTGTGGCTATTTAACCTTCGGCCCCCTTACCCCGCTTCGTTACGACATTATGGGCCCATTTTGCTTGGTGCCGGGTATGGAGTGCCGCCACAGCGTTTACAGTATGGGCCATATGGTGCGTGGCAGCCTCGTGATAAACGGTGAGCGTTACCAATTCGACCACGGTAGGGGATATATGGAGGGGGATAAGGGCCGCTCCTTTCCAAAGGAATATTTGTGGACGCAGTGCAACTTCGGCGCGCATTCCTTGATGCTGGCAGTAGCCGATATCCCTTTGGGGCCTTTGCGTTTTACAGGGATTATCGGCGCGGTATATTGGCAGGGTAAAGAGTACCGGTTTGCCACCTACTTAGGGGCCAAGGTGGAACAGCTGGGCGGCGGCCAAGTAGTGGTGCGCCAAGGGGATTTTACCTTGCGCGCGCAGATGGCGAAGCCAACATCTCACCCGCTTTACGCACCGAAAAGCGGCGCAATGGCGCGAATTATCCACGAAAGCCCAAGCTGCCGCGCGCAGTATAGCCTAAAACAAGGGAAACGCACCCTATTTTCATTTGAAAGCCCCTGTGCTTCTTTTGAGTATGAGTATTCTGTTTAAACACCCCTTTTGCCAAAACGTAAAAAGGCCGGAATCAAAAAGCGGCTGCTCCGTTGCTCCGTTGCTCCGTTGCTCCGTTTTCGAATCCGGCCTTTTTCTTTGGGAAGGGCTATTGTGTTTGAGAAAAGAATATTTGATTCGTATAAACTGTAATGGATACGAATCTATTCGGCTACCACCGGCGCAAATAAAGCACCTCGCCGGATTGATGCATACCCATGCGTTCATAACCGCACCGCTCATACAGCGATTGCCCGCGAATATTGCTGACATGGGTGGTGAGCAAGATGCCACCCTTGCCCTGCGCTTTGGCATAAGCCTCGGCATATGCCAGCAGTTTTCTTCCGATATGGCGGCCTTTGTATTCCTCTCGCACGGCGATCCCCAGCCAAGGCACGCTTCGGTTCATCTCAAAGAGAAAAACATAGCCCACCATCAAACCGTTTTGCTCGGCCATAAAATAGCGGATATCCTCCGGCTTGTCTGAAAAATACCGCAGAGCGGTGGTGCGGTTTGCATCGTTGCGGTTGAAAAAGGCCCGGGTTTCTCCGCCCATCTGATCAAAAAAGCCCACAACGGCGTCTTGATCGTCCGGCTGAAAAGGGCGAATGGTAAGGTTGGCATCTTCTTGGCTAACCGGTTGCGTTGCAACCGCCTTACCGGGTGCGGCGCATTGCCCGTTGGAATCGCATAAAGAGCACGGATGATTGTCCATGTTCAACTTCCTTTCTGCGTTGTTTTGCGGCACAGGCTCCTTTACAACCAAGGGCCGGTTAAAGAGTGCCGCTTTTGCCTGTATCATTTTAGCACAATCAATCAGAGAGAAAAAGCAGGTAAAGCAAGAGGCGGAAAATTTTCGTTTCGCAAGTTTTACTGCATTTTTTTATGGCGTTAACCAATCAAAACACAAATTTTTATATATCCTTTTGGAGCAAAGAGTGTTATAATACAGAAAATTTAAGATTACCTTCACACGCAGCGGGCCAACCGTTGCAACCGGAATAGGGTGAGAATCCCTGCGAGCGGGTCACTGTGATACGGCGCGTTACAGGCGCGGCCGGTAAGTCAGATACGGAGTGAAAACAGTTGCTTCCCCGGACGGAGCGGCGTGCGGATTTGTTGAGTAAAAGCGCTCTGCCTTCTGTGGGCAGGGCGTTTTTTGTTTAAAAAGTTGCGTTGCAAGCAAATAAAGTGCTGCAAGCTATCATGGGATTGGCGCGAATTTTCACAAGTGAGGGGAACACAAATAACCGGCTGAAAAACAGCTGTGTGAAAACAGGAGGAACGGATAGCGAGAGAAAAATGTAAAACGATGGGCAGTAATGCCGGGTTTAGCCCAAGGCTGGAAAGAAAGGCCTAATTTTAAAACATTTGGCAGAATAAAATAAACGCTCTCCGGGCAGTGTTTACCAGAAGGGAAAGGATTAAACCATGAAGCCTGCAAAAATAAAAAAATTACTTAGCATGCTGTTGGCGGCCACTGTGCTGCTAAGCTCTTTGACGTTAAACGCCTTTGCTGCCGCCGCTGAGCAACAAGAAAGCGGAGCGACAGGCGGCCTTAGCCAAGAGCTCCAGGATGTTTTGGACAATACCTTAAACACCATTGCAGAAAAAGTGTCGGCGCCAAGCTTTGGAATAAGCGGCGGCGAATGGAGCGTGTTGGCTCTGGCTCGAGGTGGATATTATGATACCGGCGACACGTATTTTTTAGATTATTACGATCGCGTTGTGAAAACGGTTAATGAAACAGCCGATGAAAACGGCAAACTAAGCGCAAATCAGTCCACCGAGAATACCCGCTTAATCTTGGCTCTTTCCGCTATCGGCAAATCAGCAGAACAGGTTGGCAATTACAATCTGATAGAACCTTTAAGCGATTTTGATTGGGTCGTTTATCAGGGGATCAACGGCGCAATTTATGCGCTGCTCGCGATGGATACCAACAATTATCAAACCAGCGATCCCACCACCCGCCAGCAGTGTATCGACTTTATTCTGGAGAAGCAGCAGGCAACCAGCGGTGGATGGGCGCTGTTTGGCAGCTCCGCGGATCCCGATATTACCGCTATGGCTCTGCAAGCATTGGCTCCCTACAGAGATGACGAAAAGGTAGCCGCAGCAATTGACAGGGGAATCAACGCGCTTTCTTCCATTCAAAGGGATGACGGTGGTTTTGGCTCCTGGGGCTCCATCAACTCCGAAAGCATCTCTCAGGTGATTATCGCTTGCACTGCCTTAGGAATTGACCCGGGAACAGACAGCCGCTTTGTGAAAAACGGCAATTCCGCCGTGGATGCCCAGTTGCTCTTTTACAACGAGGATACCAAAGACTTTAGCCATGTGCAGGGTTACGGCGGCAACAGCATGGCGACGGATCAAGCCGCTTGCGCATTAATAGCCTACCAGCTGTTTTTGCAGGGCGAACCTTCTCTTTACGATATTTTAGGCGACGCAAAGGCCGACGCCAAAAATGAATTAAATACCTATAAAGACCCCGCCGCTTACCGCGACGCGCAGAAGGTTGTGCTTGCCCAGGCCATCGCTGACGGCGAGGCTGCCATTGACGCTGCAGAGAATTGGGACGCTGTAAGTACGGCGCTCGCTGCGGCAAAAAAAGAAATCGACGCCATTAAAACCGACGCCCAGTTGACGGCGGAAGAAGAAGGCGACGCTCGGGCTCTGGCAAAGATTAACGCGCAAAAGGAATTGGACGCTTATAAAAACGCTGCGGATTACCGCCCGGCGCAACAAACCGAGCTTGCCGAGGCGATTGCAGCAGGCAAGGCCGCTGTGGAAGCGGCAAACAACGTAGCCGAAGTAAACGCCGCGCTTGAAAAAGCAAAAGCGGCGATGGACGCTATAAAGACCGACGCTCAGCTCACAGAAGAAGAAAATGCCAACCAGCCTGAACCTGAAACCGTTACTATAACCGATGTGAACGGCACGGGGGCCATAGCTACCGCTGAAGAAGGCGTACTAACGGATAAAATGGAGCTGGAGGTTAACAACCTTACTTCCGGCGACAAATACGATGTGGCTCAGTCGGCCTTCGCCGATAAGGGCGGTGCGTTCCAACTGTTCGATATTTATCTGCTGGAAAATAATGTAGAAATTCAACCGGGCGGAAAGATTACAATTTCTCTGCCTGTGCCGCAAGGCTATAACGCAGCAGCTAAGGTGTATCACATAAGGGAAGACGGCACGCTAACCGATATGGGGGCGGCGTTAACCGATGGAAAACTGGTGTTTACCACAGATCACCTAAGCCTATATGCTGTGTGGCAGCCGGCGTCTGTTACGGATGCGGGCAGCAGCGGTGAAGACAACAGCCAACAGGATAGCCAAGCAGGAGATACTTCCAGTGCGGTGCGGGAAGCCGCAAGCTCCAATGCCGACGTTGATAAAGCGGCCGGGGGGCCCAATACCGGTGAAGGCGATGCTGTTGTGCTGTGGCTGGCCGTGTCTATGCTGTCTCTGGCAGCCATGGCGGTGCTGTTAAAAAGCAAAAAGAAACAAAATCAGTAAAAATTGAGTTTGGATAAAAGTCCGGCTCGAACCCGTAACCCTGCGGCGCTTACAATGCCGCAGGGCTTTCGAGTGTTTAGCGGAAGAGAGGAGATGTAAAGGTATGAACGCGATTCAGAAATTTTTAAAAACCAAGCAAGCAAAGATTGGCATAGCCGCTGTGTGTATTGTGGCGGTGCTGGCGGCGGCTTTCTTTCTGCAACCGGTGCCTAACCAGGCTATAGCCAGCGATACGGCCAGCCTCGCTTCGATGCAAAGCGGCGAAGCGGAAAGCGCAGTATCCGACAACCGGACGGAAAGCGCTGAAGACAGCAGCATGAGCAGCGATAGCAGCACTGGCAGCACTGGCAGCGAAGAAGAAAGCGCCGCCCCGTCTTCCGCACAAGAGGAGTCAGAGGGTGCCGGTTCCTCCGCTCCGGATACAGCGGTTTCCTCGCAGGCGGCGGCAGGCGGCGGAGCATCTGGGCAACAACAGGCACAGGCTGCTTCGTCCACTCCGGCCATGGAGATAGATCCGGATACCGGAAAAGATCCCTATCAAACCGACCCGGTGCCCGAAGGAAAACCAGCCCCCCAGGAGCCAGAAAACATTACTGTGGATGAAAGCGAACAATATACTTGCACACTATCCATCCGTTGTGATACGATTTTAAGCAACATGGATTTATTCAATCAGGATAAACTGAGTATTTTACCCAGCGACGGCGTTATTTTAGCGCCCACTACCGTTACCTTTAGCGAAGGAGAGAGCGTTTTTGACGTGCTCAAACGGGTAACGCGAGAACAACGGATCCAGTTGGAATTTGAATCCACGCCGCTTTATAATTCCGCCTACATAGAAGGGATAAACAATCTATACGAGTTTGACTGCGGCAGCCTATCCGGGTGGATGTACCGGGTGAACGGCTGGTTCCCCAATTATGGGTGCAGCCGTTATGTGCTGCAGCAGGGTGATGTGATTGAGTGGGTGTATACCTGCGATTTAGGCCAGGATGTGGGCGGCGGTTACGCTACTGGACAAGGAGCTTCCTAATGAACACCGATGCTTTTTCAGCCTATCATCCCGCCGTTTCTATGTTGTATTTTGTGCTGGTGATAGGGCTGGCAATGTTTATGAACCACCCTGTTTGTCTTGGCATATCGCTTGTTTGCGCGCTGGTGTATTCGATTTATTTAAAAGGGAAAAAGGCGGTGCGGTTTGAGCTGCTGTATATGCTGCCGTTGCTTATTATAACGGCGCTTATTAACCCCGCCTTTTCTCACCAGGGCGTCACGATTTTAACTTATCTGCCCAGCGGCAATCCGTTGACGTTGGAATCTATTTTGTACGGCATATTTGCGGCTTTTATGCTCATCACCGTTATCACATGGTTTTCTTGCTTCAACGTGGTTATGACAAGCGATAAATTCGTTTATTTGTTCGGCCGGATCATCCCGGCGCTTTCGCTGATTTTATCGATGTCTTTGCGTTTTGTGCCGCGTTTTGCCGCGCAGGTTAAGGTGATCTCAAACGCGCAAAAATGCGTGGGGCGGGATGTATCCAACGGTGGAATTATTAAACGGGCCAAGCACGGGATTAAAATCATTTCAGTGTTGGTAACCTGGGCTTTAGAAAACGCCATTGATACCGCCGACAGCATGAAAAGCCGGGGCTACGGTTTGCCGGGGCGCACGGCCTTTTCTATCTACCGGTTTGAAAGCCGCGATAAAAAGGCACTGCTGTTTTTGCTGCTGTGCGGCGGCGGAGTGATTACCGGCGCGGCGCTAGGCAAGCTGCATTTTGTATATATGCCGATTATGTCCGGCGCGGAATTCGATATTTGGCAGGCAGGGCTATTTGTTTTGTATTTCGCCCTGTGCGCCCTGCCTATCCTAATGAACGGGAAGGAGGATGTGAAATGGAAAGCCATACAAAAGCGGCGGGAGTCCGGCAGCCGGCAATCGCCGTTAAGGGACTTACCTTCACCTACCCTGAACGGGAACACCCCGCGCTGAAAGGCATTCATTTAACCGTTAATCCGGGCGAATTTGTCGTGCTGTGCGGTCCTTCTGGATGTGGAAAAACAACGTTGCTGCGGCAGTTAAAACCCGTCTTGGCGCCTCACGGGGCTGTTTCAGGCGAGATTTTGTTTGAAGGGACGCCGCTTTCTGAACTGAGCCAGCGTGACGCTGCGGCCAAAATCGGCTTTGTGTTGCAAAGCCCAGAGAACCAAATTGTTACCGATAAGGTATGGCACGAGCTGGCTTTTGGTTTAGAAAGCCTTGGTTTTGATACGCCCACCATCCGCTTACGGGTGGCGGAAATGGCTAGCTTTTTCGGCATACAAACCTGGTTTTATAAAAACGTTACGGAACTTTCGGGCGGGCAAAAGCAGCTGTTGGCCCTGGCGTCGGTCATGGCGTTGCAGCCGTCTTTGCTGATATTAGACGAGCCCACCAGCCAGCTGGACCCCATAGCAGCGGCGGATTTTTTGGCAACGGTGGGCAAAATTAACCGGGAACTGGGCGTTACAGTGATATTAACCGAGCACCGTTTGGAGGAAACCTTTCCGCTGGCAAGCCGCGCTGTGGTGATGGAAAAAGGGCGCATTCTTTGCGAGGGCGCTCCGGCTGAGGTAGGCCAAGCCTTGCGCGCGCAAAACAGCGGAATGTTCCATGCAATGCCCGTTCCTATGCGGGTGTGGGCCGGTGTGGAAAGCGGCCTGCCATGTCCGGTGACTGTGCGGGATGGGCGCGAGTGGTTTTCGCAGCTGGAAGTTACCCACGAGCTACCGCCAGAGCCTGAGGATCGCGGGGGGGAGCAGCCCGCCGTTACACTGGAAGAAGTTTGGTTCAAACATGAAAAGGATGCGCCGGATGTCATCAAGGGCTTATCCTTTCAGGCTTATCCCGGTGAATTAACTGCGGTACTGGGCGGTAACGGCACAGGCAAAACCACCATGCTTTCACTTATGGCCGGGCTGAACACCCCTTATCGCGGCAAGGTAAAGATAAACGGTACGGAAATTGAAAAAATTCCGGCCGGCAAGCTGTTTCACAAACTGCTGGGTGTGCTGCCGCAAAACCCGCAAAGCCTGTTTGTGGCAAAAACCGTCCGCGAGGATTTGATGGAAATCCTTTCCGAAACCAAGTTAAGCAAACAGGAGAAACAAGAGAAGCTGCGTAATATCATCGCCTTATGTAGGCTGGATGAATTGTTAGACTCCCACCCTTACGACCTATCGGGCGGCGAACAGCAGAGGGCGGCGTTGGCCAAGGTGTTGCTGCTTCAGCCGCGCATCCTGCTGCTGGACGAGCCAACCAAAGGGCTTGATGCGGAGTATAAGATGATTTTTGCATCTATTCTGCGTAAGTTAACAGATGCGGGCGTGACGGTGGTTATGGTTTCGCACGATATTGAATTTTGTGCCGAGTACGCCGATCGCTGCGCTTTGTTTTTTGACGGCAACATTGTGACCGAAAATAAACCGCGCGCTTTTTTTGGCGGCAACAGTTTTTATACCTCTGCGGCAAACCGTATGGCGCGCCACAAACTGCCCCAGGCTGTTACTGTAAACGACCTTATCACTGCGCTGGGCGGAACGCCCCCCGCGCCCCCCGAGTTGCCCTATAGCGGCGGCGATTACCGCTTGGAGGAAGATGAGCCGGATATTGCCAAGCCGAAACCGCAAGCCAAAAAGTTAACGCGCCCGCGCATTGCTGTGCTGTGCGCAGCGGGAGTTGCTTTTATTGTAACGGTTATCCTCACGGTGCTTAATTGGAGCGGTTTTTCCGACTTTATTTCCGGCGGCACACGGGCGGTTGCCGTAGCCAGTGACCCTGCGGCCGTATGGCGCTATACCGGGCTTATGCTGGCCTTTGGCATAGAAGTAATCGCTGCGGCCATCGCCCTGTCGTGGGGGCGCGGCAAGCCGGAATGGTCTGTGCAAACCGCCCCGGTTTCCCGTAAATTAAGCAAGCGCTCTCTCGCCGCTGCGGTGATGATTTTGCTGGCAATTCCACTGACGATTTATGTAGGTATCTACTTTTTTGGCGACCGGAAGTATTATTTTACCTCTCTGCTTATCATTTTAGAGGCGATGCTCCCCTTTGCCCTGATATTTGAGCAGAGAAAACCTCAGGCGCGTGAGCTGGTTATTATTGCTGTTTTGTGCGCCATCGGCGTGGCGGGGCGCGTGGCCTTTTTCATGCTGCCGCAATTTAAGCCGGTGGTGGCCGTGGTTATCATCTCCGGCGTAGCCTTTGGCGGCGAGGCGGGCTTTTTGGTGGGCGCCGTTACCGGATTTGTGAGTAATATGTTTTTTGGGCAGGGGCCGCTGACCCCGTGGCAGATGTTTGCCTTTGGCATCATTGGGTTTCTGGCCGGCGTGTTATTTAAAAAAGGGCTGCTGCTCAGAAGTAGAACGGCACTGTGCATTTTTGGAGGGCTTGCCACCCTGTTGATTTATGGGGGATTGATAAACCCCGCTTCGCTGTTAACTTTTCAGCCTTCGCCCACGTGGGATATGGTATGGGCGTATTATTTACAAGGCCTGCCCTTTGATCTGGTGCACGCCTTTGCCACGGTGGTGTTTCTTTATGTGGCTGCGATACCTATGCTAGAGAAGCTGGATCGCATCAAGGTAAAATATGGTTTGGTACAATAACAGCCCGTTATATTGCAAACAGGCCCCCGGCTTTGCCGGGGGCCTGTTTGCTTCTAAAGGCTATTTCGATTTCGTTTCTTGATGGGTAAGCTGCCGCAATGCTTGTAGCTTTCTTTGTGCGCATGCAAAAGGGGCTGTTAAGCTTGCGTTTGCGCAAGCTTTAAGATATCAACACTTTTAGCTATATTTGAGGTTGGGCTCAGCCGGGGTTCCCAACCTAAATTTTTAATTTTGCCTGCGCTTAGCACCTGCCGGGTTATCTTAGAATATCCCTTTTGCTCCAGATCGCTTGGATTGGAAAAAATCAGTTGGCAATTTCCGGCATTTGCCGCCTGCTGTGCAAAATCTCGTATCGTCATTTGATACTTTGTGTCAGAAATATTATACGCCTGCCCTTTTTCTCCATGAATAAGCAAAAACAAGATGGCTTGGGCCGCGTCTACCACATAACAATGGGAACGCTCCACCAGCCCTGCGCTTTTTAACACGATATCTTTTCCATTGGCGGCGCTTCGAATAAACTCAGAGGCAGCCCGGCTGTCGCTGGTTGTTAATGTTGGGCCAAAAATATGGCATGGGCGCGCGATAACGCAATCTAAATCATATTGGCTGATATAGGACTGGCACAGAACTTCGGTTGCGCGTTTTGCCGAAGGATAGCAAGAGCGAGGGGAAGAATAGTCCAAAAATCCGCTGTATGATTCAACAAAGTCGTCCATCGTTTCATTGGGTTGCCCGTAAATCTCTCCAGAAGAAATGTAAACGAATCTTTGCAAATGGTTTCTCCTGCCGGTTTCTATTAAATTTTTGGTTCCAAGGATATTGGCCATCATGATGTTAACCGGTTCCTTGGCAAAGCTTACCGGGTCGGCGCTGCTGGCGGCGTGAATGATAAAATCAGCAGAAAAATCAGAGATTGACGCAGAGGCAAGATCCATTTCTAAAAAATGCAGGTTCGGTATATTTAAGGCGTAATCAAAGCGTTTGTTCAAACGCTCTAGGCTACGCCCGGTTGCAAAAATCGAAATATCAAGCTGATATTTCGATACCATTTTCAGCAAAATATCAACAATGCAAGACCCAATCATTCCGGTAGCGCCTGTGACTAAAACACTTTTTTTATCAAACAGTTCGCACGGTAGGCCGTCGGCGGCGTAGTTTAAATCATCGTCATATAAATTCCCTAAAAACATAATAACCTCAAAACCTCTTACTTTTTCATGTTTTATAACAGCAGAAAAACGGTATGCGTTTTTTGCATGTCTTCTGCAAATGAAGCTAAAGTGATTTTTTAACACAATATATCATACCATAAAAAGTGCCCGATTACAAGCAGTTTATTTGGCAATAATGTCACATAAAGCTGTGCCTTACTCTGTTTTAGAAAATGCGCACAAAATAAAGTATAGTTTGATTATACCTAAATCGAGGCGAATTTGTGTAAAAAGATTCGGCCGCAGATTCGGTTTCTTTTAAGTTTCTTTTAAAATATAACTCCCCCTTTCTTAACAAAAGCTTGTTACTTTTAAAGCATAAAAAGAAGGAGGAGAAATATGAAACATAGAAAATTGGCGAAAGCCGCAGCGGTTGGTTTGTCGGTTACCATGATGACAACCGGCGGCAGTTTGAACGTATTGGCCAACAACGTTGCCAATGAGCCGCAGGAAGTGCAACAGGGTTCGGTTCTGCTGCAAAACAACAGCCTGCCTGCTCCGCTGCTGATTACAGAAATGGTGCCCAATACAGACAATATGGGCGGTTCCGACGCTTATGAATATTTTGAAATTACCAATGTAAGCGGCCGCGAAATCAACTTAGAGGATTACGATATTGTCTATTTCAACGGCAGTACGAAAACTATTTGGGATACAGACGTTACCAGATTGCCCGCAGGAGAAACTATTTTGGTGTGGGTGAAGAATGGAGGCAATCAAACCCTAACCAAAGAGGATTTCCGCACGTTTTACAGAATTCCCACCGACACCCTTGTGGCAGAAACCCAATGCGGCGGCATGTCCAACAGCGGTACCCGATCCATGACCATCGCCACAAAGACCGGCAAGGATTTATGCACCGTCACCTATTCGGCAGCGGATTCCGACGGGGGCAAGCTAGATGTGGCGGAGGCCATCGTCTTCTCTTATGAGGGAGATCAAATCACCGTATCTTATGACAATACGCCCACTCCCTTAGCCGTTTCCAGCGTTGTTGGAGAGTTTACCGCGCCGGTCCAGGTAGATGCGCCTTTGGTCACAGCTGCCAGCAATGCGGTTTTAAACCAGAATGAATCCCTTATGGTCTCCATCGGTAGCACCAATCTGGATAAAGATAATATTGTTTCCGCCTCCATTGCTGTAGTGGGTGGCAGCACCTATTCCATGACCTATAACGAAAGCGGCAAACTGACGGGGGAGATCCCCTTTGGCGATGTAAAAGATCTGCCCAGCTTTCAATATACCGTAACGGTTTTTGACGGCACCAACACGGCGGTATCTCAACTTAAAACGGTAACCATCAGCCAAGAGCGCGCGCAGGTTGATGCAACCAAGGCCCCGGCCCTTGTGGTAACCGAGCTTGCGCCGGATACCAGCAATACAAACGGCGCAGACGCCTATGAATTTATTGAGCTGTATAATAACAGCGATCGGGATATTGATTTAAAAGATTACCGACTGTACTATTACTACCCCAGCAACGGCAACAATACCCTGTGGTGGAACACCGCGGAAAGCAAGATTTTAAAATCCGGCAAAACCTTGGTGTTTTGGGTAAAGAACAACGGAAACACCGCTTTGAGCATTGATGATTTTAACGCGAAGTACGACACCAGCTTTACCCAAGATCAACTGATTGAAATTAGCTGCGGCGGTATGGCCAACAGCGGCGCGCGAGGAATGCGCATTTGCAGCAATGTTGGGGATCAACTGGATATTATCCTTTACAACGAGACAGATGCGGACGACACCGATCCCAACCGCTCAATCTCCTTTCAGAACCGGTATGTTGACGGCGCGTTTACCTCTGTGTTGGTAAACAATCGGGCAACTCCCACGCCGGGCGTGGTAACCGATAAGGAAATGCCTTATTATCAGGCGAAGCTGGTGGAACCGGAATATCCCGTTATCACCGATAATACCCCCGCTTCCTTCAACAATGCCACAGAATCGCTTTCCTTTTCCGTGGATGCAACCTCGGAGGGCGGCACCATCAAAACCGTTACCTTGTACACCATGTATGAGGGGCAATCGGAATACGAAGTTTCTAACCTGGAGCGTTCCGGCGAAAATACCTTTACCAAAACATTAAACAACATCGACCTGCTGAATAAAAAGAGCTTTACCTATTATTTTGCCGTCAGCGATGGTTTTCATACTGTGAACACCGATCCCAAAACAATACAAAACGAGGATGCCGCACAGATTAACGCCGATTTTAACCTGCAAGAGGGCAGCGTCATTGGCGGCAGTACCCAGGTTATCGCTTATGGCGACACCCTGGTGCTGGATGGGCAAGACGTCAGTGGTGAGGCGGAACAATCCATTAACGGCAATGCCAAGTTTGTGTTTGATGCTTCTCAAACCGACGCATTCTTTAAAAACGCCGCTACTGTGAATGGAGACGTTATCGGCGTGTTCAACGAGGGAACCTACGAATCCTGGCGCACCTACATTTTTGACGTGAACGCCAGCCATTTCGATGTGGATTCCAAGACTATCACGGTGGAACTCCATGCGGGTAACAAAGCCAACGTGCTGGAGCATAACATAGAAAACAACGATGACTTTGTTGTAAAGAACCTGCGTATGGTGTTGCCCAGCGGAAAAACTCTTTACCCCACCAGCTACGAGGCGAAAAACGGCCTGGGCGCAGTGGAGCATCCCAATATGGATGATGTGGAGAAAAAGCCTTTGACCGTAGATAGCCAAGAGACTGAAATTAAGATGGGTGACGGCACCAGCAAATGTGAAATTGTATATGCCAACTTTACCCTGTCTGACGAAGATTTTGATGCAGTGCGCTATCTGTGGGATACTACCCAAGTGCAAGACGGCGCCCACAGCGTCTCTAACGGGAGCGAACAGATTTCGGTAACGGTTGACAACACGGCGCCGGTTATTACCACCAATATGGAAGAAGGCAAAGAGTATCATCAGGGCACCATTACCGTAAGCGCGCAAGACGCCATTAGCTCGCAAGTGAATACCGTGGTTTTGTTAGACGGCAAGACCATCTCCACGCCATATGATTTCCGCTCGGTGGAAATGACCGCCGGCAACCACACCCTGTCGATTACCGCGAGGGATGAGCTGGGCAATACCTCCACCAAGGAAGTAACCTTTGCTACTCCCGAAGAGTCGGCCGACATCGATTCGGTTATCCTGCCGGAAAATGGGGCCACCGTTGGCGCAGATCCAACCCTTTCTATCACAGCTACCGATCCCAGTGGGGACTTAATGGATGTAACCTTTAAACAAGGCGAGCGCTATCAGTTGGGCGACAGCAGCGTTTCGGTGAACCAGGGGGTTAGCGATACAGCCGGCGCAGAAAAAGACAGCTTCCAGGCAGATTCCGGCGACGGCTTCCCCTACGAATGCTTCAGCATCGACGTTAGCGACAACGTGAATGAAAATGCCTTTGTGGACGTTACCTGGACGGGAACCAGCAACAACCTGAAAACCTATCTGTATGTATACAACACCGCCACCGCCGGCTGGGATAAGATAGAAGCCGCTCAAACGGTGGAAGGAGACACCATGACCTTAAAGGGCGCAGTGTCCTTAAAAGATCACCTGGTGGATGGTGCAGTAAAGGTAATGGTGCAAAACGGCGAAGGCTATACGCCAGCCCAATATGCGCCGGGCGCGCAAGGCCAGGCGGTTACCACCTCTAATGTGGATGACACA
This sequence comes from Candidatus Gallacutalibacter stercoravium, assembly GCA_018716975.1. Lineage (GTDB taxonomy): Bacteria > Bacillota > Clostridia > Oscillospirales > Acutalibacteraceae > Gallacutalibacter_A > Gallacutalibacter_A stercoravium. Next base: position 9,133 of record DVJE01000017.1, on the reverse strand, counting down.
CCCCGGGAGGATTACGATTTTACTTTTGCCATTGAAAGCGACACCCAGTATTACAACGAAGACTACGATGGCAACCCGGATCAGGGCAACGACGGCCAATATCAGTATCAGTTAGACATCCACGACTGGGTCATTGCCAACCGCGAGCGCATGAATATTCAATATTTGTTCCACGACGGCGATATTATCGACGACGAGCCCAATATCAAAGAGTGGGAACAGGCGGATGCTGCTTATCAAATGCTGGATAACGCCGGTGTACCTTACGGCATTCTAGCGGGTAATCACGACGTAGGCGGATTAAGAGAGGATTACGGCAACTACTCCACCTATTTCGGCGAAAGCAGATATAACCACAACGCTTGGTACGGCGGCAGCTATCAGGATAACCGCGGCCATTACGACTTAATCACCGTAGACGGCATCGACTTTATCATGCTCTATATGGGTTGGGGAATCGGCGATGAGGAAATCCAGTGGATGAACGACGTGCTGGCCCAGTATCCGGAGCGCAAAGCCATTCTTAACTTCCACGAATATTTGCTGGCCAGCGGCGGGTTGGGCGAAGAACCCCAGCGTATTTATGACGAAGTGGTTTCTAAAAACGAAAACGTGTGCCTGGTTCTTTCTGGCCACTACCACAACGCCTATTCCCGTGTGGATACCTTTACCAATGCCGACGGCAGCGAGCGCAAGGTTTACAGCCTGCTGTTTGACTACCAGGGCTTGCCGGAGGGCGGCATGGGATATATGCGGCTGATGCACTTTGATCTAGACGGGCAAAAGGTTATCTTCCGCACCTATTCCCCCTCTTTGGATGATTATGACGCGAAAGCGTCGGCTGTTGTGAACGAAGGAAACGATTATGTAGTGCCGGACGCCAACATCAACGGGGAAGAGACATTCGAAATCTCCTTTGCGGATTTGGGCATCGTACCTCAAACAAAAACCCTTTCTACCAGCAGTTTGGACGTTAACGTATACGGCGATCAGATCATCGGTTCGGTAGAAGATGTAAAAAGCGGCGAGAGCGCTTCTGTTGTTTGGAAAAACGCTCCTCAGGGGCTCCAGGGTTGGTACGCCGAGGTAACCGATCAGTACGGCGGTCTTTCTAGAACCCCGGTGCAATACCTGACGGTGGAAACCGATACAGACGCACCTGTTCTCACGTTGCCCGACCAGAATACCATATTGGTGGGGGAAACCTTTGACGCAATGGAGGGAGTAACCGCCACTGACCTGCAAGACGGAGACCTAACCCAGGCAATCCGCGTAACCGGTACGGTGAACACCGGCGTAGCGGGCACCTATGAACTAACCTATACAGTAACCGACCGGGCGGGTAATACCACCACAGAAACCCGGGTGATTACCGTAAAGGTTCCAGACACCAGCGACCCGGGCACCACGGATCCCGGCCAAGGCGGCGATAGCGGCAACCAAGGCGGCGACGGCGGTGATCAGGGGAATAGCCGGCCCGACGGTAGCCAAGATAACGACGGCGGCAACCAGAGCACCGGCCAGCCGGGGGATAACCAGGGCAATGAAAACAACAGCCAAAGCGACGCTTCATCCGGTGATAAGGATGCCGACAGCGTCCCCACCGGTGAAACTTCAAGACTCGGCTTCTTCTGGGTGTCGGCTATTTTATCCGCGGTTCTGGGTGTGTTCGGATTGCTGAAGAGAAAAAAGGAAACTGAGGAATAAAATTCTCTAAAGTTGGCCAGAAGCGGCAGGACCGCCCTTATGGGGTTAAATGAAATCTTTTTTGGCTAAAATAACTGCTGATGATATTGCGGCAATTTTAGAAAACTTTTCAATTGACAAAAAAGATTTATGGTGCTACAATTTTCTAAAATAAAATAATAAAACCGTTGAAGCGGAGATAACGGCAATGATGCCTTTACAGAGAGCCTGCGATGCTGCGAATCAGGTAAGAAACAAGTTGTCAAATGGGCCGCTGAGGGTACAGTCAAATGCGTTTTGCGCAAAGTATTCTGTAACGTGTGGGCATACGTCAGTTGCCGGGGATATGTTGGTATCCTGCTAAGTGCACGGGGTTCCCGTGAATACAAGGTGGCACCGCGGATAGGTATTATTATTCGCCCTTGATGGATCGAACGATTCTGTCAAGGGCGTTTTTATTTGCTCCTTTGGCAGAATGGCCAAAGGAGTTTTCTTTTTTAGGAGGTTATCGCCGTGAATGTTTCGCCAAAATTAAGCGATGTGAAGCGAATTGCCGCTGCCGGAGAGTATCGCGTGCTGCCGGTCAGCACAGAAATCCTCTCCGATATCCGCACGCCCATTGAAACGCTAAAGATACTGCAAAATGTATCCACCCACTGTTATATGCTGGAATCCGCCCAGCAAAACGAAAAATGGGGCCGCTATACCTTTTTGGGCTTTGACCCCAAGTTGGAAATCACCTGCGTAAACGGCGAAATGAAAGCGGGCGCCCTAACCATTCAAACCGGCGATCCCTCAGCCTTTTTGCGCCAGATATTAGCGGGCTATAAAAGCCCCCGGTTTGATTACCTTCCGCCTTTTACCGGCGGACTGGTGGGGTATTTTTCTTACGATTACCTCGGGTATAAAGAACCTGCGGTGCGTAGTAAAGTAGAGGATACCGAAGCTTTTAAAGACGTTGATTTGATGCTCTTTGACAAAGTGATCGCCTTTGATAATTTCCGCCAGAAAATTATCCTGATTGCCAATATGCGGCTGGACGAGCCGGAAACAGGCTACAACAAAGCGGTTATGGAGTTAAAGCAGATGGCCGGGCTTTTGAAAAACGGAGAAAAGAAAAAAGAAGAAGGCGGCCGGCTGTTGGGTAAAGTTACGCCGTTATTTGATCGCGCAACCTATTGCAATATGGTCGAAAAGGCGAAGCAATACATTCAAGAAGGGGATATTTTTCAAATTGTGCTTTCCAACCGCCTTTGCGCCCCCTTTGAGGGGAGCTTGCTGAACACCTACCGCGTGCTGCGCACCCTAAACCCCTCGCCGTATATGTTCTATTTTTCCGGCACGGATGTGGAGGTTGCGGGCGCGTCGCCTGAAACGCTGGTTAAATTGGAAGACGGCGTGCTGCACACCTTCCCCCTGGCGGGCACCAGGCCGAGGGGGAAAACAGAGCAAGAAGATAGGGCCAATGAAGAAGAGCTGCTGTCAGACCAAAAGGAGCTGGCCGAGCACAATATGCTGGTTGATTTGGGCAGAAACGATTTGGGTAAAATCAGCAAATTCGGCACGGTTCGGGTGGAGAAGCTTCATTGTATAGAACGCTATTCCCATGTGATGCACATTGGTTCCACCATTCGCGGTGAAATAAAAGAGGGATGCGACGCTCTTGATGCTATTGAGGCGGTGCTGCCTGCGGGAACCCTTTCCGGCGCGCCTAAAATAAGGGCGTGCCAGCTGATTGGGGAATTGGAAAACAATAAACGCGGCATCTATGGCGGCGCTATCGGGTATATCGATTTTACAGGGAATATGGATACCTGCATCGCTATTCGGATTGCTTACAAGAAAAACGGCAAAGTGTTCGTGCGCAGCGGCGCCGGTATCGTGGCCGACTCGGTGCCGGAAAAGGAATTTGACGAGTGCATCAATAAGGCCAAAGCCGTTGTCGGCGCGTTGGAACAAGCGGAACAGGCGGAGCAGGCGGAGGAGGCGCAGCTATGATCTTGCTTATCGATAATTACGACAGCTTTTCGTACAACCTCTATCAGATGATCGGCGAGATTGAACCGGATATCCGGGTAATCCGCAACGATGAAATGACGGTGGAGCAAATCAGCCGGCTCAAGCCCAGCCGCATCATTCTTTCTCCGGGTCCCGGCAGGCCGGAGAAAGCGGGCGTTATTGTTGAAGCGGCCAAGGAACTGGGCAAAACCATCCCTACCCTCGGCGTATGCCTGGGCCACCAGGCGATTTGCGCGGCGTTTGGCGCCGCCATCACCTATGCAAAGAGGCTGATGCATGGGAAACAGACGCAGGTGGAATTTGACGGCGCTTGCCCCTTGTTCTGGGGTGTGCCCAAGAAAGCGCCTGTTGCGCGGTATCATTCCCGTGCCGCCGACGCCGCCACGATACCGCCGCAGCTGAAAGTGACTGCCGTCGCCGACGACGGCGAGATAATGGCGGTTGCCCATACGGATTCCCCCATATACGGCGTGCAGTTTCACCCCGAATCGATCATGACGCCGGATGGAAAGAAGATGCTGTATAACTTTATCAAAGGAAGAGAGGAGCGGTAACGATGATTCAGCAAGCCATCGTGAAAATTGTGAATAAAGAAGATCTGACCTACGACGAGGCCTATGCCGTTATGAATGAAATTATGAGCGGTGAAACAACGCCAACGCAAAACGCCGCCTTTTTGGCGGCGCTGTCTACCAAAAGCGCGCGGGCGGAAACCACCGACGAAATCGCCGGTTGCGCCGCCGCTATGCGGGCCCATGCGCAAAAGGTAGAAACCGATATGGATTTATTTGAAATTGTGGGCACCGGCGGGGATAACGCCCATAGCTTTAATATATCCACAACATCGGCCCTTGTGGCGGCGGCCGGCGGCATGAAAGTTGCAAAGCACGGCAACCGCGCCGCCTCTTCCCAATGCGGCACAGCGGATTGCCTGGAGGCCTTAGGGGTCAACATCCGGCAAAGCCCTGCAAAGTGCGTGGAACTGCTTCGCGAGGTGGGAATGTGCTTCTTTTTTGCACAACAGTACCACACCTCTATGAAATATGTGGGCGCCATCCGCAAGGAGCTGGGCTTTCGCACCGTGTTTAACATCCTGGGCCCGCTTACCAACCCCGGCACGCCTTCTATGCAGCTGCTTGGCGTTTATGACGGCTATTTGGCCGAGCCCTTGGCGCAGGTGCTGGTAAACCTGGGTGTAAAACGGGGCATGGTGGTGTATGGGCAGGATAAGCTGGACGAAATTTCTTTGAGCGCGCCCACCAAGATTTGTGAAATCAGGGAGGGCTGGTTTAAGTCTTATGAAATAGCGCCGGAGGATTTTGGTTTTGAGCGCTGCACAAAAGCGGATTTGAAGGGCGGAACGCCGCAGGAAAACGCAGAAATCACGCTGGATATTCTAAACGGCGCTAAGGGATACAAGCGAAATGCAGTGCTGATGAATGCGGGCGCTTCGCTGTACATAGGCGGCAAGGCGCAAAATATGGCGGATGGCATCGCCCTTGCCGAAAAGCTGATTGATTCGGGCAAGGCGCTGGAAACGCTTAACAGGCTGATTGCAATCAGCAACCGCCCGGAGGTAGAAGAATGACCATACTGGATAAGCTCGCTTTGCATGCAAAAGAGCGGGTGGCATGGGAAAAAGAAAGGGTTTCATCCAGCGAGATAGAGCAGCGGGCATTATCGCTGGCAAAAGGGAACTTTGCTTTTGAGAATGCATTAAAAAAGCCGGGGCTTTCGTTTATCTGCGAATGTAAAAAGGCATCCCCTTCCAAGGGGATTATCGCGCCGGATTTTCCGTATTTGCAAATAGCAAAGGAATATGAGGCGGCGGGCGCCGATTGTATCTCGGTGCTGACCGAGCCGAAATGGTTTTTAGGCAGTGACGAATACCTAAAAGAGATCGCCGGCGCAGTTACCGTTCCGTGCCTTCGCAAAGATTTTACGGTAGATAGCTATATGGTTTACCAAGCAAAGCTGCTGGGGGCTTCGGCGGTGCTGCTCATCTGTTCGCTGCTTACTCAAGAGCAGTTAAACGAATACCTTGCCGTTTGCGATACGCTCGGCCTATCGGCGCTGGTAGAAGCTCACGACGAAAGCGAGGTGCGCACGGCGCTGCGGGCAGGCGCGCGAATCATTGGCGTTAACAACCGCAATCTAAAGGATTTTACGGTAGACACCGAAAACAGCCGGCGCTTGCGCCAACTCATTCCGCCGGATGTTTTGTTTGTATCCGAAAGCGGCGTGGGCAACGCCGAAGATGTGGCAAAGCTGCGTGAAATCGGCGCCGATGCGGTTTTGATTGGGGAAGCACTGATGCGCGCTGGGAATAAACGGGCAACGCTTAGCCGGTTGCGGGGTGCGCTATGACAAAGATAAAGCTATGCGGTTTAACGCGCCCCTGCGACATAGAGGCGGTAAACGCCTTAAAGCCCGAGTATATCGGGTTTGTGTTCGCTCCCGGCAGCAAGCGGTATATAGACGCAAAAGCAGCGGCCGGCCTAAAAAAGATGCTGCACGCTGAAATACAGGCGGTGGGCGTGTTTGTAAACGAGCCGGTGGAATTTGTGGCCGGGCTGCTGCGCAGCGGCGTTATCGATATGGCGCAGCTGCACGGCGGGGAAAGCGAAACATACATTGCAAAACTGAAAAAACTGAGCGCCCAACCGGTTATCAAGGCTTTTCGCGTTGCGAAAGAGCAGGATCTTGCCGCCGCGCAAAACAGCCCGGCGGATTATGTTTTGCTGGATTCCGGAGCAGGTACGGGCCGGGTGTTTGACTGGCAGCTGATACAAAAGGTAAGCCGGCCTTATTTTCTGGCCGGCGGCCTTACCCCCGGCAATGTGGCGGAGTCCATACGGCTGCTGCATCCCTACGCTGTTGACGTCAGCTCGGGGATTGAAACCGGCGGGATAAAAGACAACATCAAAATGGCGCAATTTGTAAGCAAGGTAAGAGAAACGGGGCCGCGAAGGCTGTAAGGTAGAAAGAAAGGAAAGTGTGCAATGACAAATCCCAACGGACGTTTTGGCATTCACGGCGGGCAGTATATACCAGAAACGCTGATGAATGCCGTAATAGAACTGGAACAGGCCTATAACCACTATAAAGACGACCCGCAGTTTAATCAGGAGTTGACGCAGCTGCTCAACGAATATGCGGGCAGGCCGTCGCGGCTTTATTTTGCTGAGAAAATGACCAAGGATCTGGGCGGCGCAAAAATCTATTTAAAGCGCGAGGATCTAAACCACACCGGCGCGCATAAAATCAACAATGTGCTCGGTCAGGCCTTGCTAGCCAAGAAGATGGGCAAAACCCGGCTGATTGCCGAAACGGGCGCGGGCCAGCACGGCGTGGCTACCGCCACCGCTGCGGCGTTGATGGGGATGGAATGCGTGGTTTTTATGGGCAAAGAAGATACCGTCCGCCAGGCGCTCAACGTATACCGCATGCGGCTGTTGGGCGCAAAGGTGGTTGCGGTAACAAGCGGCACCGCCACTTTAAAAGACGCCGTTTCTGAAGCGATGCGGGAGTGGACCTCCCGCATTAGCGATACCCACTACTGCCTTGGCTCTGTGATGGGGCCGCACCCATTTCCTACCATAGTTCGAGACTTTCAAGCGATCATTTCAAAAGAAATGAAAGAGCAGCTGCTGCAAAAAGAAGGCCGGCTGCCCGACGCGGTTATCGCCTGCGTAGGCGGCGGCTCCAACGCCATCGGCAGCTTTTATCACTTTATTGAAGATAAGCAGGTAAAACTGATCGGCTGCGAAGCGGCGGGCAGGGGGATAGACACCTTTGAAACAGCGGCCACGGTCAACACCGGAAGGGTTGGCATTTTTCACGGGATGAAATCTTATTTCTGTCAGGATGAATACGGCCAGATTGCCCCTGTTTACTCTATTTCTGCGGGATTGGATTATCCCGGTGTTGGGCCGGAACACGCTTACCTTCACGATATCGGCAGGGCCGAATATGTGCCGGTTACGGATGACGAAGCGGTGAACGCCTTTGAATACCTGGCAAGAACCGAAGGAATTATTCCCGCCATTGAATCGGCTCACGCCGTTGCCCATGCCGTCAAACTGGCGCCTACTATGAAAAAGGATCAAATTATCGTTATTACCATCTCCGGCAGGGGCGACAAAGACTGCGCCGCCATTGCCCGTTATAGGGGGGAGGATATTCATGAGTAACATAAAGGCAGCTTTTGCTAACGGTAAAGCGTTTATTGCTTTTATCACCTGCGGGGATCCGGATTTGGAAACCACCGCAGCCGCTGTTCGTGCGGCGGCAAAAAACGGCGCCGACTTAATCGAGTTGGGCATACCCTTTTCAGACCCCACCGCCGAAGGGCCCGTTATTCAAGGCGCGAACCTGCGGGCGTTAAAGGGCGGGGTTACCACCGATAAAATATTTTGCTTTGTAAAAGAGCTGCGCCGGGATGTAACCATCCCCATGGTGTTTATGACCTATGCAAACGTCGTGTTTTCTTACGGCGCCGATCGGTTTATCGCAACCTGCAAAGAGATTGGTGTCGATGGGCTTATCTTGCCGGATTTGCCCTTTGAGGAAAAGGATGAGTTTCAACCCATTTGCCGCCAATACGGTGTGGATTTGATTTCGCTTATTGCGCCGACCTCTGAAAACCGCATTGCGATGATTGCCAAAGAGGCAGAAGGTTTTGTGTATATTGTGTCTAGCCTTGGCGTAACAGGAGCGAGGAGCGAAATTAAGACGGATCTTGCCGCCATTGTGCAGGTGGTGCGTGAGAATACGCATACGCCCTGTGCGATTGGCTTTGGAATTTCCACACCGGAACAAGCGAAGAAAATAGCCAATATTGCCGACGGCGTGATTGTGGGTTCCGCCATTGTGCAGCTGCTGGAGAAGTATGGCAAAGATGCGCCGGGCTATATTGGGGAATATGTAAGCTCTATGAAAAACGCGTTAAGATAACGGCGGCACCTGTGTCAGCGCCGGGAAGCCCTTATATCCTTATATTTTGATACTGCTCGGCGCATTACGTTAAACATCACCGCGCAATCATCTTGCGTTAATTTTTTGTTTAGCCGAAACTTTTTGTGTTTTTTCTTATCAAGAGATCGGCTTTCTTTTTGGGATTTGTTGTTTTATGTATGGAATAAGCGTGGTGTATATAGCAAGCAACAATTTGTCGTCCTTGAATTTTTACGGATGATTTGATACGGATTTACGGCATTTTTTGCTATTTTGATAAAAACAGCACCGCAAAAAGCCTACATCTTTTTGGGGGATTTCATCCTTTGCTCGCTCTGATTTGTAGGTTTGTCAATGAAGTGTTACACATGAGAGAAACTAGATAAAACTTGTTTAGGAGACCGCCAGTTAAGAGGCCGCATAGGGAAATGGTTGTAAGCCCGTTCGCGAACAGCAAGTTGGTTTTTGAAAT
>DVJE01000016.1 GCA_018716975.1 Candidatus Gallacutalibacter stercoravium | reverse complement strand
GACGCTTATGAGGTGGGAAAATACAACGGTTTGACGATTGCGCTTAAAAATGTAAAGCTGAAGGAGTTCCAGTTGCCCATGGAACTTATACTGATGTTCCGGGAAAACCCCGGCATGACGGGGAAAAAGGGGATTTTGTTAACAGGGTATGGGTTTAACGTATCCGAAATAGACGGCTATTCGCTTGTAGAGGAAGACAGCCTCCCCATCCGCATGCTGCCCGAGGAAACCCAAGAAAAATTTGAACAGATCCAAGGGGCGGATATGCAAGCCTGTGCGCAGGCGCTTATGTCGGCTTATGGAGGCCATTCTTTTGGAACATCCTCCGATGGCTCCTCTTTTTTTTACGGGGCCAATGTGACAATTCCCGATGAGAGGTTTGGGGTGTCCGCATCATTTCAGCTTACGCAAACAGGATTGAGTTTTATATTGGGGTGGTAATATCATTCGGGGGCGCCGCATGGCGCCCCTAAACCTTTCGCTTCTTTTATTGCGTGTGGATTACATTGTTGGCGATATAGGAACGGTAAAAAATAGGATTCTTGCGCGACATTTTTTGAATGGGGAAAAGGAAGGAGGCATAACCGTGAAAAGCACACATATTGCAAAAGCAGTGAAACCCGCACGATATACCACCTTTTTCAAAACCCCTGCGAAAGGCAAGAGAATGCTTGCCGTGCTTTTATGCGTTTGCCTGGTGGCAGGGTGCGCTGCCTTCTCCGGCTGTGGCGAAGAACCCTCCCCGTATAACTGGGAGGTATCGATTGTAGATACTTTCGATCCTCAACAGGGTTGCCTCTCGGCGTTGCCCTGGCTGATTACCATGGACGAGGCCAAAGAGATTTTGCACCTGGCGGATCTGCCCAGTGATGCTTACCAAGTGCAGGAAAGTCAGCTGCCTTATTCCATCATAATCAAAAACGTGAAACTCAAGGAATTCCAAACGCCGATGGATTTGTCCCTTCTGTTTGAAAAAAATCCCAGTATAACAGGGAAACAAGGATTTCTTTTGACGGGATATTACTTCTATGTACCCGAAATTGACGGCTATCCGTTGGAAGGGCCAGACAGCGTTCCCATCCGCATGCTGCCCGAGGAAACCCAAGAAAAGTTTGAGCAAACCCAAGGAGCGGATCTGCAGGCCTGTATGACGGCGCTCATGCAGCGGCCGGATGTGGTAAGCGCTCAAACTTTTGCCCCTTCATCAGATGGATCCTTTCACGGTAACGCCTTTCCTGTGATTCCTGATCAGAAGACGCCGGCAACCGTTGTGCTTACTTTTCAAAAGCCAACCCTAGTTTTTATGCTAACCACATGATGATAACGATTTTTCTGTTTGCGTTATAATAATGGTAGAGTAGTCCTAATATTTGTTTGGTTTTTTATCGGGATAAAGGAGGGATAACTGTGAAACCAACTCCAATTATGCAACCTACGAAAGCCGTGAAAGGCAAGAGAATGCTTGCCGTGCTTTTATGCGTTTGCCTGGTGGCAGGGTGCGCCGCCTTCTCCGGCTGCGGCGAAGAGCCATCGTCTTACAACTGGGAGGTATCCATCGTAGATACTTTAGATCCAAAGCAAGGAGGGCTTTCTGTATTACCCTGGCTTATCACGGTAGATGAGGCTAAGGAAATACTACATTTAGCCGACCTCCCCGACGGCGCCTATGAAGAAAAGCAGGAAAGCACACGGCTTTACTCCATTACCCTTAAAAATGTTAAACTAAAGGAATACCGCACCCCAATGGAGCTTTGTTTGCTGTTTTGCAATAATCCCAGCATCACCGAAAAACAGGGGCTTCTTCTAATGGAGTACATATTTGATGTGTCTGAAATAGACGGCTATTCTCTGTCCAGCACAGACGCAGATATCCCGTCCTTTCAAACGCTCCCCGAGGAAACACGCGAAAAGTATTTGCAGGCGCAGCAAGAGGATCGGCAAGCTTGCCTGCAAGCGCTTTTGCAGCGCTCGGATGTCATTGGCACAGAAGCGGAGCAAGTTTTCACCAACGCATTAAACGGCCCCATTCTATTGGGGATACCTTGCGATTTTCCCGGTTTAAACGACAACGCACGTGCCTATATGCTTTTTCATGATGTTTATTTGCGTTTTTATGTCGGCACTCCTTCTGCGTTTGCGGCTGGCCAATGAGGCAGCGCAATGCCCCTTGTGCGCCGTGCCGGTCTGCCGGCCTGTAAAATAGATAATGCGGTGGAAAGTTTAGGAGGTAGATTTGATGAAGAAAAAAATGTTAGCCGGTGTGCTGGCCTTACTACTTGTGTGCGCCGCCTTCTCCGGCTGCGGTGAAGAGCCCTCCCCCTATAACTGGGAGGTGTCGATTGTAGATACTTTCGATCCTCAACAGGGTTGCCTCTCGGTGTTGCCCTGGCTGATTACCATGGACGAGGCCAAAGAGGCGCTGCACCTAGCCGATTTGCCCGCCGACGCCTACCAGCTAAACGAGGAGGACGAGCGGCAACAAGAAATTGTTGTAAAAAATGTAAAGTTGAAGGAATACCGTATTCCTGTGGACTTAAAGCTGACCTTTGAAAAGAATCCCAGCATGACTGGGAAAGAGGGCATGCTTTTGGTGGACTACATGTTTTATGTGCCAGAGATAGACGGCTATTCTATCGCCGCCCCAGATAGCCCTCCCTTTAACTCGATCCCGGAAGAAACGCGGGAAGAATTTTTGCAAGCCCAAGAGGAAGACCGGCAGGCTTGTATACAAGCACTTTTACAACGTTCGGATGTTATCGGCACAGAGGCGGAATGGGCGCTAAACGATATTTTGCAAAGTGGCGGTATCACAATGTCGGGGGTTCATCCTGAGTTACCTGACCCGAGATATTCTGTTCAAGCCTTTATGCAATTTGATGCATTCATGTTGTATTTTCAATTAGGCTGGTACTAACCGGCAACCCGCATTTCTTCCCTAACAGCACGTGCTATATCGGCGGCAGTATGTACACAGCATCCTCAGGGTATGGGGATGCGTCGCCGGTGGTTTCTGAAGAACGGTTTTCTGTAAATGCGATGATTTCGTTTACAAAACTCTATTTGTCTTTCAAGCTTTACTAACGGTTGAGGGCAAACAAAAATAACAACCGGCGCGCTGTATTAATTTGCAGCGCGCTATTCTTTTGCACCGCTTACTTTACGCCGGTTGTAGGCTATAACAATTAAATGCAAATTATTTGTAAAAAACTGTGGTTTTTCTCTATTTATTCATTGACATGCAACCACGTTTGCTTTATCATCAAAGCATGCAAAATTGAAGGGGGGAGGCCGCCGGCCGGTTGCGCAAAATGGCCGGCGGCCCTTTGGGAAAGGATGGTTTCTTCTATGGCGAAGCACTTAATTGTAATGTCGGTAGATGCAATGGTTTTTGAGGATTTAGCCTACCTGAGCGCTCTGCCCCATTTTGGTATACTGCTGGAACAAGGTTCGCGCATTGAGCGGGTGCGCAGCATTTACCCCACCCTAACGCATCCTATCCATGTAACGCTGATGACCGGCTGCTACCCCGATCGCACCGGGGTATGCAACAACGTGCGGCCTGAAATAGGCAATCCAAATGCCTCTTGGTACAACGATCTGGGTGACGTAGGGGTACAAACCATCTTTCACGCGGCTAAAACCGCCGGGCTAAGCACCTGCGCCTGCCGCTGGCCAGTTACCAGCCGGGCCGCTGGAGTTATCGACTACCTGGTGCCCGAAATTTTGGAGGAAACCCCCGGCGAGGATCCCGCCGCCCCCTATCATCGGCAAGGCACTTCTGCTCAGCTGATGGATGATATTGTGGGCCCGCTGCTGCATGTGCAAAACCCGTCCGCCCCGCGGCACCCGGCCTATGATACCTTTGAAATCGATTGCGCCGCTTCCATTATAAAACGGTATAAGCCCAACCTAGTGTTTACCCATCCCGGCCAGGTAGACAGCGCCCGCCACGATTACGGCCTGTTTAACATCCAAGTGGATCAATCTCTGGCGCTGGCTGACCGCTATCTGGGGCGGCTGATGGACGCTGCCCGGGACGCCGGTATTTACGACGAAACCAATTTTGTTGTGCTTTCGGATCATGGCCATTTAGAGGTTAAGCGCACCATTTGCCCCAACGTTGTGCTAGCGGACGAGGGCCTTATCCGGCTCGACGGCCAGGGGAACGTCACCTCATGGGATGCTTATATACAATCCGCCGGCCTTTCCGCCCAGGTGTTTGTGCGGGATCCTGGGGATGCGAACCTGTGCGCCCGGGTGCACGGCTTGCTGCGGCATATGTGCAATGAAGGGATCTACGGTATTAGCCAAGTGTTCACCGCCGCCGAGGCAGAAAATCGTTACCGCTTAGCGGGCGGCTTTTCGTTTGTGCTGGAAGGGGACGGTTTTTCTTCCTTTGGCGAATCATGCGTTAGGCCCATCGCCCGGCCGCTGGAAATTACCGATTACCGCTACGGCCATTCCACCCACGGCCATTTGCCGGAAAAGGGCCCCCAACCTCCCTTTTTGTGCATAGGGCCGGATTTCCGCCCCGGTGTGGTGCTGCATCAAGGGCGTATTATCGACGAAGCGCCCACCATGGCGGCCGCCATGGGCCTGTCTTTACCAGAAGCCGACGGAGAGCCCGTTCAAGAATTGCTGTATTAAACCGCGATTTTTCATAGACCAGATTTTTCTATTGGAAACCGTTTCGCTAAGTGTTGGCGTCTTACGCAAGACAAATCTCTCATAAAAAGGGTGAAAGCGACGCTTTCACCCTTTTTATTTTCAACGCATATAAAATCCCTGCGCTGTTTCCTACTGTTGCCTTCTTTTGTAAACGACGATTTCGACGTCGGATCCGCCGTCGCCATATTCGCAAACCAATAGATAATGCTCGTCCGCCGCCAGGCCATAGCACCTGTTACTGTCTTTTTTGCATAGCTGGTTGCCCCAATAGATTCTATCGTCGTCCCACAGCTTTACAACTTGGCCGTTCGGGATCGTGTATGGCAAGTTCACAAACGAGCCCTTTAACAAGTTTAAGTCTGTTACCTCTTCCATATCCGCAATGCCAAGGGCGTTAAACTCTGCAATCAGCTGCTCTTTTAACCGGCACGCCCCCTTTTCATTGGTACATTGGCGGCAATACGTATACCCCTTGCTTTGGCAGCACTGTGCGGCAACACATGTGCCGTGAAAGGGCCGCCCTTTTGATGGAACACACCCGCCGCAGGAATCCTTTAGCGCGCACTCGCTACAATCCAACCCGCATATAGAATTCACCCGACCGCCTCCTATTCCTTTCGGCAAAAAGCCTCTTATTTTTTACTGCTCACAAGAAAGCACAGCTGTTTATCCTAACACTCGTATAACGTCCGCTGGCTGCAATCTTGAGCAAAACAAGCCAAGCTAAGGGCTTTGTTTTTCAACCCTCAAAAACAAAAAGCATGGCGCTTAACCTGTCAATCGTTGTGGTTTCCCCGCGATAAGCAGAACCTGCATCGCCGTCAACGCAATAGGCAGTGCAGCGATACGCCGGCGGCACCTCTAAGCCAAACGAAACCGCTTCATCGTTATAATTCACCACAACCTGCCCGATGGTTCCGTCAGAGGCTTGAAAACACCCTGTTAGCAGCGCCGGCACAGAGATATCGTCTCGGTTTTCCATGGGGTATCGGTTGGGGGCATGGCTGCATCGCAGCGCAAACGGGCGCAACATTTGGCCGCTATGCAGATATTTTTTACCGATCCCTTTGCGCACCTTATTGATATTTTGAATGAATACAGTGGTCTTTTCATAATCCGGCAACACAGAAAAATCCCGGCAGCCCCAATACTGCACAATTTCCCCTGAATCCGTCAGCACCAGGGTAAGAAAATCCCCTGCAACAAAGGAATAGGCCAACCGGTAAAGCAGGTTGTCTTCTGTTGGGCAAAAATTAAGCCCCACCTGATTGCCCATAAAATTATTGACATATTTGTGATAAATATAAGCATAAAGGGGTACCGGCATCCCTCCATGGTAGTTAAGCTCAAAGCGGTTGTCGCTTAGCAATAGGTTGGGGATAAACGGCTCCGCTGCCGCAGACTCACAGCCGAAAAGAACGCCATTCCCTTGCGCGTTCATGTTTTGTAAAAGCTCTTTTTCTTCTTCCACCAGCCAGCGGCCGGGGGCGGATGGGTGCCCGTGATCTTTTCCATAGCAGAAATACGCACTGCCGCCGTGGTTTTGATCCAGCATCTGGGCGTAATCCACGCCGCCGTCACAGATTTTTTTCGCCTCTGCGGCAATGATTTCTTTGGTTTTGCCACAAGCTGGGCACATATCGTAGCCGCTTCGCTGCCCGGTGCAGATGTTGCTCAGCGCAAGAACCTGATCCGGCCCCTTGCACATGATGGACTCCAAATTTTCCTGTTCAATTTGCCGGCTGCAATTATACTCTTTTATCAGATTACTTTGCAATGTAAAGCCAATGCCGCTGCAATAAACCCCCAACAAGTTGCCCGCTTGATGCAAAGCGTCCCGGAATTGGAAAAAGATTTCTTCCCCTCCATACGGGGGCCATACATAGGGCGGCGCCCACGGCGCAGTGCCCTCCCAATGCATCAGCAACGCCATAATCTTGCCGCCCGTATCTTGAGATATCCGCTTAAGCGCCGGCAGGGCGTTGACGTAAGGGAACATGCGGTTGGGCTTCATGTCGTCCATATCGTGCAGCCCCCGCACTGGATAGGTTAAGATGACAGGGGATTCCCCATACCAGGCGGGCAGCCTTTCATTGCGCTCAATGGGTACAAAATCTTCGCTTTTGTTTGCTTCAAACCAGGTGCGGTAAATATCTGCGGCGGTGTACCAATCCCCCTCAAACACCTTGTATACCACATTATAATCCATCTGATAAGGAGTTCCGGCTGGCGCTGCGGCGTAGAGCCGGATTTGCAGCTTAATGCCGTCGCCTGCCCGGCAAAAATCAATGCCCTTTAATCCATAATGACTATCATGGGCGCCGATGTATAGTCCGCCGCCCTCCACCAACAATGCAAGGAATTGAGATTGCACCATAGCGGGATAGATCCCATATAGCCCCAGGCTGGGGTATTCCGGCTCTCGGTATTGCAGCATAGAGCGCTCTCTTAGCGCCATGTCGTCAACCAAAACGCCCTCGTTGTAGGGCCAGAGGATTTTGCCGTCTCCCCCGCCGTCTTTTAGGCAATTGTTCACAGCAACACAGGGGTAGTCTACCCATTCCAACAAAAGGGGGGATTGATTATCCACCGCGATATTCCACCGCAACTCCTGCACAGATTTGTCGTACTCCATCCGCACCGTTGCTGTTATCCCCGGCAGAGAAAGACCCTCATACACTGCACAAGCGGCCAACTCTTTCTCTGTTACCGTTACTCGAGAGGCGGTAACGGCCGTTGTGCGCAGCTGGTTCCCCTCCTCGTCGCGAAAACTTAGTTCAAACAGCGGCAACTGGGTGTTGCAAAGCAGCTCTTTTCCCCCTTTTTTCAAAGAAGCAATCTGCCCTTTTTCAAAATCCACGCAGCAGGTAAGAAGCCCATCTTGAATTGTAAACATAAATATCCCCCTGTCGGATAAGTCTTAAGAATTGGTCACAGCGCGAAAAGTCTTGAAAACGCAGCCGGTGCCGAGGATAAAAAACTGCAATCCCCGGCACCCAGCTGGCTCTTAATGATAAACCGTCTCTTCCTATTTACGCGCGGCAGAACACCGCTTCATTTTCACCCAGCGTCACCGGGGACGAAAACACCAGCGCCCCATCTTCAAACCGGGCGCCCTCATGCGAAACAGCGCTAACACCATGCAAATAAGGCAGGCACAACTTAGAAAGGTTTAGCTCACCGTAAAGCACCGTTAGGCGGCTTTCGTCCCCCCGGCGTTCAAACAGGCCCCAAGCACCGTCCACCGCCCAAAAGCCGGTGAAATCCCCCGGCTTAACGGGACAGAAGCCCAGCTCGCCCTTGCACAGATCAAAGCTGAACCCCTCATAAGCGGGCAACAGCGAAAAGCTGGCCATAGCTCGGGCATAATAGCTGCCGCATTCAATTTCATTAAAGGGGTTGCGCTTTTCGCCATCATAGCGGCTGCGCACCGATTTTACCAAGCGCATGCCTTCTTTTTCCATGCCCTCCATCACCATCAGCGCCGCTGCGGCATATTCAAAGCCGGTCATCACTTCTTCGGCGTAAGGCACGGGAATTAAAGGTTTTTCTTTGCCTTGAGGCCATGCGCAAATGGTGATGCCGCTTTCGTCGTTGAGGGCGTAGTTGCGGCAGGCATTGAAATAGTTGCGGAAGCTGGGGTGGTAATTGACCTCATACATGCTTTTTAGCGCGGTTTTCAGCTGGCCGGGATCGTAAATCTCCCCCAGGCCGCACAGGTTGGCGTGCCATTGGGCCAGCACCTGGTCAATAGAGATGCCCTCCCCAATTTGGTATTTCACCTGGCCGGCCTCGTCGTTCCAATAGCTGGCCACGGCGTCGGCGCCAAAGGCTTCTAGCTGACTTTTATCGCGAATATCCACCTTTTGCTGGTAATAGCTTCCGTTAAACAGATTTTCGTCCATCCATTTTTTGCCCCGGGCAAAGATCTCTCGGTACTCCCGGGCGGTATCAGGCTCGCCTACAGCCTCGGCCATGGCGGCGCCCGCTTTTAGGGCCGCCAGATATAGCCCCGTCAGCCACGCGTTGGGGCCGAACAGTTCCATATCCAGGGTGTGATGCTGCCGGCCTGTGAGCACGCCGGATTTATCGGGATCCCACCGATCGAAATTCTCTGGCGACCAAGCCCACTCGATGGCCTGCTTAATAGTCGGCCAGTTGCCCTTGAGCCAGTTGTCATCGCCGCACAGTTTCCAATCCCGGTAGCATTTGATAATATCGCCAAACTGCCCGTCGGCGCAGGGGCGAAAATTCCATGGCGCGCGGCCCAAGGGCAGCTGGGTGCGAAAGCCCAAGCCGCCGCCCGGCTTTTTATCGTAGCGCAGGTGAACGTCCCGCATGCTGCGCTCCAAATCTGGGAATAGATAAGGCAACGCATAGGCATAATTCCACACATGGGTGCAGGATCCCTCGCAAGAACCCTCGTGGGCGTTGCAGCCCTCCCAGCCGTAAAAAGAACCATCGGTCAGGCGCAACACCGTGGGAGAATGCAGCACCGAAAGGGTAAAGCCCGCCGCCTCCAACGCCGCCGCCGGCAGGGTGGAACTGCCCAGCGCTTGGGTAAAGCGCCTGGTTTGCTCATATAGCCTGCTCCAATTTTGCAGCGCATAGGCGGCGCTTGCCTGAGAGTCGGCAAAACGAGTGGCGTAATAGTTCTTCCAAGTATTGGCCGCCACGCCGCCGGGCTGAGGATTCCAGTAATTTTCATAGTTGGGGCAGCTCCACGAAAGAACAAAGCGAAACGTTTTCTTTTCGCCAGGTTCCAGTTGGGCGCTGCACGCCAAAGTGCACATATCAAAGCCGCGCATGCGATCCGTCTTGGGCGTGCCGGAAGGCTGCGCATAGCTGCGGTTGCGAAAAGCGCCGGGCTGGGTAAAATCGTGCCAATAAACGTTTAACCCGTCAAACCAACCGCCCCGGTACCAATATTCTTGATAAGATACCTGCTCTCCGTCGGTAGCCAGGCACAGATTGCCGTAGGCGGGGTCATCATGATCCCTCTCGGGGCAATCCAAAAACAGGCCCTGTATATCGCCCTGCGCAATGTAACGGTTTACCGCCCCAGGGGCAAAGGGATTGTTGACGGCAAAGCTCACCGTATAATCCGTGGCCTCGGCCTGATCGTTTTCTATCTCCACCTCGAAAAAAGCGGCGGGCAGCGAGGAATCCTCGCTGTTGGAGGGGATTAGCGGGTTAAAGGCCCGTAACCTAGCCTTACCGGGGAAGTTTTTATCCCAAAACGCCAGCTGCGCTATGGGAAAATCCGCAGTAAAATCGTTTTCTAAAAAGTGGGGCACGCCCGCCATGGTGCAGCGATCCGGCCCGTGGCCAAAGCCGTTGGCCCCCATAAGGCCGGAGGTTTCGCCTCCGCTTAAAGGCGGCGGAAAGTCCCCGTTTAGCACGCGGGCGTCCAGCACGCGGCCGCCCCGTTCCGCCTTGACCGCCAAATGGGAGTAGCCGTTAACGCTTTTCATATCCGGCCGGTTGAAGATTTGCCAATCCACCAGCCGGCCGTTGCCTGCCAGCCCCACACAGCCGCTGCCGATGCCCCCTAATGGGAAAGAAATTTCGTTGAGTTTTTCTTGTTGATACCGTTTGGCCATATTGTAGCCGCCCTTCATTTTTTCTTTTTTAGCATATGTTATACAAGGGCGGGCCCCACCCACCCTTGTGGCCCATGATAGCACGCCGCTACCCACCTAGCCATATAATTTATTGCCAAAAAATCGAAAGCGATATTGCGAATTTCATACAATAGCACATTGCCGCTGTATCATGTCTGCTGCCTATCCTTAACCCCTATCCTCCAGAACAGAGCGAATTACCCCGGCAACGGCACGATCGTTTTCAAATACCAGAGCGAACAGCTCTTTTAAGGCCCGCTGTGTGCCGGGGCGTAGCAGCTGCTCTTCCGCCGCCGGCCCCACCCGGTATCCCGTTTGGGGACTCACATCCAGCAGCCCCCATATTTTCCAGCAGGTGCCATGGGTTTCGTTGTTGTCGTTTTTGATATACCGCGCAAAAAGGGTTTCTCCAAGATACCGCTTAACATCCTCACTCGTTCCGGGCGGATACAATGGGGAGCCCACCGGGCAGAAGGCCTCCGCTGCATGCCAGCGGGCCTCTATGGGAAAGCTCACAACCTGATTGAACCACTGTGCGGTGTGCCGGGCATTTTGGGGCGAAATGCCTTCGATTCGCCGGGCTACCTCCTCGGCTACCCAACCGTGGGCGGGATGATCCAGCACACGCAAAATCCTCTCTAGCACTTGGCGCAGTGTGACGCTGGGAGCGGATTTTCCGGTTATCACAATGGCATGGCGCAGTTGCTCCTGCCAATTTGGCAGCACAAACCGCCCGTCCTCCGTGTAGTATGCAGGGGCCACCGTTGGGTGCACGGCGGCGTCAAAGTGCTCGTGAGAATCCAGGCCGTAAAGCACGCCGTTTGCATAGCCGGTTACCACATGCCAGTCAGGCCCCTGCCCCAGTTTGAGTAGCGCCGGTACTCCGGCGTCTATGGATTGCGCCACCGCATGGTAAACTTCGTCTTTGGCATCTATAACGTCCCGGCCGGAAAAACGCCGCCAAGTAAGCCCGGCAAAACCCAGCAGAAAGGCGATAAATTCGTCGGGCCAATCCCAACCGGGGCCTTTGTTTTCCACCGTTTGGTAGGGGGTTGTGGAATCTTCCGGCCATGCCCAGCCAAAGCTGACGCCGCTTATGGTTTGATAGACGTGGTAAAGGTTGCAAAAATGGCGCTGTAGCATGGTTTGCTTGCCGCATTCCCCGCACCCGGTGCACATTTGCCCTTTTGGCGCGCAGTAATGGGGGGTATTTTCCGTATACCCCAGCGCCGGGGTCAAAACCGCAGCCAGGGCGCAAAAAAAGGGGCTGCCCTGCGCATCGCAGGGGAAGTGCACAATACCATCAAGATGGGGCATAGCAAAACCTTCTTTCCCGTTTTAAAATTTGGGCATTCTATAAAGTATTGCAAACTATAGCAAAAGGCGCGTTACAGAAGCGAATCCTGTAACGCGCCTTTTCAGACGCTTTTCTTCTTAAGCGCAATTAATAGCGCACCTTAACGGTTTTAATTTCAAAGGGACGGAAGGTAAGCGCCGCGCTCTGGTCTTGGGTCAGCTCTTGCTGCACTTCTTCCAGCATATTGGTTTCAGCCATACCCTTAGCGCCGGGAACGGTCAGCTGGGCCTGGGTGCGTGCGCCTTCGCACTCATACAGACGCACAATATAGGCGTTTTCACTGTCTTCGCAAGGCTTGATGGTTTCGGCGATAATATTGGCCTTATCCACTTGCAGCAACGAAGCATAGCTCAGCTCGCCCTTGGCGCACAAAGGCTTGTAATTAAGCGCATAGGCGGGGCGCACCACGGTTTGGGCGTTGAAGCCGCCGCTGTGGGGCAGGAAGGAGTAAGTGCAGGCATGCTCGCCGTGATCCCCGGTGTAGTCGGGGCGGTTGCCGCCCTTGTGCAGCGACAGGCGGATTTTGGAACCTTCCACCGAAACGCCGTATTTGCAGTCGTTGAGCACCGCCACGCCGTAATAGGGCTCCGACAGATCGGTATACTTGTGGTTGCATACCTCGAACTTAGCCTTTTCCCAATCGGTGCTGCGTGTGGTGGGACGCTTAACATAACCGAATTGCACCTCGTTGCGGGCAAAATCGGAGAACACCGTGGTATCAAAGCAGGTTTTCAAGAAGCGGTGGTCGTCGTTCCAATCCATCACTGTTTCAAAGCGCACCTCGGGGGAGTTGGCGAAGAAGATCATATCCTGACGCAGGGTGGATTTATCGGTAAGCTGATACAGGCTGCGGATGCGGCACTCCACCGGGCCCATACCCACAACCTCACGGCTGAGCAACACAGCGCTGTCGCGGTAACGGTCCTGGATATCGGCGTCCACATCCCAGTTATCCCAGTTCGCGGACACGTCTTCGGCGATGAGGAAGGTATTGAGCGGGAATCCTTCGCCGCGCAGCTCTCGATTCTCAGCAGTATCGATAAAGGATTCAATGGCGCCCTTGTCGTTAAAGGTTACTTTGGCAAAGGGAGTGGTGAGCACATTGCCTTCAAAAGCAAAGGCGCTGCTGCCCGCAGGCGTGCCCTCGCCCAAGGTGAGGGTTACTGCCGAGAAGGCGGGGATGGCCACGCCGGCCACTGCCAGCTTTTTGCTGCCGTCGGGCATGGTTACCACCTGCTGGGCATAGCCGCCGTCCACCATCATGCCCTCCTGGTAATCCAGATACACCACATCGCTGCGGTCAAAAGACAAAGTATTGACCAGCGAAACGGTGTTCTCTTTGGGCTGTTGGCCCATATGAGAGGCGATAAGGCCGTTGGTTTTTTGAATCATTTCGGTGGTTTCGGCAATAGACTCCTGGTGGGCTTGGGGGATACAGGTGCCCGGCAGGATGTCGTGGAACTGGTTAACCAGCAGGGTGGAGAGCAGCGGCTGAGAAATGCCGCTGTCGGCCGCGCGGCCTTCGGCGATGGCCTTGCGCACCTCTAAAAATTCCAGGTCGTGTATGCCGATTTCGGCCAAGCGGTTGTTGCGCTTAATGGTATGCTGGTTGGTTAGAGTGCCGCGGTGCAGCTCCAAATACAGCTCACCGCTGTACACCGAGGGATCCCGCGAGGTTTTCTCCAGCCGCTGCATAAAGTCGCTCACCGTAATGTGCTCGGCACGGGGAAGGCCCTCAAAGTCCTTGAGCCTGCGGGCCATTTCCAGCTCTTCAAACATGGGTCCGCCGCCGCCGTCGCCATAACCGTAAGAAAGCAGGCGCATGTTGGAAACCGATTTTTCCCGCACGCTGTCGCTTCCCTTTACCACAAATTCCATCAACGCCTTGGGCTCAGGCCACACATCGATGCGGTTTAAATGGGTGAGCACCTTGGTGCCGTCCATACCCTGCCAATAGAAGGTGTCGTAAGGGAACTTGTTGGTGTCGTTCCAGTTCATCTTGGTGGTTAAAAAGTATTTTACCCCGCAGCCCTTCATCACCTGGGGAATGGCCGCGCTGTAGCCGAAGGTATCGGGCAGCCAGAAGGTATCGGAGGTGTAATCAAAGTATTTGCGGGTAAAGCGCTGGCCCCACAGGAATTGGCGCACCAGAGATTCGCCCGAAACAATGTTGCAGTCGCACTCCACCCATACGCCGCCGTTGGGCTCATAGCGGCCCTCTTTGACCTTCTTCTGAATCTCGGCAAACAGCTCGGGGTAATCCCGGCGCATCATGTCGCTGTGGAAGGCCGAACTCTGGGTAAATATGTATTCGGGGTACTGCTCCATGAGGCTAATCTGCTTGGAATAGGTGCGCGCGCATTTCTTTTCGGTTTCGGGCACGGTCCACAGCCATGCGGTATCCATGTGAGAGTGGCCCACTAAACCGGCGAAGGGGGTGGTTTGGGAGTTAACCCGGCTAAGCTTCTCTTTCAAAATGCCGCTGGCCCGGGCCAGGCCTTCAAAAAAGGCTTCGCGGCCCGCGTCCTCATAGGAGTAGTAGATGGTGTTGTGCACCTCATACAGCCCGGCCAAGATATCGGCGCGGCGGTAGCTGTCTTTATCCATGCACTCCACTGCCTGGCACAGAACCTTGAGATCAAACAGGAAGTCGGCTGCCTGCTCATTTTTAACGCAGATATCCATGGACTCCACCTGATAGAGGAAGTCGCTCATGGGGCTGCTGGTCAGCGGGCTGCAGCCGATGACGTAATGCCCGGCGTAATACTCCACGGCGATGTCGTGCACATCGCCCGCCTTGGCATTGTCAAACAGGTAGTTGCAATAGTGGTTGCCCAGCTTAGAGGCGTAGTTGCCAAAGGGTTTGCCGTCCAGCCACATGAAACCCTCATAGCCGCCCACATGGGGATACAGATAAAGGGTTTGCCCCGCTAGGCGATCGGGCACCGTGTAGCTGCCCTTAAACCAGCAGTAAGCGCCCTCGCCGCCCCACTGGTCGCCCTTTTTGCAAGGGGTAAACAGGCCGTCGTCGGGAATACGGTGCAGCCGCTCTTCGGTTTTATACCAGCACACGGGCACCTCATCCACCTTTTCAAACATCAGCTCTTGCAAGGTGTCTTGCAGCCGCGTCAGCTTGGCCATCATCTGCGCGGTTTGCTTTTCATTTAACATCGTTACCTTCCTTTCTCCGGCGCCTTGCAGCCCCGGGGTGGGGTATTTCTTTTCTCTAATGATAGTACAGCTTGCGCCGCGCCGCAACCGGTTAGGCGCGACAAAACAAAAATTTTTGTCTCTTATTCACCAGGCGGCTATTCTTGGCAAACAATTTCCCCTTTTGCAAACAGATTGTCCTTGCCCATGCCGCACACATAAGGGTTAGAGTCATACGCATGGCAAAACGCCAAAAAGTCCTCCCGCTGCTCTTTATCATTCATTATCTTCACCAACACATCACGCGGGATGGTTCTGGCATAGGCGCCCGGCCCCGCTAAGCACACCTGCCCCACGCCGTTTTGCTCTAACAGGTCTTTCAGCTCGCCGGGCATAAAAGTGTAGGTGATGCACCAAGGGGCTTCGCCTCTGTCGTAGGCAGCTGCCTCTTCTTCCCCGCCCATCAAACCATTTTCCAATAGCTCTTGCGCGGCTTGTTTGTGAAAGCGAAAGCCCTCTACCGCCGCAGAATAGTTCTCTACACACTGGCGCACCCACGGATCCGGGCAGTTCTCATCCAGAATAAACTGGTTTTTCTGCACCGGGTTGGCAAGGTACGGCAGGCTGCCCAGGCGGGAAGACACGCTTAGCAAGATGCGCTTTTTGGCGATGCGGCACAGCTCAGAAATAACCTTTTGCTGGTTGGGGTAAGTGTAAGATACCGGCGCGTCAAAACTTAGCACCAAATCAAAGGATCGATCTGCATAAGCGCTCAAATCCTCCAACGCGCCCCGCACAAAGGTGATGTTATGCAGCACACCGGCTTCTTGGGCCAGCTGCTGCGCCTTATCCAACATGGGCTGGGAAATATCAAAGTGGGTTACATGAATGCCCTTTTTTGCCAACAGGATGGAAAAACGCCCGCTGCCCGCCCCGCCGTCAAAGGCAGTGGATACGCCGTCGAGGCTGGCCAGCAGTTCCTTTTCCAAATGGCTTTTTTGCACAATATCATCGATAAAGGTTTCTTCCCGCTGGCTCTCCATCTCGCCTTTTTCGGGCAGGTTCCAATGGCGCTGCGCTATCTTACGGCTGTAGCCGCTGTTTGCCCATGCCTCCTTGCGCGGTTCCCGCATGGAAAACCCTCCTTTTGCCGGTTCATGCGCCGGTATTCTTTTTTAAGCCCTTATAAAGCAGCCGCCGTTAGGCGCAGGGTAATAATTTTATGGGGTCCTGCCTCAATGCAATAGGCGCCGCCGGTTTGTTGCAGCGCTTGACCCTCGCCCTCTAGCACATCGCTCTGGTAAGCCGCCGCCACCGGGAAGTGCGGCGATAGGCGCAGGCAACCGGCTGTATCCGCCAGGTTAACAAAGCGCAGAATCAAATCTTGCCCTTGATCTGCCAGTTTGCATCCGGTGAGGGTGATGCCCTCCCCCTCGTAAGAGAGCAGGCCGCACTTGGCGGGTAGTTTGTTTTCTATGGTATCATGCGGCGCACGGCCCCACAGATCCTTTTGGAACACGGGCATATCCCCTTGGAACTGATAAGCCAGTTCACAAGCGCCGCTGGCTATAGCGTTGCCCACATGGGGAACAAGCAGCAGGTCGGCGTACTGTTGCCCCAAACACTGGGCCTCGGGGGTGGGGAAGTCGCCCCAGTCACCGATCTCTCCCACAGCGCGCAGCAGGGTAACAGCCACAGCATTGGCATCGTCGGGCAACACTTCGTATTCATACAGCCCGCGGTTCGCCACCAGCAAGCCGGCCTTTCCGTCATCCACACTGGTAAAGCATTGCTGATGCTGGCAGTTGCTGGGGTTTTGCCAAGCCGCCGACGGGCGGTTTGGCCGGCGCACCGCTTCAAATACCGAATCTACCAAATGGGTGCTTGCCTCTAGGCCGGTGGGGAACACCATGCGCAGGCGGTGATCCTTCATTTGATTGTTGTAGGAAACGTGCACGCCCACACCCTTTCCTTCTTTTTCCAGGGAATACTCCACTTGCACCGTAAGCGGCAGGGTTTGTTTTTTGCGTTGGGTGGTGCGATCGGAGAAGGGGATGCAGGCCGCTGTTTCTTCCCGTAGGCTGTCTTGCGCAGAAACAGGGATTTGCATGGTTACGGTTGCGCGGTAGGCGGCCCGCACCGGGGTATCCTCCAGCAGCTCTATTTTTGCCTGCCCGCCGCGGGAAAGAATGGATTTCTCACCCGGCGGCTGATAATAGATATATTCGTTGCCAATGTCGCCGGTATCCTCTAAATAGCCCAGGCCGCGGTACTCCCGCCCGGTGCCTTTGTGCAGCAGCGACAAGGTGCCGTCTGGTTCTACCCAGGCTTTGATCGCATCGTTTTCCATACCGTTGCCCGGCACAACCAGCGAACCGGCAGCGGGCTCCTGTGCGGGCACTAAAGCGTAGCAGCGCAGGCCCATCGCGGGCACCTGGGCCTGCAGGGTTACCTTGGCCCGTTTTGCCATACAGGGTTGGCGGAACTTGTCGCGGGGCAAATCGTAGCCAAAGCCCGCTCCTGCGTCTTCCACCACACAGGGCACCGCTGCGCCGCTTTCGTCCACCACCTTCCAGCATCCCAGGGGCTTTTGCCGCAAGGTGCGGTAATTTTCGTCATATTGGCCGGTATACAGCCGCTCAATATCCAGCGTGATGCAGGTAACTGCCTTGCGGCATTTGCCGGAGGGATTAAAAACAGCAAAGGGCACGGCGCCTTGCCCAAAATCGGGCCAGGCGATTTTATCCATGAGCGCGCCTCCCGCCCGGGATACCAGCTCTTCGCCCACAGCAATGCTTTTTTCAAAGCGCGTCGCTACCTCTCGGTTCACCTCGTCCGCCACGCAGCCGCAAATGCTGTCGTGCGGATGATTTTGCATCAGGGTTTTCCAGGCGTAATCCAAAAAATCATGGGGGTATTCCACTCCCAATAAAGCGCCGGCCGCCGCCATGGGCTCCGCCTGCCGGGCCAGCAAGGTTTCGTTTTTCTGGTTCTGCTGTTTTAAATATACCCGGCAAGAACTGGTGTTTACCAACGTGGTCCATCCGTCGGTTTCTTGGCTGATGAGCTCCCCTGTTACAGTGGAAAGCTGTGTGTTGTTTTGCGCCAGTTCTTCCTGAGCGGCGCGTAAAAAGTCTTCATAGTTCGAATGCAAAAAGCGCACGTTGGTATACAGCCGGTTGGCTGTTTCAATCGCTCTATCCACATCCACCTGCACCGGTTGATGATCGCAGCCGTTTAAAAACAGCAGCTGGCTGGTAGAAGCGAATTTTTGCGCTTTGGGGAGCCTATCATCCCAATAGGCTCGGGCGTCGGCTTCTGCCACCGGGATCTCGTTGCCGTTGTTGTACCAGTTGGCAAACAGCACGCCGAACAAAGAAGTGCCGTCGGGCGAGGCCCACTGCATCTCAGAAAAACAGGATTCATACTCCCCCGCATCCAACACTTCGTTGTCAAAGCCCACCGGCTTGACCCCCCGGCCAAACAACACCGCTTTCATGCCTGCGTCGGCCAGCAGCTGAGGCATCTGCCCCGCGTTGCCGAATGCATCGGGAAAATAGCCCAGCATGCTTA
This sequence comes from Candidatus Gallacutalibacter stercoravium, assembly GCA_018716975.1. Classification (GTDB taxonomy): domain Bacteria; phylum Bacillota; class Clostridia; order Oscillospirales; family Acutalibacteraceae; genus Gallacutalibacter_A; species Gallacutalibacter_A stercoravium. Next base: position 4,642 of record DVJE01000016.1, on the reverse strand, counting down.
CCGGCCCAAACTTGCGCGCCTCGCGCACGCCGGTGAGCAGGTTGCGCACGTTGCTCTCGCCGCAGGTTAAAAATTCATCTTGCAACACATACCACGGGCCTATCACCAAACGCCCCTCCTGAATGCGGGCGCGCAGGCGCTGCTCGTTTTGCGGCCGGATTTGCAGGTAATCATCCAGCACAATGGTCTGCCCATCCAAATAAAAACTGGAAAATTGATCCTTATCAAACAGATCCAGCAACTGGTCGATTAGATCCACCAGGCGCATGCGGTGCTGTTCAAAGGGCAAAAACCACTCTCTATCCCAATGGGAATGGGAGACTACGTGCACGGTCCATTGTTTTTCCGCCATTTTACCACTCCTATCAATTCATCATTGTGTTCATAAAGATTTTTAAGGCTCTAAGCTGTGCTGCTTAACCGTTTTCTTAAAAAGCCTCTTGAGCCTTTGAGCCTCTTGCCTATTCTTTCCCCATTCTAACGCACAATAAAAACCAAAACAGCAATTTAGTAAAACCGCCTTAACGGCGCAGCCAGCCTTGGGGCAACTGCTCCAAATCCGGCAGGAAGGCCACCCGCTCCCCAATTTCGGCAAAACGGGCAACCAGGTTATCATCCAACTGCCCCCGCTGGTTGGGGGATAAATTGAGCAAAAAGGTGACGTTTTGGCGGTTTACCGACTGCATCATGTTCAAAGCCCAATCGGCGCTTTTGAGCTCCTCGCCGGGATCGCTTTGCCGCCAGAACCAATGCTTGGTTAGAATATTGCAGCTGGCACCGGGGCCGGCAAAATCGGGGGCGATTTGTTGACCGGCAGCGTTTTCGCAAAAAGCCACGTCGGTGTGGGCCAGCCCGTTTTGCTCACCGATGTTCATTAACAGACAATCGGGCTGCAAGCTCTTTACTAGGGCGTCAATCTCCTCAAAGGGCACCTCGTCAAAACTGGGGCCGCCCCAAGGCGCCTGCCAACCGTCTACGATCAAAAAGGGAATCTCGCCATAGCGCGTGAGCAGCTCGGTTATTTGCCCTTTAATCAGCTCCTTACCCGCCGGGGTGCAGCCTTTGCGGCCGATACCGTGGTGCAGATCCAACATAGAGAAATATAACCCCGCCGTCAGCCCTTCTTTGCGAAAGGCATTCAGATATTCGCCCACCACGTCGGTTTTCAGCGCGGCGCTTTTTACGCAGTGATCGGTGCAGTCGCTGGGCCACAGGGCGAAGCCCTCGTGGTGCTTGGTGGTCAAGCATCCAAACCGCGCCCCCGCCGACTTAGCCGTGCGGGCCCACTGAGCGCAATCCAGCCCCACCGGGTTCCATTGTGCCGGATCAAACGGGTAGCGCCGTGGCTCACCGTCATTTTCATAGCCGTATTCCCAGTCTGCTATTTCCCCTTCAGCAAATTGAAAGGTGGCCGAATTGAAGTGGATAAAAGTGCCAAAACGCAAATTGACAAACCATTTTTGGCGATCCAGCAGATGCTGCTGCACATCCATAAAATGTTCCTCCGTTCTGGCGCGCAGGCGTACCGCAGCGCGCCGCATACTTCTTTCGCACACATTGTAACACAAAGCGGCGCGAAATACAGCCCGTTTTGTAGGATAATCTTCTCGCCCATAAACATATCCATAAAACAGGCGGGAGCTTCCTTTTAGAAAAGCTCCCGCCTGTTGGTTTCTGTATAATATCAAGCACGTGGTTTCTATAGCCACCCCTCTGTTCCACCGGCGGCCACAAATTAAAACAGCTCTTTTTTTTGCTTGGGCTGCGCTCCATCGGGCCAATAAACCTTAAGCAACATGCCGTTATCCAGCAGCAAATACATTTCTGGCAAGCCATACAAAAAATAAACCGCCAAAATATCGCGAAAATAGGCCGACACATTGATAATCTGCACCAGGTAAACCGCCCAAAACCAAGGATCCCCTAAAAAAAACAGGGGCACGCACAGCAAACCGATACATAAAATCATGGGCAGCAACAGCACCGCCATATAGGCGCCCTTGCTATAATAGCACTCGGGCATCCAGGCACTGGTGCCCCCTAACCGGATATGAAATTTCACCTTACTCCCCGTCTTGTTGGAAAACAGCTTTAAAGCCAGCCCATGCAGCAGCCCCCGCACATGGCCCAACAGCCAAACGGATCCCACCAACAGCACCAGGGCATATATGGTATTCAACCCGGCGGTGTCACTGGTTAAATCCATTTGAAAGGGATGGGCCGCGTGCATCAACAGCGCCATCAATATGGCCAGCACCAGCGAACCAATGGTAAACGCCCGCTGTAACTTGGCGTCGTGGGCGTAATCCAGCACATATTTCAGCTTAAAATCCTCCGGCAGCGCACGCCGCGTCCCTTTTTCGCTCATTGTTTCAAAATCCCCCGATCCAGCCGGGCAGCCCGGCTGTTTGCTTTTTATCCGTTTATTTTCTCCGCCGTTTCAACAGGCGGCTTATCCCGTTTATTATAGATCGCCACGCTGTATTTTGTCAAAGAAGCAATTGTAAACCTTTTTGCACGCCGTTTACATTCATCCTCGGGCATAGCTCTGCACAGCTTGCAGGCCAAACCGCAGATAAAACAGCAAGTTATCGATATACCGTTCAGTGGGGGCCGGGTACTCCATAAAACCCGCCGAGGGGCAAAGGATGAACCGCCCGCTGGCCGCCCCCGCTTGCACACACTGGGTAATGAGCGGCGTCAAGCGCTCTTTATCTGACAAAAGCAGCTCTTGAATTTCCACATTGCCTTCCCAGCCAATGGCCGCGCCGTATCGCTCCACCAGCTGAGATAGCGCCACATCTCCGTTTTTCGGCGGCTCCAAGGGATTGAGCACATCCACGCCCATTTGAATAAACCGTGGGATAAAATCCGCCACCTTGCCATGGCTGTGCACCCACACATAACCGCCACTGTTGTGAATATCATTACACAACGCCGCATCGGGGCCAAAACAAAAATCTTCAAAATCTTTTGGCGAAAGCAGGGGCGGTAAAAAGACCTCGGGCCCCACCCATTGAAAGAGCCGGACGCCGGCTTTTAATGCCTGCTCAGCTTGCTGCCGCACCCGGCGAGAAAATATCTCCACCGCTTGTAAAAGCAGCGGGCGGCAATCCACGCTAAAATAGGCCAGGGTTTCCGATCCGGTCAACCGCTGCAGCGCATAGCCGGGATGATCCAACGAAAACAAGGTAACGCCCCTGTTGCCCACAGCGGCCTCTGTACGGGAAAAACTTTCTATATGAAAGGGATAGGGTTCGTAGGGCAACCGCAGCAAGCTCTCTAAATCAGCGGGTTCTTTCACAAAGTGTTCGGTAACATAGGGCGGCTCCCCTTTAGTGGATACCCGGCACACCTGGCGCAGCACCCGGCCGGAAAGCTGCGCCAGGGTGATTTCATCCTGCCACAACGGCGAATCGGTGGGCCTGCGCTCTATGCTGACAAAATTTGCTTCGTTTTTTCCCCAATACATAGAAAAGGGGGAAGATGCTGCAGCAAATATATCGCTGGTTTGTAATGCAAGGCGCTGCACCGGCTCATAAGCTGGGTGCAGCAGCGCAGTGCCCGGCTGGGCGCCCCATAGTTTGAGGGCGGGGCGATCCACCTCTTGGTTGCAAAAAATCCGCATAATCCGCTCCCGAGACGACAATTCCCTACCAAATCCCATTTACCAAACACCCTCTCTATATGCGGCGCATCACGCCGTATCAAGCATCCGTTGCACCAATTCCACCGGTGTTTTCTCCTGCGTATGTTGGCCATCATACCCTAGATAGGGAAGGATATAATATTGCCTAGGGAATATTCGCAAACATCTTTTTGCACCGCAGAACGTACCGCGTAGCCTCGTAGCAGCAGAAAATGTGGTATAATGTGCGTAAAACCAAGTTTTACGCACTGAAAAATAACGCTTGCTCATTTCATTCGCATCCCTGGCGGGCACTCGTTATTTTTCTTAAGAAAGAAGCGCGTTTGCCCCAATAGAAGATTCCCTATTTGCAGCCGTTGGCGTAATTGTCCTCGCTCACTTCGTTCGCGCCCCTCTGCGAGGGTACGGGCTGTTTTCCCCTAGCGGGGAAAACTCTCTCGCTCACTCCGCTTGCACCGCTCTGCGAGGGTACGGGCTGTTTTCCCCTAGCGGAAAAACTACTTTTACGCACTGAAAAAGATGAGGTCTACGTTATAATAGAAAAGCGGCAACGCGGGCATTTTCGTTTCGTGCTTTCTTAAAATAAAAAACGCCATCATCGGGAGTATGCCCCGCCCGCACTATTTTTTCAAAGATTAACTATTAAAAGTCAATCCTCAAAATGAATGGTGGTGGTGAAAAAGAGATGGCTCAAAAAGGTATAGCAAAGCTGAGGTCTTGTCAGGCCCCTGCTGGCTATTCAGGTAGTTGTACTTAAGCTGCTGAACAATATGGCTGTCTGGATTTCTCCAAGGCAAAAATTAAACGCACCAATTTCTTGGCAGCATGAGAGATGGCAATATTGTAGTGTTTTCCCTCCGCGCTCTTCTTGGCGAGATAATCGGCAAAAACCGGGTTCCAGTAGCAAACATACTTGGTTGCGTTGTAAAGTGCGTAGCGTAAGTATCGGGAACCACGCTTTTCCATGTGCGGGTAGCAATTTTTGAGCTGTCC